>JAXMAQ010000004.1:0-166511 GCA_046350335.1 Planctomycetota bacterium
GAGTCGTAGGAATCGCTTCGGAAGCCCCCTAATGGAAACCAGGTAAAGAATTGTCCGCCGGCGAACAGAACCAAGAGAAGCGCGCCGAGGGCCCAACCCGGGATGGAGTACCCAACGAACACGATCGCGGAGCTGGCGACATCGAAGGGACTGCCGTGCCTAAGCGCCTTGAAAACGCCTAGCGGGATGCAGACCAGATACGCAAGAACAAATCCGATCAGGCCGAAGTAGATGCTAACCGGAAAGCGTTCCTTGATCAGATTCCAAACCGGTTCGCGAAAAGAATACGATCGTCCAAGATCGAGCGTCAGGACCCGTTTCATCCAAAGGAAGTACGCCACGTGCGCGGGTTTGTCGAGATCGAAGGCCCGCTTGAGTTCGCGAAGCGCGCTTTCGGGAATCTGACCGACGGCCCCCACCCGGCCACCCGCGGCTTCGGCAGCCCCCATGCGAATGCGCATCAACTCCCGTTCCAACGGTCCCCCTGGAACGACGCGCGTGATCATGAAGGCGATCAAGGTGACGCCAATAAACGTGGGGATCATCAGCAACAGTCGTCGAACGAAATACGCGGCCATTTCGGCGATGTCACCCCAAATTCAAATCCAATCACGTGAAGGGCACCCACCTCCCCGCCGTCGCGAAAGGGACGTGGACGAACCTCGTCAGTTCCCCTTGGAGGCCTGATCCTGCTTCGCCTTGAACTCCATCCAGTACTCGTTTTTGAGCGGCGGGATCGGAAGATCGGCTTCCTTGCGCCGAGCCTCCTTGAGCGCCTCGGATTTTTCGGGATCGATCCACCACATGCGAAGAAGCGAATCGATGTCCGAATAGCGGGGCAATCCGTATTCCGGCATGCCGAACTTGTTCCAATAAACGATCCGAAGCGCCGGATCGTACCATTGCAGGACATAAGGAAACGTCTTGAAGATAATGCCGTCGATCTCCCGGATTATGTCGCTCCGTTCCTGCTGCGTGAATGCGAGGTCGTACTTGCCGAGCAACTCGTCTACGCGGGCGTCCTTGAAGCCGACGATGTTGTTGTTTGCGGGCTGGTCGGCCAGCTTGCCTTGATACGATGTCTCAGGATTGGGAAACGTCAATCCGGTCCAGGCAACCGTGGCGAGTTCAAACTTCCGTTCATCGATGTTCTTGAACATCGTCTCGAACGTCGTGCGGTCCAAGACGATATCCACGCCGACTTGCTTGCAAGTCTCCTTGTAGCTGGTCAAGAACCGTTCGGAGAGCGGATTAAACCACGTCATCGTGAGGCGCAGCGGCTTGCCGTCCTTGACGAGGATCCCGTCTGGACCGCGCTCTTTCCAACCCGCCTCCGCGAGCAAGTCCGCGGCTTTCTTGGGATCGTATCGAATCAACTCGTTGTCGTGGTTCTGGTATTCTCCCCCTTGGTAGTACGAGTCGAGCGGCTTGACGAGTCCATACCAGAGCTTCTTCATGAGGGTTTCCCGATCATAGAGAAGCGCAAGCGCCTTGCGAACGCGCACGTCGTCCAAGGGAGGCACTCGCATGTTGATCGCAAAACCGCGGACGCCGACCGCGTTGTCGTTGTAGATTTCCTTGCGAATCAACCAGCCGCGCTTCACCGCGGGCAACGCCGGCAAATCGTTTACCCACCATTCCGGCTTAATGACCTGGAAATAGTCCAGCTCGCCTTTGCAAACCTTCTGAAATGCGAGCTCCGGATCGCGCACGACGACGAAACGAATCTTGTCGAAGTTATAAAGACCGACGTTCGCCTTGTCGTCCTTGGCCCAGAAATCGTCGCGGCGGGTCAGCGTAAGGGAGTTCCCCTTCTTGATGTCCTCGGGACGCACCTGATAGGGACCGGAAACGGCCGTGTAGGCAAAGTTGTATTTCTCGAGATACTCCTTGCCGGTAATCGGACCGATCTCATGCGCGGGAAGCACTAACGTCGAAGCCGCGAAATAAAGAAAATTACGCCAATTCTGATCCTTGGCCTTTACTTCGACGATGTATTTGGACTTTGCGACCGGAGGGTGCAATTTGCCATAAACGAGGATGTTCATGGGGTCTTCGAGCGTTTCATCCATCAGAAGCTTGTAGGTCGCCACGACGTCTTCGGCGACGACCGGCTTGCCGTCGGACCAGTGGGCTTTCGGATTGATCCGAAACCGAAACGTCATCTTATCTTCCGAGATCCACCAATGACTCGCCAGCGAAGGGACGAACTCAAGATTGTTCGGATCCAGATCGAGGAGCGTTTGATAGCAGAGAGAGTAGATCGTGCTGTTGTCCTTGACATTGCTCGAAGGACCGGCGACTCGAAGGGTGGATAGCCATTCGAGCATGAACGTGGTGACCGTTCCCCCTTTGACCGCCTTGGGATCCCCGGAATACACGGGGACGGCAGTGGTCCACCCCTCACCGGTAAATCCCGGTCCACCCTGGTCCGCGGGAACCGATGGATCGCCGTCAGGGAACTCTACTTTCAGAGCCGCTTGGGAAGCCGCCTTCTCTTCCTTCTCCTTCGTGTCGGACTTCGAACCACCACAACCCAGCGGCATCACCGCCAAGCCGAGTAGCACTAGGCCGGAGAAGAACTTCCAAGAACCTGAGTTCGACGACATCCAAACAGCCCCTTTCACCCGGATGCTCCACTGGGCATGCGAAGGTTCCAATCCACTTAACAGGGCAGAAAACGACGATCCTTCAAGAACGTCGACATTTTCGGGCAGGGCGCCCCGCCGCGCGCATGATACAAGGGCTCGGCGGAATAGGCCAGACCAGCTCGGTAAACCCATGAGTCTTGATGGTGGCGGCCATTACCCAATTGAAGGAGGCTGCCCAAGGGATTCCAGGACATTCGCACATGGAGACGCATGCCAACTCCACGGCGAACCGTTACCCACGGTACCCGTTGGCCGGGAAATAGACGCCTTCAGCCCGACACCATCACGTTCGACATCGGTTTGTACGTGCGCCGCGCAAGTTTTGATGGCATCGGGAAACCACCACCTCCCCCAAGAAACGCGAAGCAAGAACGCCACGGGTCGATCCCACGCGAAGCTTTTCGGCTTACGCGCGGACCGACCCATCCGTATCAAGTTCGCTTAAAAGGGCTTGCCGAAACTCCGAAGCGACGGACCGTCAGCCTCAAGCACCTTCGTGTTTGACGCGCTTGTTGACGTCGGTCTCAAGAACGCCGAACGTCTTTTCGTGACGTTGCACGGCAACCGAAAGGGCCATGAGCAAACGCTTGGCAGTATAGAAGTTGCAGACCATTCGCTGCGTCAATCGAATGGGATGGGTCGAACGACCGAACGGCTCGACATTCAAACCGAAATCCAAGATGATTTCCTCGGGAGTTCCGGTCACGCGGCAGAAGTTCGAATACGTGGGCGCCAAACCGGTGTCATCCACCTGGAGCTGTTGTCCTTGGGCTGGAGCTCCAGATTCCGGCGCGGTTGGCTCGTGTTCCTTGGCCACTTTCTCGTCCTTTCTTTCATTGAATCAAAGGCGAACAGCAACGCCTGAAGAGACTAGCGGATTTCACCCATTCGCAACAGAGAAAAATCAGAATTCACGGATGCCATTCCCCGGCAACCGAAAACGTGCGCCTTTCGCCGAATCGCAAAAACGCCCCCCCTTCTTCACTGCCAAGGGGATGCCACTCCTCTTCGATCCAACGAATGAAGGGAATGGCGGACGCTGCATGGCATGCTCACGAAAACTCTTGCGTCGTCGGCTTGATGATCAATTCGGGAACGTGCGCCCGCGCGGGAAGCCGAGCGATGAACAGTACGGCGGCGGCAATATCCTCCGGCTGCACCATGGCGGCACGCTTTTCCGCCGATACGGGCACGGGGCGCTGATCCAGAATGGGGGTCGCCACCTCACCGGGACAGATCGCCGAACAACGAATGCCGTGCTTGGCTTCTTCCAGAGCCACCACGCCACTGAGCGCGTTGAGGCCATATTTACTCGCCGAGTATGCCGCCCCGCCGAGCACCGAGGGGCGAAGGCCGGCAATCGACGAAATGTTGATGATCAAGCCTTCTTTGCGCGTCCGCATTATGGGAAGCACGGAGTGGATCATCAGAAACGCGCCAGTCAGGTTCACATGAATCAGTTGCTCCCAATCCTCGACCGACAATACCTCCAGCGAGCGATTGCGGATATTGATCCCCGCGTTATTGACGAGTAGTTCGACCGGACCACAACTCTCCACCAGCCACGCCATGAAGTCCTCGACCTGCCGACGATCGCTTACGTCGAGCGCGCGCGTGAGAATCGAACCCGCCCCGGAATAGGCTTCGACCGTTTCCCGGAGCTTTTCTTCGCGGCGCCTCACGGCGACCACGCGGCAACCTTCATCCGCGAGCCGCGTGCGCAATCGCTCTTCCCATCCCACTTCCCGCGCCGGTCACCAACGCCAGCTGACCTTATCACGACATCGCCTGTTCCTCAATGGAAAACTCGCCTTACGTCGCCCGCCGGAGGCCGCTACGACCAGACTTCGCGGACGATTTCGCCCATGGATAACTCAAGATAAGAGAGCGTATCGGTCGCTTGCCAGGGAATTGGACCGCCTTGGCCACGAAAAGCGGGGAGTCGTGTTGTGGGTCTGACATCGTCGCCACGGCGGGTGCTTCACGAGCGTGATCATAGTGCCGCCAATTTCAAAACCGATCTCATCCCCACGTATCCAAACCGCGGGGAAATGGGACGCGTATTGTGCGGGTCCAGCTTTAGGACTCACCCCAGCGGCGGGAGGGAATGCGGCGGGGCAACACGGTGCCGCCTTCGGGCGAGATCGGTCGGAACGACTGGCTCGTCGGCATTTGCTGAGAGACTGGCTGCGCCGGAACGGTCACCGGCTGTTGCTGGGTATAACTCTGCTGCTGGATAGCGAGGCGTCCGACATGGGTGTGGCGCGTCTACGCGCCTGCTCGCCGACACGAACATTCACGAACGGAACATCGACGTTGACCCGGTCATTCGGATCCGACACGCGATCTCTCGACCGACATCCTAATGATCCAGCCAGAACCAGGACCACCAACTCCATCGGTTCATGACCGCCTCCCTTGCCAATACCCTCGTCGCGACCATCCACCATCGACGCCGTCCGATGGGCCTGAGGCAGCCTCCTACCCCCAGATACCTCGGTCCAGAAATGAGTAAAGCACGGATCACGCTCAGGTCTTTGCCGATAAAACGACTTCGACGGGAGGACCGATGTAGCGATTTTGAGTTCGGAAACGAAGGGAGAACTTGGCGGCTCCCAGTACGAGTGACGGACAAGAGCCACCCTTCACTCAAGCCCATAACCCAAAACGACTTAAGATAAAAAGCGCCATCCTAGAGAATCGATCGTATCGGATGGCGGGTTTGAACTGGTTTCCTGCTTAATTTTGGTTTCAGGAATGTGACGCGAACGCGTCCTCATCCCGGACCAGGAAGATGAGTGCCGAGGCCGGACTTGAACCGGCACCTCCTTGCGGAGAATGGATTTTGAGTCCATCGCGTCTGCCATTCCGCCACTCCGGCTTATCGATCGCGGCTATCGCCGCATCGCGATTGGCAAAGACTTGCCAGAACAACTTCAACCTGATGCCGCTGACGCTTCATTCTGCACACGCCAGACCCTGTACACCACCTGGAGAACAGTTTCCACGAAGGAAGGCTGTTCCGGTCCCGAAGGTCGGCAAAGCCCCCTGGATCCTCAGAAGGAGGAGAGCTCGGTCAGAAAGGACGATCCACCACGAACCGCGCCATGGAAACCAGGACATCCTTGCCGCCTGGGCGCCAAGGCGTTCAAGCGATTCGCGGCCGAAGTCGCGATTTCCTTCGCCCGGCCAATGGCATATTCGATGGCATCCGAGCGACGGAGCAATTCGAGCATGTCCTTGCGAGCTGTCGGGCCAGGATTTTCCCAGACCTGTCGACAATCGGCGAGGAGCCGCCCGGTCTGCGGTATTGCGTAGCCGAATGATGGGAAGGGTCAATTTCTGTTTCGCCAGATCGCTCCCCAAAGATTTTCCCGAAGCGGCCTCGTCGCTGAGCAAGTCGAGCATGTCGTCGGCGATCTGGAACGCAATGCCGAGTTCTCGGCCGTAGTTACTCATCGCGTTTTCCACTTCACTCGACGCGCCGGCGTAATGGGCGCTCAATCCACAGCAGCAGGCGGTCAATTCCGCGGTCTTGCCGGTAATGATCGAGAAATATTCTTCCTCGCCGAGATCGAAGTAGCCACGCCGAGATCTGATGGAGTTCCCTTCGCAAACCAGGCTGGCGGGCGCGGCCAATCCAACGGCACGCGAACGTCGAATCGAGGGATGCCGCCAAATGGAAGGAGTGCGTAAACAGGTAGTCGCCGAGCAGAACGCTCGCCTCGTTGCCCCACTCGGAGTTGACGGTGATGACGTGTCGCCGACGATCCGCTTCGTCGAGAATGTCGTCATGCACCAGAGTTGCGGCATGAATCATCTCGACGACGGCGGCGAGCGTATGGTGGCGGGGGTCACCGAACCGCAGGCTCGAGCCGGAGGTGCAGGAGCATGGCCGAAGCCGCTTCCCCTGGATAAAGCTGAACGCGCGAGGTCAATTCCCGAACGAACTCCAATTGGGAATCGAGTTCGCTAGCGAGGATTTCTTCGGCTCGTTGAAGATCATCGCGAATCGGCAGGTAAAGATCCGTCAAGGCCGGTTTGGTCTTGGCGTCTTGCGGCGGTGTTCCCTCGTGCGGCGCGCCTGTTCGAGCCGATGTCAGCATGAACTCTCTTGGCCTCCGAGTTCTTTGGAGCCACTTGCCCACCGATTTCACGGAAAAGCCGCGGATCCAAAACCATGAAACTATAGGAGCGCCGCGTCGGCGCGCTACCCAACCAAATTCTTGACCCCCGCCGGGCCCCGAGGCGAATCATGCCAATCCTTGGCCCGCCCATCGGTCTCGCGGACTATACGCGACAGTACGTCCCCGACTTACCGCCAGACTTTTCCTCGAGCTGAACTCGCGTGATCCGCATGCCCCGATCCACCGCCTTGCACATGTCATAAACCGTCAGGCAGGCAATGGTCACCGCGGTTAACGCCTCCATCTCGACGCCAGTTTTTGCGTCAATCTTGCACGTCGCCCGAACTTCGAGATCCGTAGGTGAAACCGGTTCCAGGGTCAGCGAAACGCTCGATAGGCTCAACGGATGACAAAGTGAATTAAATCCGAGGTCCGCTTGGCTCCCATAATGCCCGCCAGCCGCGCTAATTGACCACGTCCCCTTTGGCGAACTTCTTGTCCAAAATCAGCCGGAGCGTTTCCTCGGCCATCTCGACATGCCCGGTCGCGACCGCCTCTCGCCGCGTGATAGGCTTGTCCGAGGAGACATCCACCATCTGCTGGTGCCGTCGGCATCGTAATGGGTTAGTTGTTGCTTCGTCATTGCCCGCACCACGTGTAGCGACCTGGGGCCGGACGATTCGCCGAAGTTCATCGACCACGCAGACGCTATATCGCCACACCTGACGGTTCACTTGACCGGCCGCCCCCGGATCCGTTCGAGAACCGCCAGCCTTCGATTTCCTTTACCACGTCTTAGTCTACGAACGAACCGACTCGCGTCCATCGGCGACCTACTGCCAACCTTCCGTCACGTCCAGCTGGCCAAGATTTGTCCAAATCGTCGCGTGGCTGGCCTAACTTCCGCCGCTGATGCAGCACGCCTGAACCTGATAATGACGGTGAAGAAAATCGTCCAAGGCAACGGGAATTCTCGACGCTAAAGCTGGAATCACCTTGGCAGGGCGTACTTTCTGCCGTTTCTTTCATCAAAGTGGCCATCCGATTCGGACGAACCGGCATTGGCATAGTGAGGATCGCATGAAACCGATTTCATGGAACAGAGGTGTTATATGGTTGGTCGCAGGGCGCTATCGCGACCGTCCCGTCCCTTTCTTCGCTGGCGGGGCCTGTCGACACCAAACGGACGGCCAGCGAAGCTGCTGACAAAGCCGTCGACTTTCCGGAAAAACCAGAATCCGGACGGAAGCTTCGCGGACAAGGATCTGGCTCCCCCGATCACCGGTCTAGTGATCGCGGGCTTGCTGCGGTCCGGCCACGTCACTCCCGCGGACCCCATGGTCGCCAAGGGACTGGCATACCTGGAAAAATCGGTAAAACCGGACGGAGGGATCTACGCGGCCGACGCGCAGAAGAATTACCCGACCGCCGTCGCCGTGCTTGCCTTCGTGGCGGCGAACAAAGATGGAAAATACCAGAAAATCATCGACAATGCCGTTTCGTTCCTCAAGGGAGAGCAGTGGGACGAATCGGAGGGAATCAGTCCCGAAAGTCCGAAATATGGTGGGGCAGGTTACGGTTCGAAATCCCGTCCGGACCTGTCGAACACAAGTTTTCTGCTCGAGGCGCTCGATTCCGCCGGCCTCCCCAAAGACGATCCCGCGTACCAACGCGCCTTGGTTTTTGTCCGCCGATGTCAAAATCTCTCGGGCGAGGGGGCCAATGATCTTGCCCAAGGAAAGCTCGTGGAGGACGGCGGCTTCTATTACACCCCTGCCGAGAACTATAACCCCGGGGGAGGTGACACCACCCAGGGGCTCCGGTCCTACGGCAGCATGACTTACGCGGGTCTAAAAAGCTTCATTTTCGCGGGACTTGCCAAGGACGATTTTCGCGTCAAAGCAGCCCACGATTGGGTCAAGAAGCACTACTCCGTCAAAGAGAACCCCGGCCTCGGAGAGCAAGGGCTCTACTACTATTACCACACCTTCGCCAAGGCCTTGGCGTTGCTCGATGTCCAGCAATTCGTCGACGCGGACGGGAAGCCGCACGATTGGCGCGCCGACCTCGTGACGGAAATCGTCGCCCGGCAAAACGGGGACGGAAGTTGGACCAACAAAACCAGCCGTTGGCTCGAAGGAGACCCACGACTGGTGACCGCCTACGTTTTGCTCGCGCTCGCGGAAGTGAACAAGGCGAAAAACTGAGCCTCAGAAAAGTAAAGGCGTGGGTATCGGCCCGTTGAATCGGGCGAATCATCAAGCAATAGCCTAGGGCCGTGGGGAGTTTCTTCCCCACGGCCCTATATTTATTCATAATGGGACAAAAGGTCGTTTACACTCGATTGTCCCGCCGGCCATCGGCTTGGCCTTGCCCGAATTCAAAGGAAATCGAAAACCAACGTATGGCGTGCTCTAGCACGCCGAGGAGCTTACGGGAATGAAGCGAGCGATCCTTCTAGGTGCGATCTGGGCGTTTTCCCTACCGGTCTCTGCGGATGACCTTCCCGTAGTCACTGCGGACAAACAGTCGGCCCCGAAAGTGGTGGCTCCAGAGATCGCCAAGACGCTTTCCCCCACGAGTTACTCGATCAAGAATGGCGACAAGGAAATCGCTCATTTGTGGATCCGCGAAAGCATTCCCGTTCAAGCCGCGGACGAACCACCGCCGTACAACGCGATGACGGAAGGAACACTCGTCGCCGTCCTCGAAATCAAGGCGGACGATCTCACGGACTTCCGCGACCAGAAACTCGCCGAGGGAATCTACACGCTTCGACTGGGGATCCAGCCGTCGGACGGGAATCATATGGGTGTCGCGCCCTTTCCAGAGTTCCTCTGCCTGGTCCCCGCGGAGAAAGATACCGAACTCGCGCCGATGGAACATGATCCACTAATGAAGATCAGCAAGGAGGCGTCGGGAACCGGGCATCCCGCGGTTATGTTCATGCAGCCATTCTTCGAAAAGCCCGCCTTGAAGTTCCCCATCGTCAATGAGAACGAAGCGAACAACATCGTCGTCAACGTATTGACTCATGCGGAGGTCGACGGCAAAAAAATCGATTTCCCGATCGGCATCATCATCGTCGGCACCACGGACGCCGAGTGACGTTCGAGCATTCGCAATCGATGGAATGGCACGCGGGCCGGCGATGTTTCAGAAGCGCCGGCCCGCGGTCGTTTTTCAATAAAGAGGAAGCTGCCCAACCACTGCTCACGCATGTAAATCTTACAACCGTCGGCCTTGGACGGACGGCGACTTTTACAATTAAGACGATCGTGCGGATTAAGTGGATTTGCCGCAGTTTTTCCCGACGATTTCGCCGGCGAGGAACGGGAAGTGTCGCGGCAAGAAATCCCCTCGTGAGGCCCCCCGATTAGCGTTTATTCCTTTCAATCGATAAATTAAGCAGATCGGCGCGACAGCGACGCGATTTTAGCTCAAGCTGCAATTGATAATTACAAATCACAAAGATACCGTTGAACTGGACGAGGTTTCTTGGGTGGCTTCGTCCCGAGGTTGGTTCATCGGAACCGTCACCCAACACAGGGAGATGTTCCGCAATGAACCTGCATCAAAGTTGGCTCTTTCGCGCGGGACTGGCGGCCGCCATTACGCTGGCCTGGTCCATGCCTGCAAGCGCGAACATGTTCGGCCTGTTCGGCCGAAAACGAAGACAAACAGTGGCGGCCGCGGCTCCGGCTTGCGGAGCTTGTGCCGCCCCTGCCCCCGTGGTCGCCGTCGCTGCGGTCCCGGCCCCCATGGTCGCCGTCGCGGCAGCGCCCGTGGTCGCAGCCGCGCCCGCCTGCGTCGCATGTGCCCCGCAGCCGGTCACCGTCGCCCAAACCGCGATGGTTCAACGTTGCTACCTCGCGCCCGTGACGGAAATGCAAATCCAGACGAACATGCAACCGGTCACGACGTTTCAGACCTCCTTCTACACGGAGGCGGTGACGACGATGCGGACAAGCGCGTACTACGATCCGTGCACTTGTTCGTACGGCGCCGTGACCACGCCAGTCACATCGCTTGTGCGCAGGGCAGCCGTCACTCCAGTGACGACCTTCGTCGCGCAGCAGGTTCAGGTCCCGGTTACCCGCATGGAAAGGCGCTGCGTGGCGGAGCCGGTGACGACCGTGCAGCAATACTTCCCGGCCGTTCCTGCCGTTGCCATGGCTCCTGCGGTCGCCGCCATGCCGGTGGCTCCGGCCGTCGCCGCAATCCCGGCCGCTCCTGCAGTGGCCGCCATGCCTGCCGCGCCCGCAGTTGCCGCGGTTCCGACCGCTCCTGCAGTCGCAGCGGCCCCGGTGGCGCCAATGCCCCAGCAAGCTGGTTACTTCGCGCCGAACGTGCCGCAAGCACAAGCGCAAATCGTTCCGCCTCAGCCCCAAGCCGTACAACAGCAACAGCAGCCCGCCTACCCCCAACAAGGTGGGCAGCCTCCGTACCAACAACAGCAACAAGGCGGACAGCCGAACTACCAACAACACCCCAACGGCAACACCCCGCCGCAAGGTGGGCAGCCCTCTTACTACCAGAATCCGAACGGCAACCCGGCGGAAAACCGGACCGTGGTGATCGAGCGGATCATCAACAAAGATGGCCAGGTCGTCGACGAGCGCAAGCACTACTATGCTCCGGGCGAAAACATTCCGCCCGCTCGCATTCCGCAACCGATGGCGCCGCAGCAACAGACGCAGCCCCCCGCGGAACCGACGAACCCCTCGACGCCGGCAACGAACTCTTCCTTCGTGCCGGAACCGCCAAAGCTGCTCTCACCTGAACCGGTGAAGCTCGACATCCAGGATTCGACCCGTACCGCCCAGGTGCCGCCCACCACACCGACGATGCTCGTTTCGAATCCTTACTACCGATAACAACCATGACGCCGAGGGACTTGCGGCCTCCGGCGTTGATCGAACAGAATCCATCTCCCTCCCCCGGGCGCCGACCACCGGCTTACCCGGGGTTGTTTCGTTTTTGCTCCCCTTGCCTCTGCCCATTGCGATCCCTGGAATTTCTCCCATGCCCACAAGACGCCATTCCCATGAAGGACCGGCGCCGATTTACTTCATTCGGTATCCAAGAGCCGAGACCTCGGTATACTGTCTAGTCCATGGGGCATGCCACGATTGCCGCTCAGCAAACGGATACCGTTATGACTTTTCTTTGCCGTTCCGCGTTACTCAGGGATTCAATGACAAGTAAATCACGGTTTGACGGGGGGATGCTCCGCCTGTGGACGATTTTTCAGAAAAGTTCGATCCGTTTGAAACGGACTAGTCATCACGCGTTTCGGGGTCTTGTGATCCTCGGCGGGGGGATCCTTGGTTTCCTCGGCACGGCTAGCGCGGACGAGTTTCCGAAGCCTTACGACTTCGAGAAGAACGTGAACGTCACCACGCCCAAGGACGCGCTCGGATCCATGAAGTTACCGGAAGGCTTCGTCGCCACGCTCTACGCTCATGAACCGGAAGTCCGCCAACCGATTGCCATGACCTTCGATTCCCGAGGGAGATTGTGGGTCGCGGAATGTTACACCTATGCCGAGGCTGCCCGGAACTTCGACACGAAACTCCGCGATCGCCTGGTGATCCTCGAGGACACGGACGGCGATGGCGTCCACGACCGCAGGAAAGTGTTCTGGGACCAGGGAAGGAAACTCACGAGCGTGGAATTGGGTCTTGGGGGCGTGTGGGTCCTTTGTGCCCCCGAACTTCTTTTCATTCCGGACGCCGATCAAGACGACCTGCCCGACGGACCGCCACGCGTCATTCTCGACGGATGGAAAGATTCGGCCGTCCGCCACAATATCGTCAACGGGCTTCGCTGGGGACCGGATGGCTGGCTTTATGGCCGCCATGGCATTTTAGAAACGTCGGTCGTGGGAAAACCGGGCGCCAGCGAGTCGCAGCGGACTTCGATTAATTGCGGCGTTTGGCGTTATCACCCCACGCGCGAGCGATTCGAAGCTGTTCTCCATGGCACGACGAATCCCTGGGGATTCGACTTCAACGAACATGGAGAACTCTTTCTCGTCAACACCGTGATCGGCCACCTTTGGCACGTCGTCCCCGGCCTTAGAACGGAGCGGATGTTTGGCAGCGACTTCAACCCCCGCTCCTACCAATTGGCGCCACAAACCGCCGACCATTTCCATTGGGATACCGGCGAAGTCTGGCACGCGATCCGCGCGGGCGTCAGCGATTCCACCAGTGCCGCCGGCGGTGGCCACGCCCATAGCGGATTGATGATCTATCAAGGGGACAATTGGCCGGCAGTGTATCGTGACAAGGTTTTCATGCTCAATTTCCACGGACGCAGGATCAACGTCGATCGACTCGAACGTCGCGGAGCCGGCTTCGTCGCCAAACATGAAAAAGACATGATTTTTTGGGGAGATCCCTGGTTCCGCGGCCTCGACCTCGCCTCCGGGCCCGACGGCAGCGTCTTCGTGCTCGACTGGTCCGACACCGGCGAATGTCACGAACACGACGGCATCCACCGAAGCTCCGGACGCGTTTACAAGATCTCCCACGGCAAACTCTCGGCGAAGACGGAATTCAATCTCGAGAAAGCAACGACGCAACAACTGCTCGGCATGCTAACGGCCGCCAACAATTGGTGGTCGCGAAAGGCTATTGAAATACTTCGCGACCGCGCGGCTCGCGGCGAGGATCTGCAATCGGTCCAAGCGGAACTCAAGCGGAGACTCTCCGAAACCCAAAACCCGACGCATGCGGTGCGCTATCTCTGGGCTCTCCATGCCTGCTCGGGAACTTCACCGGACTACCTATTGCCACTCTTCCATCATCCCCTGGAACCCCTGCGCGTCTGGTCGGTACGTTTTATCACCGACGCATGGACGGCGGGCGACTCTCCGTCCGAATCGGAACTCGAAGCCGTGATTCAACGAGTCCCGAACGAGCCATCGGGCCTGGTGCTGCTCTACATGGCGAGCGCGTTGCAGCGCCTTCCCGTCGCGGCGCGTTGGTCCCTCGCGGAAAAGCTTTGCCAGCATTCGAAGTTTGCCGACGACGCGCAACTTCCACTTCTGATCTGGTACGGAATCGAACCCGCGATTCCGCAAAACCCCGCGCGTGCGCTCCGTCTGGCCGAGGCCACCAAGATCCCCAAAATCCGCCAATTCATCGCGCGCCGGCTAACGGAGGACCTGGAATCCAGTCCCGCGTTCGTCGATACCTTGCTTGCCAAGGCTTCGTCCACGGACGGGGATGCAACTCGCGACATTCTCGTGGGAATGTCGGAGGCACTCAAAGGCTGGGCGCGGGCAACGAAGCCACGGGGATGGGATGCGGCGCAGACGAGATTTGCGACGCTAAAGTCCGCGGAAATTCGCCAAGCCACGCAGGAACTGGGAGTGCTTTTCGGCGACGGGCGAACAATGGCCGAACTCCAGAAGCAGGTCGAAAATAGCGACGTTGAACCGGAGGTTCGGAAGCAAGCGCTCAGGACATTGTTGGCGGCTAAACCGGAAGGTTTCGCCAACCAACTGTTGAATTGGGTCGCCGATCGCGCGATAGGCGTCGAGGCGATTCGCGGACTCGCCCTTTACGAGAATCCGCAAGTCCCCCCAAAGGTACTTGAACAATTCCCCCGACTGAACGACGCCGAACGCGCCGTCGCGGTCAACACGCTCGTCAGTCGGCCGGCGTACGCCAAGGCATTGCTCGAGGCGATCCAAGCAAAACAAGTTTCCAAACAAGATCTCTCGGCATTCCACGCCCGGCAGATCGGCAGCTTTGACGACCCGGCCCTTACGGAATTATTGCGCAGCACTTGGGGTGAAGCCCGACCCTCCGCGTCCGATCGGCGCGCCCTCATCGACGACGCCAAGAAAAGGATGACCGAGGACCGACTTCGCGAGGCCGACCTATCCCAAGGACGCGCGATTTTTGACAAACACTGCGCTTCCTGCCACGTCCTCTTCGGGCAGGGAAAGAAGGTGGGCCCTGACCTCACCGGCTCCAACCGCAAGAATCTCGATTATCTGCTCGAAAACCTTTATGATCCCAGCGCGGTGGTCGGCGCGGATTTCCGCGCCTCCGTTCTCGCGCTCGAGGATGGCAGGACATTAACGGGCGTCATCGTGCAGCAAAACGACCGCACTCTCACCCTCCAGACGGCGCAGGAGGTCTTGACACTCGACCGCGCGAACATCGAAGAGGTTCGCCCCACGACGAACTCGCTCATGCCGGACGGCCTGCTGCAGACGCTATCTCCCGACCAGGTCCGCGATCTCTTCGGCTACTTGATGGGAACGGAACAAGTGGCCCCCGCCAAGTAAAGCAGGGATGCCCATGGCCATGATCCACGCCAGCCGCGCGCCTGCGTGTTCGATTGGCAATTCTTCGCACACGGGCGACTTTGTGCAAATTTCCACGATCGGCTCGCAAGACGTTGGCGACGAGGCGCGTTGGTTTCCGAGTCGATTTTTTGCTCCAGCGCGGGTATGCTGGCGACACCAATGGGAAAAGTCGGTACAGCGATCACCCGTTCGGCCGCCCCATGGTTGACGGACGGGATCGCGACTTCGGAAATCCCCCCGAATCAGGTACGGCGAAAGGCCACGATCGAACGTGATGAGCGTGGCTTGGGGGTTGGGAACGAACGCGGAGACCGCCAGGAAACACTCGTGCTCCATCCATCCATCATCGAAGCGTACGATGCGCGCCGGGACTTCTCCAACAAGTCCTTTCGTTCCGGCTGTTACGCTCCGTATGTCTCCATGCTCTTTGACCAATGGGGGAACGTGCGGGTCTGTTGCCAGAATTACAGCGATCTCTTGGGGAACGTCAGTCAGACTCGACTCAAGGAAATCTGGCACGGCGAGGCATACGAGCGTCTGCGGCGGGCAGTGGACGAATACCGTTTCGACGGCGGTTGCTCCCATTGCAAATGGCAAATTCTCGACGGCGACTACACCGGCGCCTACGCCAGTCATTTCGAATCGTACTCGGTGGACTCGCGCCAGCAGCCGATGCCGCAGCTGATGGAGTTCAACCTTTCCAACGCCTGCAATCTCGAATGCATCATGTGCAACGCGGAGTTCTCGTCTTCGATCCGCAGTCGACGCGACCACCTATCTCCCTTGCCCCATTTCTATGGCGAGTCCTTCTTCGAGGACCTGCGGCCGATGCTTCCCGGCATCAAAGTCGCCAACTGCATTGGCGGCGAGCCATTCCTCGTCAAGGAGATGTACCGCATCTGGGACATGATGATCGAGGACGGCCTCAAAACCCGCTGCCACATCAGCACCAACTGCACGGTTTACAACGCCAAGGTGGAAAGGGTTCTCGAACATCTCCCTTGCACTTTCCAGATGTCGATCGACGGGATCACGAAAGAGACGTTCGAAAAGATCCGCGTCGGCGCGAATTTTGAACGGGCCATGGAGATCTTTCACAAATTACGCGACTATTCGCGGAGCCGAGAGGGGCACTACTTCATCAACTTCTGTCTCCTTCGGCAAAACTGGCGAGAACTGGGCAAAATCCTCCTCTTCGGCGATGAACAGGACTGCGCGATCGCGATCAATCCGGTGGTGCTGCCGGCGGACGTGAGTTTGTATACCCTGCCCCGAGAGGAACTGGCCCAGGTGGTCGACGCTCTCGAAGCCGAGGAGGCCACGCTGCTCCCTCAGCTCGGGCGGAATCGAGAAGTATGGATCCAGCAATTGGATCGCCTGCGCAATCGATTTGCCAACATGGACGGACCCAAACCGCTGTTCGCTTCCCTTCGTCTCAATGAACCCTTTCCCGAACCCATTAAAACCTCGCAGGACGCGGCCACCACAGCTCAAAGTGCGACGGTGGATCTGTTATCCAAATGGAGCGACAACAAAGTAGCCACGCTCGTCAGCGACCAAAACGACATCGTCGTCGATATCCTGGGAGCCGAAGGTGGCTTTCTGGATTTCCCAAAAGACGAGTGCCTGGGCCGAAGGACGGAAGTGGTGGTGTCGCGGTACAGAGAATTGTTTGGTGGCGGCACGGAAATCGACATTCTGGAAGAGAGTCGGGACCGGGTGGATCGCATTTTCACGTTTTTTGGCCCCTTTCGCCCGGACACCGGCCGCCTGCGTGCCGTGACGCTCCCCCGCGTCGACAACCAAGGGGAATTGATCGGTTCGTATCTGATCGCCACCCTGAAACTCGAGCCTTCGCCAGCAGCGACACTCTAGTCGCCAACACAATCCATAAACCACTACAAGACAGTTGCTTACACGCCATGGCCGGCAAGAGCCGCGATGCGATGCCGTGATCGGCGGAGTGGCCGGCAACCCCGTACTAATAACGTAAGTGGTTGCGGAGAAATACGTTTATCGGCGACATTGCCATTGGGCCGGGCAAACGTTTTTCACCGCGGTGTTCGGTGCTACTGATCCCCGGTTCCAAATTTCCTATATTAGTCGTCATCAAGAGTTACGTCAGCGATACCAGGCCGGATGAGGATAACCGCGGAGGGCAAGCAGGCGCTTCTGCCTGTTATTCGCGCGTCAGGCCGGCGGTCGTCGCTGGTGGGTTGTTCAGGGTTGTTGCAGGAGAGGCTTCCCATGCATGGGTTGTCGAAAGGGACATTGGTCGGCGCCTTAGGCCTGATGTTTGCGTCGGTATCCGTGTTGTCAGTTCGCTACGTGCAAGCGGTGGATGTTCCCTCAGCCACGCCACCGATGCTCATTCACAATGTTTATTTCTCGCTGAATGACCCGTCGATGGCATCGAAACAAGCGCTGATCGACGCGTGCAAGAAGTATCTCGCCGACCAGCCGGGCGTGATTTTCTTCGGTTGCGGCACGCTCGCGGATCTCAGCGGCCCATTGAATGACCGGGATTATGACGTCGGGCTGCACATGGTGTTCAAGTCGAAGATGGATCTGGAAAAGTACGAAACCAGCGACCCGCACAAGCAGTTTCTCGAAGAAAACAAGGCGAGCTGGAAGAAAGTTCGCGTCTTTGATTCCGAGGTCCGCGGCCCCATTCCCGCCAGCCGTTAAGCAAGAGTCGCTATTGCCGCCATAGAGCACCAGAAAAGTAATGTCGTATTCGTGGGCCCGGTCGATCGGAGAGCATTGGCGTAAAGCGAGCCGGGCTATGACAATTCTTTTCTGAGCGGCAAAAGAAGGGATAACGTCGGGGTCAGATGCGACTTGCGTCAAGGCTCTCCATGCGACCAAGCCGGATGCGACGACAATCTCCTTACAGATGCTCATAGAGCCGAGAACGAACTTTACGGGAAAGTCATTCAGGCTCGTTTTCGCGGGAAATGCGTTGGCGAATCGCCAAGGCATGCGCGGTGGCGAAGGCGCGACAATGCGCCATGCTGAGCATGATTTGGTCGATCCCGGCACGCAAGGCCTGTTCGCGTGCCGGACCAAAGAGAGCCACTGTCGCCCGTCCTGGCACTCGTAGACGAATCTCGATGTCGAGCCAGGAAATTCCCTTCCCCCAACCCGATCCTAAAGCCTTGAGCGTTGCTTCCTTGGCAGCCCAAAGCTCGGCAAAACGCTCCACCGAGCCTTTTTGAGACTGGCAATCGGCAATCTCGCGCGCCGTATAGACCCGCCCGAGAAAGAACTCGCCGTGACGTTCCAGCATCTTGCCGATTCGCACGCATTCGACGATGTCGGTCCCAACTCCCACGATCTCCATGACTTCATTAGGTGTCGTCGGTACGAAAAATGCAAAAGGAAAGCGTGATCTTTGCGTTGACCCATTTCGCCCCATTGGGGTATAGGCTCGCGAACTTCTCCGCCACCCGAGGCGCCGTGACCGACTTGCACGGGGTTCTGGGAAAATTGCCATCGTGGGCGGAAAGAGGAATTGGGAACCGGCCTCCCTCGGGAGAGCGAGCACGGAAGGAGACCTGGTAATGACGACGAAATCACTCGCACGCGCCCTAGGGATTATCATGCTAACGATTCACGGAACATCCCTCGCGGTGGCGGCCGATATCGTTCCCAACTTTCCGAAGAAAAAAGAACCCACCGCCGACGCCCCCCGCGGCGACACCGAAGACCTGTGGAATTCCGTCGTCGCGGAAGTCAACGGTGAAACCATCACGCGTAAACAACTTGCCGAAGAACTCATCGAGTCGCATGGCAAGGAACAATTGGAATTGATCGTCAATCGCAGACTCATCGAACAGGCTTGCAAGTCCAAGAAGATCAAGGTCACCCAAGTCGACGTGGAAAACGAGATCCAGAAGAAGCTCAAGACCCTTAATCTGTCGCGCAAAGAATACGTCGAGCGGGTGCTTGGCCCACAGGACATCACCTTCAATCAACATATCCGCGACACCATCTGGCCGGCGGTCGCGCTGAAAAAGATGGTGCAGGAGAACGTCGAAGTGACCGACGACGACTTGCGCAAGGCGTTCGAAGCGAATTACGGCGAGAAAGTCGATTGCCGCATTCTTGTCGTCATTGAACAGAAGCGCGCCCAGGACTTGTGGGAAGAAGTCAACAAGATCAAGGGGCTCGATGAACGAGTCGCGAAGTTTGAAGATATCTGCAAAACCTATTCGATCGACCAGGCAACGCGAGCGCTCGGCGGCAAGGCGCAGCCCATCAATCGGCATACGGCCAATCCCGAGATCGAGAAAATGGCCTTCAACCTCAAGCCGGGCGAACTGAGCAAGATCGTCCAAGTACCGACCGGCGACCCGCAGACCCCGAGCGGCAATTTGATTCTGCTCTGCGTTCAACGGGTCCCGCCGCGCACCGACATCTCCCTGGAGGCGGTGGCGAATGAAAAGACCAAGGAAACTGTGCGCGATCTCCTCCGCCAAGATATTCACGAAAAGAAGATCCGTGCCGAGGTAACCAACCTCTACTTGGCGTTGCGCAAGGGAGCACGAATCGATAATTACCTGACCAACAACTTCAGCACCGCGACGCTCGACGAAACGTCGCCGGACGAAGAGTCGGTGGATCCGACCGCCCCGCCGGCGACTCCCTCGCCGACAGCCAACGTCGCGCCAGCCACCAAGGGATCGGCGCCGACCGCCAAGGCGACCACTTCGAAGTCCCCCGCCGCCAAGGCGACCACGCAAAAGGGGAACTAGCCCAATCCGCCGGGTTCAGGTGTTCCTCGAGCCGGCATTCGGCTCGCGCTTTTTCCCAAAGAATCAATACTCCATCGCCGGGGACAGGCTTGGACCGCGGACGCTAATCCATGCCAACGAGTTCGATCTCGAAAATGAGTGTCGAATTGGGAGGAATCAGTCCGGTCCTCCGGCTCCCATAACCAAGTTCGGGCGGGATGGTAAGTCGCCGTTTTTCACCCAGTTGCATTCCCAGGACTCCTTCCTGCCAGCCTCGAATCACGCCAGGCTGGCCGAGAACGAAGGTAAAGGGGCTTCCGCCTGGACCCGTGCCGTCGAAAGCCGTCCCGTCCGTAAACGTGCCTTCATAATGGACATGGACCGTATTCCCCTCTTTGACCTCTGGTCCGTCGCCCCGTTTAAGTATCTCGATCCCGAGCGTCGCGTTTTCAATCGACAGCTCCCGTTTTTCCAGGGCCGGTGCCCGAGGCTTTCCCAGGCCAGAATACGTGGGAGTCTTGGGCTCGGGCGCCTTGAAGCAGCCAGCCAACAACAGCAAGCAGAACCAGCGGAGCTTCATTTGCATACTCCTCACTCGACGCCGCCAACAGGCGTTCACCAAACTTTACGCCGGGCGAACGGATCTCCAACGCTTGGAATGTCGCTCGGGGGGTGAACAAGAGTCTTTTCGATCACTCCCAACACCCCGTACGTAGAAGTTTATGGACAATGCCAAAATCCGCGCGACACGTTCCGTCCGGGAAAGTTTCCGCCGTCAAACCCGTTGCCTGGATCGAGGAGGAGTCGGGGGTACGCTCCCCTTTTCTCGGCAACCGGCGTAGGGATGTTGCTCGCCGTGGGACTTGGCACGGTCCGCGGGCATTATTGAACATCAGAATAGTAATGTGGCAACGCCCGGTCCGGTCGCTCGGAGTGCCTTGGCGCTAGCGGCAATTCGCGGCGTCCATGAATTGGTACCGGGCCCCGATATTACTTTTCAGAACGGCACTTGGTTCGTCCCGAAGGGACAAGAACGCAAGGGTCTATTTCCGTACAATCGAGTACCGACCGTAAGGAGAAGGCGCCGTACGATTCACCTCCTTCTTCCCGGCCTCCGGCAACCGCGAACAATCGCCGTGGCTCGAATGAGTTACGTGGCGAAACGCAGGATACCGAGGGGGCGGATCTTATATGCCGAGGCAGGAGGTCTCCCCCGATCGGCGGAAAGGAGTAGAGTCCGACTCCAGTGAAAAGCGCTTCCGCATTGGAAACCGGTCGATCAAACGATCTTGAAAGGAAGCCGGCGGAGCCGATCGCCTTTTGGGGAAAGGCGTTTTCGCGCAAAAAAAGGCGAACAAAGCGACTTCCGAGGTGGATTGAAGCGCTCGCTTGGTTAGGATAAAGAAAGAACATTGACAGGTGTCCAAGGCAGGGGGCAAGACCGGTCAGTCGTCGCCCGTAATGCGGCTGGTGGAATCCCTTGGAGATATTCGAGCACGGTCCGACCGTGAATGGAGTGGTTGCGGATGGCTGGACAATCATCGGTGTGGGGAATCGACCTTGGCCAATGTGCCCTCAAGGCGGTCCATCTCAGCTTCGATGCCAAGAAAGATCGCGCCGTCGCACTCGCTTTCGACTACATCGAGCATCCGAAGATTCTGAGTCAGCCGGACGCCGATCCCGAAGAGTTGATCAAGTCCGCGCTGGAAAAGTTCCTTTCCCGCAATGATGTCAAGGACTCGACGGTCTACATCAGCGTTCCGGGGCAGGCGGGGCTCGCGCGGTTCGTGAAACTTCCCCCGGTAAAGCCAGCGAAGGTTCCGGAGATCGTCCAGTTCGAGGCCAAACAGCAGATCCCATTTCCTCTGGAAGACGTGGTCTGGGACTACCAAAAGATAGGCGGTGGCGAGGAACAGGAGGAAGAAGGACTCGTTCTGGAAACCGAAGTCGGGATCTTCGCGATCAAGCGAGACATGATTCAGCGTCATCTCGCCCCGTTCGAAAAAATGGGGATTGAGGTGCACGTTGTCCAACTCGCGCCCGTCGCCCTCTATAATTTCGCCGCCTTTGACTACTTCTATCACGGGCATAAAGCAAAACAACAAGCCAAAGCCAACGCCGAAGCAGGAGCCGAACCGAAAGAAGACGCAGAGGAAGAAGAAGGGGATACCCTCGTCCTGCTCGACATGGGAGCGGACAAAACCGACGTGGTCATCACGGACGGTGACGCCATCTGGCTGCGGAACCTACCGATCGGCGGGAACCACTTCACCCGCGCCCTGACCAAGGAGTTCAAACTCACCTTCGCGAAGGCCGAGCACCTCAAAAGAAACGCCACCAAGGCGCCCGACCCGAAAAAACTCTACCAGGCGATGCGGCCGGTCTTCACTGACTTTCTCAGCGAACTGCAGCGTTCCGTCGGCTATTTCGCCAGCACGCACCGTCACCAGGTCATCAAGACGGTGCTCGGCGTGGGGAACGGCTTCAGGCTTCCCGGCATCCAACGGTTTTTACAGCAGAATCTCCAGTACGAGATCATCAAGCTGACGGAGTACAAAGGTCTCGAAGGAGAGGAAGTTCTGACGGCGCCCGCCTTCGCGGAGAACCTACCCGGTTTCGGCGTGGCTTATGGCTTGGCGCTTCAGGGTCTGCATCAGACTCCCATTCAGACGAACCTTCTCCCTCGCGAGATTCAGAACAAGCGCCTGGTCCGAGACAAAAAACCTTGGTCGCTTGCCGCCGCCGCCGCCATTCTGCTTGGCTGCATCGGCATTTTCTACGGCCATTACCGCGTCTACAGTAAAGTTCACGCCGAGACCTTCAAAGCGCCGGAACAACGAGTCAAAGGCGCAACCGACCGCTTCAAACAATGGGCCGCGGGATTCGACGAGGCGGTAAAAAGTTTCGACGCGAAGAAAATGCAAGGAGAAGATTTATCCGGCCTTCAATTGGTGGATAACCGGCTCGGCTGGATCAAGGTCCTCAAAGCGATTAATGACGCCGTCCCTCCGCGCAAGTCCGATTCGGACGATCACGATCTCGCCAAGGTTCCCGAGGTCAACATCGAGTACATTACCGCGGAGTACACCAGCGATCTGGGAACCTGGTTCAGCAAATTCAACGAAACCCAGCTAAAGACGATGTCCGATCAAGACCGCGCCGCCGGCCCCGGCGGACCAGGTTGGGTGTTTCGCATTCTCGGATACACGTTCCATGACGACTTCATCATTTACGTACAGGATTCGATCCTGGCGAATCTGAAGAAGCAGTCGATGCGCGACCAAGGGATCACCCATCCGGTCGTGGTGCAACACATCGAGGACTTCTATTGGACTCCCGAGAAAGGGTCAAAATTGGCGGATATGGCAAAACAATCGTCAACAAGCGAGGGGTTCTTCAAACCGACGATCGCCAAAGTGCAGTCCACTCGAAGCAACATGGGGAACAACGCCGCCGCCAGTGGAAACCTGCAAAACCTCAATGCACAAAAGAGCAGCCTCCCTCCCGACATGATCGACTACCAGGTCAAGTCCGAGCAACTGCAGTCGAAACGAGGGGGGGCCGAGGATCCGAACGGGGAGGACGACAGTTCGCTGATCCGCACGGATTTTGAGATTCAGTTTGTCTGGGTTCCCCCCGCGCCCAAGGGACCGGAGGGAGAAGCGGCACCACAAGCTCCGCCCCCTGCTCCGTCCGATGCGGAGTAATTCCATCACCGTCCGGCGTCAAACGCGAGATACGAAATCATGGATCAGCTAAAGAAAGTCGGCCAATTCCTCTGGAAGCATCGCTTCTGGTTCAGCCTTGGCTTGGCGCTCCTCCTAGCCTTGTACACCTATCCGTCGGGAGCGCAGCGGCTCGTGGTGGCGGCCAACCAGAGACGCATGCAATTGGACAACGTCTACAACGGCATCAAGTCGTTCGTCGGCGGCGCGGAGCATCCCAACCAGGAAGCGATCGACGCGGCCACCGCGAAAAAGGATGAATTGGCCAAGACCATCGACGGGGTTTGGGAAAAGATCTATGCCGAACAGCAAAAGCTGATGACTTGGCCGAAGGAAGTCGCCGAGCTCTTCGCACAACGCCCGTTTGGCAGCGATCTTTCCGACCGCGAGAACCGATTCTTGATTGTCTATCAGCGCGCCTTCCCCGCGCAACTCGACGAAATCTACTACGAACTCGATCCGCTCGAACAAACCGACGAAGGCAACGTCGTGGGCGTCATTGAAGCGGACAAGAGCGTCCTGCACGGGGCCGTCTGGACCAGAACCCCGCTATCGATGGAGGCCTGGCAGGCACAGGAAGAACTCTGGATCCAGCGCGCGATCCTCAAGGCCATCCGCAAGGCGAACGAAGGTGCCAAGAATTGGCGTGAAGCCAGCATCAAACGACTGATCGCGATCGGCATCGGGCCGGAAGGACTCGACGCGAACACCGTCTCGACCGCGTCGCCGCTCCTCGACAAAACGGGACAGCCCGCCAGCACGGGTACCGCGGGCGGAGGCGGTGGCGGGGAAGGTGGCGGAATGCCGGGAACGCCCGATCCGAATGCCTCGCTCAGCCAGGGGGTCAATCCGTTCCGCTACATCTCGGTGGGGGAATACTACCGGGTGGTTCCCGTGTATGTCTCCATGCTCGTCGACCAGATGCAAATCCCGAGGGTGCTCGGAATCTTGTCGTCCGCGGATTTTAACTTCACCATTCAACAGGTGAACATAACGCTTCCCGCGGAAGGGGACGTCATGCCCCCCGTGTTGATTCAGACCGGCGCCTTGGGACGTCTCTCGCCCCGGGACAACGCCATCTTCGGCACGATGCAATTGGAGGTCTGGGGCCGCATGCGGATCTATGAAACGCCCACGCGACTCAAGGCGGAATACGACGCGAAAATGAACCCTCAGGGAGCTGCGCAACCCGCGGCAGCGCCTGCGGAACAGAATTAGACCGAGGACGCGAACCATGAAAGAATTGGCCCAAGCCCACGCCGAGAAGTTGGTTTTGGCTCTTTGTCTCGTCATCATGCTCTACTTTTTGTGGAGCGCTTTTTCGATGACGACCTACGACAAGGATCCAAGCGCGTTTGAAAAAATCGAGCGCACGGCCAGTCAGAACGTCGCGAACTCGAAGGCAAGCCTGGAGAACCTCAAGGCGAGCGACTTCAACATCGTCGTCGAGAAGTTGCAGAAAGCGCCCGACACGACCCCGCTGGAGTTCGGGCAGAAGTGGCGAAGACCATTCGATTTCGGCCTCAGCTTTCGCAATCAGCCGCAGATTCTTCGCCCGAACAAGCCGGTGGTTCAACTCAATCGCGCTCCGTTGCGCCTTTTCAAAACCGATCTGAACGGCAAGCGCATCGTTCGCAAGGTTCGCGGCGGCGAGGCGAGAAACGTCGCTCGCCCTCTCGCCGGGGGAGGAGAAAATCGACCGACCATCAACCCCGGTGACATCGAAAAGATCCGCGCCCTGGGTTTCGAGCCGGACGAAGCCGCCTTTTACGGCAACGAGCACATCTTTAGCATCCTCGGTTTGCAACAGGTGGATCAACCAGCCGTGGAACCGCAGCCGGTAGGGAATGCCGCGCCACCGGTCGGCAATCGGCAACCCATCCGTTCCCGCTCGGGAGAAGGGGCGCCGAAGTCCGCGGAGCTTAAGGACAACAAGACCGCCCCTGCGAAGGCGGACGCCGTGGTGGAGGAATTCGTTCTCGCCGTCGTTGGCCGGGAATGGGTCGAGGTTGTCGCCTCCTTCCCTCACGCCGAACAAATCAAGGAGTACGTCAAGGCACTCCGCGAACGGGCCGACTTCGTCGGTCTTCGATACTCGCGCGTCGAAGTCCAACGCCAAGAGTTGGACGCGAACATGGAGTGGTATCCGCCCGAATGGCAAAGCGTTCCCCTGAAGGAACAATGGGAAGTCATCCAGAATGCCTTCGGCTGGGAAGCCGATCCCTTCGCGGGGGTCACTCTGAAAGGCTTGGCCATGCACATTCCATCGATGTACACGGCGGAACGTCCCTTCCTCAGCACTCCGGAACTCGATCATCCGACACCGCCGGAATTCGCGCCCGAAGAACTAGATCCGGCGGCCGCGCAAAAAGAAAAACCCAAACGTACTCGTAAAGCGCCTGCCGGTGCCGCCAAGGGCAAAAAAGAATTCAAGGCGCGCTTCGTGCCGCCCCCGCCCGTTGCCGGCGCGGATGGGGCAAAAGCGGTCTTTGACAATGGCTACATGCTCAAAAATGCCATGATCCGCTTCTGGGATTTCACCGTCGTGCCCGGCAAACGTTATCGCTATCGCGTCCGCGTCAACGTCATCAATCCGAATTTCGACCGCGCGGATGTCGCCGATCGCCAATTCGCCATGGACAAGTATCTGGTGGGGGAATGGAGCGAACCGAGCGACGAAATCTACATCGAGCCGAACGTCCTTTGGTTCGTCGGCGAGAAGCAAAGCAACCGTCCCGATCGCGTCACCTTGGAAGTCCAATCCTGGTCGCGTGAGATTGGCGACTGGATCATCAATGAGTTCATCCAACGCCCCGGCGACGTCATCGGAGTCAAGGCATCTCAGCCTCCGGTTGCCGTCCTTCGTTGGAACGAGAAGACGCAAAAGTTCGACGCCAGTAACGAAACACTACCCAAGGCCTTCGACACCAATCAGATTCTCCTCGACGTCACGGGCGGCACGGTCCGTGAATCGGTTCCTGGTGGATCGAGTCCCAAGCAGTTCAAGTTGCCCCGCGAAGTCGTCTCGGTCAACGTGTACGGCGATTTGATCCGGCGGTCGGAAGATATTGATAAAAACGACGAATCCCGACAGCTTCACAAACAGCGTTATCAAGAAATGGCCAATGAGGCGGTACCCGGTCGCGGCGGCGTGCCAAAGTCGAGTCCGGCGGCCGGCGCCAACGACGGCGCTATTGATCCGCTCAACCAATAGTGATCCACGAGTGCGTCACGTCGGGCTTAGTCGCCGATTCCGCCGATGTCGCGCTCGACACGAATCAGTTCTTCGGGCGGAATACAGGCGAGTGTGCCGTCGCCGCGCGCGACGCGAGCCCCACGGTCCGGACGGAGCCCCACAAGTCGACCAACAATCCGTTCGCGACGGGTCGTGGCAACGACGGGCCCGTCGCCAAACGATTCCAGGTATTCTTCCCATCGTGGCCACAAGTGGCGCGCGCCGAATTGTCTGGCCTCCGCGTAAATCCCATCCAAACGTCGCAGCAGATTACCTGCCAATTCGGTCCGGTCGACGACATGGCCCGTTTCCTCCTCGATCGAAGTGGCGGGCATGCGCAGATTCGCGGGGAACTCGGTTCGCTTGATCGAGACGTTGAGACCAACGCCGATCACGGTCGCCACGCCCCGTTCCACCAAAATGCCCGCTGTCTTGCATCCATTCGCCAAGACGTCGTTGGGCCATTTGATCCGTGCATCAAGCCGATAGGACTCTTGAAGCTGCTCCACGATCGCCAAGGCGGCAAACGCCGTGAGAAAGTTCGGCTGCGCCAGTTCGCCTTTCGGATGAAGTAGTATGGAAAAGAGCAATCCGGAACCAGGCGGAGCCGACCAGATGCTCCCCCTCTGTCCGCGTCCCGCCGTTTGATGTTCCGCGAAGATGACGAGGCCGTCCAACTGCGGATCGCCGGCCAATTCCTGGCATCGATCGTTCGTGCTGTCGGTCTCCTGCAAAACCCGAATCGCACTGCCGATCACCTGACATTCGCTGCAAATCGTTTCCAGTCGGGCCAGGTCAAGTGGACTCAAACGCGCAGCTCCTCGTAATCGAGGGCGACGTCGAGAACGGCGGCGGAGTGAGTCAAGGCGCCCACGCTGATGCGATCGACACCGCTCCTCGCGACGGCAACGACGGATTCGAGATGAATGCCTCCCGACGCTTCAAGCAAAATGCCGGGCCCCAGCCGATCGCGAATTTCGACCGCCAGGCCGAGGTTCTCAGGGATCATGTTGTCCAGAAGGATCATGTCCGGCCGGGCATGGATCGCCTCTTCGAGCTGCGACAGGGAGTCGATTTCCACTTCGACCACGGTGCCGGCCGGAGATTGCTCGCGAGCCCTGGCCACGGCTACGAGAATCGGCTTGGATTCTCGCTCCGAAACCGCTGCCAAATGGTTGTCCTTGATAAGCACGCCGTCGAACAGGCCCACCCGATGATTGGTTCCCCCGCCGATGCGAACGGCATATTTCTCGAGGTAACGCCAGCCCGGGGTGGTTTTGCGCGTGTCCACGATGCAGGCCTTGGTCCCCCGGATGGCGTTTACGTAACGAGCGGTCAAGGACGCCACGCCACTCAGCCGACCGAGCAAATTCAGGGATAGACGTTCGCCGGCGAGCACTGAACGAAGCGTGCCCGCGAGCCTCGCGATCGGCGTTCCTTTTTCCACCGGTCCGTCCGACCGCAAAACTTCCACGGAATAGCCGAGCCGGTCCCCGAGCAGGGGCAACGCTTCTGTTCCCGCGATCACGCCGGTTTGCCGAGCCATGACCAAAGCACTCGCCCGTTGATCCACGGGGATCACGGCTTCGGAGGTAAGGTCGCGCATCGGAGACCCGAGATCCTCGTCAAGACCCCAATCGATCAATCGCTCGCATTCCGCCCGTTCACGAGCAGTGAAATTCTCCGGTCCGCGCTGCATCAACGAAGTTCCAATCCAGGCAATTCCCGCGCTACGACACGCGTCGACGATGCGGCAACCATCGTTCGCGAGAATGGGTCATGTACCATCTTGCAGCCTTCGCGATGGGCGCGGGCGGCAAGAATGGTGGCGACCGATTGCCCGTAGGCCGCATCGAGATCACCGCGCGGTGTTTGGCGTGTACGCATGCAGTCGATGAAGTGGCCCAGGTAGTCGATGTCTTCGGCAACCGGCAAACGAACACCGCCTTCGCGCTTCATTCGAAGCAACTTGGTTTTGTCCACCTCGTAGGTGGGAGTCCCTTCGATCGGGTCCGACGCGATCACCATTCCGCCACCACCGTCGCCATACGCCAGACCCGCATCGACCTCAAGCGTACCGCAGGTCCCATAGATCGTCATGCCCCGACCATGCTGACTATTCCCCATGCGCATGTGGTAGTTGACGAGGACTCCTTGAGGGTATTCGAGCAGGCATTGCACCGTATCGGGGTTATTTCGTCCATCCTTCCATAGATATACCCCTCCGAGAGCCACCGCGGACGTCGGTATCTCCCCGAGGATAAGATTGACCAGGTCAATGCGGTGACTCATCCATTGACAGAATGGGCCGCTCGAGTACGGCCAAAACAGCCGAAACTCGCGGTAGTGCCGGGAGGAAAAGGGCGTATCGCAGGGCAAGTATGCGAGAAACTCGCTCCAATCGATATCCGATTCGTTCAATGCGAGTTCGGCCTGGGGAATCCGCCAACGCTGCTGGCAAATCGGTTCGCAAACATCGACGTAGGTAACTTGTCCCAACTTCCCGGACTGGATGAAGCGGGCGGCTTCGTAGTACTTGCCCGCCCCGCGCGACTGGACTCCCAATTGGACGATGCGGTCGGACTTCGCGAGGATCTCGCGCGCGGCGCGCACTTGATCGAAATCACAGCCGAAAGGCTTTTCGACATAGACATCCTTGCCGGCGAGCGCCGCCTGAGCCGCGAGATAGCAATGCTGGAAATCCGGTGTGGCGATCAAGACGCCGTCGACGTCGTTCCGAGCAAAGAGCTCTGCGGGCGTACGACAAACGGCCGGTCTCATGCCCGTCGAGCGCTCGATCTTTTCCGCCGCTTGTTCTCGGCGTCTCTCCCAAAGGTCGCAGACAGCGGCGATCTGAACGCGATGGGTCTCCTGCAGCCGAAGCAACCATTGGACGAGAGTTCCGCCGCGACTTCCGACTCCCACGACCCCTAGCCGCACGACATCCATCACGGAAGGCGGCGCATGTTCCTGAGTCGCCGCCGGCAGGACGGTCGCTCCCAGCGCCAACGCCCCCAAGCTGCCCGCGGACTCTTTGAGAAACTCTCGCCGATCCGTCTTCTCTCGTCCCCTCGTCGTCGCCATGCTTCCCCTCGAACTGCTTTCCGAATACCGCGCGCGGCGCAGCGGCACACACCTTCATGGTATACGAACAAAGCGCCGCCCGAAAGACATCAGGAGCATCACGGAAGTATTCCGTTTTCGTGAATCAAATCACCGCAACTTTATCTTGTAGTTCACGAGGCTCGTCGGCGGGGGCGAAGGTAAGGCTCCACTGGACCGCGAAAACCCCTAGGAGACTGGAAAAGCCGGAAAGCGCAAACAGGTTCATGTAGCCAATCCGGTCCGCCACTTCGCCACTGATGGTTCCCGCAAAGAGAGTCGCGATTACCACCAGGCTCGCCTGCAGCGTGTAATCCGTGGCGGCAGTCTTTGGACGACAATAGTCCATCATCAACGTGAACAAGGCAACGGTCGCCGTCCCGCCCGCGAAATGTTCCACGCCACAAAAGAGGTAGAGCAGCACCCATCGACCCGTCGTTAACGGCAGGTCCCATGCAAGCCAGACGGCGGGCAAGATATAAAGCGAGACCGTCAACGACTGAAAAAAGCCGAAAAGCAGCACCGCGCGCCGGCGGCCGAGTCGGCTGGCGCCAAAGCCACCGGCAAGCGCGCCGAGCAAACCGGCGGCATATCCCACGATGCTCACCATTTTCGCGTTCTCCGCGACGCTGACCCCAACGTCGATCAAGAGCGGCTTGAGCATCGCCGTCCCCATCGCGTCCCCCGCCTTGTACAGCATGAGGGGAATCAACCACGCCCAAATTCGTGGTCGAGTCAAGAAGTCGAGCGCCACTTCCGAAATCCGCTCGGCTTTGTGCGCGCGTTCTCGGGGCGGTTCGCGATAAAAACAGATCGGCAAAGAAGCGACGGCAAGAAAAACTGCCATGATTTGAAACGTCCAAGGCCACCCCCACGCCGTCAGGGCCAAAACCAGCGGACCACCTCCCACGATCATGCCGACGCGGTAGCCGGCAACCTGTACTCCATTTCCCAAACCTCGTTCGCGGTAGCTCAAAAGGTCGACCGCCAATGCGTCCGTGGCAATATCCTGAGTCGCCGCGAACAGGTTCGCCGCCAACACTCCAACGACTAACACGGGAAGCGCATCAACCAGGTCGAATCCTGATAGCGAGAACAAAAGAGTCACCGCGAGGAGTTGTAACGGGATGATCCAAACCCTGCGGTCGCCGAATTGGCGAGAGCCATATCTGTCCACAAGGGGCGCCCAGAGAAACTTGAATGCCCACGGGAGCGACAGGAGAGAGAAATGGCCGATGGAAGCGAGAGTGAACCCTTGCTCGCGCAAGATCGCGGGCAACGCACTGAAAAAACCAAACGGAAGCCCCTGGGAGAAATACAAGCTTGCGAGCAGGCCCAGCTTCCACTGCGTCTTCATTCGATTCTTCTCTCGATCCCCGCGAGCAGGTCCAACCGCGACGACAAGCTTCCCACGCGAATCCGTCGTTGAATCGGCATTCTATCCAACGGCGACCGGAAGCATAATCTCGCTGGTCCGCGGATTTGGATCGACAACGTCACGATGGATTTTCGAGGTCGATGATCAGGGATAGTTCCGCCGACGGGAACACCCTGACGTTGTTTTTGAGTGCCCCAAGCCGTTGGAGGCGATAGCGAGGCTCAAGCCTTCTTCCAAACGAGGGAATAGCGCCAGAGAAAATGTCGAGTCACCTTGGCATGAGGAAGTAACGAAGCGGCAACCTGGCGGACCTCGGCGGTGGTCGGATAGTGATCCGTTTTTCCATGCTCGTCCCAAGCGGCACGCACTTCCGCCGCCGGACGAAGCTCCCCTCGATGCATGAGACGCAACAGGAGGTTCGCGGGAAAAGCGGCTGCCGCGGTCCCCTGCTGCCAAAGGCCCTCCGCGCGATAAAGATCCAGGATCAGGAGGATGCCTCCTTGTCTCAGGGAACTCTTCAATCGCGGCAGGATTTCCGGCAACGAAAGATGATGCAACGTCGCGATGGAGGCAATGCAGTCGAATTGCTCCGGCTTCATTGGATACTCGAGTATGTCGGCAACCTGATAGTCGATGTTCTTTAATACCGTCGAGCGCCCCTTCGCAAACTCGATCATCCGAGGAGAGAGGTCGATTCCCGTCACGTGATCGAATCGCTCGGCGAGACGACGAGTAAAGCCTCCGGTGCCGCAACCCACCTCTAACGCCGAGGTCATGCGCATCGGCAATTGTCGGAGCAAAAAGGGGTGATAGTGGGAGTTGTGACTCCAACCGTCGTCTTCGAGCAAGGCGATCCGGTCGAACTCCTCGCGTAATTGCGATTTCGATTGAACCATGGCCGCGGTCTCTTTCTTCCCCGGGGCAAAAAACGCGCAGCCGGGATACTAATGCCGCTCAAGGGAACGCCGATTATGGAGACTTACGAAATGGGTCCCGTTCTGCGCTAACGGAATACCCGATTTTTGCTGCGGATCGGCCAGATGTTCGTTGCCGGCCAGGTTCGAAACGTCGGGGCCGAGTTCCGCCGAGCGAAGTGGACTCGCGAACCGGTGACTTCCGCATTATCGCCTACTGCCGCTCGGAAAAGTAATGCGAGGGACCGGCGCTGATACCTGGACGCCGCTACGCGCGGCTGGCGCCGAGGGCTTCCAAAGGACCTGGCCGGGGAAAAACGCTCTTGTTTTTCTGAAGCTCAATGGACGATCCAGCGATGATTCAATTCGGGGGCGGGGATCATTGAGGATTGGATACCTTGATGGAGGCCACGAAGCGCGCTTCCTTCTTTTTGATCCGGTCGTTGGCGACGACCATGAAGGTGAAGGTACCCTCCCGATTGAGGAATAGATGGCCGCCAAAACTAAGGAAAGGCGTTTCATTGACAATTTTGGGGTCTGCGGTGGTGGTATTGGCGCGTACGACGTTCTGGAGAATGGGGTTCAATTCGTCGTCGAGGACGTTCACCACCATGTCCACGTCGATCTTCCCCGTGGATCGATCGAAGCCGACGATCCTGACGTTGAAGAAAAGACTTTGGCCAACCAAACCACCCGCCGCCGAGGGGATCTTGCCGTCACGGTCCCGCGAGAATCGGGTCGACACGACGGCGAATTCTGGCTTTTTCAGGGTAAATCGTTTGCGAAATTCCGCTTCATTGCCGTTCGCTTGATCTTTGGCAACCACGATCAACGTGTAAGCACCGATCGGGTGATTTTCGCCAAAGGTCACGGCGGAGGTTCCAGGCACTATGGTTCCACCGACGGAGAGCACTCCTTCCAGCGTATCTTTGGTGTCGGAGATTAACTTGCCCGTCGGGTTGAGCACGCGAGTGTTGACGGCTATCTTGACGTAGCCCTTTTCGTCCGATTTCACACCCTTCAAGCGGTAGCGATAAAAGCGCTCCTCGAAGGGAAGAATCGCGGAGGATTCCATGACCGGTCCGTACGGTCCGAGGGATGCTTCAACACTTTCAAAAGTCATTTCCTGCCCGAACGCCGCGAGGGGCAGTAACAGCACGCCGCTACCGAAACGAAACGCATCCCACCCGTCCTCCCGAAATCGAAGGCTGAATTACCTGCGAACATTCAGAAGGGTAGCATACCGGTCCCACGCGGCCGTTTGAAGGAGGAAATGGTTCGGACGTCCGATTCCCAAGTATCGTCCCCGCTTCCTTTTCTGAGCGGCAATCGAGAACGCCGGGACGGATGTTTCACCAAATCGATCACGAACCGAACGATTCCTGCGTGTTCCGGTCCTCGTGAGGGATCGGCTGGTCATCTTCATCCGCCAATGTTCCCGACCAACGTCACGCACAGGCAAGATGAACGGTGGGCGAAGGGCGCGAGATTTACTCACACCTCAAACATGACGCCTTCCGTGAGGCTTCAAATCTCCGGAACTAATGCCCCTCAAAATAGTTTTGCCGTGGTCCGTTTCGCTTTTCGACCAAGCTCTCCATGCGACTTTGCCGCGAAATACGCCGTATCCTCTCTGAGACTCAAAAGCGTTCCGGGAACCACTTTCCGGAACCTTCAATCGCTGCAATCGTCCCGCGAGGAAAGAGAACCTATCCACGGCAAAGAGTTAGGACATTTCCCCTGAATTTGTTGGGGTTTACAGGTCGATGGAGGACGGGTACAAGTCTCGCCGACGGTTGCCCCACGACTGTCATGGACGACGTTTCGTTAAGGAATCGCAGGGATGGACCGCGCGATGGGATTTTCGGTTGCCGCCGTGCAAATGGAAACTCGACCTTTTGCCGTCGAGGAGAACCTTGACCGGGCGACGGCACACGTTCAAAGCGCTTGTTCTCGCGGTGCGGAAGTCGTCGTCCTCCCGGAGCTTTTCAACACCGGCTATTGCTATGATCGGAAGCTGCTCGATCACCGAGAGCCGATCGGCGGGCGAACCACGCAATGGATGCAAGAGCATAGCCGTCGCGAAAACGTTTATCTCGCCGCCTGCCTCGCCGAAGAGGCTCCCTTTGGTTGTTACGACACCCTCGTGCTGACGTCTCCGTGTGGCACCATCCACACCTACCGAAAACGTTATCCGGCGTTTTTCGAGAAACTCTATTTCAGTGCTGGGCATGCCGAGGGAATCTTTCGAACGGCGATCGGCCGCATAGGAGTGATGGTTTGCTGGGACATGGTTCAGCCACGGCTTCTTCGGGAAATGAAAGGCCGAATCGACCTCTTGCTCATCAGTTCCGCCTGGCCGGACATGACCACCGGCAATATCCCGGTCCCGTTGTTCTCGAAATGGATGTCGCGGCAACCGGCGTTAACTCCCTCGCGCTTGGCGAGCGAACTTGGAGTTCCCGTGGTGTATGCGAACAAGGCGGGAACCTTCCGCACGCGGATTCCTTTTCTCGGCCTTTCCTATGAAGCGAGTTTCGCGGGTGGATCGTCCATTACCAACCATGCGGGAGAGACCGTGCAGAGCCAGCACCGCGGCGACGACGTGCTGGTGGCCCGACTGGACGTTTCCGCCAATGACCTAGGAGTCGCCAGAACCTTACGCCTCTTCCGCGGAGATGAGGGCCCATCACTACCCCGTCGCGCCGCGGCGTGAACGGCCATATTATTCTGCCTGCCAGCCCGTTAACATGGTCCCATGACCGCTACATCGGCCAAGGTTTGGATTGCCGTCCCCAACACTGGGAAGATCCGCCTCGAGACTTGTCAGTCGATCACCGCCATGATCGCCGCCAGTCGACTCGCGCGGGCTGTAGAAGTGCGCTACCTCACCTGCGCCCCCCTCGTTCTCGCGCGCCATGCACTCGTCAAGGAGTTCTTGTCGGATCGAGATCGAACCCACTTGCTCTTTGTCGACAGCGACATGGGCTTGCCCGCCGATACGGTCGATCGATTATTGCGGCTGGACACGGCAATCGCATGTCTTCCTTGCCCTATACTCGCGCCGAGTCCGCAGGGAACGTCCAATACGGGCCCGAGCATCACCACCAATATTTGGCAATTGGCGTCCCCCGCGGGCATGCCAGCGGAACGTCATCTAGTCCGTCGCCTCGATCCGGACGATTTTCCTCCTAAGCCGTTTCGCTGTTACGGAACGGGGCTTGCGTGTTGCCTCATCCAACGGGAGGTGCTCGAAGCTATGCGTCCGCCCCTATTCTCGCTTACGTTTCGGGAAGATCATTCAGAGCTTCTCGTGGGCGAGGACGCCGCTTTCTTCAATCTCGCGCGAAACGCGGGCTATGAGATCGTCGTCGACCCGTCGGCTATATGCGATCACTTCAAAGAAATCGACCTGACCCATTTCGAACACTTCTTTCTGGACGAACCGGTTTCCTGGTGTAACCCATCGACCTTGCCGTCCAACGCCGGAGCTATGCCGCAAGCTTATTCGGCCGTCATCGCCGGAAGCGGTGAAGTCCATGCTCAGGTTGCCTCCTTTCTCGAAGACCAGAGACAATGCTTCCAACGGGAGGGAGACTGCTTTTCCGCGGCTGACTATGGATCGTCCCTGAAGGAAGCCGTCCGCCATTTCCTTGGCCGCAGAACCGAGTCTTATTTGTTGTTACTCGACGATCGGACTGTTCCCCCAAGGACCTTTGTGGAGCGTTTCGCGAGTTTGGGAGTTCCGGCCGCCACGGGATTGTTTCGCGAAAAAGTCGGCAAACTTCCGCTTTGGGGCCTCTGGTGTCCGGGAGCCAATGGTGTTCCGGACCGCGTGGAATCCGTGCACGAACGGGACGAACCCTGGACCATTGCTTACGCCAGTTTGCGCGCGACGATTCTGTCCAGAGAACTCCTCGAAAAGATCGGAACTACATGGATCGACAATGGCTGTACCGCGGTGGACGCGGGCAAGCGTCTGTCGGAAACGCTCTCGGAGAGACTGCGAATCCCCATGACGGCAATTCCCGTTGGTTGCGCCCATTGGGATGTGCTAGGTTTGCGGCAACTGCTGGAGACGAAGGTCCGGTTGAAGTCACGATTGAAGCAACGCTGACAATACCAGCCCTTTCGCGCGTGGCACGCCCGATTTCGATCGCCGCCTCCGGAACTCACGGCCGCGGGGCGGCATGGACGATTTGAGAGATCGCGGGGCCGTTGCATCAACGGATCTGGAGCGTATCATGGCAAACGGCCTCGTTGCCGATCAGGTAGCCGCGCCGAAGAACCAGGGATTGCGACATTCATGACCCGATATGAACCCGCCGACTTCGACCAATTAACCGCGGTGGTCGATGAGATTGAAAAGCAGACGTCCGCGGAAGTGGTCGTTTCCATCCACCCCCAGGCCGGCGGGTATCGCGACGTTGACTATTTGATAGGCGGAATCTTCGCGTTACTCGGCTTGGCGTTCATCGTATTCAACCCATGGACGGAGCATGCCGCGATCGCTTTGCCAATCGACCTTTTTCTTCTCGCATTGACCGGAGCCTTGTTGGGGACGGGGATCCCCGGCCTTCGTCGGCTGTTGACGACCCAAAAGAGGAGGATACGTCAGACGCGCGACGCGGCGATGCTCGAATTTCATCGCCACGCCGTCGGTCACACCCGCGCGCGGACCGGCGTGCTGATCTACCTGGCGATCCTCGAACGGCAAATCGAGGTGATTGCCGACATCGGCATCCTTGCGACCATTCCGGGCAGCGAATGGAGCGAACAACTTGCTCGTTTACACCACGTGGCCCGCAGCCATGATCCCAAGAATGTTTTGATCGAGGAGATGCGAAGTTTGGGCGACCTGCTCGCCCGTTATCTTCCCAGACCCGACGAGGATCTGGACGAACTGCCGAATCGCCCGAGGACATCCGCATGACGCAAAAGAGTCGAATCAGGAACCTGGCGTTCGACGCCTGGCGCGTCATTTCGCGTTCCCCCTGGTCCTGGATGCTTCTCGCCACCATCCTCGCGTTAACCTTTGTCGACGTTGCGTGGGCTCGGCTCGGGGGTGGAGAATCCTTCTCGGGTCGATCGTCGCATGACGACGGGGGTGGCGGCGGGGATAACGGTTTCCTCATTTATCTGCTCATTCAATTGATCTTCCGCTATCCGATCGTTGGGATCCCGCTGGCGATCGCCGTCATTGGCTTCGTCATTTACACGAAATCCCAGCAGATGGAGCCCTACTCCAGCAGCCCGACGACCAATGGTCCTCAAGCCGTCGCCGCCAACGTGACGCTCGACGAAAGCGTGGATGAACTACAGCAAATCGACCCGAACTTTTCCGCCATCCTGTTCAGCGATTTTGTCTACACGCTTTACGGAAAGGTTCAGGAGGCGAGAGGAAGGGGACGCCTCGGCGACTATGCTCCCTACCTCGCGGAAGGTGTCCGCGCGATGCTCGCCGGGCTCACACCAAGGGAGGCTGGGCTTTCGGAAGTTCGAGGCGTCATCGTGGGAAGCGCGCGGCTGGTAAAAGTGTCCGGCCTCGATCAGCCTTCGGTCACGCTCGCGGTTCGTTTCGAAACGAATTACACCGAGATACTCGCAGGAAACAAGGGAAAGCCGGTCGAACAGACGCTCTATTCCGTGGAACTCTGGGAGTTCTCGCGAAACCGGGCGGTCCTCTCGCGACCGCCGGAGAAAACGACTGTCCTCGACTGTCCGAATTGCGGCAGTTCCCTCGAACTCACGCCACAAGGGGCATGCGTGCATTGCGGCGTGAAAATCGATGACGGCCGTTTTCAGTGGTTTGTCACGCGAGTTCGACTCAAAGGTCGCGAAAACCGTGGCCCAACACTTACCGAGGAGATGCCGGAGCGGGGCACGAATCTGCCCACGCTATTCGATCCTCGTTTCCAGGCGACGCGGAAGGTGTTTCTCGAGTCGAACCCGGATTTCAGCTGGCAGCGAACCGAGGCCCGCTATCGGCACATCTTCATCGAACTGCAGAACGCGTGGTCTTCGATGGCATGGGACAAGGCCCGCCCTTACGTCTCGGACTCGCTTTTCCAATTCTTTTCTTATTGGATGGGGGAATACCGACGGCAAAGGCTCCGCAACGCCCTCTCCGACATCAACATTGAAGGGGTTATCCCCTGCAAACTCCGCATGGATGCGTACTACGACGCCATGACGGTTCGATTCTTCGCTAGCATGGTCGATACGGTGGTCGACGCCAACGGCAAATTGGTTCGTGGCTCACCCGGTAGACCACGTGAGTTCAGCGAATATTGGACCTTTATTCGGCGGCGCGGCACCAAGGAGTCGCATGCCGACAACACGAACTGTCCCAACTGTGGCGCGGCATTAAAGATCAACATGGCGGGAGTCTGTGAGTTTTGCGGCAGCAAACTCACTAGCGGCGAATTCGATTGGGTTCTTAGCCAAATCGAACAGGACGAAGCCTACGTTGGATGAAAACTCAACCATTTAAGGGAGGAACGCGACCGGTCGGTCGCCAGACGGAAATGGGTCGGCAGCGCCACTCGAGGACGCTGCCGAGCTTTCCAATTCGTTAGCCGTGGTCGAGCACAATTTCCGTGCCGACACCTCGCTCGGTGTAGATTTCCAAAAGGAGCGAATGGCGGACCCGGCCATCGACCATATGCGTCTTGCCGACTCCACGCCTTAGACTCTCCAGGCATGCCTCCACTTTCGGGATCATGCCCGAGCGAATCACCCCTTCTTCAATGAGCTGGGCACACTCGCGCGCATCGAGACTGCGTAGCAGACTGTCCGCGTCGGACGGGTCACTCAAAATGCCCGGCGTATCACTGACAAAGATCAGTTTCTCGGCACGCAATAGTTCCGCGACGGCGGACGCCGCCGTGTCCGCGTTGACGTTGAGAAGGTTTCCTTCTCGATCCATCGCCACCGAGGGAAGAACCGGAATGATTCCTGCACTACAAAGCTTGTGAAGTCGGGTGTCGTCCAGTCGAGTCACCTTGCCGACTCGGCCGAGATCGATGGGCTTGCCATCTTCCCAAAGATGAATTTTTTCGCCAAAGAGACAGTTGGTCGATCGATGGTGCAACCCCATCGCCCAGCCACCCAGTTCCTCGATCCGGCGAACGATGTCGGCGTTGATTTCCTCGGCGAGGACCTGCGCGACGATATCCATGGTCTTCTCGTCGGTATAGCGTCTCCCTTGGATAAAGTGCGGTTCGAGACCCGCGCGATCCATGGCCTGGGAAATCGCCTTGCCGCCACCATGAACCAGGATCGGGCGAAGTCCGACCGTCTCCATGAACACGAGATCCTGCAGCATTGCTTGCAGGGTGTCCTCATGCTCCAGAACACTGCCGCCTAGTTTGACGACGATGGTCTTGTGGCGAAACTGGCGGATGTAGCCAAGGGCTTCGATCAGGACATCCGCTTTTCGAATCGCTTCCTCTACCATCGTCATGCCTTCGTCGCGATCATCGAAGTAAAAGCCTTTCACCGTGGTTGCTTTCCCCCGCGCAAGGTCCTTATTGGCCAAGCACACACAACAAAGGAGATACACTGTGAAATTCAGCGATTTTGGTCAATGGGAAAACAAGTCTATTTAGGAATCTTACCCGTCGGTGCAACTTCCCAACGCTCCAGCCGAAGTAGTTCGTCGTACCGGGAACGGAGCGAGGAGTCTTTTTCGAACTGCAAGTTATGGGCCAGCGCGGCAGACTCGGCAGCTCGCACGAAACGCTGGAGCCCTGCCCAACGGCGTTCTTCCGCCAGATCCTTTTCCTTCAGGTCCTTCAGCATCCGAGAAAGTTCCGCGTAATTGCCGAACTCTCGGTGCGAGGTCATGAAGGTGATCAATTCATTCCCCCCGGTCGTCAACAACGCCTGGGTTTCCGGATGCCACGCACTTCTCAAGAACGGCCACTGGACCATGAGCGCCTGTCCAATCTGGACCGCGGCGTTCCGAACGGCCCCTTCCATTTTCCGAATTTCCTGCTGATTTCGTCGGCGTCCCTGCTCCACACTCTCGGCGAGTCGGGCTGCAACGGCGACTCGGTCCTCCCCGGAAAGATTCAGCTTCCGCGATAGCCCCTCTAACAATGGAACCAGGTCAGGACCGGCACCTTCGAGCAGCGAAGCATACGGGGAATCCCACGCCAGCAACCGGTCCTCTCCCGTCGATTCCTTCCCTTTTTCACGGCCGAAACGACGCAGGTATTCATCCGAAGTCCGCATGGAAATGTCGATGGTCGGCGAGTGGAGCAACGCATGGACGTGCGCGTCGACGAAGGTTTGTTTGCCGTCGCCGTCCAGGTCCCCAGCCAACACGTCCTTGCCCGTCCGATCTATGCCCCCCACCGCCGACCAGAAATAGGTGCTGTACTCCTCGTAGTCCTCCTTTTTCATGTCCGCGGTGCAGCCGGCGGCCGGACGGGTCGCGATGGTGCCGAAAAATCCCGCGCGGCGATGCGAAGCTAAACCATGTTCCGGATCCCCGCCCGTGAACAGAATGTTGGCAAAAGAACCGCTGTAACACTGCACCATCACCAGCATCACTTCGACTTCCGGAGAATACCGGTCAAGGACCTCCGCCAAATCGCGGACCGTAATCCGCTCGCGATTCCAGGCATAAAAGCAGCCGTTGGTTACAGGACTTCCCTTTCCCCCATGACCGGTGAAGTAGAGCAACAAACGGTCCCCCGGCCCCAGTTCGCGAGACATGCCGCGCAACTTCTCGAGGACTTGATGGCGCAAAATGCCGCCATTGACTCCCGACAATTGATGACGGCGGAACGCCAAACGCAAATCCCGGCGGTCGCCGCTCGCGAGCGCGAGCAAGCGATTCGCCTCGGGCACATCCAACGCGGCGATGTGGCAAACGTCCGGCTGGCCGGACTGGCCGGAAGCAAAAAATAGAGTTTCGGACCTCGGAGTATCTCGGATTCGCGCCATCGTCGCCTGATAAAACTCGACGTTATGCTCGATGGACACTTGATTGGACCAGGGCTCCGGCCCACCCCCGACGACGAAGAAGAAATCTCGCGCCCGGGCTTCCAACGTCAGCCCAAACAACAGTACGGCCAAAATCGCCACCAGCCCGAACCCATGACCGCCCAAAGAAGCGGGACCCAGACCACGATTAGGCGAGCACCAGCAATCGCGCGTTCTAGGACCTGGGTCATTCCGTTTCTGAAGCTCCCTGTCCCGCGACCCGCAGCGTGCGAACGAGACGATCGTGGACCAACAGGGCTTTCGCATCGCGCGGCTGCCAATGCGTGAGCAAACTTCAATTTCCGCGCACGGCGAATCGGCCTCTTTCCGCGCGGGAGGACCTTCGACTCCGCGCCGGGAAAAGGTGCGGGGCTTCAAGAGCTCATTCACTGGCCGTCCCTTCTCTTTCCCACACATCCGGGCATACCCTGCTGTTTGAAAAGAGCCGCATTCCGCAACATCTCTTCGACGGGAACGATTTTTCGGAAACATGGCACGATTCTCCCGTTGCAGACACGCCTTCTTCGAAGATTACGGCACGGAAAAACAATTCTCCACAGATACCAAGCCATTATGGCAGTTCCGCCCCGTTGCCATCCGGAGAAATCGCTCCAATCTGCTCTTGAGCGGATCGCCCAGCTTTGCTATCGCCTCGGGCGTAATCACGGACAATAGGCCTGGAGGCGGCGCATGAGTACCGATCATCAATTGCAGCAGCTCTACCGCGATTTGGCGGAAGCTCACCGAGGAATGGGTCAAGGGGCCAAGGCTGCAGACTCGTACGCGCTGGCGCTCTATTACGCCCGAAGAATCGGCGACGTCGAGCAAGTGCGAGACTGTCGCCAAAAAATCAGTGACTGCAACCCCAGCCACATTGTCTGCCGGGAATCCACGGCTCCCCTTTTTTTCGCGCAACTGTTGATGCGAAATCCGCCTGACGAAGCGGAACAAACGCTGCGTTCGCTTCAGGCAAGCCGATCCACGCCCAAGCCGTCTCCTTCCGCGACATCGACGCTGGACATCGATCCGTTCGCGTATGCACGCATCGACCCGATGGACGGCGTAACGGAAATCCCGTTTGATTTTCCGCCATTAGAGAAAACGCCGGCCCCTGAACCAACACTGGAATGGCAAGGCGAGCCGTCCAAGCCAGCCCTTAGCCCCAAGACCGCGGGGACCGAGGGGCTTGACAACCACCATCTTTTCAGCTTCGCTAAATCCGAAAATCCACTCCCTCGAGATCCGGCGCCGCTGGAGGACCTTTTTGGCCTTCGCTCGGCTGCTGCTACGATGCAAGCAACCCCGATGGCCGTCGACGATTACATATTCGAGGAGTCTTCCCCGAACGCCGATGCGGAGCAGCGGGAAACGTACAGTTTCGCTAGCTCCTTGATTCAAGGAGCCTCCATACTCACGCTTATCGTCGGAACGGCTTGCGTCACTTTTTTCGGTTATGAACTCTATCCCACCATGAAGAATCTAGACGTTCCACGGCTCCTGGCTCGATTTGAAAAAGCGGTTCTCAAGCCGAAAAATGAGCCCGCGTCCATGAACGCCGGCGATGCGGAGACCGCGGCCTCAGCAGTGAACGCCGTCACGGACGACGGCTATGAACTTCCGGCCCCAAACCCCGTTTCCCATTCGACGGTCCGATCACGTGACAATCGCGCCAATGGGAGCACGACGCGCTAGCCCTTCCACCACTCCTCCGGCAACACCGCAAGTTCGCCATCGCGCTCGCCGACGGAAAAGAAAACCTTTTCCCAACCGTTGACCTACCGGCCTGCTTGGGCGCAGAATAATCCATCATGACATCCAAGAAGAAGAAAACAGCCGAGGCAGATCCTAACGAAAAGGTGGTCTGTCGCAATCGTAAAGCCCTCTTCCAGTACAACATCCTTGAAACGGTCGAGGCAGGCATCGTACTGACCGGCACGGAGGTGAAAAGCCTGCGCGCAGGCAAGGCATCATTGGACGAAGCTTATGCACGCATGGAGGGGAACGAACTCTGGCTCCTCAAGGCGGAGATTCCGGAGTACGAAATGGGCAACCGAATGAATCACGAGCCCAAACGAAAACGGAAACTACTCCTCCACCGCCGCGAGATCGCGAAGTTCGCGGAAGGGAAGTCGGAGCAGGGCTTCACCATGATCCCGCTAAAGATCTATTTTCGCCGGGGACGCGCAAAGGTGGAGATCGCCGTCGCCCGAGGCAAAAAGATTCACGATAAGCGGGAAACCATGAAAGCGAAGGACGCCAAGCGAGAAATGGCCCGCGCCATGCAATCACGTCGGCGGGGCTAGCAAAGGCACGCTCCGAAACGAAAAACAACCGGCTTCGGGATTCGAGACAAGCCGGCCGTCCATCGTCTCTTTTCTGGACAATAATGCCCATCTCCGCGGCAAACGAGCCATTCACGCGGAGCATGCGGACGACCTGGGCGCATCGAGCTCTTTTACGCTCCGACCTGCGCCCCGCCGGTGTACTTGCGGACGATCTTCGGACTGCTAACGAATTGATCGTCTTGCACGGAGACGAAGAAGCTGTCAGGAATACTGACGCGCGGCAGCGCCTTGGCCGTCTCTTCCGCGACATAAACGTTCACGCGAAAATTCGCACCATACACCTTCTTCACTTCCACCTTCAACAGGTCCGCCGGTTGACCAAGCTGAGCCAGCACCCATTTGGCAACGCCCCGTTCGGTGGCGTCGTCGACTTGCCGCTCTTCGGTCGATTCCGAGACAAGCATTTCAGTCATGGACAGGACTCCTTGTGTTCGTTTTTTGGGCTTCTACTTTAATTCTGCGTGCAAATCAGATACCGAGTCAAAAAACAGCCAAAAAAATCGAAAATGACGCGTCTGAGTCCTTCAGATTCGCAGAACGCCTCGTTCCGCCGCCATATTGGCAGCCCCCCAATTTGTCCCGCGACCGTTCCATGCGTTTTGGCAGTGCAACTCAAGGACCATTCACCGAGAATTTTCGTTCGCGCCAGCCGCCACATTTTCGATTCGTCCGCTCGGTTGTCCCGACTTTACCGTTCCTTCAAGAATTGGTCCACGTCTTCCAATTTCATTACGCGAAAGATTCCGAAAATAGTGCTCGTAAACCATTCGATTTCGGAGAATTTCCAAAATCGCGCACTCTTCCTCGTCATCCACGCTTTGGCCCACAGGACAAACGCTCGAAGACGAACGTCACAAGCACGCCACCTTCATGCGCGAACGAGTGCCCGATTATTGGTCAGAACAACGCGTCGATCGGTCGACCGGCGTACAGATTTCTCGTCACCCCCTGGCGATCGAGGATCAGTGTTTCCGGATCGACTCCAAGAGCATGCATAATCGTAGCGCTTAGGTCACTAGGAGTTGCGGGATTTTCGTTGGGAAATGCCGCCAGGCGATCCGATGAGCCGTAAATCGTCCCTCCGCGAACACCACCTCCCGCAAAAACTGCGGAAAAGCAGCGGGGCCAATGTTCGCGGCCGGCATTGTCTCGCGTGATGTGAGGGCGGCGCCCAAACTCCCCTACCCACACCACTAACGTCTCGTCAAGGAGACCGCGCGCGTCCAGATCGGTCAGCAAGGCGGCAAACCCCTGATCGGCGGGTGGCATCAGACGGTCACGCAAGTGTCGAAAGTTGTCCCCATGCGTGTCCCAGAAATTCTGACCGTCGTTTTGCCAATTGACTGTCACCAAGGACACTCCCGCTTCAACGAGACGTCGCGCGAGCAGCAGGCACTGCCCATGCGTGTTGCGTCCGTAAAGGTCCCTTAGCGCTGGCGCTTCATGCGCTAAGGAAAATGCACGCTGCGCTGATGTTCCACTCAATAGATCGAAGGCCTTCCCCGACAGCCCACTCCAATCGGATGCCGATAGCGTTCGCCAATCCGAATTTCCCGCCGCCGCATCGAGCCGGTCAAGCAATTGCTTGCGGCCGCCCAGTCTTTGGCTCGCCACGTCGCCTGGAAGCTCGAAGCCCTCGATCTTAAATCCCGGATCATTCGGGTCGCCGATCGTCATGGGATCGAGCCGAGATCCAAGCCAACCTCCATTCTGTCCCGGCGCACGCCCCCCGGGTGCGGCTGGATGCGCCACCGTCCAGGGCATGGTCACGAAGGCGGGAACGGTTCCACCCCCTGGCCGCAATTTCGCGATCACCGATCCGAGCGTCGGCCAATCGTTATGGGAAGGGGGATCGGCATCGGAAAAGCGACGGGGCGCGTAGTGCCCGGTGAGTATGTGATGAGCGCTCGAAAGATGCGCGGGATCGTCGTGAGTCAACGAACGAATGATGGCGTATCGATGTGCCCAATTCGCTAACTTGGGAAAATGTTCGGAAATCAGAATGCCCGGCACGCTTGTCTCAATAGGTTTGAACTCACCCCGAACCTCCGCCGGAGCGTCCGGTTTCAGATCCACGTATCCAGTTGCGATGGCCCACCCCACATGAAGATAAGAATGCACTTCTTCGCTGCTCCAAATCCCGCGGACCTCGCGGGAGCAATCATTGTCTCTCGCGCCGGCGATCCGAGAGCCGCGGCTTTCGCTTGGCTGGCCCAAAGTCCGGACAGACCAAGCCCCATCGAGCCGAGCCAACCGGCTTCCAGCACCGAACGGCGCGAGACCCTCAGCGTCCGCATGAAATCCTGGCAGGCCGGCGTTTGTCGCTTTACTGGCATGACGACTCTCGGAGGGTTGTCCATGCCACCCATCGGTCGTTGGCTTTGACCGCGTGGCGGCGGGTCGGTTGTATCGCGGCCGTAGTATGCATCGGCACGTTGGTGCCGTCAATACCCAACAGCGGCCACGGGCGGGGAGTTTATTCTTACCTCCAATAGTTTACCGCTTTCCAGCGACGGAAGATACTCTTTTTATCGCCATCCAAACGTTGTTTATCGAGCATCCGAAAGGTAATGTCGCAACGCCTGGCCCGTTCGCTCGGTGAGCCTTGATGCTAGCCGCGAGTAGCGGCGTTCAGGAACGGGCACCGGGCCCCGGCCTTACTTTTCTAAGCGGCAAAACGACGCAAAACCCAAGGGGAGAGCACACGCTCCAGGCACGGGATGTCCTGGCGGCGTCAGGTCCGAAATAACTCGAATCCATCGCTCATGATACATCATCCGCGCGCAGCCATAACGGCGGCGAGCACGCCGACGGCAATGGCCGTCGCAACCGCGGCGGCGACATACCATAATGACATCGAATCCCCCGTCGCCGGCGTTTTCGGATCGACGACGGGATGAGATCCTGTCGGCGGAACGGGAATCTCGCGAAGGCCTCGGGGCATGCGATCTGGATGTTCCACCGCTTCGCGAAACATCCGCGCAAGATCCCCCATAGACATGGGTCGATGCGCGGGTTCCTTGGCCAGCGCCTGCTGGACAACCGCCTCCACGCCCGCCGGGATGGAGATGGAAGGGTTCTTTTGCCGAAAAGGTGGAACGGGCATTTTCACGTGCGCCACCAGTGTCTTCACGTCATTCTTTTCGTCGAAGGGAAGCGCGCCGGTGAGCGCCGCATAAAGCGTGACCCCCACGGAATAAACATCGGACAATTTCGTGACGCGCCGTCCCATCGCCTGTTCGGGGCTCATGTACGCGGGAGTCCCCACGGTGGTTCCCGCCTGCGTCAATTTCTCGGGACCGCCGGCGTCCGCGGCTTGCACTTTCGCCGCAACAAATCCCATCAACTTGACCGCGTCTTTCCCCTGCTCGTCCGTGTGGATAACTATGTTTTTCGGCTTGATTCCACGATGAATGATTCCGGCTTGATGCGCCGCGTCCAGAACGGCGGCCAACTGGTCGAGAATGCCCGCCAATCGCTCGGGGGATATGGGACCGCCATCCGACACGATTTGACTCAGTGTTCGTCCCTGCAAAAACTCCATGGCGACGTAGAAGACGTTGTTGTCCGTCAGGCCGGATTGAATCACCTGGACGGCGTTCGGATGGCTGAGATTCTTGAGCAGACGAAACTCCTGGAGACGGCGCGCCAAGGATTCGTTGCTCTCCTGGGCCCCCGGCTTGATCACCTTGATGGCCACAGGCGCCCCGTTGGTCTGGTCCAGCGCGCGGTATAGTTCGCCATTGCTCCCGCTGGCAATTCGCTCTTCGATCTGAAATCGACCGTCCAAGAGCCCTTGCAACATCGTCCGCTTCCTCCGAGGGGCCTCGATTATAACATGGCACACCTTCCACGCCGAAGTGTTCGAAAAAGGACTCCGCTCCCACCCCTGACGGCTGACCTTGAGCGGAAAACCATCGGCGACACCTCCTCTCAACGACGGCGATCACCCTCCCCTAAGCCATTCAATACATCGCGTAACTCGTGGCAGACCAATAGTGAAGAGCGAAAATCCACCATACAAGACCCGCGGGGGAACCGGCTCCACCATTCCGAATCGCAGGTGCGCGCCTATTCCAATCTGAACGACCGCTTCCTTCGACTCCGCGCGCAGGGGTACTCCCGAGGAAATGCCAAAATAGCACATTGGTCAAACTGGGTCATCCAGGTAACATATCTAAATGACGCCTTGCATCCCGCCGTTCCTTGGCGAGGAGAGGGGTTCTGGGTCCGGTTAGCCGTCCCTTTGTAGGAAGGACCAACGAAAACCGATGGGAATGGAAATAACGAAGACCGTGGGGGTGATCACGGGCGCCGGCAGTGGTATCGGCCGCGCGGTCGCGATCGAATTGGCCAAGCGCGGCGTGCGTGGACTCGCGTTGGCGGACCTCAACGATGGCGTCAGTCACGTTGCCGCCACCATCAACGAATTCATGGGAACGGATATCGCCGTTCCTTTTGTCGGCGACGCCACCAAGTGCGAGTTCCGCCAGCACGTCTTTAACGAAATCATTCGGACGCACGGCGTGCCGAACATTCTTGTTCCTGCTGCGGGCATTACTCGAGATGCGATCTCGGTGAAAATCGACAAGCAGATGGGAAAAGCAGAAATCTATCCCGTCGAACGATTTCGCGAGGTCATGGAAGTCAATTTGATCGCGCCGATCTATTGGGCGCTCGAATTCGTCGCCCGGATCGCCGAAGATCGACAAGCCAAAGGGGTCGGTCGTTGGGGACCCGAAGAGGGAACCATACTGGGCACCGTGATCTTCATTGGGTCGGTCTCCTCGCAGGGAAACAAGGGACAACTCTCCTATGCGACCGCAAAAGCGGGACTGGAAGGAGCGGCCGCGACCCTCATGAAAGAGGCCATCTTCCACGGCGTTCGTTGCGGTGTCATTCACCCCGGTTTTACCGACACCGCCATGGTCCGCGCTCTCGGGGACGATTACATTCAAAAACATGTTCTCCCCTACACTCAATTGAAGCGACTGATCCGGCCGGACGAGATCGCCGACGCCATTTGCTTCATGATCGCCAACTCGGCGGTGAGTGGAGAACTTTGGGCCGACGCAGGCTGGCACCCCTCGGCGTAGTGGTCCGTCATCCAAACATGCAGGCGAACATCGATTCCGCGCGTCTCCTCGCACGGAATCGCCGTTCGCAAACACTTTTCGACTCCACGCCTCTTGCATCAACCAGACACACTTATCCGATGATTTCACGAAGGCGCGCACCCACCAGGTAATCTTGACGGTCCGGGAACTGACCACCCGCCTTCTCGCGCCGCGGTTCGAGTGGAACTCAAAAAGTACCTTGTCCTTGTACCTTCCACTTCGGATGCTAATTCCAATGACTTCGGCCAACTCCTGGAATGTTTCCAATCGGGTCGGCGGGGGCGCCACGTCGGAGAGTTAACAAATGCAGCGTCCTCATGAAGTCTGGTTGAAATACAGCCTCTTCGTGCTCGTCGCCTCGATCGGTTGCGGCTGGTCGAGCGTTCCTCTCCCGGAGAAGGCAGCCGTGAGGGAAGAAGAAAAGCCACGTTCCGTCACCGTGGCGGCCGCCTCGGACTTGAAGTTCGTCTTTCGGGAAATGATTAAGGCCTTTCAAAGGGAAATCCCGGCATCCGTGGAAGCGACATACGGATCGTCGGGAAACTTCTACGCCCAGTTATCCCAGAAAGCTCCCTTTGATCTCTATTTCTCCGCGGACGCGGATTATCCTCGCAAGCTTCTGGAAGCAGGTCTCGCCGTTCGTGGGAGTGAACGGATCTATGCGATTGGCCGCATCGTCGCGTGGGTCCGAAGGATTCCACCATCGACGTGGAAACGGGAATAAAGGCATTGCTCGATCCAGTGTTCACAAGATTGCGATCGCGAACCCCAAGCATGCTCCCTACGGTCCGAGCGGCAGCAGCGGCCCTCGAACATTACGGACTGACGGAACAAGGTGAAGGAAAAGCTGTGCTGGGGGAGAACATCGCGCAAACCGCTCAGTTCGTCGAAGAGCGCAGCGCCGCAGATCGGCATCCTCGCTATCCTCGCCTCCGCGCTTGAACTACCGGGACCAAGGAAGCTATTGGACCATTCCCACGGATGCGTTTCCGCGCATGGAGCAGAGCTGTGTCATTCTCGATTGGGTCAAGGACCGCGACGCTGCCGAGCGTCTGCGGAACTTCGTCGTCGGTCCGGAGGGTCGTGAAATCCTAAAAAACCACGGATTCGATCTCCCCGGAGAGTGAATGATGGATGGGACCGCAGTCCGCCTGACACTACAACTCGCGACCTCGACGACGGCCCTTTTGTTGATTTTGGGGCTTCCACTCGCCCATTGGTTGGCGACCACTCGCTGGCGTGGGCGGTTTCTGATTGATGCGTTGGTTTCCCTTCCCTTGGTCTTACCCCCAACGGTGGTGGGCTTTTATCTCCTCATCGCGACGGGACCGAACAGTTTTCCCGGCCGTATTCTCCAATCGGTGCTCGGATACACCCTCCCTTTTCCTTCACGGGCGTTCTGGTGGCTTTGTTGATCTACAACATTCCGTTCGCCGTCCGACCGTTCACCGCGGCGGCACCGGCGAAAACGGGCCCGGCGGTTGCTCGAGGCTTCCTGGTGCCGGAGGAAACCCGGTGGATGACTTTCTGGCGGGTCACGCTGCCGCTCCTCTCCTGGCAGGGATACTTGCGGGCATGGTCCTCACCTTCGCCCATTGCGTCAGGCGTCGGCGTGGTCCTTATGGTGGGAGGAAACATTCCGGGGAGTCACGCGCACCCGCTATCGATCGCCATCTACGATGACGTGCAGACGCTCGACTACGCCTCAGCCCACAAAACCGCGTTCTGGCTACTCGTCTTCTCTTTCGCCGTCCTTTGCGTCACCCGCGTTGGAAAGGCGAGATTCTTCTCCATGAATGAACTCACCGCCTCTTTCTCGATGCGTTATCCGAGCGGTACGTCCGTCCACGCCGATTTCGCGAGCCCCGCCGATGGGTTTTCGTGACGACCCTTCTTGGACCCTCCAGCTGCGGAAAGTCGACGATCCTACGCTGCTTGGCCGGCCTAGAGCGACCGGAGCGCGGCAAGGATCCGATGGAAGGAAGAAATCTGGTACGACGGCGAGAAAAAACGATTTCTTATGCCCAGGGAACGAGGCGTCGGATTCCTTTTCCAGGACTACGCCCTCTTTCCCCATTTGAACGTGGGCCAAAACATCGCGTATGGTTTGCGGGGCATCGATCACCGGCAACGCACGACCGTCGTGAATGAATTGCTCGAACGATTCCAACTTCACGGATTAATGGATCGTTATCCGAACCAGATCTCGGGCGGACAGCAACAGAGGGTCGCGGCTCGCGCGTTCACTTGCGCGCAGCCGAGACTACTTTTGCTCGACGAACCGCTTTCCGCCCTCGATGAGGGCAACCCGCGACGAGACCCGAAGCCAACTTCGACACTTACTTTACGGATTCAACATCCAGTACTGCTGGTTGCCCATGACCCTGCGGAAGCGCTCTCGCTTAGCGACCGGCGAATCGTCGTCATGACATCTGGCCGAGTAGCGCAGCAAGGGGGTCCGTGGAAGAGGTCTTCTCGTTCCCCAGAAGGATGCGGAGGTCGCGCGCATCGTCGGTGTTGAGACCGTCGTGGCGGGAGAGATCACGAACATCGAAGAGGATTGGCGACGGTTCGAGTCGCCGAACATGACCTATTGGCTTTGGCATGCAGGAAACGTTTCGCGAGGTGCACGTCTGCATCCGCGGCGAGTGACTTTGCAGCAGACCCCTCACGCCGATCTGTCGGTGCGCAATCAACTCCCTGGCGTGGTGACATGGCTATCTCCGAAGGACCACTCGTTCAGGTGGGACTGAACTGCTGACTTTGCCCTCACCCGCCGTCGTGACGCGAAATGTACAAGCAACTGCAATTACGGGAAGAGCGCCCCGATCACGGCGGCGATCAAAACGCCATCCATACATCTCACCGAGAAATAACCCCGCGAGCCCAAGCCGACCCCATTCCCCCTTCGGTTTTCGAAACTGCATCCTCTGGACGTGGGTACATGTTTGGCTGGAAATTCAACAACAAGCCGTAGACCCCGGAAAACCCGGAACGCACCATCCTCAAGGTCACCGATTTCCGAACGGATCTCCGCGGCGACGCCTTCCTGGGTGCTCGCATCTTTATCAATGCGACAAACACACAAGCACTGAATGGTGACATGCTCCCCCAACCAGTGACTTGGCGAAGATCAGGCCTTTCATCGTTTGAGAACAGGCCCATTTCCCGAGATTCATCAACCACGCCAACGCAGACGACCCCGTTGGCGCGGAATCTTGTTTGTCGGATTTGAGATAGCATCATTGGCCGAGTAATCGGCAACGCTTAAGCGAGGAGAAGCGAATGACCCTGCGGGCACTATCCGTGACCATTTATTCCGGGTCACTCTAACAACCGCCGTTGACTACTTGCGGAGAACCCAACAAGAAGCCCGACAAAAGAAGACGGATAAACCGAAGGGAGTCTTCGGGGAGCGGGGAGCCGCGACCGTCGAAGTCACCCCCGCCGTCGGAATGCCCATGTGGGCTACGGCTCGCGACGGGATTTTCCCCAGCGAAGGGGTCATGGACCCGCTGGAAGCCAATGCGCCCAATTGTTGCCGTCGGCGATAGCCGCCTGGCGATCGTCGGCCTCGACCTGGGACGCGCCCCGACGCGAAAGTCGATGGCGCGGTTGAGGAACGAATCAAGGCGGAGGCGGGAGTGGACCATTGCTTCCTCGTGGATCCCACACGCACCATGGGCCCATCATGGAAATCGAAACCATCCCCACTCGAGGCATGCGAAAAAGCTCGAGGGATGATCTCCGATGCCATCATTCGGGCAGCCAAAGACCGCAAGCCGGCCACGTATGGACATCGCGACCCGCGATGTCAATCTCAACCGGAATCGACATTCCAAACTTCCCAATAAGCCCGTGGACCCGATGCTCGCGGTCATCCGGGTCGGTAACTGGAAGGCGATCGCGATCATGATCAATTTGCCGCCCACCCCACCATGATCGACGGCAGGGCCTTGCTCTGCACCCGCCGACTATCCCGGCAGCATGAAGAGGGCCGACGCTAAGGACCTCGGAGGGACCTGTCTCTTCCTCCAGGGCGCGTCCGGCGACTTATCCGCCAATTCACCTCCCAACGTGCATGGCCACAAAGCGTTCGGCGAAGTACTCGGACGGGAGGTTGTCTCCCTGGCGAGATCGATCGAAACCAAGGTTCCCGCCGATCCCTCGATCGTGGTACGTGACGAAGACTTCGAATTCAAGAACATGCGCATCGATCTCAACAACCCGTTGATCAAGGCGATCTACATCCGCGCTTTCTTCAAGGGTCTCGTGGACTTCTTCATCGAGGAATACAAGGGGGGCATCATTCGACCTCATTTGACCGTCGCCATCGTCAACGGCGAACTCGGGCTGGTCGGCGCCTCCGGCGAGTTCTTCAGCAATCACTCGGTCCGCCTAAAGCAACGTTCCCGCCTGCCGAACACGCTCTTCCTCGGCTACTGCAATGACTATCAGCAATACTTCCCGACGATCGAGGGAGCCGCGGAAGGTGGCTACGGTGCCGACCCCGCCGTCTCCCCCGCTCCGATCGGTGCCGGGGAAGAGATCATGAACCGCGCCCTGTTCCATCTCTACGACATGCAGGGGAAATACGAGTTCAAACTGTTCTAAGCCCCTGCCCATCGCCGGCTGGTATTCGCCCCATTACCGCCCGCTTCACATAAACGTTACCCTCACTCCCCTCCCCGCTCGGGGAGGGCTTTTTGTTGAAGAAGCAAGATCCACCTCATCCCTGGCCGGCGGAAGGGGTCTGCAGCGAGCAGGCTCGTAGACTTTCCCCACTCCACGGGAGACGGTGGCAGCGAGAGACCTCGTAAACTCTCCCGCCGGGCTGAGAGTCGGAGTGAAGCGTCTCCCGTATTCGCTGAATCGAAACCAACAAGAGCGTCAGACGAAAGCATTCCCTGCCGACAATTTCCCCTGCAAAACCCACGTTTCTTCCGCCACCGGGTCCGCGTAACACGTTAAAATCTCAAAAGGCCAGCCGGCCCAAGCGCCGTTTCCTGACTCCGCGCGATTGAATATCGGAGACCGAGTGGCATTGGCCGTGGAAGATGCCACTTTCCGACTCATTGCGAATTCCATGAACGTCGTACTTTTCGAGGGAACGATGGTTAACCTGTTTCGAAGCCTCGCGTGCTTGACGCTGTTAACGACCGCAACCTTCTCCGTTTCCGCCGCCGAGCCCAGCCCGCCCGCCGGTTTCCGCCCCTTGTTCAATGGCCGCGACCTCTCGGGCTGGCATGGTCTCAATCCCCATTCGCCCGCGAAATTGAAAGGCAAGAAGTTGGAAGAGAATCTCGCGGCCCAACGGGCGGAGTTCCCCAGCCATTGGCGCGTGGAAAACGGCGACTTGGTCAACGACGGCCACGGCCCTTACGCCACCTCGGATGAAGAGTTCGGCGACATCGAACTTCTGGTCGATTACAAGACCGTGCCCCATGCGGATAGCGGCATCTACCTCCGGGGAACGCCCCAGGTACAGATCTGGGATTGGAACCAGCCTCGGGACGCGAAACACCCCGACCGCTTGCCGGACCTGGGATCCGGAGGTTTGTTCAACAATACGCCGGGGACGGCGGGACGCGACCCCCTGGTCCGGGCCGATCGTCCGTTCGGCGAATGGAATCACTTTCGCATCCGCCAGATCGGCGACCGCACCTCGGTTTGGCTGAATGACCAACTCGTCGTCGATGACGCGGTCATGGAGAACTACTGGGATCGCAAGCTTCCCCTCCCTGCCCGTGGTCCGATCATGCTGCAAACCCATGGCGGCGAGATTCGCTGGAAAAACATCTTCGTTCGCGAGATCCCACCCGACGAAGCGAAACGAACCCTCGAATCCGCGGCCGAGGAAACAAAACAGGGGCTGGCGAAATCTCTCACCTTGCATGCTTCCTTCGATAACGGCCACCGGACGCAGACTTCGCGGGGACAAGACCTGCTACGTCGCCATGGGGAAACCTGACGAAAGCAACTCCAGACGACGAGGTCCGTATCGAGTCCGATGCCGGCCGGTTTGCGGGCGCGGTCCACTTCACCAAGAAGGGGAAATTCTGGCCCATCATAAGGGGAAGGTTCCGTCGGCTGCTAAACGAGAATCGTTGGAGCTTCAGTCTCGATGTGGCTTTCCTGAACCCCGACCAGGATCTCGAACCCGGCTACTGCGATCCTGCAGATTATTGGCGACGACACCAAAAACGGCTTTATCTTCCTCGAGTTTTCCAAAGACGAAAAGCCTCGGCATTTCCGTTACGCCGTTCGGCCCCTCTTTCCGATCTGGAATCCGGACAACGTCGCCTGGGACCAGATTCCCGACAAAAAACGCCCCATGGTCCAGGTCGCGAAGCCCCCGTTCTCCCGTGACGCCTGGACCCACGTGGTCTTTACCGTCGAGAATGTCAATGACAAGAGCCAACCACGCGCCGGTCGGCTGTATCTCAACGGCAAACTACAGGGGACAATCGAAAACTGGGACCTGACCTTTGGCTGGGGATTCAGAGTGTAAAATTGGTCCTCGGCGCCGCCTACGTCGGCCACCTTGATGACCTTGCTCTCTTTGACCGCCCCCTCACTCTTCGCGAAGTCGATTACCTTTTTCGATCCGGCACCAGCGCCGGCGACCTGCATTGACGAGATGCCAACATGGCCAACCCGTTCACCTCGCGCGTGAACGACCTGCGGGACATGCAAGTGACCTTAATCCTGTCCTACTTGCCTGGGTACGCCAGCCAATGGTGTCACCCCAACCGGGGCTCTGGATGATCTTTGGTCGTGCTTCCTAGGGCGTTGCCCGTAGGCTCACATGTTGTGCCCCGTCGGGGCGTGGTAAATGGGTACCAACGCGAATCCAGGGCGGCATCCATGGCCCGTAAAACGCGTCCATCGCAAACACGTTCGAAAACTAGACAACCGCTCGTGTCCGTCTTTCGGCCCCGGAGCGCAGACACACGAAAGCGAAGGGTGAAGCCCTGAACATCGCTTATTCACTCTTTTGAACTCGGGGGCGGCGTCGGCAATGAGGTCGGCGACGTCGGGGTCCCCTTTATAGAGTTCCTCAAGGGCGGCGTAGGTGCGAAGTGCCTGGCCTTTTTGGCCCACTTCGAGATCCTTGGCTGCTTGTGCAAGAGCCTTGGAGACGGCGCACGTTTCGCAGCAACCCGTTCGTCGTCCGAGCTGTACTTTCTCATCTTGGAATTGCTGGCGAAAAGGAGCACCCAGGGGCGGTCTTGCACCGAGGGGTTCGTGCCAAACGCGTCGAGGATCGCCTTGAACCGCTCGCGCGGTGGTTGGGTCTTCGTATTTTTCCTTCAGCATGAGCGCGTCGATATACTTCTGCTCCGCCTGACCGGCGTCGGGCCGACGCAGGTTGAAGCGGACCGCCTGCCGTGCGATGCCGGTCGCTTCCGCCATCGCGATCTTGTCCTTGATCTCCGCCACCCGCTCGTGGAGTTTGATCTCCTTGGCATACTCGGGGTAGTCCTGGATCACGGGTTCGTAAAAGTCTTCGACCGCCTGTTTCCACTGCGGATAGTTGGCGGAAGCCATGAGCTTGTCCCCCTCCGCGATCCGTTTTTCCGGACCCGCCGGCCAGAACATGTAGACCATGAACGCGAGAACGACGAGGAGAATTCCGCTGAGAAACCAAGGGGATTCGTAAAACGGCCCCTTTTCGGCCCGAGTTCCCTTGCCTTTCCCCTTCCGATCGCCGCTCCCCCCGCCGATCACCGTTTTCAGTATCGTTCCGAGCGCGGACGAGGCGGGCATGGCTAGCGTCTCGGCCAGTTCATCGGTCGTCTTCGGCTTGGTCTTGAGGAGCGTCCCTTCCTTCGCCTTCTTGTTGATTTCGAGCAATCGATCCATGATCACGTACGCGTCGCGGGGCCGATCGAGCGGATCTTGGGCCAGCATCTCCTCAAGTAAAAGATCGAATTCCAAGGGAATGTTCGGATCGATGTCACTCGGCCTGGCGTAGGTGCCGGCCATCCGCTGATTCATGTACTCGAACATGGTCTCGCCGGTAAACGGCAAGCGGCCCGTGAGCATGCGATAAAGGAGTATGCCGAGGGAATAGATGTCACTTTTTCGCGTCAGTTCCTGGCCGGCAAGCTGCTCGGGGGACATGTAGGCGACCGTCCCGACCGTGTGGTCGGCTTGCGTCAGTTCGGTGGTGTACAAGGAGGCGACGTTTTTGGCGATGCCGAAGTCCGTCAGTTTGATCTTGTGATCCTCGGTGATCAGCAGGTTTCCCGGCTTGAGGTCCCGGTGCACGACGCCCGTCCCGTGGATCTCCTGAAGCGCTTCACAGATTTGAATCGCGTAGGCGATGGTCCGCTGGAAGGAGAGCTTTCGCCGGCTGTCGAGGATTCCTTGCAGACTCTGCCCCTCGACGAGTTCCATGGCGTAGTACCGGATCCCCTCGTGCGTACTGTCGCCAAAGGTACGGACGATGTTGGGGTGGCGGAACTGGGAAAGGAGCTTGATTTCCCGTTCGAAACGGGCGGCGAGGTTTTCATTGGCCTTGCCATCGGGCGTGCTCATCACCTTGATGGCGGCGGACTTGCCGGTCTTCGAATGGCGCGCCCGGTAAACCGTTCCCATCGCTCCTTGCCCAAGTTTCCCTTCGATAATGAATGGTCCCAGTGTTTTACCGGTCAGATCCGACCCCATGCAAACTTGGCTCCCCGAAAGGTCTCGAACAGTTCCCCAGCCAACATTTTACCTGGAAACCCCGCGTACCCATAGCCTCGAAAAAAGGATCCGTGGATCACCTTCGAGGCATCGCGATGCACCCACTCATGATTTCGTATATTGAGCTTTAGGAAAATAATGTCGCGGTGCCCGGCCCGGTCCCGGGGAACTTTCGATCGACGCGGAGATGCCCCTTAAGAATTGCAGAGAAATGAGACCATGACCTTAAGCCCGACCGAGTTACCTCCCGATGCGATCGGCGCGCCTGGCTGGCGCGAGGCGGGCCTAAGGTATTTCAAATACAGCCATTTCCTGAGACAGCGGTTCGGCGGCAAGGTCCATCGCGTTACCGTCGATGGCGGATTCACCTGCCCGAACGTCGACGGCACCGTCGCGTTCGGCGGCTGTGTCTATTGTGACAATCGCAGTTTCAGCCCCAACCGGCGCGCCCCCCGTATCCCGATCATCCATCAGGTGGAGAAAGGGATCCAAATCGTTGAAGAGATTTTCGAGCCCGAGGTTTATCTCGCCTACTTTCAGGCGGCGACGAATACCTATGCATCGCTCGAAAAACTCAAACGCCTTTATGACGAGGCGTTGGCCAATCCCAAGATCGGGGGGCTCATCGTCGGCACTCGGCCGGACTGCGTTGGAAATGACGTGCTGGATTTACTGCAGGGTTACGCCGACCGTTATTTCGTCGCTATCGAATATGGATTGCAAAGCGTTAATCAGCGGTCCTTGGACTGGATGAATCGCGGCCACGATGTCGATTGTTTCTTCGACGCCGTCGAGAGAACCAAGGGACGAGGAATCGACATCAGCGCGCATGTGATCCTCGGCTTGCCGGCGGAGACTCGCAAGGACATGCTCGCCACCATCGACGCAGTGAATCAATCGGGCGTCGACGGCATCAAGTTGCACAATCTTCACGTCGTCGAAGACACGCCCATGGCGGAAATGTATCGGCGTGGCGAGATTCCCGTCATGACCCGTGATGAATACGTGGATCTAATCATCGACGTGCTCGAACACCTTTCTCCCAACATGGTCATCCACCGCCTGACGGGGGATGCGCCGCGTGACTACCTGATCGAACCCCAGTGGGTGCTGCGTAAAGCAGAATTCCTTTACGCAATGGATCAGGAAATGCTGCGTCGCGATAGCGTGCAGGGCAAGGCGCTTCCCCACCCGGCGGGCTATTAGTACATCAAAAAAGTAATGTCGAATTCCCCGGCCGGGTCGCTTGGAGAGACTTGGCGCTAGCCGCGAGTAGCGGCGTCCATGGATTAGCACCGGGCCCCGGCATTACATTTCCGAGCGGCAATAATACCCCATTACACTTCGTGGAAGCAGACCATTCGCTTGTTCTTCTTTCCCTTGCGGAGTTGGAGAACTCTTCGGCCTCCAAGCAGGTCTACAGTGATGCGAAAGTCGAGTTCGGTTACTTGCCTGCCACCGACATGGAAGCCGCTGTTGGCGCTCTGAATTTCCCGGCGCGCCTCACCTTTGGACTTGAAGAGCCCGAGTTCGACGGCAAGTTCAACGGCGGGAACTCCCTCGCCTCGAAGTGCCTCCATCCGCCGGTGAGCCACGACCTGATTGGCTGGGTCGGATTCGGCGGTTTCTCCATGGAATTCGAGCAAGCCGAGCGGTTCGGCGAATGTCTCGAACGCGGCGGCGTCATCCTCGTGCATCGCCTTCTCCAATCCTTCGCAGGCGGCGGCGATTTTTGGGCCGTGCACGATACCCGTGATCTCCCGGGCAAGCGCCTTCTGGGCCGCGCGCAGGTGAGGCTCGGTCTTTACCTTCTCTTCCAACTCCCCGATCTCGGCGAGAGGCAAGAACGTAAAGTAACGAAGGAACCGAATCACGTCCGCGTCCTCGGCGTGGAAAAAGTACTTATAGAAGAAGTAAGGTCCTGTCCGCTTCGGATCGATCCAAATGGCCCCACGCTCCGACTTGCCGAACTTCTGGCCGCTCGAGGTCGTGATGAGCGGAAAGGTGCAGCCGTGAACCTCCTCGCCATGATGCTTGTGATGAATCAGATCGATGCCGGCGGCGATGTTCCCCCACTGATCGCTGCCGCCGACTTGCAAGCGGCAGCCCAGCGAGCGGAAGAGATGAAGGTAGTCGTACGCCTGCAAAAGCATGTAGCTGAACTCGGTGAAGCTGATCCCGTGTTCCCGGTCTTCCAAGCGGGCGCGCACCGACTCGCGGTGCACCATCATGTTGACGGAAAAATGCTTGCCCACGTCGCGGAGAAAATCGACGAAGCGAATATCGGCGAACCAGTCGGCGTTATTGACCATGAGGAAGTCTTTGCCCGCCTCTCCCTCCAGGAGCGATTCGAGCTGTGTCGTCATTCCCGCGACGTTTTTCGCCAGCGTCTCGGTATCGAGCAGGCTCCGCTCGGCCGATTTGCCACTCGGATCCCCGATCATTCCTGTCGCGCCCCCAACAAGAACGACCGGGGTTATGCCTGCGCGTTTGAGGCGTCGCAAGCTTAACACGGGCATCAAGCTGCCTACGTGCAAACTGGTCGCGGTCGGATCGAACCCGCAGTAGCAGTAGAATTTCTCCTTGGTCGCCAGCCGGCCGGTCAGCCAAGCCCCCAAATCCGGTCGTGTCGTCTGCTGCACGATGCCACGTTGTTCGAGATCCAGCCAAAAATCGGACGGTTCCACGCGTTGTTCCTCTTTTGCAAGGATCGGGAGGCCAAGCGGACCCCAGGAGTTCATGACCATGGGATCGATCACTCAATAACGCTCGGCATTCTATGGACCTGACCATCAATAGGGACCGGCAGAAGGTGCATTTGGTTCGCCATGCCGTGAAACAGGACTAGAGAAATCCCGGCGACCGCGGAGTTCACTGGCATTTCCCGCGTGACCGACTATTTTAATCCGCATGGAAAGTACTAGTCGCTCTTCTCTACAGGTGGGGATCGCGAACAGCGACGAACAGATCGCCGCCTGCTTCCCCGTGCTTTCTCAGCTCCGGCCGCAACTCCTCGGAAAGGGCTTCGTCGACCTGGTACGAAGGCTCCAAACTCGTGGTTATGAATTGGTGTACGCGCAGGTCGAAGGCGTGGTGCGAGGGGTCGCGGGATTTGAAGAGATCGAATCCATCGCCCGAGGCCGTTATCTATACGTCTTCGACCTGGTCACGGATTCGGAGTCCCGCTCAACCGGCGTGGGGGGCGCGCTCTTCGATTGGTTGGTGGCATTGGCGCGCGAACGGCGCTGCCGGGAGATCTGTCTGGATTCCGCCGTCCATCGTTTCGCGGCGCACCGATTCTATATCCGCAAAGGGATGCATATCGCCAGCCACCATTTCCTTCTCGAACTCGAGCCGTGACGCCCTACGTGACCACGGCATGCCAATCGCGCGGCGAACGGACCGACGCGAATCCCCATTATCTCGTCGCCTGAGACACTAGCAGCCCATCTACTTCCTCGCGCGAGCGTTGGATAGTCACCCATTCAATCCTGTCCCAAGCAACAGGGAACCTCGGGACTGGCGAAATAGGCGCGGCGGGCAAAGGGTATCGCCTTGCGCTCGGCGCGGTCATGCACGACTCGTCCACCTTGAATCACGTATGTCACGTGGGTGGTGTATTCGAAGGGGTCGCCATCGTAGAGAACCACGTCCGCCACCTTGCCCGGTTCGAGGCTTCCATATTGATCGTCGATGCCAAGAATCTTCGCGGCGTCAAGCGTAATGCTTTCGAGTGCTTTCTCAAAGCCCAAGCCATGAACCATGGCGATGGCGGCTTCGAATCGAACCACGCGAGTCTTGGGAACATACCCTTCAAAAGCACTGCAAATCCCGATGCGAATACCCTTTTTGGCAAGCGTGGCGGCATTTCCCAGAAAACTGTTGAACGTCTCCAGGTCACCAACTCGCTGCATGGTGGGATGGACGATCACCGGCCATTTCGATTTCGCGATCTGCTCGTCCACGAGATATCCCTCGGCGGCAAGGCCGAGAATGCCGTCGATCTTGAACTCGTCGAGAATGCGTAACGCCGTCATCAAGTCGTCCGCGCGCTGAGCGCAACAGAGAAGCGGAATCTTCTTTTCGAGGACAAGGGAAAGCGCTTCGAGCTTGGGATTGTGATCAGGCCGAGAGGATTCGTCCTTGGCCGCTTTGACCTTGCGATGATACTCAGTGGCCTCCGTCAATGCCGCGCGTACGAGCGCCGCCGTGCCCATGCGGGTTCCCGGCCGTTTGCCCGGATAGGCTTCTTTCGGGGAGACCCCAAGATTGAGCATCATGGTCTTCGGGAATTGGATCACCATCGCGTCCGCCGTCCGGCCGTGCGTGTGAAACACACCGGAGAGCCCGGCGAGCACGTTCGCGCGACCAGGCGTTGCGTGAACCACCGTGATTCCCTGTTCGAGCAAATACCTTAGCAACGGCTCGCCGGGATGAAAAGCGTCCAGAACCCGCAGTTCCGCCTGGTTCGGATCGCTCCGTTCATCCGCGTCCTGGTCGGCGGCAACGTTGTACTCGCCGGAGAGTGGAACGGTGGCAAAGGGGTCTATGAGACCAGGGGTCACGACCGCGGCGGTAAGAACGGCGGCGTCCGCGGGAAGTTCGAAGCCGTCCCGAGCACCGGCAAAAACAATCTTGCCGTCGTCGAGAAGGACCACGCCGTTCTCGAAACTCCCCTTCCCGACCGTGTGCAGGAGTCCCGCGAAAATGGCGATCTTCTTCGAGGATGCATTCGGGGGCGAACTACCCGCGGGAGGGGCTGGAGCATTCACGCTTTTCGCCGGCTCGAGCAGCGTTCCTTCCTTGGGAACTCGATGTGCTTCCGCGACCGCGAAACCTCCGGTTTGGTACTTGCGGTCCGATTCATTGTTCAGGTCGAAAACCTTTTTCCCTTCGACATAGGTCTCCAGAACCCGTGAATAGACGCTGAAGGGTCCGCCGCTGAGCACGACGAAGTCGGCATCTTTGCCTTTTTCGAGCGAGCCGATGCGGTCTTCGAGATGGAGCGCTTCGGCCCCATGGATCGTGATGGCTCGAAGTGCTTGCTCTTCAGGCAAGCCCCCCCGAACGGCGGTCGCCGCCGTCCGCAGGAAGAATCGGCTTTCGGTCACTGAATCGTCGGTGTTGACGAGCACTTTCACGCCCGCCTTGTGCAATTCCGCGCCGCACTCCTCGAGGAAGTCGACTACTTCCGCTTTGCCGCCGGGACTATCGAGAATGGTCATTGAAACCGGTATCTTTCTCTTGGCGATCTCATCGGCGACCTTATAGCTCTCCGTGCCGTGCTGAATCAATAACTCAAAACCAAACTCGTCCGCCAAGCGGAGCGTGGACATGATGTCATCCGCGCGATGCGTGTGGAAATGCACGGTACGCTTTCGTTGCAGAACCTCGACCAGTGGTTCGAGCGCGACGTCCACTTTGGGGGGACTGGCGGATTCGTCCGTCGCCCGCTTCTTGCGAAAACTGTCCCATTCCCGTTGATAATCCTGTGCCTTGAGAAACTCTCCGCGTTGAAGCGACGCGACTTTCATTCGCGTACCGGGCGCGGCTCCCTTGCTCCCGTAGGCCCGCTTCGGGTTTTCGCCGTTCGCCATCTTCAGACCACCGACGTTATTGGGCGAAGACACGCGCATGTCCTCGACGGTATCGCCGCGATACTTGACGTAGAGAGTCTGGCCACCGATCACGTTGCCGCTTCCCGGCATGATGTTCGCGGAAGTCACGCCTCCGGCGAGCGCCATCTTAATGCCGGGATCGAAGGGATTGATGGCGTCGAGCGCGCGAACCACCGACTGCACGGGACCGGTCATCTCATTGCCATCACTGTTCTCGCTCACGGCGGGACGCGAATACACCCCCAGGTGAGAATGGGTGTCGACCAGGCCCGGAATTATCACCTTGCCGGCCAAGTCACGGACTTCCACACCATCGACTACCGCCACGGCGTCCGCCGGCCCGACCTCTAGGATTTTTCCTTTTTCGACGATGAGCGTACCGGGATCAAACACCTTTCCCGCAGCTGTCAGAATCTTGGCGCCCTTAAAGGCCACCTTTGCCGGTTCGCCGTCCGCCTTGCTCGACGACGCAAAGAGAATACATCCCAAACATCCGACTACCATCACCGTCAATCGAGGCATTTACCACTCCCAAAGTCTCTCAACGAAATCTATGAACCGTTTGACCATCATGGCGAAGCCTGCGCGCGATTGCATGTCTTTTCTCTCGCGGATCTTGTCCAGTCTCTTTTTAAGCCTCCCTTTGGAGTCCTCCGGGATGAATCACGACGCCGTGGAGATTGCCTGTATTGGGAAACGGACACGGGCGACCGATTTTCCCCTAGAAAAGCCGCCGCCATGTTCCAACTCAGATTCATGGACGCCGCGAATCGCAGCTAACGCCAAGGCCCTACCACCGACCGGGCCGAGAAATACGCCATTACTTTTCCGCAGCTCCATGGGTGAGAATTCCGGTGAACGAAGAGAGCAGCCGCCAGATTTCTGACGATCGTTAGATCTTCGCCAGTTTCCAGGCCGAGGGATGGAAAACCCGAAGAATCCCTCTGCCCTAAAAAAAGCGGAGGAAAATAGGTGGTAGATTTGGCTTACGGCCACGAGATCCACTTCGCGACGCCCCTTGGCATGGCATGTGCAACTCTAGCGATTGCGGCTGTCATGCGGGTGACGCCGACGAAGATTAACCGCGAATGCACGTCAGCAGCAGAGGAGAACAGCCATGACCGGTCGCTCGCGAGCGGTTCGGCAGGGGGCATTCGGTGCCCTGATGATCGGAGCCGCTTTCCTGTTTTGCGCCAGTTCCGCCCAGGCGGGTGGACTTGGCATATTCATTGGCGGTCCTGCAGGGATCGGTACCTATTCCGGTCCCATTTATCCTTACGGACCGGGGTACAACTTTCCCTATCCGGGTTTCCGTTACAGCAGTTATCGCTGGTACCGCGATGCGACGTATCCGGTGAATCCGGATCCGCTCGCGTATCCGACGGCGGGATACCGCAGTTACTACTTCCCCAACCGCGCGTATGGCCACGGACATCACCACGGCCATTGCCGGTAATCTTTGCGCGATTCCTTCGCCTTGCACGCACGATTTCGTAAACGCGGGTTCGAGGCAACGGCGACACCAATTTCTCAGCCGATCTGCGGGGCCAATGGGGGCCCCGTGGATGGGCTGAACCTTCATGGCCTCATGGTCACGGACGATACCGCGGCGCGCGGGTCGAAGTTTCGCCTGTCGCCAACTTCGCACCATTCCTCCAAAACGATCCCGGGTTCGATTCCGCTCAGTCGTCGGAATCGCCGGCAAAACGGACATCGGCGGCTCCTGAAGCTGGCTTCGCACGGGCCAACCGCGATCGGCCGCTCCAGATTTAGGCGCCACCAATTGCCATAACAATTCCATGCTTCCGGCCGCGAAAGATCGGATCAGCCGTTCCGGAGGAATCAACGACTCGACCGGACTTTCATCCATCAGGCTGGTCATGAAAGTCAGCTTGGCGACGAGTTCAAAATCCGCGAGTTCCCCCCTGGACTGCAAGATGATGCCGTCCACCGCCGCCTTTCGCATCACTTTGACCGGACACAATGGGTCGGATACCGGAACGCCGAAAAAACTTCGAATCGCCTTGTCGATCGGCCAGGACCACCAACTCGAGACGCGCTCTCTCTTTCCAACCACCAAATCGCATAATTCGAGTATGTCGATCAACTCGGCGATTTTGGCTCGACTCAAAAGAACGTTGGGACTGGTTGCAACAAGAATGGGCCGTCTGCAAGCGGCAATCCCCGCCATCAGGGACGATTGTTCAGAGGAGAAGGCGGGAACAAAACGGACTCGAAGAGGGAGACGGCGTAGGCGTTGAAGGGAAGTCGCGTCTTGTTTTCCACGTTTCTCGGCGCCAAGGACAACAATTTCATCCCATGGATTCCTGCCGACGAGTAAAGAACAGGCCGCCCGAGCTGTCTCGAAGACGTCATCCGTGGCCGATAAGCGAAGCAGCAGGCTAAGCGGCGCTCCTTCAAGACTTGGACGGAAAAAGAACTCTACGATATTCATGCCTGAATCAACGGACTCCCAACGCTCGCCAAGATCTCTCTGCAATCGCCAAACGCGACGATCCTGAGGTAAGCCAGGCCGCTCCCAGCATAGGTGTCCGCCGGCGTGGAGCAAGCGAATTATCGTGGGGGGTCGCCTGCCAGCCCTCGAGAGATTTCACGTTTCGTGACGATTTATTGCGCTTTGAAGCGTGATGGCGTATTTCGCGGCCCGGTCGGTTGTAGGGCCTTGGCGTTAGCCGCAATTCGCGGCGTCCATGCATTCGATCCAGTCCACGAAATGACTCTTCCGAGCGGCAATGGGAAAGTCGATTAGTGGGTCATGGATGACGGATGCAGCCGTTCCGTCACCGAGTAGGGATGATTGGTCACCAGGACGCGTGCCTCGCGGTGTTCGCCAAACGCGGTTTGTCGATTATCGGCGACGGGAAACCAGTGAACCGCCTGATTCTCCTTGTGGAGGTATTCCAAATGGCTCGCCTTCATGACGACGAAACAAGGCTCTTCCGACTGACCAAGTCTTGCGAGGTCGTTCCAGTCGCCGACCATGCGCGCGGGTTTCCCCGCGTGAAAGACCAGGTCGGCGTCAAATTTATCGAAGTAGTAAATCGTTCGCCCCTTGCTCGCCACCATGCGGATGACTTCACCAAACCGGGACATTTCTCGCAAGGGATCGATGGCGGGCAGAAACAGCTGCACCTGGAAAAGAAAACAGACTACCCATGGAATGGCCAAACTCGCGATGATCTTGCGATTCTGGCGATCATACCAGCCGGTGTGCAAGACCCAGACGCAGCCGACGACCACCACGACGGCAATGCCGAGCAGTGGCCAGTTCTGACGTAACATCCGTTCGACATGATCCATCATGAATCGGTCGGTGGGATTCAAATACTTTTCGACCAGGTCGATCTTGAAGATCGATTTGACGACTCCCTTTTTGCGAAACTCGACACTTGCCCAAACCAGCAACGGAGCCGTGAGCACGACGAGCAAGGAAGCGGTAACCAGAACGGCGCGAGCCCGACGGCGCGGGTTGCGCGCCGGGCGAGAATTGATGCGTCGAGTAAAACGAAGCGATCGATCGTTCAGCCAGCCGGCCAACAACATCGCGATCGCTGGAAACACGGGTAAAAGGTAATCCGGCCTTTTGAAACTGACCAAGGACAAGAAAACAAACTGGCTGCCGATCCAGCACAAGAGAAACAAGTACCCGCGCGCGGCACCGTTCGTCGGAATGCGCCATTGCCGACGGTGTTTCCAGATCGACATGCCGACGACCGGGAAGAGAATCGACCAGGGAAAACCGTCGACGAGTATTCGAGGAAAGTAGAACCACACGGGCCCGGGCTTGAGTTCTTCTGTCGTCCCCAGAGCCCGCTCCAGATTGTGATAAACGAAGAAGTCCCAGAAATACTCGCCGTGACTTTGCACGATGGCGTAGACAAACCAAGGTCCCGCGATGGCGACGACGAGAAGCAAACCCACGGGTACCCGCAATTTCGACCAGGAGCGCCACGCGCCCCTTTGCAATCCAGGAACGATCGGTTCCCCGATTGCCGCGAGGTAACTGATGATCGGCATGAGCACGAGCACGACCGCCACTGGCCCCTTGAGTAGCGTGGCCACTCCCAAAAGGAGGTACATGATGGAGTAAAGTCTCGACCGTTTTCGCTCGTCGAGTTCCGCCTCGCCGTGCGCTCGCCAAAAGCAGAAAAAACACGCGGTAATCAGCACCGTCAACGGCATGTCGATCCGGCCAACGCGTCCCAGCCATGCGTAGCGCGTGGTCGTTGCCAGGATGATGGCGGCGAAGAACCCGGTTTCCAAGTTCCAGAGTCGCTTACCGAACCGCACCACGAGAACCAGGCCGATCAACGCCGAGACGGTTGCGGGCAAGCGGATGGTTCGCGGCGTTACCTTGCCGTGTCCCGGAATAGAGAGTGCAGCGACTGACCAGTAGTACAAGGGGGGCTTCTGAACATCGATATCTTCGGTGAACAAGGTCGGAATCAACCAATTTCCACTATCGAGCATCGATTGCGCGTTTTGTGCGGCGCGACCTTCATGAGAACTCCAAATTCCGCGGTCGTGCACCCGCCAGGCAAACAGCACCCAGCCCAAGGCCAGCACGAGGAGAATGATCACGAGGGAGGGAATGGGAAAGCCACTTTCCGCCTCGGGCGCTAGCGCGTCGGCTTTCGCTCGCCGCGTGCCGGGCGTGAAAACAAAGGTCGAGCCGTTTGGCGGACCCGGCAAAGCCATCGAGACACTCCTAGAACCGTTGCAAAACGAGGGAGGCGAAATCCGCCGGATGTTCTGAGCTTTCCTTGATTTCCTTCCGGCTGGCAGCGCCGGCAGACATCCATTCGGCCACGATCGTTTCTCGGGCCGGCGGGGGAGCATAACCATTCCCCGGATTTCGTCAATTCATGTCCTCGGACTCGCTTACGATGAACGGCGAAGGGAAGGCGAAAGAGCTGCCCTTATGCCGCTTTGAAATGCAATGCCAGGGACCGCCGCCAATTCATGAACGCCGTGAATTGCGGCTATCGCCAAGCAAACGGGCCGCGAGATTTGCCCCTACTCTTTTTTTAAGCTCAATAAAGGAAAGTTCCGACGACGCAAAAACTTGCATCGATTCTCTGGAACCAAAAGAGGAACCATCCCTTCTCCCAGAGGTCCGGCCTCTCCAAAGAAACACCGACACATTTCGTAAACCACTGACATTTCATCACATACACATGCGAGGGGGGGTGATATTTCAAAACACCTTCACACGCACGGAATTTGGTGTGCATTTCCAGTCAGGAACTGTTTTGCTAACTATGTTTACGTCAGAGCATACATGGCATCGGGATTGTCCGAAGCAGCCAACAGTCCCCTGAGGGGAAAGAGGGAACCACAATGTCACTTTTGGTAGTAGGTTCGGTGGCCATTGACGAAGTCGAGACGCCCAACGGCAAGGCATCCTCGGCGCTGGGAGGGTCGGCTGCCTATTTTGCCTATGCCGCCAGTTATTTCTGCCCCGTTCGACTCGTGAGCGTGGTCGGCGAGGATTTCCCCCACGAGTATTATCAATTCCTCGATCAGCGGGAGAACATTGATGCCACCGGATTGCGGCAGGTCATGGGGCGGACCTTCCGCTGGAAAGGGCGCTATAGCCAGGACATGAACTCCCGCGAGACGCTCGAAGTTCAGCTCAACGTCTTCGGCGATTTCGATCCCGACCTTCCGGACAGTTACCGGGACAGCCGATTCGTCTTTCTAGCCAACGGAAGCCCGGTGGTTCAGAGAAAAGTGCTCCATCAGGTGAAAGCTCCCGAATTGGTCGTTGCCGACACCATGGACCTCTGGATCGAAACCGCGCGCGATCCGCTGCTAGAACTGCTGCGTCAGATCGACGGCATCGTTCTCAACGATCAAGAAGCGCTCATGCTCACGGATGAAGACATGGTGGTGAACGCGGGGCTCAAGGTGCTCGAATGTGGACCAAAGTTTGCGATCATCAAGAAGGGTGAGCATGGCGCGATGTTCTTCAGCGACGCCGGAGTATTCGCGATGCCCGCATATCCCACGCCAAATCTCGTCGATCCAACCGGCGCGGGGGACAGCTTTGCGGGCGGCCTGATGGGATACCTGGCGCGTGAAGGTCGATTCGACGCCGTCACTCTGAAACGAGCCATGGCCTACGCGACGGTAACCGCCAGCCTCAACGTGGAGGACTACAGCCTCGAACGGTTCAAACGGACGTCGAAAGAAGAGATCGAAGAACGCTACGAAACGTATCGACAGATGCTTCGCGTGGACTGACGTCGAGGCAAGGCCCGCCCGCGAATAAACCGACCAGGGGTTGCTGGCGAGCGAAGACAAAAAAACGAGGGGGGGCCGGCAAAGGGGATTTCGCCAGCCCCCCATGATTTCATGAAGAGCGCCAAATCAATTGAAGTACTCGGCGGGACTTATTTCTTGTTGCCTCCCCACTGCTTCTGCTTATAGTTCGCCATGACCTGGTCGCGCAGTTCGTGGGCGGCCAGGTTCCCCTCCTGCGTATCCGGAAACGCACGGATGAAGTCCCATCCCCTCTGGGGAGCTGGGATCTCTAGGACATCCCCTTTCTGCCGCTTGCTCCGGCTCGACTTCTTGTCGGGGGGCGGGTATTTGGAGATGTAGTCCGCGATAAAATCCGCCGCCGCCTGACGCCCTTCGACGACGTGAAATTCCACTTCCTCGACGGGAACAAACGGCAAACGACTATTTCCCACTTTGGATTTCTGCTCTTCGGTCGCGGCCTCCGTCTCGACGACCTTCTGTTCCATTACTTGAAAGACGAAATAGCCGTCTTCCTTTTTTCCCAGCCGTTTTTCGATCTGTTTGACGAGCTTTTGCTTCTCCCTGTCCTGGACGTCCTCCTTGGACGCTTCTTTTTTTTCGGCGGTGGACTTGGTTTTCGCGGTCCCCTTGACGCTGCTCTTGGGAGCCGCCTTCGGCTTTTCCTTGCGCGATCCGCCGAACTCTTCGCCATCGTCGGGCTTTTCACCCTTCTCTTCTTCGTCATCGTCACCAAAAGCCGCCTTACTCTTGGCAACCTTCGAGGCCTTCGCGGGCTTTTCGTCCTTGTCCCCTTCCGCCTCTTGTGCCCAAGCCAATGGCAACACCAGGAGAAGCGAGAGCCCTCCTATCAACGACGACCCGATGGCCGAGCGCCACGAAACTTCACGATTCATGGAAAGACTCCGTTTTTTATTCGCGATCAATTCACGGATGCGAGTATTTTGTCCTGTCACGGGTATTTCGGCTGACTGGAAACAAAATGACGGCGGGGTTGCTTTCCGCTCGTCTTGACGCTCGCCTTGGCGTCGGCGACGTTCCCATCCCGGTTGCCCGACAGTTTACCATAAGCCGATTTCCACGACACTCCAAATCCCGAGGGGAACGCCGGGCGTGACGACTACACTGACCACGGAGCCGATTCCGAAAACCAATGTCATCGAAGCTCCCACGACGTTTTGGGGGGTCGTTCGCCATCTTGGGCCCGGACTTATTCTCGTGGGGAACATCGTCGGTTCCGGCGAGTTGATCGCGACACCGTTGCTCAGCGCGGAAAGCGGTTATATTTTTTTGTGGCTAATCCTTTTCAGCTGCATCATCAAGGTCTTCTTTCAGATCGAAATCGGGCGATACGCCATTTCGACCGGGAGGACCACGCTGGAAAGTTTCAATGAACTTCCTGGCCCACGTTTCCGGGTCAATTGGCTCTTGTGGTATTGGCTGGGAATGATGATCGCCAGCCTGGTGCAGATGGGGGCGATGTGCGGCGGCGTCGCGCAAGCCTTGCGCATCGCCTTTCCGGTCTTTGGTCCCCAGTCCGAAAACATCTGGGCAATCCTGACGGGATTGTCGGTCATCATTCTCCTCTGGCGCGGACGCTATGGCTTCATCGAAAAGGCCTCTCTCGTCCTCGTCGCCACCTTCACCGCGATCACGATCTACACGTCTTTTCAGATCCAATTCACGCCGTTTGCCATGTCGGCCAGCGACGTCATCGGCGGCCTCAAGTTCCAATTCCCCGACAACCCGGGCGCCATCGGGACGGCACTCATGGCCTTTGGCATCACGGGCGTCGGAGCCTCCGAACTGATTGCCTATCCATATTGGTGCATGGAAAAGGGGTACGGTCGGTTCGTTGGCGCGCGGACCGGGGACGATGCATGGGCCGGTCGAGCGCGTGGATGGATCAAGGTAATGCAGGTCGACGCCTGGGTCTCCATGCTCTTTTTCACGGTCCCGACGGTTGCTTTCTTCCTTCTCGGCGCCGCCCTGCTCCATCCGCAATACGTCCAGCACGGTACCTTGCCGGAAAAAACCGAGATGGTCGAACGATTGAGCATCATGTATTCGGAAACCTTCGGCAGTTACGCGGACGGCATCTTTCTGGTCGGCGCCTTTGCCGTACTCTACTCGACGTTCTTGATCGCCACTGCCGCCAACGCCCGCATGCTGAGCGATTGGCTCGCGATTGCCGGCTTCTATGACGGCCAGAGCCTGGAAAAACGCCGATTCACCATCGCTCTTTTCTGCGTGGTTTTCCCGATTTTTTGCACCGTGGCGTATCTGTTCCTCAAGGAACCAGTCACCATGGTCATGCTAAGTGGCGTGATGCAAGCGATGATGCTCCCCCTCATTGGCTATGGAGTCATGTATTTTGCCTACAAACGAACGGACCGAAGAATCCAGGGGGGCCCTATTTGGTTCGCCTTGCTTTGGATCTCCTTTGCCCTAATGGCTGCGGCTTCGGTCTATATGGCGTACCAAAAGCTCATGGGCTAAACTCCTGAACCTCTTGGACTAAACCCTTCCAGCGGTTATCATTTCTTTTTGACTTGGGGATCAACGATGGGAGGGATAATTACGTGTCTAGCACCGCGACTTCGCGTATCGAACTGACGGCGGCACAAAAGAAACAGTACGCCGACCTGGGCTACCTGGTCATCCCCAACATCCTCACCGTTGAGGAAATGACGAAATACAAACAGAAAGCGCGAGAGTACGCGCTCGGCCAGATTCCCACCGGAGGGGAGAAAATGATCGTCCGCGACGTCCGCGTCGCACGGGGCGTTCTCAAGGTCGACGATCCGGAATTGGGAATCTGGAAGCTCCTCAATCCCGACCGCTACGACGACTTCTTCCGGGGCTATCCCGCGCACCCGAATCTGCTCGACGTCATCGAACAGTTGATTGGACCGGATCTGGTGGCGTTCTTGATCATGATGATCTACAAACCGCCGGGGGTCGATGCCGTCCACCCGTTCCACCAGGACGCGATGTATTTTCCGTTCGGACCGCACGACTTGATCTTGGGCACCTGGGTTCCCCTCGACCACGCGGACGCGGAAAATGGCACGCTGTCCGTCATCCCGGGTTCACACAAGCTCGACGTCCTGCCGCACCAGTCTCCATCGGGGGACATGGTCAACTACGGCGTTTTCGGCGTCGAAGGTTACGACAATTCTCCCGACGAAGTGGTCCTGGACCTACCGCCCGGAACCGGTGTTTTCTTCCATTCACACTTATTGCATCGCACCGGCCCGAATTTCAGCAATCGGCATCGACGGGTCATGACCGTGCATTATGCCAGCGCCAAATGCAAAATGACCGACGGTTTTAAGCATCCGGCACTCGATTTCCGCCCGGTCCGTGGCCAGACTTTTCCCGGTTGCATCGGCAGCGAGGGCTAAATCTCTTGCAAGGCCCCTCCCCGATCTCGGGGAGGGGGCGAGCATTCCTCGCAACCCATCGAGATTCGACCACCCCTTCGATGTACTTTGGCATCCCACCTTCTCCGCCCCACGGCGACCATTCTCTCGACTGCGCTTCAGTAAAGTATGGCAAGTCATCGCGGCCTGCGGTCTCCTGGAGTGCCTTGGCGCTAAGCCGGCCACTTTTCTGAACGGCAATGGATCTCCAGTTTCCCACCCTGTCATTTTTTCTCGTCATGACATCGCTCAATCGCGAAATCCCCCTCAACGCAAATGCCGCAATCCCTTACAGCAAAGACGCTTGTGAAAGAGGGGACTTTTTCTTAAGGAAATCCATTTTTCTCTGTCCGGTTTTGCCGGCAGATTCCCATTCCCCAATGACAGCGGGCACGAAGGCCGGGATGCCTGGAAGGTGAACTGGGGAGAGCACCCAAGGGCATCCTGGCTTGCTCCGCTGAAAACCTCCCGTAAGGGAGCCGTGATTCAAAAAAATTTTGAAAGGCTGTCCGCTTGGGGACCGATTTTCCCATTCCCCCACGGGCGGCGACAAAACAACCAGGGTGTCCGGCAGATGGACTGGGGAGAACATCCCCGGACACCCTGGCCCTAAACCACCGCGGCCGACGCCCCACAGGCCGCGTGCGACAAAAAATCAGGGTGTCCGGCCGGCGAACTGGGGAGATCGCCTCCGGACACCCTGGTTTTCTTTCTTGCCGTCCATTGAGCGTCAGAAGGGTAACGGAGCATTTACTGCCCCACCGCTTGGAGGGATTTGGCGTGATGCCTGCCGGCGGACGACGGCATTACATTTCGAAGCAGCAATGGAATCCGGCGACGAGAATCTACTTCTTGTCGGGATCGCTCTGAAGGTAAGCCATCAAATCTCGAACCTCGGCGGCGGTGAGCCCATCCAAGATTTTGTCGGGCATGAGGGACTTGGCGGAAGGCTGGATCTCTTCAATATCCATTCGCGAAACCACCGTGCGCTCGTTCTTGGCGTCCAAAATGGTCACGGTGTCCGCCGTCGATTCGGGCATGAGGCCCGTCAACAGACGGCCGTCGGACATCAACACGTTGAAATTCATGTATTCTTTTCGAATCACCGAACTGGGATCGACAATGTTCGAGAGTAAAAACACCCGGTTCATACGATCCGCTCCCGTGAGATCGGGACCAATTTTGTTCCCTTCTCCGAACAGAGAGTGACAGGTTCCACAATTCTTCTGGAAGAGTGGCTTCCCTTTGCCGGCGTCTCCCGGCGCCAAACCGAGAGAGACATTGATCCCATGCACGCGGGCGGCGATCTCGCCCGGAGTCTGCTCCTGAATCTTGCCCCAATGCTTTTCGATAATTGACGTCAGGGACGCGTCCTCGAAAAGTTTAATCCGCCTCAGTTGCTCGACGGAGACTTCTTTGGGATCGATCTTGCCCGCATCGACCGTTTCCAAGAGCATGGCAGCCCAAGGCTTTCGGCTCGCCAACACGTTCCGCGCGCGATCGCGTAAATCCCCTGGGAAGGTGGGATAAAGGTCGAGTAGATTCTGCGGAACCCTTGGGTCGTTGAATCGCTCGAGCGCGGACAAAGCCGCCAGTTTGATGCCATTCGCTTGATGGTCTCGGAGAATCGCTAACAACGGCTCGATGCACTCGGCATCTCCAACCTGGCCTAGAAGTTCGAGGAGCGCCGTTCGGTCGCTTGGACTCCTTCGATGATCCGCGACGATGGCCAGACATTGCCGATAGGCGGGAACGCTTCCCAACCGGACCGCGAGCCTGATGAGTGGGATCGTTGGTTTGTTCTCTTTCCAAAGATTCGCGAGGGGCTCTTCGAGTGGCGATGGAACCTGTGGCAACCGGCGTCCCGCCATCCCTTTCTCCATCCCTGCCACCACGAGCGCCGCGGAATCCGAATTGGGTACTAGGGACAACAAAGCCGCGCAGGAAGCGTAATCCTCATCCGTTCCTCCAGCCGAGTAGCGGCGCGCCAACCGCTCGACCAGATGCTTCTTCACCAGCGGCAATTTCCAGAACCCGGGATCTTGCCAAAGCCTCAGGACAAGTGCCCGGTCGCTCACCGCCTTGTCCTCCAGGCTCCACCACAAGAGCAGCGGAATACAGGGATCGTCGACATCTTCCCCGTGTTCAAGCAAAGCCGCTATCAAGGGAAGCGCCTTGGGACCCGGTAGCCGTTTCGCCGAGGCGGCGAGTTGCGCTCGAACGACGGGGCTGGTCTCTTTCACCGCTTGTTTCACCAAGGCCTCGTGAACGATTGGCGGCACATCCTTGGCGTCACAAGCTAAACGCACGCTCCACGTTCGGACGTCTTCATGCGGACTGGAGAACAAGCGAACCGTGAGTTTCTCCGTCCGCCCCCCGACTCCGTTCAAGGCCCAAAGCGCCTGGACCGCGCGTGCAGGGTCGGCGTCCGATATCGCCACGGGCTCGAGTTCGGTCGCCACCGCGGCCTCCGCACGCTCGGCCAAGAGCCGTCGGGCAGTGCGCGCGAACCATTCATTCGGATGGTTCACCAAATCCACGAGTTCACGCGACGTCTTCTTCGACAAGTCAGGCGGCGCAACCTTCGGCGCGCTGTCCGCCTGGATGCGGTAAATCCGGCCGTTGGTCTTGTTCCAGTCGTCCTTGGGATCGACGTGATTGGCGCGCTCGTCATACCAATCGGCGATGTAAACCGATCCATCCGGCCCAACGGCACAATCGACCGGACGAAACCAGGTGTCGTTGGCGAGAAGCAGATCCCCCCCGAAACGCGCTTTGAACGTCGAACGGTCCCTTTCGAGGACATGCCAGTAGATAGCGTTCGAAAGCAAATTGGCGGCAACGTACTGTTGGTTCATTTTCTGCGGAAACGATCCCCCCTGATAGATCACGCCGCCGCAGGTTACGTGTCCCCCTTTGAAAAGGAAGTAAGGAACATGTTCGAAATAGCCGTACGCATGAGGGTTTTGCAGTTCGCCGTGTTTGGCGAATCCCTTGACGTAGTAGGCTCCCTGCATCTGGTGCAGCATGGCAGAATGTCCAAAATTGGTTCCCGCGATCGCGTTGCCATGCGCGTCGAAGTCGAGCCCCCAGGTATTCCCACCCCCCTCGGCAAAGAGCTCGAACTCCTTGGTCACCGGATGAAACCGCCAAATCCCTTGCTGAAACGTGATGCCCCGAATCTTCGCGGTCACCGTGCTCCCCTGCGCGCCATAAAGCCAACCATCCGGGCCCCATTGCAGCGAGTTGGCGAATGCGTGGGAATCCTCCATGCCGAAGCCGGTTAGCAAGACCTCCGGGTCGCCGTCTGGCTTATCGTCCCGATCTCGGTCGGCATAGAAGAGGAGGTAGGGAGGCTGAACGACGAAAACCCCACCATGACCGATCGCCAATCCGCTGGCGAGATTAAGGCCGGTGACGAAATTCTTGGATTGGTCCGCCTTGCCATCCCCGTTCGAGTCTTCAAGGATGGTGACCAGATCCGCCCCGACCGGCCCTTTGGGAGGAGGCTCCGGCACACGGTCATAAACGGTCCGGAGGTATCGATCGACTTTGACTGCCTTGAGTCCGACGGGATTGGGGTATTGCAGGTATTGAATGACCCAAAGGCGACCACGATCATCGAAATTCATCGCGACGGGCTGGCGAATCATGGGCTCGCTGGCGACGAGCTCAACATGAAACCCCTTGGCCACGGACATTCTCTTAAGCGCGTCGTCCGGGGAAAAACCCTGCCCAGAAACCTGGGAAACCATCGTGCCGACGGTGATGAAGGCAGGAACTAGAGGAAGGAGTCGAATCAGTCGCACGGCGCTCCCCTTCGTTGACAAAGGCTCGTGGATCCGCCCCCTGCGCGACAACCATTCCACGTATTGGCAACACCGCCGGACCGGCTTGGCGGACCTTGGAGGTTTCGAAACGGTGTTGCTGCAGCCGGTGAAACGCGCTGTTTACTTCAATTTGAGGGAGGTCAGGTCCTCTTCCGTCACGGTGATGTGGCGGATGAACCCGGTCGGACAGCGGATGTATTCCAGCTTCTTGACGTCGGCAGGATGGCGGTGCACTGCGTCGATCAGGGCGTTCCGCTTGGCGGCGTCGATCTTCAGATCAGGGGCAAAGGTGGTCTTTCTTTCGATGACTAGCGTTTCCCTACGCTCATCAAACTGGTTTTCCTTGACAGGTGCTTTCGCCACGGCCAGAGTTTCCTTTCCGAAGACCCAGAATTTTCCGATCCCTCCATTTAACAGAGCAAGTCCGCCCCCTTCCAGCATCTCCTGGACAATCAGCCAATTTTGTCCCCAATGTTTTTCCCTGCCCCGCGGGATCCTCGAGCCAGGTAAACGGTATCGACCTTCAAAACCCGAGATGCAGTAGGTCCACGCAAACGATTCGCATACAATCTCTTGAGACAAGGCGAAGGATGTTTTTCCCCTTTTCTATGCGACGTTAGATCTTTGGGGAAACGGCGGGACTACTACAGGTAGGGAGCTGCTTTCGATGGAATGAATCAAGATTCTGAACCGGCTTTGCTGCCTGTCGAGGAATCGCGAGGGTGCGGATTCTTCCACGATCGCTGAAACACGAAGAATCACCGAACCACTCCATGTTGGGTCGATCTCTCGCGAACGTATTCTTCCACGGGCCCAAGGGCTTCGGAGAACGATCCCGCCCCTTTTGCCAAGGATTGGAGTAATCCAGTTTGCCCGACCAAGACACGGCGGACATGTTGCGGGTGAAAGCCGGCGAGATCGACCGGTTCACGGGCCTAGTTGCCCGGAATCAGTCGGCCATGTTCCGCTACGCGCAGAGTCGGCTGTCGTCGCGCGGTTTGGCGGAAGACGTGGTTCAAGAAACATTCCTGGCGGTATTTGAAGCGCGGCACGCGTTCGATCCCGCCAAAAGTTTTCGGGGTTGGCTGTGGACCATTCTCGTCAATCGGTGCAAGGGGGCATGGAAAAAACGCCAGAACATCGCCGCGACCCCCCTGGGAGAGAAAGAGTCCACTCTTGAGGCCAAAACGAATCAGCAGCTCGAACAGGCCGAGGAACGAGAACATCTCGCCAAACAGCTTTATCGATTGCCCGTCGAACAGGCGGACGCCATCCGCATGCGGTTTTTCGGGAATCTGAGCTTCGCTGAGATCGGCGAAGCCATGGAATGTACGCCATCGACCGCCAAAAGCAGGGTGCGATACGGGCTGGAAAAACTCGCGACGGCGCTCCGCGTGGAACAGGAGAGTCAAACATGAACGATCGATTCTTCGAGGATCTTGCACAAGGGGACATGGCTCGTCGGCCCAGGCCGCAAACTCCCGAGGAACAGGCCGTCCTCGACGATCTCCAGCCTGCCCTCGCGCTCCTGGACCGGGGTGCTCCGGTCAACGGCATTAACCTGGTGCCGTTCTGGACACAGAAGATTGAAGAGGAACTCCAGCAACGCCCCGCGATGTCCGAAGCGACCAGGACGCGCCCCGCCGGCAACGGATTCTTGACCACCTGGCGTGTCTACGCTTCCTACGCCGCCGTGCTGATCGTCGGCCTTGCCCTCGGAACGACCGCAAGCCTGGGTTGGGATGCGACCTCCCGCAAGAGCCTCGCGAAAGACCCGTCGGTCCACGCCGCCGTCCCCGTTCCTCATTACACGGAGGAACAGCAGCAATGGATGTTCCGGGTTCTAGATCGGCTCCATCGTCCCTCCCACGCCACGCTCCAATTGGCTGCCGCCGAATTGGCCGTCTGCATGAATTGCCACGAATCCGCGTTACGCCATCGATTCGCGACCGCGCAACCGTAGTCTATTTGTACCCCGAAACATTCCCGCCAGACCGAATTGGGTTACGCCGCGACTGAAGGATGTTTGATGAACCAACGAGCACCGGCCATTCGAAAACCGACTCCCGCCGAGGAACTTGCCAAGCTGCACCCGGTCGAGCGACTTCTCTACCGCGTCTTCGAGTTCCTCGCGTCGCTCAAGCTCGCCATTTTTTTGATGAGTTGGCTGATCGTTGAATGCACGATCGGTACGTTCGTCGAATCTCAAGTTCATACGCCCGGGGCCTGGTATTTCGTTTATGGCCATTGGCGTTTCGGCCTGTTGCTCGCCTTGCTCGCGCTCAACGTTCTCTCCGCCGCGCTCATCCGCTTTCCTTGGCGCCGCTACCAGACCGGCTTCGTCATCACGCATGCCGGCCTGCTGACAATCCTCGCTGGCTCGATGATCACAGCCATGAATCATCTCGACACCGTCATGCCGGTCGAAGAGGGGAAAAAAGCGAACAAGATCTACGATCAAAGCACGCAGCGGATGATCGTCACCACGCGGACCGCCGACGGGAAGCAAAGCCGGCAGGTAATCCCCGTGAACTTTGGCCCCTTCACCTGGGGACATAAGGTTTTCGGCACGATTCCCTGGGGCAAGGACCATGTCGAAGAGTTCAAGCTGGAAACGGGCGACACACTCCGGATCACGAAATACTACGCGAACTGCCTGCCGGAAAAGACGTACGTGGCGGACGAATCGGGCCCCCCGCGGTGCAGTATCGACTGTTCAATCCCATGCGAGCGGACATGACCGACTGGATCGTTGCCGACGACATGGGAGACACCGGCCGCGCCAACCTTGGTCCCGCGACCATCATCCTTTGGGGCTCGGATAGTGACGCGGAATTCGAACATTTCCTCAAGGCCGTGCCTCGGGAACCATCGAGTGGACTTTTGGGAAGTCTCGGCTATTCGCACGCGGGCAAGCATCATGTCTTCAGCGTCGAGGAACTCCGCAAAGCGCCCCTCACGGTCCCTGGCACGGATATCCAAATCCAGGTCGCTGAGTACCTCCCCAATGCCAAGCCCGGCCCGAAGGGAAAATTGATCAGCGAGGGAGACGTACCCGTCAACCCCGCCTTGGTCATCAAGGTGACGCAAGGAGGCAAGGAGAAAGAATATCTCACGTTCGGCGCCGTTCCCGAGTTCAACAAGATCCTCGCGAAACGGCAGGGAACCGATCACTTGTTTTCCTATTTTCCCGCCGATCTCCCTTCGGTGGTGCACCTGACCGTTCTCAAGGACGGTTCCGGCAAAGGGCGACTGGGCTACCGAGCCTTCGGCAAGGATGGACTCATTACCGCCGAGGAAGCGACTCTTAACAAGGAATACCCGTCGATTGCAGGGTTCTCTTTCGTCCCCAAATCCTTCCTGACCGGCTCGCATCCCGATCTGCTCCTCAAACCGCAGCCCCCCAAGCGTGGAAAAGAGGGGACGCCGGGAGTCGTCGTCGAACTGCAGTCGGGCAAGGAGATGCTCAAGACCGGCTTGACGAGGGGAATGACCAATGGGAAACGGTTCGGCGAACGGGTCGTGACCGTCAGCTATGACATCGCCGAGACCGAAGTTCCTTTTGAAATTCGGCTGGACAGTTTCGAGGAGCCGAAGAACCCGGGGACGCGAATGGCTGCCATGTACACCAGCAAGGTCACGTTGTTCGAGCCGAGCGGGCGCGAGCAAACGGCGGTGGTCACCATGAACGCCCCCCTTCACTACACCGATTCGGCGGGGAATCATTACACGCTCTATCAGTCGGGCATCGACCGGCCCCAAGGAGAGGACGGCCCTGCCGTCTCCACATTCACCGTCGCCCACGACCCCGGACTGAACGTCAAATATGCGGGCGCCATGATCATGTGCACGGGCATCGTGATAATGTTCTACCTGGGAGGCTACTTCAAAAAGTCCCCAAGCCGACAGGAAGAATCGAAAGCATTGAAACCACACTCGACGGAAGTGTTGGCTGCAACGACCTGACTCAACCGTTTTTGGACATCGCCTGGTGGCAACCTTTTCCTTCAGAAACTTCGAAGGACGGGAACGAGGCATCCTCGAGAGATTGCACCGAAAGTATCGGATCACTCGCCAAACGAAGAACGAGGTAAAGAACATGGGTCTTTGGAAAACGGGTCGCGGGATTTCCAGCGTGTTGGGCCTGGCGGCGTGCATCCTTTTCGTGACAAGCACGCCTGTGCTCGCCGATTCCGGAAACGTGGAGAACGGGAAATCCTTTCACTGGGACACGTGGCGAAGCATCGTCGTCCAAGAGGGCGGCCGCATGAAGCCGCTGGACACGCTCGCCTGGGAGTTCATCGTCGGTGTCGCCGGGCGTGGCTCCTTGACGCCCGAGGGATTCGCTCCCCTCAGCATCGCCGATATTCGCGACTGGCCTGGACTCGCGAAAGCTCTCGCCGAAGCCGCTAAAGATCCCAAGAATCCCGCCCAAAAACGGGTGGCGGAAAAGCTCTCGCCGAAACTCAAGGAATCCCTCGGCAAGCTGAACTGGGATACCGCGGAGCGCCACGGGAAACTCAAGCAGCTTCAAGCGGACGTCGTCGCGGTCCAGAACAATCACGTCGACGCTGAAGGCGCGCTTCTCCCTTTGGAAGAGCTCGAAACCGAACTTGCCCAACAGGCCGCCGAGGCGGAAAGCCATAAACTCGTGCAGCAGTATCGATCGCTCAAGGCGGAACTGGCGGCGGTCGATGACGCCAAATCCATGCTAATCCTCGAACTCAACGACATCCTCGGACTTCGCGATCTCTATGACGAGCAGGCCTGGAAGGGAATCGAGCTTCCCGAAGTCGCCTCAAAACTGCTCGAAAAGAAGTCTCAAGGACTTGGTCCGACCGAACTGCCCGTATTCAATCGGGCGCTCATCGCGTCGGCGTTTTCACCATCGATCGAGAATTTTGTTCCCGGCACCACCAAGTTCGGGCCCGCACGCGTCGCCGATCGCAAATACCCTGCCGTCGAACTTTACGTCACCTGGCTTCTGACCTGGCAAGGATGGGATCAGGTGAAACATTTCCGCGAATTCGCGGATGAATCGGGCGAGGCCATGAGCATGGACGCGCCCGACAAGATCTATTGGCGGTTCCACAAGCCGGACGCGTGGGACGAACTGCCGATGATCAATGCCCGGTTCGAGGCCATGACTCCGGTGCTCAAACCGGAAACGATCAAGGGCGTATCTTCGCGCACGGTGGCGGCCAACGCGGAATTCCGCGACTGGATTGGCGAGATCACGCTGAAACGGCGCGCGGAGTTGGATCTTGCGCCCGCGGAAGAAAAGGCTGCCGACGTCTACGAAGCGTACATGAACTTCGCGCACCTTCGGCTGGGATTCAATCTTCATGTCGGCCCCAATCAGTCCAAGGACTCGCAGGACTGGCTCCCTCTCGTCGCCTTGATCATCGACAACGAACGAGTCGCGAGCGAATATCCCAGTGAAACCATTGCACGGCTGCGCGCTGGTTTCTTCCAGGCGCGTCAAGGTTTGCTGGAAAACAAGCCCGAGATGTTCAACGCCGGTTCCCAGCAGTTCGCCGACACGCTCAAGGAACTCGGCAGCCGATCGCACATTTACCCAGCGCAAACCGCGATCGATCAAGAGGTTCACTACAACTCGTTGCAGCCGTTTCTTTGGACGGCGGTGCTGGCGATCGCCGCCACCATCATCCTCGCCCTCAGCCTGGGGATCACGAATCGGTACCCGTACATGGTCGGTTATCTCACGCTTCTCGCCGCCATGGGCATGATGATCTACGGCATGTATCTTCGCGTAATGATCTCTGGTCGTGCCCCCGTGACGAACATGTACGAGACGATCATCTGGTCGTCCTTCATCGCCGCGACCATCGCCGTCGCTCTAGGCACGATCTACCATCACCGGATCGTGCCAATGACCGCGGCCCTGCTCATCGCCCTCTCCACGTTGCTCGCGTACATCATGCCAATCGACATGGGAGCGACGATTTCTCCCTTGCAGCCGGTGCTCCGCAGCAATTACTGGCTCACGATCCACGTTCTCACCATCGTTGCCAGCTACGGCGCTTTCATGCTCGCGTGGGGGCTGGGCAACGTGGGAATGGTCTACTACGTGCTCGGGAAGGACAGGCCGGAAGTGATCAAGCCGATCGCCATGTTCGCCTATCGCGCGATCCAGGTCGGTTTCCTATTCTTGCCGCCGGCACCATTCTTGGCGGATGGTGGGCGGCGGACTCCTGGGGACGTTTCTGGGGATGGGACCCTAAGGAAACCTGGGCGCTTATTGCCCTCATCGGCTACGCGATCATTTTGCACGGCAGGTTCGCGGGGCTCTTCCAACTCTTCGGTCTGCTGGCGGGCTCGGTTCTCGCGTTCTCCGGCGTCGTGATGGCCTGGTACGGTGTGAACTTCGTCCTCGGCGCGGGTCTTCATGCTTACGCCTTCGGAAGCGGCGGACGAGGTTACGTACTCTCGGTCGCCGTCGCCAACATCGCGTTCGTTCTCTTGGCCTATTTCCGAAAATCAGCGCGCCACACGCCACGCGAGAACATCGAGACCATGGTTCGCCAACCCCTCGAAAACGAAGTGTTGAATACCGGGGCCAGAGGATGAAAAATGTCGTCGATCGCCCCGTGACCATCACCGTTTTCAAGACGAAACTCGGACCGATGGGAGTCGTCGAATCCCGTGATCGACTCCTTCTCGCACGGATCGGTTCCGAGGACCTACCGTCACTCGAACGGGTTCTCTTTCGAAACCATGCCGGCGCCGTTGTCGGTTCCCGTTCCAAAGTCGCCGACCTGCTCATCCGTTACGCGAAGGGGGAAATCATTGACTTTTCCGAGATCCTCCTCGACGAGACCGTTCTGTCCCCGTTCCGAAGGAAAGTAACGGAGTTTGCCCGGCGGATTCCCTACGGAAAAACTTCCACCTACTCCGAATTGGCGGCCCAGGCGGGGAGCCCGAACGCCTATCGGGCCGCCGGTAGCACCATGGCGAACAACCCCTGGACGATCGTCGTTCCCTGCCACCGCGTGCTCGCCAAAGGGGGCATCGGCGGGTACTCCGCCCCTCAAGGTCTCGACCTCAAAAAACACTTACTCCACCTCGAAGCCCAACACGTCCGCTAATTCAAGTCCTTCCCGCGCCGCCGACAAGATCGGTCTCTATTGGAACAGGCTTGGTCTCCCACGGTATTTTCCGTTGCCGAGAAATAACGCGGATCTTTCCATTTTCCTGTAAGCTTGACGGCCATGAGCACGTCTAACGGATGCATGGTCGACGATGCATCGCCAGTCGAGGTTGCCGAGCGAATCCCGCCCAAAGTGAATGCGGACGAGCGTCTGCGCACACTCATCGCGGCGCGCGATCCAGCCGCATTCGAGGAATTGGTGCGTCAATACCAAGAGCGGGTTACACGGCTCGCTCGTCGACTCCTCGGTTGGTCGACGGATGTCGAGGATGTGGTGCAGGAGGTTTTTGTCGCCGTGCTTGCAAACCTCGACAAATACCGCGGAGATGCAAGCCTTTTGACTTGGCTAACAACGATTACGGTCAACACGTGCCGATCGCATCAGCGACGCCGACAGATAACCGCGAAAATCGTGACGTTTCTCCGTTGGCGACATTCTCGTTCCCTTGACGGGGACCGACGGCCGGAGCGAACCGAAGACGTGACGGAAACGGTCCGCAAGGCCGTTCGCGACTTGCCGATCCGCTTGCGCGAAGCGGTCGTTCTCTGCTATTTCGAAGAACGTTCGACCGCGGAGGCGGGAAAGATTCTCGGCATTTCCGCCAATGCCGTCCAGGTTCGCCTCCACCGCGGCAGGGAGTTGCTCAAAACAACGCTCCGCGACATAGGCACGATACACGCCGGTTCACGGTCCAACGAGCCGCGAATGGACCGGTAAGGAAGGGTGACTTTTGAATGGATGACCTGCGATTCAAAGAACTGCTTCGCCGGGCGGACGATGGAAGTCCTTCGTCCCGGACGCCCGATGTTGATCTGGCGTCCGAGGCTCGCCGGATTCTGCATCATCGACGACGCCGGCGATCTGCCGTATCCGCGATCGGCCTGTTTCTTCTATTGACCGCGGGCACGGCGTATCTAACCCGAACGGGCACGAAGCCAGTGATCGATCCCGCCAAAACGGAATCCATCGAAGCCCTTCGCAGGGAGATGGCTCGACGGGACGCGGAAGTAAAGTGTCATCTCGCGGCCGCCGAGACAAGACTCGAAGTACGCCGCTTTTTCCAGATCGAAGAGGATTCGATGGAATCGCGACCGAAATCGATTCACCCGCTGGAGCGAACGGCCTACCTGCTCGTGGATTTCGGCGATCGGCTCGAACGCGAACTAGGTCTCATCGGTGAAGCAACAAACAGCTACGGCGTCGCCAAAAACCTGTACTCCGAGAGCGCCTGGGCAATCGTTGCTCGGGATAGGCTCAACCACCCAACTTTACCCTCGAGGAACATGCCATGACCACGCGACTTTGCCTGCTCTCCCTGGCGGGATTATTCCTGGTCTGCAAGGCCCCCGGACACGAACCTTCCGACCACGCGAAGCCAAACCATTCGAATCGGCAATACAACTATTACGGCGCGATTGTTGCCGTTTCGACCGATCCCAATGTTATTCCGCTCTCTTCAGAACTGATCCAAATGGGGCTCGGGAAAATCTTCCACCCCTCTTCCGGCAAGAGCGCGGTTTCGTTTTCCGCGCTCCCCAACGGAAACAGCGCGAGCCAAACGGGCGTACTCCAACTCCATCTGGAAGACTCCGACATAAAACTCGGCCGAAAATCCGAAATCGATGCGCTCATGCGACACTACGAGCAAGGACTTTTCGAAGCGACCCATCAGTACAAACACCGGTTGGAACTCCGTCGGCAACACCAAGACCAGTTAATGCGACAACTGCAGGACGAAGTGAACAAGATTCAGATCGAAATGGTGTTTGTACGGCAGGAGTTGGGAAAGAAGGAAAACGACGAGAAACAGCGTCTCGAAATGACGAGCAAGAAAAGGGAATTAGAGTTGGAAATCTCGGGCCTAACCGCCCGCAAAAGGATACTGGAAGAAAGAATCACGGAAACCGCGAAGACCTTGGACGGAAAACCTGCGAAGGATAGCGTGCTTCTCGAACTGCAAGAGGCGTTTCGCGTCCAGCGCAAGCAACTGGAAACCGCCCGACTGCTCGCCAAAAACAATTCTCTCCCGGCAGGGGAACTGGAACGACAAGAGGATGCGTTGCGCAATATTGAAATCAAGATTGCCGCCGCCGAGGAAAACGCGCGCCAGCAACAGCTCGCCAATCTTCATCGGCGGATCGATCCGTTGAATTTGGAACTCTCCACGACCCTCTCCGACCTTGCGGACGGCATGGCGCGACTTCAAACCGTCGACAATTTCCTTAGCGCGTTTCTCAAGGATCAGAAGCCCAGCATGAGAGATTTGATCCTCGAAATGAGCCAAAGGGAAATGCTTTTTAGTCGAGCAAAACAGCGATATGACGCGGCGCTTGCCAACCTGACGGAGATCGATCGCCTGAAAAACGAGGTCAAAGACCCTTCCGTCATGGTCATCAACTATCTCGACGTCGTGCCCGAAGAAGAGAAGAACAACAAGGAAAAGAAAGAGTTACCGAAAGAGGGCAAGCCGAACATTCCGGCGTCGAAGACCGACGAATAACTACTTCAACGGGCTCGCTCCCGCACTCTCGATGGACGCCAACGCCGCCGAGCACGAAGCGACGGGAAGCAGCACGCGGAAGGTGGTCCCTTCGCCGGGCCGACTCTCAATTTGAATCGCCCCTTTGTGCGCGCGAACGATGCCGAGGACGGCGGCGAGACCAAGCCCCCGACCCGTCGCCTTGGTGGTGAAGAACGGATCGAAGATTCGCGCGCGCATTTGCGGACTGATTCCCGAACCGTCGTCCGATACCTCCAAATAGACGAACTCCCCGGGTGTCACCCCTTTGTCCGCGGCAAGCCCCTGCAGCGCCTCGGACGTCAATAGCGTCTTGCCCGTATGAATGCGAATAAGCCCCGCGCGCGGGAGAATGGCGTCGGAGGCGTTCGTCACCAGGTTGACCACGATTTGGCGGATCTGCGCCCCGTCCGCTTCCACCGGCGGAAGGTCTGGCTGAAGGTCATACGCCATCGACACGTCTTCGGATATCACGGACTCCAACAAGCTCGCCATCTTTTCCACCACGAGCGAAAGGTCGACGGCGGCGACTTTCCGCTTGCCCTTCCCCGCGTACGCGAGCAACTGGTCCACCAGTTCGGACGCATGATCCGCGGCCGTTTCTATTTTTTTTAGACTCGTTCGCACCGGCGAGTCCTGTGTGAGATCGAGCGTCGCGACGCCGACATTGGCGACTATTCGCGTCAACAGGTTGTTGAAATCGTGGGCCAACCCTTCCGCGAGACCCTTGAGACTTTCCTGTTTCTGCGCGTAGCGGATCCGCTCTTCCAACCGCTGGCGTTCTTCCTCGGCACGCCTTCGGTCGGAAATATCGCGCGCGATCCCTTGGATGCCCACCGGCCTATCGTTCTGGTAAATGATCCGCGTGCTCACTTCGAGAGGAACCCGCCGACCGTCTTTTGCGATGATTTCCAACTCGTAAACGGTCGAGACGTTCGCGTCGATCTTCTTCTGAATCATTTCTTTGGCGCGCGTGAGGTCTTCGGGGACCACGAGTTGGTCAATGGAGTTGCCCAGCAGTTCCTCGCGACGGTAGCCGGTCACCTCTTCCCCTGCCTTGTTTAAAGAGGTGAATCGACCTTGCAGGTCGTGCGTGTAGACAATGTCGTTGGCGTTTTCGAAGAGCTCTTGATAACGCGCCTGGCTGGCGCGCAGCGCCTCCTCCACCTGCACTCGTTCGGCAATCTGGGCGTGGAGCGAAATATTGCTCGACCGCAATTCGATGGACTGACGATCGACTTGATGGCGAAGTCGGAGTTGGGCCCGCTTTTGACCGAGTTCCTCTTCGCGAAACGCTGCAACCGCCGCGGCGAGAATCAATGCGGTACCCCCAAGCATCAACACCAGGAATTGGAAACGGATCACGTTCTCCAATCGGAGAAGATCGCCAAACACGCTCCAGACGGCCCCGGTTCCGTGACTGGTTGCCCACAACGCGGGAGCCAGCACGGCGAGGGCTGCGAACGACGCGCCGCGAACGCCGAAATGAAACGCCGACCAAACCATCAGGGGCACGAAAAGATAAAGGTAATTCACGCCGTCGGCAAAAGGTCGAACGCCAAACAACGCCGCCCCCGCGCCGAGCATGCAGATGGCCAGCAAAGCGCCTTCGAAGATCCGCGCCCCTCGGGTCGTGATCTCCCCGATGTCGTCAGTGATCTCGTCCACGGGATTGCGGACAAACAGTGGCGTGATGAACAAGATGCCCAAAGCATTCGAAAGCCACAGCGTGACCCAAAGCCAACCAAAACTAGGCCAGGGGGCAAGGCCGTCGACACAAATCATCGCTGCGTGGATCGTGCTGCCAATGATCGCGCTGGTCAGGGCGCCAAGCAGGAGAAATCGCGCGAGCTTTCGCGGATCATTGGTGATGTTGACCGAGATGTCATCATGTTCATCGAACAGGTATTTGCCGGCAAGGGCTTGAACGAGCGTGCCAAGAAACACGGCGGTGGCCGCCAGCGTCGACAACGGGCCGCTCAACAGTTCGATCCCGATGCCTAGAGCAATGTAGAAACTTGCCCGATAACCCAGTCGGAGAAGCGCGCCAAGCGCAACGCCGGCCTGGAAGGAGAGCACCGGCACCGTCCCCACAACCTCGGCATTGGAGATTCGAACCGCGGCAACATATAACGTCGTCCAAACAACCGCTTCGCCCGCTTCGACAACGATATCCAACCAATGTCGCGTCTGGGGCACCCGCCGGAAGGGCCAATCCAAGGGTTCGGTACGCGCTTGCATCGAAAAACTCCCTCTAGGTGCCAAGCGTCGGAGATCGACCCAAAACGGAGACATGAACTCCAGGAACCGTCCGGGCCGCTAGTTTTGAGCCAAAGACCTTCACGCGCCGAGCGGCTCGGCATGGCAAAGGCCTCCGTGCTGAGGGGGGTACACGTGTGTCTTTGTCGTTCCCAGATAGGAAGCCCCATCCCCTCCCCCTTTCGGGGTCGTTCCATGAGGAGGGTGACTCTGCGGGAAAGAATCCGTACCTTCCGAGTCTCGGGTCACGAATGCGTTTTTTGGCCGATAAACCCAAATTCATGGGGCGTCTGAGTGTTTTCCGGCCGCAACCTTCAAAACCTGAAGCTCCATGAGCTCCCTGGAACCGCCAATCAAGTTTAGCTCATGAATCGGATCTACGAACCTCTTTGCAGAAGTGGGTTAAAACCTGGGGCTTCCGAGCACAAGGAAAGTAATGGATAGTTCCCTAGCCCAGTCGCCTGCAGGGCCTTACCGCCAGCCGCAATTCATCGCATCCGTAAACTGGCACCAGGACCCGACAATGCTTTTCTGAGCGGCAAAAGGAGATTAGACTCAAGCCCCGAACTGCGGAGAAGTCCGTTGTCGGAAAATAATCGTTCGAATCTCCAAGTTTACCGGCTTGAAAAATCCATTTTGACCTTGGAGGCGGAAAACCAAGATCCTCGACGTTGGAACGAAGTATTGAGCATCAGAAAAGTAACGGCGTATTACCCGGCGTCAACTCGAAATCCCCTTGATCCAGTTTCGGAACCGCATTTCGAAAGCGCTTTTCAATACCGTATTCCGAATCGTCGAAGGGTGTTGAAATCGACGGGAGGGTTGAAATCGGACCCGGATTTCGCTTTACTCGAAAACGAAGGATCATCGTTACGACGACCGGGCAACGGCGCGTGCCAGCCCAGGATCGCAAGCGCATGTGGAAGGGATGGAAAAATGTCGCAAGCCAAGACTGTGCCTACGAAACTGACGATTCGTGCCTGGCCGAAGATGATCTTCCTCTGGCCGACCGCGGTTCTCAGTCTTTTCATGGCGCTCGCCAATTACTTTGCTCCCGACTGGCAAAACGTCTGGGGAGGTGCGTTTCTCTGCGTTTTTGGATTGAACCTGCTTGTCCTGACTTTCGAGTTCCCGCGTGCAACGTCGCTTACCTTGGCCATGGGCGGAGCAGCTCTGGTGTTACTTCTCTTGCTTCTCAACCACAGCTTTTCCGTCATCGATCCGCTCGAGGATTTCTTCGTCAATCGGAACATCCATGCTTCCACCGAGTTTTATGTCTTCTTCCTGATCTTGCTCGTCGGGTTGTTCGTGGGAATGTTCGCGATGACCCGCTTCGACTACTGGGAATTGACGGCCAATGAACTGGTGCACCATCACGGCTTGCTCGGAGATATCGAACGCTTTTCGACGGCAGGTCTCAAACTGAACAAAGAGATTTCGGACGTGTTTGAATACGTGCTTGCCGGCGCCGGCCGCGTCATCATGATTCTGCCGGGAAATCCGCGCCCGATCATCCTGGAAAACGTGCTCGGTATCGGTAAAGTCGGCGCCTTGTCCGACCGTATCCTTGACGCCCGCGTCGTCCGGATCGAAGGAACCGAAGGAACGCTTTCCGATAGTGATCGCTCCGGCCTTAAGGCGGCGATTTCCCAGGAAGCGGAAGGGACGTGAGTCAAGCCACTCCCTCCCTCCTTTTAGGGATCGAGACCACGAGGAACCGATTGGGGATAACTCCGCCGTCGCTCCATCGGGGGCACGAACCATGCCCCCCGATTGGAGGCTCCGCCTGGCCTGGGTTAACGATGCTTCATCGCGAATGCTTCATTTCTTGGTTCGCCAAGGAGAAGCGCCACCGTCGGCAGGAAACATCACCGGCCCTCATTGCGTCTATTCCTCGACGTTGCCCGCCAAACATTCGATGATCCCCCTTCCCCCGACCGAGAAACTCGATTCACGAATCCAGGTGAGCGCCTTCGACATTCCGGAGAGCTGCCTTTGGGAACCGGAACACCCTTTCCTTTACAAGGGAGCTTTTCGAGTCGCCGAGAACGAAATACCTCTCTCGCTCGGCTTGCGGTCGTTCGCGATCCGACAGGGACAACTCTTGCTCAACAGTCGACCGTATTGGTTTCGGGGGCGAATGGAGACACCGGTAAACGAGGAACAGCTTCAACGTTTTCATCAATGGGGTTGCAATCTGCTTGTTCCGCGGCAGCCCGTTTCCCCGGAAGCCATTACTCTTACGGACCGATTCGGACCATTCCTCGCGACTGCATTAACGGATTTCCCCCAAACCACGGATACCACGGCCTCGGACCCAGCAGGACCAATTCCTTATGCTTTCCTGGAGCATGGGGGACCTTGCCATCCGTCACTCGGTATCTGGTGGTCGAAGGAAGAACTGTCAACCGATCTCGTCAACCGGATTCGGGCATTCGAGCCATCGTCCCTATTCGCGCGATGGATCCCAAGTCATCGGCTCCCCTCGACCTGTAGCGCCGATCTTATCTTCGTCGAAGGAAACGAAACAGCACTCCCCAGTGTTGGCCCAAGCTGCCAATGTCCTTGGATCGCCGTCGTCGAAGGGTTTTCGAATCGAGAACTGGACGAAGCGACTTGGCGTGAAGCGAGCGACCGCCTCGACGTTTCCCTCGCCAACGCCGAGGGTTGTATCGGATGGGTAATCGATGGATGACGAGTCCAGATTCGCCGATGATTGCCAACGATCGGGCGCAGGACCTTTCCATCGCGGCGTTGCGTTTGGCCGTTGTTTCACGCGGCCATTGCTTTTCCGATGCGATCGAGATACAAGGACCAGCTATTGAGCTTCCGAGAAGTCGTGGCGTGGTTCTGGGCCCGGTCGCTTGAAGAGCCTTGGCGCTAGCTGCCTTTCGCGGCGTCCAGGAATTGGCATCGGGCCACGGCATTCCTTTTCCGAGCGGCAATGAATAGCAGCGTTCGCCGGTCCCCAGGGGCTTTACCATGTCTATGAGTGATATTCTCGAGCGACTGATAGCCGACAAGCCATTGACAATGGAAATGGCACACGAAGCCTTCAGCGCGATGCTCAACGGCGAGTGTACCGAGATTCAAGCCGCGGCATTCTTGACGGCATTGCGAATTCGGGGCGAAACGGTGGATGAACTGGTCGGCGCCGCCACCGTCCTTCGGGAGCAGATGGTCCCCTGTCCGGTGCGCATCGAAGGACTCGTCGATACCAGCGGCACCGGCGGCGACGTATCCGGCACGTTTAACATCAGTACCGCGACCGCGATCGTCGTGGCGGGCACCGGCGTCCCCGTGAGCAAGCACGGCAATCGGAGCGTTTCAAGCACGAGCGGCAGCGCCGACGTGTTCAGTCACCTCGGCGTTCGCATTGAAGCTCCCCCCGCGACAGTGGTGGAATCCTTGACGCAAGCAGGAATCGCCTTCTTCTTCGCCCCCCTCTGGCACCCGGCCATGCGACAGGTCATGCCGGTCCGCCGACAGCTGCATTTCCGCACGATCTTCAATTTCCTCGGCCCCTTGTGCAACCCGGCACACGCGGACTTCCAATTGCTTGGCGTCAGTCAGCCGGCATGGACGGAACGGCTCGCCGAAGCGCTCGCTCGACTGGGAACCAAGGGCGCGACCATTGTCTGTAGCGAAGACGGCTTGGACGAGGCCTCCCTTTCGGCGGCCACCTACGCCGTTCGGGTTCGCAAGGGGCGGGTCCAGCGCGAGACCTGGATGGCACAAGATTTCGGATTACCCGCCTGCGGCAAAGAGGATTTGCGCGTCTCCTCTCCCGAGGAAAGCGCGACGGTCATTCGATCCATACTCGCGGGAGAAAAGGGGCCACGCCGCGATACCGTTCTAGCGAACGCCGCCATCGCCTTACTCACTGCGGGGAAAGCTTCTTCTTTGCCCCATGGCGTCGCCTTGGCCGCCGACTCCATCGACTCGGGCAACGCCGCGCGAAAACTTCAACGGCTCGCGGAAATCACCCGGGAGACTGAACAAGGGGGCTGATCGTGTACGAACAAGAATGGCCGTCGTTCTCGGCGACGCGAAGGTTCGAAGGGGATTCTTAAAGACGGCAAACCATGGAAGCCCTTCGGATTTGCCGATCGATAAGTCGCGCATACCCGTGGATGACTCCCTCAGGGCATCCACCATTGGAAAGGTCTTTCACCATGCGACCAATGCCAGTTGCCCATGGTCTGACGCTGTGGATTCTAATCTCGTTCTTTCCTTCAAGGAACGATGCCAACGAACCGGAGCCGAAGCGGCATTTGCCCCCCAATTCGGTCATCGCATGGATCGCATGTTCCGCCGAGCCGGGGATTGCTTCTCTCGTGCCGACGGCACAGTTTACCGCCGCGCTTCATTCGCTTGAAAACGACCCACGGTTTCGGACCACGGATCCACTCCGCGCGAAAACGACGCTGTTTCCCCAGCCCACGGAAAATGGAGTCACGCTCCTCAAGCTCGAGTTCTCTTCCGCGGCCCGGCAAGCCGAGACGCTAAAGGTCGAATTGGAAGCAATCGCGAAAGAGCACGAATCCTTGCTCACTGATCTCACCAATTTCTCGCGAGCGCAAATTCAGAAGCGACTCGCGAGCGAAACGGACAAGGTCAAGCAGTTGGAGGTTGCCTTGGACACGGTCGATCGCGACCTAAACGCCGCCGATGCCGCGATCTCGAATAAAGTCGCCAGCGACAGTGAAGAAGCAGGAATCTCGGGAAACATTGCGTCTCACGAAGAAGTCTTGAAAGAACGACGAATTTCCAACCAGCAATCGGAAGAGAGGTTGATGGAGGAAACGAAATCGCTGGAGTCGCTCAAGCGAGATTCGGACAACCTTTCCATGGAGACTCGGCAAACATTGAACGCGGATCTCGCCCGCACGCGCGAGAGCCTCGATAAACTAAAAGCCTCTATTGACGAAAAACGGGCCTTCGGGAAAGCAGTTTCTCCGTCCAAGCAGCAAGAATTGGACCGGTTGAAAAAGTTGGAAGAGCAAGCCTCTAGACAGTTGGAGACCCTGCAACAGATCGAACAAACCCGCGATGCCATTGCGTCCTTGGAGAATCAGCGCCAGGAGGAAAGTAAGGAAATCGCCAACATAGAGGCCAATATCAAGCAATGGACGCAGAGACTCGATGAGTTGAAGCGGACAAATACGCCAAGTAACGAAACCCTTCAGACCAATAAGACTCGCCTCCAACGACGAAGGGAACAGTTAGGGCGCATCCTGGACAAAAAGCTCGATCGGCTCAGGGAGTTAGAAAACCGCCTAGGGAAACTGATCGAGCCCGCAGTCGAAATCATCCGCTACGAAGTCAGCGACGACGGGGCACGATAATACCCCACGAACCGGAAGCATCCCCAACCGCGAGCGCTCGATTCGCAAGCAACACGTGATCGAATGATGCTCTTTGCATCTCTAGTTCTACGAACGGACAAGCAGTGGCGTGACCACGTGACCATGGACACCGGTGAGACGCTGCTCGAAGCCGTTGTGGTAAAAAGTCAGCCGTTTGTGGTCGATTCCGAGCGTGTGAAGCATGGTGGCGTGCAAATCGGCAATGGGAACGGGATCCACGACCGCCTTAAAGCCAATCTCGTCGGTCGCTCCGTGCGCGTACCCCGGCTTCACTCCCCCTCCCGCCATCCAGAGGGTGAATCCGCTGATGTTGTGATCCCGACCCTTCGATCCTTCGCTCGTGGGTGTCCGGCCGAACTCCCCCGTGCACACGACCAGCGTGTCTTCGAGTAACCCGCGCGCCTTCAAATCGGTAAGCAAGGCGGCGATCGGCTGGTCCGAGATCTTCCCGTTATGTCGGTGATTGGTTTCCAGGTTGGCGTGGGCATCCCAATTGAACTCGGGATTGTTGTTCGAGCCGCCGCAATACACGGTGACGAACCGAACCCCTCTTTCGAGCAAACGGCGAGCCAGTAGACAAAGGCGACTGAATCGCGCTTCTTCCTTGTCCGGCCGATCAAGTCCGTAAAGACGGTGAGTCGCCGCGGACTCGCGGGACAAATCGCTTACTTCGGGCGCGCTGAGTTGCATGCGGGCGGCAAGCTCATACGCCGCGATCCGCGCCGCCAGTTCCCCGTCCCCGGGGTTGGCCGCCAGGTGTGATTCATTCAACTCGCGTAGATAATCGAAACTCGCGCGCTGGGTTTCCTCCGAAACGTCCCGAGGGGGCGCAAGATCGAGGATTGGATCGCCGTCGCTTCGAAACACCGTTCCTTGAAAACGGGCCGGCAAGAACCCGTTTCCCCAATTCGCGGCACTCCCCGGCGGCATGCCTCGATCCATCAGCACGACAAACGCAGGCAGGTCTTTCGTTTCGCTTCCGAGTCCATACGTCACCCACGCGCCCGCGGAAGGATAACCGTTTCGCGCGAACCCGGTGTTCATGTGATACATCGCCGGCCCGTGACTATTCGCCTCCGCAACCATCGAATGGACGAAGGTCAACTCATCCACCTTGTTTGCCAGCTGCGGAAAGATCTCGGAAACCCAACGGCCGGTCTCGCCATGCCGTTGAAAACGGAATGGACTGGGCATTATTCTTCCCGGCGTGCGGAAGAACAGGTCCTGAACATTCTCCCCCGGCAACGGCTGGCCGCTGTATTTTTCGAGTGCCGGCTTGTAATCGAAGGTGTCGACGTGACTAACGCCCGCCGACATGAACAGGAGAAGCACTCGCTTCGCGGTTGCAGGGTGGTGCAGGCCACCGCCGCTCTTGAGTCGATCGTCCGCGCGCAAGAGATCCGCCAAGGCGACCAATCCCAGGCCCCCGCCCGCCTGTCGCAAAAAGTCGCGCCGGGTGACGAATCGGCGCTGGCCCGTGCATCGGGAATTTTTCTTCATCCGATCACCTGACGTAAAGGAACTCGTTCGAGTTGAGCAAGACCCGACAAAAGCTGGCAAGCCCGTGGGACTGAACAAAGCGGACCGCCCGTTCGACTTCGCCGGCCGAGGGCCGGCGGGTCAATGCCAGCCCATAGGCATGAGCGACCTGTTTTGGCAATTCCGGGCCCGCCTCTTTCGTCACCCGTTCGGCAAAAAAGCGCGATTGTTCGTGCATGAAGGGATTGTTCATCAGCGAGAGAGCCTGCAAGGCGGTCGTGCTCCGCTGCCGCGCCGGCGTCGACACGGAGGGATCCGGACAATCAAACGCGGATAGCAACGGCTCGCGAAACGTCCGAATGTTGAACATGTAGACGGCTCGACGCCAAGTCTCGGGACCGGTACGATCGATCAGCACGTAGTCGGGAACATTGCCGTCCCGGTATTCGAAGAGTCGAAAACTCGGCCCGCCGATCGCGGGATCTAATTTTCCACTGACGAACAAGATTGAGTCGCGAAGCGATTCCGCGTCGAGTCGCCAAGCGGGATAATGAGAGAGCCACCGATTGCCGGCATCCGTCTCCCTCGCCGCGGGACTGACCTTGGAGGATTGCCGGTAGACCTCGGACATACAAATGAGCTTATGCAGCCGCTTCGTCTTCCACCCCCCTGCAACCAATTCACTAGCTAGCCAATCGAGCAACTCCGGATGGGACGGCCGTTCACCCTGAAATCCGAAATCGCTCGGAGTTCCTACAAGTCCCGTTCCGAAGTGATAGTGCCAGATTCGATTCACCCAAACTCGGGCCGGCAAGGGATTGCGCGGATCGACGATCCATTCCGCCAAACGAAGCCGTCGCGTGGGCCCGCTATCTGAGTTCGGATCGAACAAATTCGCATCCATCGTCTTCACCGCAGAGAGCGCGCCCGGACTGACCTTCTGGCGGCGTTCCCGAACCTGACCCCGATGGAGCACGAAGGTATCCGTCATTTCACGAACCACGACGGAGTAACTCTTGGGAAGCGGAGGCAGCCGTTCGATCGAAGCTTCGGCGGTCTTGATGGTTCCAAGCAACGCCAGGTAGTTCACTTTTTCCGAAGCCGAGAGACTCGAGAGCAGTCGGCCGTCAAACATCGGCTCTTCCGCGGCCGGCGTTCCGGGTTGAATTGGAGGACGACGCTTCGAACTGCTCACTTTCGTCCAGTGTTCACCGTCCAACGAAACTTCGACGGCATATTCGACCGGCAATCGGTCCCGAAACTGAGCCAAGCGGTCTCGCGACCAGACGACCCGGTGGACGCGCCGCGGTTCCGGCAGCTCGATCGTCGCCGTCCCCTTGCCCGGTTCATTGCTGATCCAACTGCGACCATTTCCTAATTCACCGTCATTCAAATGCGCTATCTGATGGATGTCGAAGCCGGGTAGCAACGAAGAAGCCGTCGCTTTTGACCCCAAGCTCGCAAGCGCCAGGTTGCGCTCCTCATCCGGGCCATAAACTTCCAATTCGTCCAGGCACGGCTGGTCGCCGCTGTTGGTGGCGGCAATCACCATGCGCACAAATCTCGCTTCCACCACGGCGAATGGATCTTCGTTCATCGTTCCTTGGACCACGGGGAGACTTCCCGGCTGTTCTGCTTCCGAAGCCACGGATTCTTGCGCCCGTATACGGGCGCGCGCGGGTTCCGCCAGCCGCTGGAGTTGCGTTTTGGCGTCCGCGATCCGTTGACGCAAATCCCGGGTTTCTTTGTCCCTTTGGGCGACCATTTCCGCAGGCGCGACCACGTTGTCCGCCCGGTCCAATCCACTGAAAACCGCCGTCAATGCGTAATAGTCGGCGCTCGGCACGGGATCGAACTTATGGTCATGACAACGAGCGCAGCCAAGCGTCAAGCCCATGAAGGTGGTGCCAACCGCCGAGACATAATCGTCCAATTCGTCCTGGCGGGTGATCATCCGTTCCAACTCGCTGACCGTGTCGACATCGTTCTTGGGACCCGCGACGAGAAACCCAGTGGCCACCAGCAAGTCCGGATCTCCCGGCCGAATCACGTCGCCGGCGAGTTGTTCCTTGACGAACTGGTCGTACGGCATGTCCTCGTTGAACGCGTGAATGACATAGTCCCGATAACGCCAAAAGTTCGTTCGAATCCGATCCCTCTCAAAACCATTGCTCTCGGCATAACGGACCACGTCCAGCCAATGACGGCCCCAACGTTCGCCATATCTTGGACTGGCGAGCAGTCGATCGACGACCCGCTCGTAAGCAAGCGGACTTTCATCCGCGAGGAATGCCTCGACTTCCGCCTCCGTCGGCGGCAAACCATGCAAATCGTAGGTGACTCGGCGAAGGAATGTTCGGCGGTCCGCCGCCGTTGCCAGCGAAAGCCCTTTCTCCTTCAATTTGGCGACGATAAAAGCGTCAATCGGTGAAACACTTTTTGCCGCGGCTTCGCCTCCAACAACGGCCGGCACGTCGGGACGCCGAATGGGCTGCAGGGACCAAAAGTCATACCCCGCGCGTTTCTTCGTGGTCCGTGAGTATGGATCGAGGGTTCTCGATGGAAAGGAGACACCGTCTCGAATCCAACGTTCAAGAACGGCGATTTCGTGATGCTGGAGTTGGTTTTCGGGGGGCATCTCGCCCCCTTGAACATGCTCGAACAAGAGACTTTCGCCTGGCTTGCCGGGAACCACTACCGGCCCGCTTTCCCCCCCTTGGAACAACGAATCAGCCGTGCGCAGATCGAGACCGCCGTTTCGATCCGTGCCATGACACTCCAGGCAGTGCCCCACCAGAATGGGTTCCACCTCGCGAGTGAAAAACGCATCTAGATCTTCGTCCGCGCGTACGCCCCCGGACAAGAGGAGTAAAAGGCACGTCGTCCACTCGACACGAAACATTCCGCGCTGGCCTCCCTTTACTCCTTAAAGCCTCGATAACGCCGAACTCGTTGATTCAACGGCAGGAAAAAACGGTACTTATGCCGCTCAAAAGACTAATGTCGGAGCCCGTGCTAATCCATGGACGCCGCTACTCGCGGCTAGCGTCAAGGCTCTCCCAGCGACCGGGCCGGGCATTACGACATTACTTTTCTGACGTTCGATATTGCCGCTCAGAAAACGAAGGTGGCATAGCCGCATTGAACTCCCTCTCCCAGCGGGCCGGGGTGAGGGGCTTCTTTGGGCACGACAAACAAACGCGCCTCCAACACCCCAACAACGTAATGCCGTGGCCTATTTCCCATTCAAGGATGCCGCGAATTGCGTCATTTCTTTCTGAAGCTGATTATCCTACCACGATGTAGGTTGACCACGCCAGCCATGTTCCCTTGGTGCCGGTATCGGGCACATGCCGAGGGCTTGGCCGCTTTTCCCAGGAGGGGCGTTTCCAACCACGTGCAACGGAAATGAGCCGTGAGCGGCGGAATCGAGAGTGACTCGTTGACAACGAACGGGGGAAAGCTGAGAGTAAAGGTCCGGCCGACCGGTCGGCGGAAGAATTTGGACCGAGGGGAACAACCATGGAGTTGACGCGACGAGAGGTCATGGGGATGGCGGCGGGTGCGGCAATGCTCACTGCGACAAGTGCCAATGCCCAGGAGACCAAGGCGACGAACAAGGATTTGATTGACACGTCCAAGGGGGGACTGGAAAGCATCGGCAAGACGCCGCACACCAAGTTTGCGGTGAACGTCGAGATGTGGTGGACGAAATTGCCGTTCAACGAACGGATCAAAAAACCGCCGAGTACGGCTTTCCCGCCATCGAGTTCTGGCCTTGGCAGAACAAGAAGATCCCCGAGATCGCCAGCCAATGCAAGGATCTGGGCATTGCCGTCGCTCAGTTCACCGCGTGGGGTTTTGTCCCTGGACTCAACAATCCTAAGAACCACGAAAGTTTCGTCAAGGCAATCAAGGAAGGGTGCAAAGTCGCCCAACAACTCGATTGCAAACTCATGACCGTCGTGGGAGGCAACGACCAAAAGGAATGACTCGGGAGGAGATGCATAAGAACATCATCACCGGTCTGAAACTGGCGGCACCGATCGCGGAAGAGAACGGCGTAACGCTCATCCTTGAGCCGATGAACATCCGCGTCGACCACAAGGGACACTGCCTCTACGGCAGCGAGGCGTCGGTCAAGATTTGCCGAGAGGTCAACTCACCCAACGTGAAGATCAACTGGGATCTCTACCACATGCACATCACGGAAGGGGACCTTTGCCGCCGACTCAAGGAAGGCTTTGATCAAGTCGGTTATCTTCCAGGTGGCCGACAATCCAGGGCGTAATGAACCGGGGACCGGCGAGATCTACTACCCTCGTGTCCTCAAGGAAGCTTACGATCTCGGCTATCGTGGATTCGTCGGCCTGGAATGCAAACCAAAAGGGGACGAACACGCCGCCGCCATCCGGGTCGCTGAGTCCGATTGGAAATAACGCTCGTCCCGCTCGCAAACCGTGACCACTGCATGTTCACCGATCGCGCTGATTCTTAGGACGGCCATCGGCGGCCGATGACCGTTAGCTGTTCTTCAAAAGGATCAAGGAATAGACTCCCTTTAGGGACGAGAGGGTCACGGCCATTCCCTCCCCTTAACTCCATTTTGTCTGCTCCATGTTTGGACAAGTCTTCGTCCATCCCGTTTCCTGACCACTCGCACCGCGTGGGGTCATGCACCCGCACCCGCACCCGCACCCGCAGGATCCGTGGGAGCACGGCCGCTTTCGACAGGCAAATCGCCGGCGGACCATGACGGTCCTGAGGGATTTGCCGACCTGATAATGGGCGAATTTCGCGTCAACTTTACTGGCAAGCCGCCCGCCCGCACACTCTAGTTCAATTTCTCCATTTTGCGGCTTCGCCCGCCGGGCGCGCGAAGCTTTGCCGACCGTACCCTCGACACCGATTCCAGCGAATCGGAAACCAGGACGACCAGGAAAACCACAGAAAATAGGTCTCCCAGAAAAGCCTGGAAAACTGTGCGCGTTATAGTTCCTTCCGGATCAGCAAAGTGACCGGTTTGGGACGAAAGCCATGAAGGCGGAACGGTATTTCATTTTGACGGAAGCCGCGGAGATGATTCCGGTCGCGCAGCGACTTTTGGTCGAAGTGCGCGAAGCGAGGTCGCGCATTTCCCTGCTCCGCCGACAGCGCGAGCGGGCCGATCTGTCGGCTGCGGAACGGTCCCAACTAGTCCGTGGCTGGCGGCACTGGAGCCGAAAGCTGGCGAATTGCTTGGACGAGGCGTTTGGTCTCGGCATACTGATCACGCCCGGTATCCGCTGCGAAGCTCACTTCCCGTTCGAGCACCAGTGGGTCGGACCAGCGGGCGATGGAAAGTTACGGCCGGCATTTTTCGTCTATTCCGACGCCAACGGCACGATTGAAGACTGGTACTTCGACGGCTGGCCAAACGACCGCCGCGCCGTCAATCCAGCGTGGTGGACCATGTTCCGTCCCGGTCACCAGCCAACGAAATCCACGCAGCAGGTCGCCTGAACGATCGCTCTATAACGCGACGCGGCCATCGTTGAACCTTCGCGACGGCCGACTAACTCAGGTAGGTATAGCTGTCGAGGCCGCTTTCGTAGAACTGGAGCAGCCGACCTGCTTCCTCGACGGTAATCCGATCGCGACGAAGCGCGGTTTCGACGTCTCGGCGAAGTCGCGTGAACAATTCCTCCGCCGAGAACTGCACGTACTGCAGCACCTCGCGCACGGTATCCCCTTTCACCACGATGTCGATGGCCGGCTTGTTTTGATCGTCCAAGCGGACATGAACCGCGTGCGTGTCACCAAAGAGATTGTGCAAGTCCCCCAGGATCTCCTGGTAAGCCCCGGTAAGGAACGCGGCGAGATAATACTCCGAGCCGTTGGGGGAATGGAGCTCAAGCACCTTCTTAACGTCGCGAAGGTCGATGAACCGATCGATTTTGCCGTCCGAGTCGCAGGTGATGTCCGCCAGGGTTGCGCGCCGATCGGGGCGTTCGTTCAAGCGATGGATGGGCATCACGGGAAAGAGCTGATGCACCGCCCAGCTATCCGGCATCGATTGAAATAGCGAGAAGTTGCAGAAGTAGGTGTCGGACAGCATCGATTCGAGGCCTTGCAGGTCCTCGGGAATGTAATCCATTTGCTGGGCGATCTTGTGCACGCTTCTGCAAATGGCCCAAAACACTTGCTCCGCGAGATTTCGCTGCTGGATCGTGACGTAACCGAGATTGAAGAGGTTAAAGGCGTCGTCACGATACTTGATCGCGTCATGGTACATTTCGAGAACATTTTTGGCCGTCAGTTCACCTAAGGTATCGTAAAGATTCTTGACGGGCTGCACGCTCGGATCGATCTCCGAACGTGGAGGCAAGGCGGAATCCGCCACCTCGGAAACGCCGAGTACGTTGAAAACTAGAACGCTATGATGCGCGGCGACCGCGCGCCCCGATTCCGAAATGATCGTCGGGTGCGCGACTTTCGCTTGATCGCAAACCGATTGGATCCCGAAGACGATGTCGGCGGCGTATTCGTTAAGCGTATAGTTGACGGACGAGCCGAAATTCGTTTGCGAGCCGTCGTAATCGATCCCCAGGCCGCCACCCACGTCCAGGTATCGTAGTCCCGCCCCATTCTTGACCAACTCGACGTAGACGCGTGCCGCCTCGTTGATCGCATCCTTGATGTTGCGAATGTTGGTGATCTGGCTTCCGATGTGGAAATGGAGCAACTGAAGCTGCTCGGCCATGCCGCGCGCGTGCAGATAATCGAGCGCGCGGATCACTTCACCGATAGTGAGGCCGAACTTCGATCCTTGTCCGCCGGACGATTCCCAGCGCCCGGAGCCGCGCGACGCCAGTTTGACCCGAACGCCGACCAACGGACGGACGTCATGCTTGGCGGCATGCTCGACGAGTAGTTCCAACTCGCTGAATTTTTCGATGACCGGGATGATCAGTTTGCCGATCTTGCGCGCAAGAACGACCGCCTCGATATAGGCAGCGTCCTTGAAACCGTTACAGATGATGGGCGTGTTCTGATCATCCACCAAGGCAAGAACGGCAAGAAGTTCCGGCTTCGAACCCGCCTCCAGACCGAACCCGTACTCCTTGCCGAAGTCATGGATCTCTTCGACGATGTGGCGCTGCTGATTGACCTTGATCGGATAAACGCAACGATACGTGCCTTGGTAGCCGCATTCGCTGATGGCTTTGGAAAACGAACCGTAGATGTCGCCGAGACGATGCTTGAGAATGTCGGTGAAGCGGAGCAAGAGTGGTGGATGAATGCCCCGCTGACGGATTTCGTCGACCAGGACTTTCAGGTCGATGGCGTGCGCGGGATTCTTGTCCGGGCAAACGGTGACGTTGCCAAGCTCGTTGACGCCGAAATATCCCTTGCCCCAGTTTTGGACGGCGTACAGATCCTCGGAATTTCCGATCGTCCAGCGGTCCATCAACTTGCTGCTCTGTAGCAACGCTTTTCTCCGGTAAAGGCCAACGGGATCGGCGGACTCTTCTCCCCGCGCCGGTCCCGCCCGCATTTGCCCAACCGTCGCAAAGACGCCCACTTGCGATCGGCACGACCATTCAACGTATGAACCGGGCGCGGCAATGGCGAGTACCACTTTTCGCCAGCGAACTACCGCGCGGTTTAGCGTCACCAACGAAGGCGGCTCACGGGAGCGAGCTTAGCACCGCGCGGAGAAGTAATGTCGCGGGACGGTCCTCGTTTCGCAGGCACTCTCCATGCGACTGGCCCTAGCGAAACGACATTGCTTTTCTGATGCTCCATGGGACCAAAATACTCGGTTCCCGAAGCGAGTACTCGTTTATGGTTCTGCCTTTTGGACCCCTTCAACGCCGTCGACCACCACGAGTTTGTGATTGGGGACGTCGTACTCATACTTCTTGCCGCCCGGGAGCACGGGAAGCTTGATATTGTTTTCCTTGATGATCTTTTCCATGAACTCCTTGTGGTCCTTGGGATAGCGACCGTTGAGGGCATGGAAGACGTTCAGCGCACTATCGATGTAGGTTTTGGAGATCTGCTCGAGCATGGGGCCGTACGCCTGCAAGCTGCCGAGCACAGGGTCATCGATTTTGACTTGCGAGTCACTGACTTTCTTGTTGGCGTTGGGATCGAATTCACCGATGTCGTCGGTCTTCTTGCCGATGATACTCCCGGTGGGTTTAGTCTGATCCTCGACCGCTTGCATGCAGCCCGGAAGCGCGATCAACCCAATCGCGGCAAAATTCGCCAACCTGACCATCGCGGTACTCCTTCGTCCAACCGGACGTGACAGGATCGAGAAATGCGACATTCCGTGTGTTCACCCTTATTGCCGCTCAGAAAAGTAATGTCGGGGCCCGGTGCTAACTCATCGACGCCGCGTAATGCGGCTAGCGCCAAGGCTCTCCAAGCGACCGGGCCGAGGAATACGACATTACTTTTCTGATGCTCTATAATCGCCGGCCCCCGAAAACTACGTGGACGAGAAACGGAGCCAACCACCACTCGAACCAGGGTACGAGCCTTCCATGCCTCTTGGGCAAATCCGAAGCGATCGCTTCTTCCTCTCTCTTTTACAACCAAGGCGTCGACTCCACAAGGAACTTTTACTTCGTCACCAAGAGAGACACGACGCGGCTTGGTCCGCCGACGAATCCACGTTTGCTGCATGGGGAGGGCGACATAGAAAGGTAAACGTTCGAAAAGCCTCGGTTTGAAACCAGTTTCCAACCGCGTGAGTATCCATTGACGTGAACGCGATGCTCGCCCGCGAACATTGACTTTGCCGGATCGATTGATTTTTTCTCCATTTACGGGCAATTTCCTTGTCCCCCTGCCCTTAGACAAACGAAAGTTTCCGCGTGTTTCCCACGGTATTTACTCAAGTTCGAGCCCTGGTCCGTATCGTCTGGGCGACATTCTCACTCGGTGCGGGAGAGGCCGCCGCGAACGCGCAGCAAGTCCCCGCCGACACCCAGGCACTCGTGGTCAAATATTGCGCGGAATGCCATTCGGGCGAATCCCCCAGCGGGGACGTCTCCCTCGCCAGTGTCAGTAACTTCCAAGACTTCTACGCGCAGGCCCGCAACTGGAATAAGGCAATCCGCGTCCTCCGTCAGAAGGAAATGCCACCCGCGGGGGAACCCCAACCCACCGACGAGGAAAGGACCCGGCTATTCGAATCGCTCGATCTCTCCTTGGCGGCGGCAGCCGAGCGGTCTGCACTTCAAGTGGGATATGTCACCGTCCGACGACTCAATCGGACCGAATACAATAACACCATTCGCGATTTGATCGGGATCAACTCCAATCCGGCAAAAGAACTACCATCGGATCCCAGCGGTTACGGCTTCGACAACATTGGGGACGTACTCTTCATCCCCCCCGTGCTGATGGAGAAATACCTCGACATCACCAAAGCCCTGTTGGACCAGGTCTTCGCGGACCCTAAACTTCGCGGCAACGTAATCGTCGCCGAGGCCAAAGATGGGGCTTCTCCCGTCGACGCGGCGAGAAAAAACCTTGAAGCCTTTCTCCCACGCGCCTTCCGTCGACCAATTCAGCCCAACGAAATCGAAGAGCGAGTCCGGCTCTTCGAGAAGTCCCTCGCGCGAGAAAAAGACTTCGACGTGGCCATGAAGGTCGCGTTGGAATCGGCCTTACTCTCCCCGAATTTTCTGATGCGCATGGAGGCGGGCGTCGCTCCAGTACAAACTTCGATCGGCAAAGTTAGCTCGTCCGCCAGCAACCATCAAGTCATTAAGTCCGTCCCTGTTCGTCTGACCGACCACGAGCTCGCCGTACGACTCTCTTACTTCCTCTGGTCGACCATGCCGGATCAGGAGCTCTTTTCCCTCGCCAATCAGGGAAAGTTGTCGCAGCCGGAGACGCTGTCACAACAGGTCCGCCGATTGCTCGCGGATCCGAAATCCCGATCGCTCGCGGACAACTTTGCCGCCCAGTGGCTCCGTTTCCGTGAAATCCTGGATCGTGGAGTCGACTTTCGAAGTTATCCCGATTTCAACGAAGAATTACGCCAGGCGATGTACGAGGAATCGGCGATTTTTTTCGATCAGTTGCTCCGAACCAACGGCAGCGTCTTTGACCTCCTCGACGCGCCCTATGCCTTCGTGAACGAGCGGCTGGCGGGGCACTACGGTATCCCCGACGTCAAAGGTGGCGAGTTTCGCAAAGTCGCTCTAACGGACAGACGCCGGGGAGGCGTGCTCGGCATGGGAAGCATTCTCACCGTGACCTCCTATCCCACGCGAACGAGCGCGGTAATGCGCGGCAAGTGGGTGCTCGAAGAGCTTCTCGGCGCCCCTCCTCCCCCCCCACCACCAAACGTGAGTGCCCTCCCCGCGGGGGATCAGGTAAAAGAGAAGATGACGCTCCGAAAACGACTGGAAAATCATCGAAAAATGGAGTCCTGTGCATCTTGCCACAAACAAATGGATCCCATCGGGTTCGGGTTGGAGAACTTCGACGGGATCGGAAAATGGCGGGAACAGGATGAAGGGGAACCAGTCGACAATTCGGGCGAACTCCCCGGCGGATTACAGTTTCGCGGGCCAGGCGAACTCAAGCAGGTTCTCCAGTCTCGCAGGCCAACGTTTCTACGGACCATGGTCGAAAAAATGTTCATCTATGCCGTTGGCCGCCCCGTCGAGTATTATGATGAAAAGGCGATTCGCTTGATCCTTGACGACGTGGAAAAGAATGACGGCCGGCTGGTAACGATGGTGGAAGCAATTGTCGCGAGTACGCCGTTCCAGTTCCGTCCCGCGTCAGGACACGAGGAGAAGGCGGAAAAAAGCCGATAATCGTCGTGGCGGCGCCGAACCTCGCCGCGGGGATTTCGCATGCCCTATTTCAGCGACATGAACCTGCCGGGTGGAACCCCGAATTACTCCGACCGCACCCTTGATCGAACGTATTGTGAAGGGAGACTCGAAGTGAGCAAGAGGCACCGCAAAATCACGCGCCGCACGTTGCTTCGCGGCGTGGGAGCCGCCGTCGCCCTTCCCTGGCTCGAGGTTATGGCACCACGCGGCCGGGCGGAGGAAACGACTGCTCCCGTTCGACTGGCGTGCCTCTACATGCCCAACGGCGTTCATCCGGCGGCTTGGGTCCCCGCGCAGTCGGGCGCGGATTACAAGCTTCCCATGATTCTCGAACCGCTCGCCGAGGTTCGCCAAGACGTGCTCGTCCTGACCAACCTGCGAAATTCCGCGGGGATGATGGGGGACGGACATTATGCGAAGACCACGTCGTGGTTGACCGGCGCTCGCGCCGTGCGCACGGGCGGCAAGGACATCCGAGCCGGCATCTCATTCGATCAGCTTGCCGCCTCCAAACTCGGAGCGGAAACCCCACTGCCATCCCTGGAACTTGGCATCGACCCGGTGCATACGCATGTCGACATGGGTTACAGCACGGTTTATGGCTGTCACGTCTCCTGGCGGACGGCGACCCAACCGGCGGCGAAGGAAATCAATCCACGGGCAGCGTTCGACCGCCTCTTCCGTTCCGCGGAGTTTGGCCGGAATCCCGACGACCGTAGCGTGCTCGACCTTGTTCTCAACGACGCCAAGCAACTTCGCCAGCAGGTCGGCAAGTCCGACCGCCAAAAGTTGGACGAGTACCTCGAGTCCGTCCGGGCGGTCGAGGATCGCATGAACAAATCGGCGCAGAGCACCGCCAGAAAGGCCATGAACGAGGAGACCGCCAAGTTCATGCCCAGGCCCGAAGACAAAGGCTACGACTATCAGGCACACGTGCGCCTGATGCTCGACATGATGATCCTGGCGTTCTGGACCGATTCCGCGCGTGTCTGCTCGTTCATGTTCGGCAACGACGTTTCCGGCAGGGATTTCTCGTTCCTCGACGGCGTCAAGGAAGGATTCCACCCGGTTTCCCACCACGAGTTCAAAGCGGAAAAGCAGGAACAGTACGCCAAGATCAATCGCTGGCACGTCGCCCAGGTGGCAGACATGCTCAAACGCATGAAGAGTATCCAGGAAGGCGACCGAAACCTGCTCGACAACTCCATGCTTCTTTTCGGCTCGAGCATCAGCGATGGGAACCTACACAGTCCGATAAATGTCCCCACGCTCCTGGCAGGTCGCGGCGGCAACAAGATCCACTCCGGCCGGCACATCGCCTGCGGCGCGCTTACCCCACTGTGCAACGTCTTCGTCACCATGCTCCGCTTGCTGAACGTCCCCACCGATAAGTTCGGGGACAGCAACGGGAACATGGACAAGGAACTCTTGGTCTGAGCCTCTGACTCATTCTCCCTCTTGTTCACCTCCTTCTCCCCCCGGAGAAGGTTGGGATGAGGGGCTCTGCATTTTGAACTTACTGCCGATGAAATGCCCTCATTGAGGCGCCTTGAATATCTCCCATGAATTGCTGAAATGCCTAAACCACCGCAACGGAAGATCGAATTCGCCAAACAGATCGACGGACGCACCGCTCGTTGCATGGTTGAATTGTTTGACGACGGAAGCGTTTATGTCGCGGTCGAAGACTACGAAGTTATCTTCGAGTTCGCTCCCGACAATCTGGCGAATGCGACTGACTTTCTTGGCAAACTCGGTTACCGCCGCGTTTCAGACGCTATTTGACACAGCCTCGCAAGTCGCATGACAAACGAATCGAATTCCCTTCAGCAGCAAATCCGGTTTTTTTAGAATTCGCGCCAAGATCCCGGTCCGAATGAAGGCGAACGTGGTTCAATGGAACATGCAGTGGTTTCCGACAGAAAGACATCTGTTCCGTAGGTCCAGAGGAAACAGCGCCACCGCGAGAACGCAAAGAAATGCGAATTAGAACTGTTTGCCTCCCGATTTCCTTCGCGTTCTTGGCGCTCCGCTGTAGAAATCCAAAACTAGAAAGCCTGAACCGACGGGTGAACGCCATGGAGCGAAGGATGTTTCCAATCAAGGGAGGAAGATCGTTGAAGCCATTTTGCATGAAGCAGTCGTTGAACGCCGTACTGGTGGGGACTTTCACGCTTTTGGCTTATACGGACGACGCGCGGACGGCGGAAGAGCAGCGACCCAATGTGCTCATGATCGCGGTGGACGACTTGAATCATTGGGTCGGATACCTCGGCCGCAACAAGCAGACGATCACGCCGAACATCGATCGGCTAGCGAAGCAGGGAGCCTCCTTTACCCGAAGTTATTGCGCGGCGCCGGTCTGCAATCCCTCGCGAGCGGCGCTCCTCTCGGGCATGCGGCCGGCGACGACCGGCGTCTATGGGAACAACGACGATTGGCGGAACGTAGTGCCGCCCGAAAGAACTCTAATTACCACGTTCCGCAACGCGGGTTACTACACCGCCGGCGCTGGGAAGATCTACCATGGCGGGTTTGATCGCCAATCCGAATGGGACGACTATCTCCAAGACGAGGGACCTAGTGCCAGACCCAAAGGAGGCAAGTTAGGGGTTGGAGGAATCCTGTTCGCCCCTGTCGATGGCGCCGACGAGGATGTTAGCGACGCGCGCATCGTGGCGTACGGCATCGAACAGCTCCAAAAGAAACACGACAAACCATTCTTCCTCAGCGTCGGCTTGCATAAACCGCATATGCCGTGGTACGTGCCGAAGAAGTACTACGACATGCACCCACTTGATTCCATCGAGCTTCCCCCCGTGACGGATAATGATCTTGGAGACATTCCGCCGGCGGGCCAAAAGATGGCCAACGCGCGCGGCGATCATGCCGAGATGCTCCGTTCGGGCCGATGGAAAGAGGCGATTCAAGGGTACCTCGCCGCCGTCTCGTATTCGGACGCCATGATCGGCCGATTGCTCGACGCCCTTAAGGCGAGCGAATATCGCGACAACACCATCGTCGTGCTTTGGGGGGATCATGGCTGGCACTTGGGGGAGAAGGAACATTGGCGCAAGTTCGCGCTCTGGGAGGAAGCCACCCGTGCTCCCTTGCTTTGGGTCGTGCCGGGGCTCACGAAGCCGAACGGCGTTTGCGAACGGACCGTCGATTTCATGTCCATCTACCCGACGTTATGCGACCTCGCGGGAATACCGATTCCCAGTCATGTTGAAGGAAAGAGCATCCGCTCCTTGCTCGCCAATCCCAAGTCTGCTTGGAACACGCCCGCGCTTACTACGTACGAGTTCAATAACCATGCGGTCCGAAGCGAAGGCCATCGCTACATTCGTTATCACGACGGCGGCGAAGAACTCTACGACGAAACAAAGGATCCCTACGAATGGACGAACCTTGCCAACCAGCCTGACCTTGCAAGCATCAAGGCGGAGCTTGTCAAGTTCATGCCGAAAGAGAACGCGGCGGATATCGGCGGAAAAAAGGAAGCCCGCGAGGGAGTGGACGGGAAGAAGGCGGGAAAGGACAAACTCAAAAAGAAACTCAAAAAAGCGGTAAAAAAGAACGCCGAGAATTGATTCCACAAGTCTCGTTGCAATGTCCAAGCCCAGGCACCGCCGCTTCACTCCGCGGCCTGGACGGGTATCCATTAATGCCCATCGATTCCGCTTCCTTCACGATCCAGATCGATCTCGACGACTACGTCATTCCGGCGAGTGACCAAGCGAAAGACTCGACAACGCCATGAACAAGCGGATGAATCCCGTTCAGTTCGATTGCCGCATCAAGGAAGGAGTTCGCGTGGACCGAGACATCTTCACGCTTTCGTCCCGAGACGCGAGAGCGTCGACGATATGACGAGCGAACCGTTCACACCCTTCGTTGGTGAGATGGCAGATGTCATTAAAATACCGCTTGCCCCGCGGCATCAGCGCCGCCTGATCGACGAACACCACGTGATCGAACTGTTCCGAGAGGGACTTGATGACCGCGTCATGGGCGGCCATGCATTCCGCGACTTGTTCCGGAGTTCCCCAGATCTCGATCGGAGAACGATGTTCGCCGTAGTCCAACTGCTTATTCTGAAAACTTGAGAGCGAATAATTGGGTGGAACGTGAATGGCGAACGAGGCAAGGATGACGCTTTGTTTTCGCTCCCTCGAGATACGGAGAAGACTTTCCAAGTTGTCGTGAAGGGATTCCGTGGTCGCCGTTCCCGCTCCTTTTCCCAAATGGCGGTCGTCCGGCCGATGACGGGGAATGTAAAATCCGAGCTTCGCAAGGCCTTCCACCCACAGATAGCGACACGTATACGGCAATACCGTCGCCGACAACTCCGGATGTTCTGCCGCCATGTCCAATTGGCGATACCAAGCACAATGGGAATAGTCTTTCTGAAACGCGCTTGGCGGGCAGTTGTTCATCCGAACGTCATTCACGGAATCGTACACCAAAACCAGATCAAAAGGCTTGTCCTTGACACGCAGGTACTTGAGAAGCGAATCCTTCGAGGTTTTCGCCGACGCTGCGAGATTGAAAATGCGTACCGTTTTTCCATGCGAAGCCTCTAGCTGCCGTCTCAGCTGTTCGCCTATGCAACCGAACTCGTCCGTCAGTACTGACCCGCCTAGCAAAAGCACGTCGTAGGTCGCGTCGTGATTGGAAAAGTCGGCAGTGAGGACGCCGCTTTGAACCACTTCCGGGTGGAAGGCGATCCAAAGGTCCGACGTGTTAAAAAATGGAACTCGCTTCGAGATGCTCCAATAGGCGCGACAGACGACCTCCAGGGAAATCATCGTGGCCATCGTCAGAACACCTAGGGCGAGCATCCGGATTCCGCGACGACGGTTTCCGCTCAAACCTCCCATTTGCCGCGTGTCATCCATGACCTTGGAACCTGTATCCATCAATTTCTGGACGATCCTGGCTTCATCGGGACCGAAAGCCAATGGCAGCTCCAAAGCAGCCAATGGCTCGCGTCACTTACTTCAAGAAGAGATTCGTTCGAAAAGGTTTGGGCGATCGGTCGCCGACTCCGGATACAAAGGCGATACCTTTGGTAGCCTATTGACCCATCCAATCCCGACGAGCCGAGATCGGACCACTGGATATAGTCACCGAGAAGGTGATGACACCCAATGGCTTTTGGGCCGCCAGGTAGTATCGCGATTTCTCTACCGGCAGCTAGGCGGCTGAACCAGGAGCCAGGGTTAGTGATTCCCGATTGGGGACATCCCTGGCCACGCGAAGCCAGCAACAAAAAGCGATGGCGTAGATGGCCAGCCCGAAAACATACAAGCTGCCAAGTCCCCAGTACATGCTGTTGTATTCGAGAAAACCGCCCAGCATCGCGCCGAAAAGGTTTGCCGACATAATGCTGCCCAGATCCACGCCCTTATTGAGGTGGCTCGAGAAGATGAGTCCTGCGAAAAGCAAGGGAAGCACCAGGATAATGGGGAGAACCACCTTTTCCATGGGGAGAACGTAGCCAAGCGAGGACAAGTAATTGACGGCGAATCCCAAGAGAAACGTGATGGCCAACGATGCGAACGCCGCCAAGGGATTTAAGGCTCCACGCACAAGCACCCATTGATTGGCGAAATAGGCCATGAGAATGATTCCGCCTATGGCCACCGCGTTGACCAACCAGGTGTTGCCGAGAACAAGTCCCAACTCCGTGATCACCTTGGTTTCAATCAGCATGAAACCCGCTCCCAGGAAGAAATAAAGCGAGCTGACCGGCGTGACGGCCGGCACTCCGACGCGCGAGCGAACCAGCCATGCCGACGCGGCCAAAAGCATCACGATCATCACCGCGTAGGTAATCGGGTACGTGCGCTTCTGCATGTAGAAGTACGGCCAATCGTCGGTGGCGATCTCCGCGGATGCGCCCACCGCGCGGAACTTTTCCGTTTCGTCGTTTATTCCGGCTGCAAGCGGCTGGTCCGACAGACCCTTAAGGCCAGGCCCCGTGACGTAGGTCAGGCCGCACTCCGAGGAGAACACGCGTGGCTTGGCGTCGGGATACGCCTTCGCCAACATGGCATACAACTTCTCCGCCTGCATGGGATCAAGCACGAGGTACGAAACGAAAATCAGCCCGCGCGACGAAAGTCGCTCGACCGCTTCCCGAAACCCCTCGACCGTATAAACGAAACTGTCTAAACGAACATTCGTCATCGATCCCAAATTCGTGTGACTATCGAGCAATCCATAGATGACCGTGTCATAGGTTTCGTCCGTCTGGCGCAGGTGACTGCGCGCGTCGTTAAGCACCGCCTTGGTGCGAGGATCCTTGTACGGACCTTCGGGATGAAGTCGGCGGCCGAGGTACTGAATGGCGGGGTCGATTTCGACGGCCGTGACGCTCGTCGCGTGATTGCGAAGGGCGGCGGCGATATCGTTCCCCGTGCCCGCCCCAACCACCAGCACCGCACCTGGCTCCGACTGCATACGATAGGGCATGTTGTAATAGTCCGCCAAAGGCTTGATTTCCGGATGCTTCGCCACCGCGGCGGGAGAGCAGTCGTTGATCGCCTGATAGAAGGAATGATTCACCTTGACCGTCGTAACTGGAAGAGGATCCCCTTCCTTCGGCAAACGCATTGTGATCACCTGATAGGGTGAATAGTAACGACGCTCTTCCAAACGTCCGACCATCGCCAAGGACGTGAGTATCACCACCACGCTCACCAAACCCACTTTCGCCACCCGGGGCCCAGCACCCAAAAAAGGCATTGACGCGAGCAAGGCAACGGCAAACCAAACAGGCGGCGAAGTCCAGGCAAGGCTTAGCACAAAGAACGTGATGATTCCCGCCAAACTGCCCAGCAAATTGAGCGAGTACGCGCGGGCCGGCGACTGTCTTTGCATCAACCGGCCGGTCACGTACCCCCAAGGGATGAACATAATTGCATTGAGCAGGAAGACCCCAAGTAGAGTTGCATTCCCTTCAATCGCATGCAAAACGTTCCACTGATCGCTCGGCAACCCCATGACGAGTTGCTCGGCGACGGGATTGACGCGGCGTCCACCAATCGTGGTCGCCACGAGACCGAGGACGAAGGTTTGGACGGCCAGAATTGGCAGAAACGCCGACAGGCTGATGGTCCGGCGCTGCTTGGACATCATGAAGCCGATGCCCAGACCTAAAAAGCAGGAGAGCATGCTCACGTTTTTGAATATCGCGAAGACATGGGACGACGTGGCGTGCCAACGAATCATCACCATTTCAAGGTAGAGTCCGCATGCGCTGGCGAGAACTATGGCTCCTGCAGTCCACTTCTCGGGGATCCGTTCAACGAGTTCCGCGTTTTCTTCATGAGCCGAGGCCAACCACGTCCTGATTTTGGCGAGCATTCCTACCTCCTTGTTGCGATGTCTCATCGCGGGCGGAGAGAAACCTACCCCCGTTTTGGTTTCGTGAAAACCCCAGTTTCCGTTAACGGTATCCGCCACGTCCATTTACGCCGATTTCCCATCCGCTCTCCGGACTCATCGGGGACCGTCTTCCCACCATTTCTTGTGCAATTTCTTGATCCGACGTGAAGAGACGGCGAGAGTTTAAGGATTTATCAAACGAAGCAGGTACGCTGGGGTCAGCCAACTTCTTCTTGTAGTTGGCACCAGCGGTCCTCGGCTTCGGTGAGTTGACGAGAAATGGCGGCCATCTCTTCATGGAGACGAAGCGATTCCGCGGGATCGGTGACGGCAAGGAACTGCTCGTTGAGTTGACGCTTCTGACCGTCCAGTCGAGCAATCGTCGCCTCGAGACTGGCTATCTCCTTGCGCGGGTCCTTGCCCCGCTTTTTCGGGGGTGAATCCTTTGGTTTTGATGCCTTGCCGTTGGTCGGCGGCGCTTTCGAAAACCCCTTGGCCAGCTCCCGTTCCCCCTCTTCGATCTCCTTATTGACCGAATAGAGGTACGCGTCATAGTCGCCGCGATAGTTCACCACTCGGCCGTCACGGACCTCGACGATGCAGGTAGCGACTCGCTTCATGAAGTGCCGATCGTGGCTGGTGAAAATCACCGTTCCTTTGTAATCGACCAGCGCCTGCGCCAGTGCTTCCACGGTATCGACGTCGAGATGGTTGCCCGGCTCGTCGAGAATGAGAATGTTATGCTGGCTGAGGAGCAATCCCGCCAGGCAAAGCCGCGCCCTTTCCCCTCCGGATAACACCGCGATCCGTTTTTTCATGGCGTCGCCCCGGAAGAGCAATGCGCCTCCAAGATCCAAAATCTGTTGGGTTTTCGTGCCCGGGGCGGCGGTGTATTCGAGATATTCCAGAACCGTCTGGTTCTCGGGTAGGCTGGTGTAAACATGCTGGGCATAAACGCCGATCTGACAGCCATACCCCCATCGAACTTCGCCCGCCAAGGCGGGAATGGACTCGACGATCGTGCGTAGAAAGGTGGTCTTGCCCTGCCCGTTGTCACCGACGATCGCCGCCCGCGAGCCATGGTCGAGTTCCACGTCGATATTCGTGGCCACCTTCCGCTCAGGATAACCGATTGCTAGTTCCTTGCAGCGAAGTGCCGGCCCTTTGCGCGGCTCGACGATCGGCGCGCGAATGTAGGCCGTTGGCTCGTCCGAGGCAATTTCGGTCACTTCCAGCCGTTCGAGCTGCTTGCTTTTCGATTTCGCGCGGCTGGCGGTACTCGCCCGCGCGCGATTCTTCGCGATGAATTCCTCCAGATGCCGACGCTTGGCGAGAATGGTGGCGTTGGACCGTTCTTCATGCTCCCTGCGTTCCTTCTGATACTCGAGAAACGCGTCGATCTTGCCGGGATACATGGTCAATTTGCCGCGTGCCAGGTCGAGCGTGTGATTGCACGTGGCGGCAAGAAAGGAACGGTCGTGGGATACGATCAGACAGGCTTCCTTGTATTCGCGGAGAAAATGCTCCAAGAGGATCTGCGTTCTCAGGTCGAGAAAGTTCGTCGGCTCGTCAAGGAGAAGCAGATTGGGTTCGTGAAGCAGTAAGGCGGCGAGCTTGACCCGGGTCTGCCATCCCCCGGACAGCCGGGCGATCGGCCCGCTGAGGTAATTGTCCTTGATTTCGAATTGGCCGGCCACTTCGCCACATTTCCAGTCGGGCTGGCCACTATCGCGCATCAGGAACTCCAGCGCGGATTCGCCGGGCTGGAACGGATCGTGCTGCCGCAAATAGCCGACGCGAAGGCGCGGATGCCGAATGACTTCCCCGCCGTCCAGTTCCTCGTCGCCCAGCAGGATGCGGAGCAGCGTACTCTTTCCCGCTCCATTTCGACCGACGAAGCCGACCTTCTCGTCGTCGGTAATCGCCGCCTCGGCCCCGTCGAGCAATACTTGATCGCCGTAACTCTTGTGCGCGTCCCTGATCTGAAGCAAAACCGTCATGCGTGCACGAAACCTCGATCGAACCCGTGGACATTTCCGGCGCGACCGAACACGTCGCGTCCGCATGTGAGTCTGTTTTTTACGACTCGGGAACGCTTCTGTCAGAAATGGTTCTTCGATCGGTCCGAGTTTCTTTTTCGAGCGTCCGTTTCTGGAAACTCAAGACCCGGGGATTTCGGCCGTTTTGGGGAGAGAGTTCAGGAATAGATCGAGATCTTTCTCGTACTCGCGCGTCGGCCATTCCGTGTGCCCCCCGCCGGCTATCGGCACGAACCTTTTGGGAGCATTGGCGGCGGCAAACAGCTTTTCGCCGAGTTTATAGGGAACAACCGTGTCCGCGTCCCCATGCGTTTGCAGCAGCGGCCCGCGATAATGCGGGATCTTCTTCAGAGAATCGAACCGCACGTGCATCATGGTTCGGACCGGAAGAAATGAAGCTTCAAGGTCGTGGATAATTGTCCCGCCACGGGATGCCCAAGCGATAGTTCGACAATCGAACGTTGAAGATGTTCAGTTGCGAATCGTTGGCCCATTGCAGCGCCTGCTCTTCGTAACGAATCGCGGCTTGGAAGTCGCCGGCGGAGGCATGCGCGGCTGCGAGCGTGTCGAGAGCCGCGGCGTTCTTCCACTCCGTGTGCTCACAGACTTCGTTGGCAAGTTCGATCGCCCGTTCCGCGTCCCGAAGGATTTGCCAGGGACAACAGGCATAAAGCCACGCCAGTGTATTCTTGGCGGGTAAGAAATCCGGTTCCATGTCCAAGGCGCGGCGACATTCCTTGATCGTCTCCGCGTAGAACCCACCTCGATAGTAATGCACCGCCCAATCGTGACAATCACGAGCGTAATCCAACTGCGGGGAGATCGGGAGCCTCTTGAGCCACGATGGACCGCTCGCGCAGCCGGTCCATGGTTCGGCTCCGCATCGTCCGCGACTCTTCCAGGTCCGGGGCCAGGCGAACGGCTTCGGTAAAGTCCTCGAGAGCCTTTTCATACGCCCCCAATCCGTAACGAACCATTCCGCGATATTGGTACGCGTACGGGTATTGCGGATTTCGCTTGATCGCCTGGTCAAACTCCTCGATCGCCGTTATCGACTGATTCCGTTTCATGTAGATCAAACCACGATCGTAGTAGGCAAGGTAGTTTTCCGGATCCAGCCGTAGAGCTTCATTGAAGTCCGCCATCGCCTTGTCCAAATCGCCGATCTCACCGTGGCAAACGCCTCTCCCTTCGTAAGCGTCCGCGAGATTTCCGTTCCGCTGAATCGCCGAGCTGAAATCTTCGATCGCTCGCTGGAAGTCTTTCGAATCGCGATGGGCCCATGCTCTGCCGAGATACGCCTCGATGTTGCTCGGATCCAACTGTAATACCGCGGTGTAGCCGACAATGGCGTGGCCGAAGGCACCCGCTTGATAACTCGCTTTCGCGCGGCTTAAAAGTGCCGGTAAGTCCGCGGCGTTCGATGGCACGGTCGTATCGCCGCTCGCATCACTCTGCTCCTTGGTGGCGGTATCGCGGAGGATGACTCGTCCGGCAAAGGCTCGGTTTCGTCACCGGTTCGACCTGCTGCTGATTCGCCCGAGTCGCGGGTTGTGGAGATTTGCCTTGGCGGAGCCGCTTCGTCCAGATCCGCGATGGCCTCATCGTTTCTTCCCAAGTTCTGATACGCGGTCGCGCGGTGGTAACGGGCCGGGACATGGTTGGGCTGAAGTTCGATGACTTGGGTGAAGTCCGCGACCGCTTTCTTCCAATCCTTTTTTCGCAAATGGGAAATGCCCCGGGAGTACAGCAAATCCACGGAACCTGGCGATTCCAGGACGGTAATCGCTTCGTCGGGCTCGAACTCGCTTCCGCGCAGACCCGTGGAAATAAGGAAAAGCATCATTGGCATTAGCAGAGTCATCGATCGTTTCCCACACATCGTTTTACGGGGAACATTCCCAGGAAATGTCATTACTTCAGCGCCATTGCCTTTGGGGCACTTGTACCCACGCGTGGGACTCGTTCCAGCAATAAATGGAACGAATCGCGCACGTGCGTAGCTCGCGCGAGCGATCCCGAGCACCATTATCGCTTTGTCGCGCCCTTGTCACCAAGAACAAAACAGGGCCAGCAATCTTGGCTCATCCCCCGTTCGAAATCGCCGACATGCGCCCGTCGATTCCCAGGCGGACGTGAACCCCCATGATTTTACAGCGGTCAAGGACTGGGTGATTGCCGGATGATCGTCGGCGGGGGAAAACGAAGTGACGACCAAGCTAACTTCGAACAACATTTCCCAGAACCGCGACGAAATAGTTCTGTCGCCATTTTTTCCATCATATTTAACACATGCGCGTCATCACCAATTTGTCGCCGCTCGGAAACTACGATCCTCGACAAGCAGAGAAAATCTTGCCGGAATTATCCGCCCGGAGGTTAAAGACACTTGGAAAACAGCATCCACCAATACCTTTGCGCACGTTTTCATCCTGGATCCGCGGGTGAGACAAATGGTTTACGTGGAAGGATTCGAGCTACATTTCGAGGAATGGCATGCGGGTTGCGGTCATGAAGCGTCCAGTGGGGGATTTCTGGGCGGCAATAGGATCGTTTCCTTCCCCTTTTGGTAATTGTTTCCGGCGTGCAAAGGCCGGTATTGGGAGTCTTTCGCGATGATCTCGTCACGGAGTCGAGTTCGGTCTGGCTTTACGCTGATCGAACTCCTGGTTGTTATTGCCATCATTGGCGTGCTTGTGGCTTTGTTGCTGCCGGCGATTCAGCAGGCACGCGAGGCGGCCCGGCGAAGCCAATGTCAAAGCAATCTCAAACAGATCGGCGTCGCGATCAATACGTTCGAGTCCAGCCACCGCCACTTCCCCGCTTCCCTGCGAACGGGGATCACCCCCGCCAATCCCAGTGGTTTCCGCCAGGGTTGGATGATCTTTCTCTTGCCGTTCCTTGAACGCCAAGACATCTACGACCAATACAACTTCGAATTCGGGTGGAACAACCCGGAGAATTCGACGGCAGTGGCGACCAAGATCAACGTGCTGCAGTGCCCGTCCGCGCCGGTCACGGAAATCGACGGCAACCCGGACATCTCGAACTTCCCCACGGGATGGACAGCCACTCAATATGTGTCGAATACGGATTACTCCGGCTTCCTCGGTGTCTTCAAGTGGATGAAGGACGTCGGATTGACCAATAGCTTTGGCGAGGGGATGTCGGCCCAGGTGTCGGCTGCCTCCACCACCTTGCCCGAGCTTTCTCGAACGACGCCGATCAAGTTCAAGGAAGTGCTCGACGGGCTTTCCAAGACCTTCGCCGCTGCGGAATCCGCGGGCCGACCTCGGATTTGGCGATTTGGACGCTCGAGCGGCAATTTTCCCACCGACGACGACTTTCCAACTCGGAAGGTGAATGGCGGCGGCTGGTGCCGACCGGCTAGCGATATCTCACTCGAAGGGTTTTCGCAATTTGACGCCGGCGATGGCCGAGACAAGCCTGGACCGTGCGCCGTCAACTGCACCAACGGCCACGACATGGGAGCCACGTGGAAAACCTCGCCGCGAGGGATTCCCAGCCACTCCTACACGGGACCCAATGGCAAGACCGCGACCGTCGATCTACGAACCATTGGCACGAGTGAAATCTATAGCTTCCATCCAGGGGGCGCCCACGTGCTCATGTGCGACGGTTCGGTCCAGTTTCTGAATGCTTCCGCGAGCATTGATGCCGTCGCCCGAGGGGTCACGCGCGCCGGCTCGGAGATTTTCGACGGCACGGAATTCTCGAATTAACTCCACGCACGCCGCCAAGGGACCGCACCTCCACCGCGGTCCCTTGGCACGGATGATCCGATACCAATGTGCTCAAAGTCTCTGCGTCTACAGGTCCCAAGCGGCTCCATCACCATCACGACAACAAGGAGAGCGAGACCCGTGCTTCACGAGTCTCTCTCCTTTGCTTTTGAGCGAAGAAAGAGCAATGGCTTATTTCTCGGCCCGGCCCCTTGGAGTGCCGTGGCGCCCATCTCCATTCGCGGCGTTCATGATTTGGCCCTGGACCACGGCGTGACTTTTCTGCGCGGCAATATTCCTTCCCAAGGTCCGTACGGAATGTCACTCCTTGGCAAGAACGGGCTGGCCATTGGAGAGCCCGCTCGCGGGAACGGCAAACGTTTCAGAGCCGTTGATCCTATGCCATTGGGAGGAATCCGCGGAATCCTGCATCGCCAACACCTCGATCCGCTTATCGTCCTTGCCGCCGACCTTCAACGGCGTGCGGATCACTTTTCCATCCTTGAACAAAAAGGCAACCATGGCATCTCCCTGTTTTACGACCGCGGTGGCAGGCAACGTCCAGGCTTCCGGCCGCGCCGCGGGAAGTCGAGCGAAAACGTAGGTTCCGGCACGAAGGCGGCCGTCGTGATTGGGAACGTCCACCTCCACATGGAGCGTTCGCGAGCCCGGATCGAGGGACCAGGAGGTACGCGTAACGGCTGCGTCGATCGACGGAAGTCCGGCCGACGGGAACTCAAGGGAAATGGGGGTGCCGTCCGTGACGAGTGCCGAGTCGACTTCTGGTACATAGAGGATGACGCGGGCAGGATCTATTCTGGCAATGGTGAAGACCCCCGCTTTGTCTCCGGAGCCGGGCTGAAGGAAGTCCCCGGTACTCACGGATCGTTCGGTGATTATGCCGTCGTAGGGAGCGCGAATCTTGGTATACCCCAGCATGGCGGCAATCCGACGATGGTCTGCCACACAGACTTCTCGCCGTGCAATCGCGGCGTTAACGTCGGCAGCCGCTTTATCCTTGTCGGCAATCGCTTTGGTAACCGCGGCCTTGGCGGAGACGACCCGCGCCTTTGCTTCAGCCAAACCGGCTTCGGCGGCTTGGAATTGGTTCTTGGTTTCTTCGGCCGTTTGTGAATCGATGACGCCCCGTTCGACAAGACCGGCTTGCCGCTCCGCTTCGCTAGACCAGCGGACGTGGAGTGCTTCCGCACGCTGCTGCGCCGCCAGTGCTTCATTCACGCCCGAGCGAATCGCTTCGACGTTCGCTTCCTCGGCATGCAGAGACCTCTTGGCCTGCTCGATCTCCGCATCGGCTTGCTGGATCGACGCAATCTTCTGTTTGGCTTCTTCCTCCAGTTCCGGTACCGCGATCTCGGCAAGGATCTGACCGGGTTTGGTCATCTCTCCCTTATCGTCGAACGTTGGGCCAGCGACGCGCTGGCCGATGTCGACGTGGATGTTGGCGACATAGCCCGCAATCTTCGCAAACAGGACCGTTTGCTCGAAAGCCTCCACGGTGCCTGGCTGCTCAATGATCCGCGTGACCCTCGCTTTTCCCGGCCGCACGATCTCTACTTTTGGCTTGGATTCACCGGCAGCCGCCTTGTTCGCTCTAACCGCGTCTCCTCGAGGGCGGGCGGACCACAACCGGATTGCAGAGTACCGGCGACGGAAACGACGAGTGCAAGGATGATCCAGTGAATCCGACTACGAGGTGATGCGCATCTCCGGTCCAGTGGTGGTCGAGGGAGCATAATGGGTACTTTCCGGATCAAAGGGATCGACGGAGACCGAGGCGGTCGAGGTATTTCCCATGATCATGGTAAAGAACGCTGGCAGAACGAAGAGCGTGGCCAACGTCGAAGCAAAGAGCCCGCCGATCACAGCGCGACCGAGTGGCGCCGTCTGGTCGCCTCCCTCGCCGAATCCCAGGGCCATCGGTATCATGCCGGCGATCATGGCGGCGCTCGTCATCAAGATCGGCCGCGAACGGCTAAACGCCCCTTCGACGCCGGCGTCTTTCGCCGACTTGCCACCATGACGAAGCCTTTCCGCGAAAGTCACGAGTAGAATCGAGTTCGCGACCGACACGCCTACCGCCATGATGGAACCCATGAAGGATTGCAAATTGATGGTGGTCCCGGTGATCCACAGCATCAACACGATTCCACAAAGAACCGCGGGGACCGCGGCGATCGCGACCAACGCCAGCCGCAACGACTGAAAATAACCCCAAAAAAGTAGCAAGATAACGACAATCGCGACGGCGAGTCCAAACGTCAAACCCTGGAACATCTCGGTCATCGGGGGAATCTGGCCGCGAACATTGACTTCCACGCCGGCAGGCGGGGCGCCCGCCGATTGAATGGCCTTTTGAACGCGCCGTTGGACTGCCCCCAGATCCTCTCCTGAAATGTTCGCGGTCATGCTCACCACGCGACGCATGTTATAACGATCGAATTCTCCGGGCATCGTTCCTTCGGCCACGGACGCGACGTCGCGAAGCAGAATGGCGTGACTCCCACTGCTTTTGACGGGCACCGTCTCGATATCGGTGGGAGACGACATGCGAGCTTGTGGAATCTCGACCTGAACCTGGTAACTAATCCCCGTGTTGGGATCGCGCCAATAGTTCGGCACCACGAATCGGCTCGAGGACGTGGCGGCGGTGATCGATCGGGCAACATCGCCCGCGGTCACGCCACTTTGGCCGGCTTTGTAGCGATCGAGCGAGACGTCCACCGTGGGGTAGTCGAGCGCCTGGACGAATTGCAGATCGCGTAGCGACGGGATCGTCTCCAGTTCCTTGAAGAGTTTTTCAGCAAACGCCCGATTGTCCGCGAGCTTGGGTCCGCTGACCGCGACTTCGATCGGCGTTGGCGAGCCGAAGCTCATGATCTCATTGACGATGTCGGCGGGCTCAAACGAGAGTCGCAGTTCGCGCGCACGTTCTTTGGTATGCTCGACATCCAGGCCTTCCTTGGTCCATTTGGCGACCATCCATTCCCGCAGATGCTCCGGCAAGGTTCGCCGCAGCTTCTCCTGCAAATCAACGACGGAAAGCGCATGTGGTTTGAGTGCGATCCGCACCACCGCCTCCTCGGGTCCGCCGGTCCAAAGATAGACGCTGTTGATGGGATAACTGGAAGGAACGACGCCGACATAGCCGATGGAAATGTCGACGTTCCCCTCGCCTGCTTCGCGTTCGATTTCCTTGAGAGCCTCGGCAACAATCGCCTCCGTTTGCTCGATGCGCGTCCCGGTGGGAGCCCGAAGCCGGAGTTGAAACATCCCCGCGTCGACGCGTGGAAAGATTTCCATGCCAAGCTGACTTCCAACGCCCCCAACGACGGCGATGGCGCCGAGGAAATAGACCGGTACGAGTAGCCAGCGCGCACTGCTCAGGCTATCGACCAAACGGCGATAGCCCCCCTTAAGGCCGGTTGGCTCGCCGGCTTCTTCGTGCCCGTGATGCTTCAGCAGCCAAACGGCGAGGACCGGTACCAAGGTGTTGGACAAAATATAGGAGGCAAGCATCGCGAAGCCGACCGCGAGCGACAAGGGAACGAACAGTTCTCGGGCCGCCCCCTGCATCATAAAGGAGGGAATAAAGACGGCGAGAATGCTGAGCATCGCGAGGAGTCTGGGAACGGCCGTTTCGTCGATGGCGCGCCGAACCGCGAGCGCGAGAGACGGGGTCTGACGCATTTGCACGTGGATATTCTCGACCGCGACGGTCGCCTCGTCGACGAGGATGCCCACCGCGAGGGCCAATCCACCCAGCGTCATCAGGTTGATCGTCTGACCGGAAAGCGCGAGCGCGATGACGGCGCATGTCAAGGCAAGGGGAATATTGAGCACCACGACAATCACGCTGCGCCAGTCTCGCAGGAAGAGGAGCACCATGAGGCCGACAAGACCTGCCGCCAGAGCCCCCTCGACGGCCACTCCCGTGACCGCGTTGGTGACATACGGGGACTGGTCGAACTCGAAACTGACCTTGATGTCCGGCGGCAGCACCGCCTGCATCTTGGGCAAGTTCTCCTTGACGTTGTTAACGACGTCCAACGTCGACGCATCGGCTCGCTTGGTGACAAGGATGTACACCGCCCGCCGACCGTTGACCAGTGCGTAACCCGTCGGGATGTCGCTGGCGTCTTCGATGACAGGCGCGACATCCTTGAGGTAAACGCCCGGCTTGACGGCGATCTCGCCAAATTCCGCCGGGTCGACCACCAGCGAATTGACCGGCACCATGGGCATGGATTCCGTCGTGCGGATCGCGCCCGACGGACTAATCGTATTTCCAGCAACGAGCGCCTGAACGACATCGTCCGTCGAAAGATTGTACGCGCGCAGCCGATCGGGATTGGCTCGCACGACGATGGTGCGCGCATTTCCTCCAAACGGTGGCGGTGCCGACACGCCGGGGAGGCTGGCGAACATCGGCCGCACCTTGAAGAGTGCCTGGTCTTGGATTTCCGCCACCGACTTGGTTTCACTTGACAGGACAAGGTAGCCCACCGGAACGCTACCGGTATCGAAGCGCATGATGAAGGGAGGAACCGTGCCGGGCGGCATGAAGGCGCGCGAGCGATTGACGTAGCCCACGACCTCCGCCATCGCCTGGGCCATGTCGGTGCCGGGATGAAAGAATAACTTCATCAGCGAAACGCCCTGTACGTTCCGCGACTCGACATGGTGAATGCCGTTGATGTAGAGGAAATGATACTCGTAATAGTTCGCGATAAGCCCTTCCATCTGCGCGGGGTCCATGCCGCCGTAGGGCTGGCAGACATAGACGACCGGCAGGTTCAATGCCGGGAAGATATCGACCTTCATGCGGGAGACGGCCAGGGCGCCACCAGCGAGCAAGCCGAGCATCAAAACGGCGACCGTTACGGGACGTCGCATCGCGAATCGAACGGGATTCATCGTCGGCGCGGTCCTCATTTGCACTTGGGAAACAATCATCCACGGAACATCGGGGGTCAACCGTCGCGGCCAGACCGCCAATCGGCGTGATTTCGCCGCGTGTTTTTGGGAAAACCTTCACCAAGACCCGAGACGCGTTAGACCGCATCGTAAGGAAGGAACCGAAGCGGGTAAAGGAACGGCATGCTTAATTCCGTTTTAGTTTTCAACGTTTGATTGACTGGAGTCAATCTTGGCGGGCCTGGCCGACGCAGCGCGGTCCGTGGGCGAAGTAATGAACAAGCAGCCATCGGTCGCCCCCTCGGAAGTAAGCGCCTGAGCAGGGTTGCCGAGCGCCCAGTAGAGGCGAAACTGGGCACGATTAGCGTCGGCGATGGCGGAGTAAAAATCATTATATGCCTGCGCCATGGCCGCGATCGCCGCCACCACTTCTTGCGGTCGAAAAACGAGCACGAGCAGTTCGCCGGCCCGTTTCGTCTGCTGCATCCCTTCGAGATTCTTATCCGCCGTCTCGACCGCGTTCTGCAATTCGCTTTCCGCTTCTCGAATGCGCGCGGTCGCCCTCTGGGCCTGAGCGAGCGCCTGCGACACGTCCGCCGCAACGCGATCCTGGAGACGGAATAACTCGAGCATGGCGCGGCGATTCTCCGCGGAACGCTCGCGCACGTTCGCGCGATTTCCGAACCCGAGGTTCTGCAGTTCCCAGATCACTTGCGCGTCGTAGCTGTTGCGCGCGCCAAAATTCGTCATGTCGTCGTTGATCCCACCTCCGAAGTATCCGGAAGAGAGTGTTCCGCCGGGATTGGTGGCGTTACCTCTGAGCAGAATGCTCGGGATAAGCGGCCGAATCCGCTCTTGCCGTAGTCGAACCAACGTCGCCTGCACCAACGCTTGTTGCGATGCAAGCTCCGGCCGATTCGTGAGACCGACGGGAATGAGCAGATCCACCGGCTGTTTGAGATCGATGAGAGACACGCGGGTGTGAGGAGGTTCTACGGGCTCGACCACGGTTTTCGGATCCAGCCGGAGAATCCGAATCAGCTCCGCGCTGGATACTTGCCAACCCTCATAGGCCAATTCGACCGATTGGCGCCGACGCTCCAACTCGGTTCGCGCTCGATTCACCTCGACTCTCGGCGCGAGACCAGGGGTGAGTTTTTCCACGCGCGCGACCAGGTCCTCGGCCCGGCGTACGACCTCCGCCGCCCCCGCCACTTGCCCGCGCGCTTGCTGCACGTTGAAATAGGCCTCGGCGACCGCGTAAAGACTATCGTTTCTCGCCGCCTGAACATTCGCTTGACGCGCGCGAACTATTTGCCGGGACGCGAGTGGGGAGTAAATGGCGTCCGCCATCGCAAACACGGCATTCGGCCCCGCTCCCACGAGCAGGGACGATCGGCTGGTGGTGAATACCCGGCCACCCACGTCCTGGATCTGGCCGTCGTGGCGAAAGTATTCCATCCCCACCGAAATATTGGGAAGCCAAAGTACGCTCGCCTTCTCGAGCTGCGCGTACGCCACGCGCAGGCTTTCGTTCGCGATTCCAATGTCCAACGGATTGACGCCCGCAAGTTGCAAGGAGGTGGGCAAACTGATGGGCAAGACATCCAGGGTCGGCTGCGAAGGATCGGCGGGTTGTAACGATTGTTCCTGGGGAAGCGGCACGGTTGCGGGAACGCTCTCGGTGGTCTCGATCTCCGCGGCGAGCGCGGGACGCGAGGTCGCGTTCGCGACCAACGCCACCAAGATGCCCACCAGCAGATTACGCCATCGATCGCGCGCCATGTATCTCAACGCTCCCTGGTTACTTGTCTTATTCGATGTTCCCGAAGCGATGCATGAGACAAACTGGATTTGAGGTGAGATCTTCGTCGATCAAGGTTCGCACTCTTCCATGGCGTGAACTTATAGAGCATCAGAAAAGTAATGTCATGTTCCCCGGCCCGGTCGCTTGGAGAGCCTTGGCGCGAGCCGCGAATAGTGGCGTCCATGGATTAGCACCGGGCCCCGACATTATTTTTCTGAGCGGCAATAGGGTAAGCTTTGGGGGCCATCGATGGCGGGACCACTCGAGGGAATTCGGGTCTTGGATTTCGGCCGGTATATCGCCGGGCCGTACTGCGCGATGCTGCTTGCGGATCTAGGCGCCGACGTGGTGCGCGTCGAGCGTCGGGAGGGGGGGGAAGATAGGCACGTGGGGCCGGTCGTTCCCAATGGAGAAGGGGGCCTTTTTCTCAATCTCAACCGCAACAAGCGGGGAATGACGCTCGACCTGGGGAATCCGCGGGCCAAGGACGTCCTGCGCCGGGCGATCGCGACGACCGACATCGTGGTGGCGAATCTTCCCGCCAACGTGCTGCGTGGTGCCGGCCTGGACTACGAGTCGCTGCGGACCATTCGTGACGACATTATTCTCGTGCACGCGACGGCATTCGGCTCGGAAGGGGCTCAAGCCGACCGTGTTGGTTTTGATGCCGTCGTACAGGCCATGAGTGGCGCGATGGGTCTTACGGGATTTGCGCCGACGCCCGTCCGGTCCGTGGTCTCGTTTGAGGATTATGGCACGGCCCTGCATGGCGCGGTCGGCGCGCTTGCCGCCATCCTCGAACGTCAGAGTACCGGGAAGGGAAAGAAAGTCGAGGTCTCCCTCCTGGCGACGGGAATCACCTTCATGCTCCCGTATCTCGCCGAGCATTTGCTCACCACGGTTCGTAGGACGCAATGGGGCAATACGAGCTTCTACGCCGCTCCCAGCGACTGTTACCACACCCGCGACGGTTGGATCGTGGTCCCGACCATTGGCGAATGGATGTTTTCGCGGTGGGCGAAGTTGATGAAACGGGAGGATTTGCTCGAAGATTCTCGCTTCGAATCCGACATTGCTCGGGCCAACCACCATTCCACCATCAACGAGATCATGTCCGCGTGGTGCATGGAGAGGACAAGCCACGAGGCTCTGGAAGCATTGCATCGGGCAAGAATTCCCTGCGGCCCGGTCCATGGGCTCGAAGACGTGCTCACGGAACCCGCGGTCCGAGATTTGGATCTCCTGCGGCCCGTCGATTACCCGACCTCTCCACGTCCGGTTCCACTTACCCGCAGCGCGTTGCGCCTCGACGGCGAACCGAAGGACGCTCCGCGCCGGGCGCCGACCCTCGGCGAGCACACGGAACAGGTACTTTCCGAATGGGGGTTCTCCCAAGTCGAGATTCGTGGTTTGCGTGCGGAAGAAGTGATTTGAAGGACGTTTGCCACCGTGGCTCCATCCATGGGATAACTTGCCGGCTGCGGCTTTTTCCTTCATTTGACGGGAAACGAGAATCGATGACGACGCGAATTCCATCCAAGTGACGCTTGGCAAAGAGGCGAGAGAGACCATGAATGTCGCCAGTTTGGCCGAGAAGAGCATCGAGTATTTCGGCGAGTATGAGGCCCTGCATTTCGCGGGCGCGAGCCATACGAATGTCGAACGGTGGCTCGCCGCGAAAAGACTTGCCGCCATGCTCCGCGAACGGGGCGTACGCAAGGGAGATCAAGTGGTCGTCATGATGCCCAATGGTCCGGAAGTATTGGCGGCGTTCCCCGCCATCTGGGCGTTGGGAGCGGTCGTGGTTCCGATAGGTCCTCAGGCTTCCGCGGCCGAGGCACAATACCTCGTCGAGGATAGCGAGGCAAAACTCGTGCTCACGCAGTCGGAACTTGCCGCGCGGCTTCGCGCGCCGGTTGCGGGGAAGACGTTGACCACGCCGCTCTTGGATTTCGACGACGAGGAACTTCAACGGGAATGGGAAAGGATCGATCCCGTGACTCACGTCGAGTCGCGAGCGGAGGAGGATCTCGCGGTACTTCTCTACACCTCGGGAACGACGGGGAAGCCGAAAGGAGTCATGTTGACGCATGGCAACATGGTGAGCAACGCGCGCGCCGTCGCGACGACTCGGCCCATTCCCCCAAAAACTCGGGTTCTGCTCATACTTCCTCTTAGCCATTCGTTCGGCATCATGACCATGAATGTTGGGTATGTGCAGGGAACGGAATGTACCATTCTTCCCCGATTTGAGCCTCGTCGCGTCTTTGAGGCGATTGACCGTTGGAGTATCCAGCGGTTTTCCGTCGTCCCGACCATGCTCACTCAGTTGATTCATCATCCCGACCGAGGCCAATTCGATCTCTCCAGTTTGGAAGTCGTCCATTCGGGAGGATCGGCTCTCGCGAACGAAATTCGGGTCGAATTCGAGCGGCTGTTTCGTTGCAGGGTCACGGAAGGATACGGCTTATCGGAATGTGCGCCAACCGCCGCCTGTTACGGTGAAGGGGAGCCTTATCGACCCGGGTCCGTGGGAAGAGCGATCGATGGCGTCACGGTTCGGGTCATCGACCTTGCGGGAAGTCCGGTCAATGCTCGGTGCGAAGGAGAAATCTGCATTCAAGGGCCGAACGTCATGCTCGGCTATTGGAAGAATTCCGCGGCAACCAGGGACGCGATTCAGGAGGGGTGGCTTCGGACGGGAGATCTCGGCTTTATCGATGAAGACGGGTATCTATTCATTACCGGCAGGCGAAAAGACCTGATCATCAAAGGGGGCGAGAACATCTCGCCGCGAGAAATCGAGGAGGTGATCCAGTCTCACCCCGCCGTCAAAGAGGTCGCCGTTGTCGGTTTTCCGGATCCGCTGTACGGGGAAAACATCGCCGCTTTCCTGGTCTTGCGCGAGGGGGCCAAGGCGGAAGGGACGGAAATCCAAGCACACGTCGCTGCCTCTCTCACGAAGTTCAAGATTCCCGCGGAAATCCTCTTTCGCGACGCGCTGCCCAAAACCCCCGTGGGCAAGATTCTCAAGCGGGCATTACGGGAAGAGGTGGCGGGCGAGGCGTCGGTGAAATCCCGTTCGCCTTCCCCTTAAACGTTCCCGTGGACGTTCTCTCCCCGCAAAACCCGCAAAGTTTTACAGAGGCGCAAAATTGAATCGATTCCATGGGTTCATCAATTTCCCACCCGCGGTTTTCCATCATCAATCACCGATGCGAGTCGTTCCCAATTGCCGATACGTCAAAAGAGGCGCACGGCTGCGCCAGTCGATCGAGAAGAGGGAATGGGTCATGGAAACGACCACGTTAGTAGCATCTGCCGAGCAGTGGGCGCATGACCTGTTGGTTTGGATTGGTTTCGGAACGCTCGTTGGCCTGATGGCTCGCGCGATTATGCCTGGAAGAGATCCTGGAGGCGCGATAGCCACCCTAGTCATGGGCATTTGCGGCGTGGTGGTGGGATGTGGAACGCTCGCTTTTTTTCTCGACGGTCATCGAGTCTCTCCGCTCAGCCCCCTCGGTCTCGCGGTCGCCACGCTTGGTAGTTCGATAATCCTTTTTTTGCACCGTCTACTCGCCGGCCGCGTGGTGGTAGAAGGGGAACCACGCCGCCGTACGTATCGGCGGACGCGTCGATACACCGCAGCCGAATGAACTACTTGGAACGGTTCGAGATCAGCCGTTCTGACGAGGATCGTTGTTTTGACGATAGCCGGGACGAAGAACCCGAACTGGTACTGGCTTGCGGAAGTGCTTGAGGAAATTGTTCCTGCCTTGCGGCATTGCCACGAGCACGAAGGCGAGAAGTGAACCGAGGCCAACCAACGCGAACCAATATACCGCCATGAGGGGTGCTCCGTAGAGATTCGGTAGATGACCCTCTAGTATACCGCTTAGAATCCCCGTCGACAGAGACTTACTAGTCATTTTCGCTTGTTCTGATCCTGAAACATAGGGGAGATCGGGCAGGTGGATGGTTGCAAGTCATTGTTGTGCAGGAGTTTTTGGGTTGTCGCGAGGTGTGTCGGGTATTCCTAGGGTTTCGGGGCGATGTCCCATTGGCAATCCTTGGACACGACCTACGCCTCCGCATTCCGAGCGTCCGCTAGGGAATGCCGCGGACGATGGCTGGACCGACGAGCCTCGTGAGCCACAGGGGTAGTTTCTTCCAGGTTTCGATTTTCCGTTGATACTTCGGGTTATCCGGGCGTACTTCCGAGATGCTTCCTTCGCGTACGTAATACTGCCAAACGGAGGGATGAGGTTCCGCCTTCCATTGTCTTTTGAACTTATAGGTTCCGCTGTCCTCGCTCGATCGACCGAAATCGAAAAACCGCTGCCCTCGTTCCAACGCTCGCAAAAGCAGATGGTGGTACATGAGCATGTTGGCGCAGGTTTTATTGTGTTCCCGCAGAGAACTTGCGCTCGGAACCTCCGTGAACCCCTCTCCATGAAGCAGGAGCGCGCCGGCGATGGGCTGTGCACCCAGATAGACAAGGCAAAGTTCGGATCTTCCCGCCAGTTCGGCGAGAATGCTAGCGAACAATGCCCTGCCGAAGACGGGCGTACCTAGATCGCGCATGTTTTGGCTGAAGACGGCGTAGAAATCGGAGAGCAAATCATGGGTTCCCCAAGCCACGCGGAGTTCGCACTTCTCTCCCTTGCGTATTTGATTGCGGACTTCGGGCTTGAAACTCTTCCACAATTCGTCGGTTGAAGAAGGCAATTCGCGCCACATCAGGACCTTTGAAGTCTTCTTTTCCGTCAGTGCGGGGTGCTTGATTTCCAATTGGTTTCGTAGCTCGAGATACCGGACATTCAATTGGTCGGCCAAGCGCGCCGCATGGTCGACGAGCGCGTTCGCGGCGACTTCGTCATCCGCGATGGGGCCGCCGTAGTTCAGATACGGGAGGCTGACGAGATAACGGCCGAACAGAAAACTGCTGACATACGCCAAGGGGAGCACGCCGACCGTTTGCCCGTTTCGCCGTGCCTGGAGGTAATAGGGCCGCTGCCGCAACCCGCGGGAAAGTATTGCCAACCACGCGGGGTCATGAGATAGCCAAGGTCCCGGCTTGGATCGGAGAAATAGCCGGATGGCTTCCGCCGTCGAGACATCCATGGATTCGTGTACTCGGACGTCCACCGTACCGGCGGCAGAGCCCACGGTCTCCCGGTGGCCACCGGAATCAGTGCTGGCGGGAACCGCCGGAGAGTGTGTTGCGGAGTCTTCGATCATGGAACCTCCCGTTCCTCCCTCGTCACCGGTCCGCTTAGCCGACTCCATGCGTCACCTCCGCGATCCGTGGCTTAGCGTCGGCAGGAGGCGTCGAGGGCGCCTCCGCGGGATCCAGGAACATTCGATGCCAGGACTCGAGGAAGAGTAGCGCCCAGAGCGTATCGCCGTGATTCCAAGCGCCGCTTTGGTGTTCCTGGAGCAACCGTTCGACCCGGTCGCGGCGGAAATAGCCACGTTGAATCGAACGGGCATCGAGCAAAAGATCGTACACCATGCTTCGAAGTTCGTTGCGGAACCAATGATCCAGCGGAACACAAAAGCCCATTTTTCCCCGTTGCGAAATCTTCGTTGGCAGTAAATCGTGGCACGCTTCGAGAAGAACCCGCTTTCGTACCGGACCTCGAACCTTGCATTCCGCCGGCATGCGCGCTGCCAATTCAACGACATGATGGTCGAGCATGGGACTTCGGGCCTCAAGGGCGTACGCCATGCTGGCGATATCCACCTTCGGGAGCAAGGCGCCCGGCAAGTAGGTCAACATATCGACGAACGTGCCTTGCGTTAACGCATCGCGCGACGGGCAGCGCGCGAAAGCGTCGAGGATCGGGGTGCATTCATCGTGGCCGCGAAGATGAGCCTTGAAATCTTCGGTGTACAAATCATGGAGCACGGACGCACGGACCAGGCGGACCCAATGCAAATAGCGTCGTTGAGGCGACTCGCGAAGCATGGCGAGACGGTGTTGGATTTTCCGCGTGACCGATTGTTGTTTTCCCGAGTTTGGCAACCAATCCCAGATTCGGCTGGCGAGCATTCGCGGGATGGGCCAGGGCAATTCTCCCCAGCGAGTCAATTGGGCGTAGGTGCTCGCGCGGGGATAGCCGGCGAATAGTTCATCTCCGCCGTCCCCGGTCAAGGCGACCGTTACGTGATCTCGCGTCACTTTGGAAAGATAGAACGTCGGAATGGCGGAACTGTCCGCGAACGGTTCGTCGTGGTGCCATACGAGGTGCGGCAGGATCTCGACGCAGTTCGGGGTGACTTTGAATTCTCGATGTTCCGTGCCAAGGTGTTCCGCCGCGGTTCTCGCGAAATCGGTTTCATCGAAGCCGGTCACCGGAAAACCGATGGAAAAGGTCTTCACCGGTCGTTCGCTCGACTCCTGCATGAGGCCGACGACCGCGGTCGAGTCGACCCCCCCGGAAAGGAACGCTCCCAGGGGAACGTCGCTTCGTAATCGAAGTTGCACGGCCTCGGTCAAGGTTTGCCTGAGCCGGCGGCGGTATTCCTCGAAGGGAAGGGGATCCTCGTGATCGAGTTCCGGATCCCAATAACGACCAATTCGAAGTTTGCCGTTCTCGTAAACGCCGTAGTGCGCGGGGGGGAGTTTCGAAAGTCCTTGATAGATCGTGTTTGGCTGCGGGACGTACTGGTACACGAGGAAGTCGTGCAAGGCCGTCGAGCGGACCTCGCGGGGAATGCCCGGCACTTGAAGCAAGGCTTTGGCTTCGCTTGCGAATAGAAGGCGGCCTTCCTCCTGGCGGTAGACGAGCGGCTTTTGCCCCATGCGGTCGCGGGCGAAGAAAAGCCGTCGTTTCCTTTGATCCCAGATTGCGAACGCGAACATTCCACGAAACTCGCGCACGCAATCCAGCCCTCATAGAGATGAACCATGACCTCCGTGTCGGAGTTCGTGCGGAATTGATGTCCGCCTAGTCGCCGCCTCAGCTCGCGGTAGTTGTAAACCTCGCCGTTGAAGACGATCCAGATCGTCCCGTCTTCATTGGACAGAGGTTGGTGCCCGCCGGCGAGATCGATGATCGAAGACGTCGGTGTGCCAACGCCGCCCCCGAGGGGTCCCAATGAAATCCTTCGTCGTCCGGCCCGCGGTGCGAGATGCTGTCCGACATCCTCTTGAGGATTTCCTGGTCCAGGGGCTCTCCCCCGACCGTCCACGCGGCACCGGCGATCCCACACACGACCACGCACCTCCGGTCTCTCGGCCCCTTGCCACGAACGTTCGAAAACAAGCGTTTTCGTCAAAAAACGTTCGCGAACCGAGCGTGCACCCGACGTTCAAGACGGTGTCAGTATAGAACATTTTCGCGGCCCTCTGCTGGGTGTGATCGTGCCGCGTCGACGGCGAGGATCTCTCAGCCCGCGTGGTCTTCGAAGTTCGCTGCCAGACTGTCGAGGTCCAATGCGGTTTCGAGAGACAATTCGAATTGTTGCCTTTTGGCCTGTTCCATCAGCGCCTGGCAATCGAAGGTTTCCTGAAACTTCACGCCCAGTAGATCCGCTTGCAATTGAATGTCATCGCGACACCCGATCGCCAAATCGATGAAATCGTCCGTCGTCATGCCAAACTGTTCCAGTAGGAACGCGCGAAGAGAGGCGAGGAGTTGACTGTTGGTGTTCCACAAAACGTCCGTGATCTCCGCGGCCGCCTGCGTCGCGAGAATCGTTGGATTGGTCGACGGGTTTGCTTCGTGATGGCAAGCAGTTGCCTCAATGAGTTCCTCGGGAAATCCCCAACGCTCGAGCAGACGCGCCCCCAACATGGCGTGATCGAAGCCAAAGGCGCTACGTTCGACCTGGACGAGCTCCGCGGAGAGGGGGGCTTCCAGGAGCAGTTTGGTGTAGCGCACACGTTCCGCTTGCGCGAATGCGAGCATGCCGATGTCCACGAGCAAACCCGCGGAATAGGCATTGTCCTTGACGAGCTCCTTGTGATGTGCTGAAAGTCGAGACGCGGCGCAGGCCATGGTCAAGGCGTTACGCCAATAAGCGTTGTAAAGCCGGCCCGAGACCCCTTTCGTCAAGCCCTCCACGAGGCTAAAGGTCGTTACGATTAGCCGCAAGGATCTTCGTCCCATCATGGTCACCGCTTTGCGCAGACTGGTGACGCCATGCGCCAACCCGTAGTGGGTCGAATTGACAATCCGCAAGATCTTGGCGGCGAGCGCCGGGTCCGCTTCGAGACATTCCACGACTTGGCGAACGTCGTAGTCGTTGGATTTGGTCAAATCCAGGATTTGCCTGGCGATGAGTGGCGCGGAATGAAGCTCGCCGAACTTTCCGAGCAATGCATCCATTGAAGCCAAGGCGCGAGAATCAGACATGGCAGGTGATTACTCCTTGTCCTGTTTCGGTTTGCGTGAAAAGGCCAGGTTTGGTGGCCAAGCATGCCGCCTCGGTCTCTTTCACGAACCTCAGGCTGCCAATCAAAGTGGCAGGACGAAAAAATGCTCCTAGCAAACAATAGGTCGCAAATCGCTGGTCCGCAAAGTGATGAATGGATGCCGAGCGCCGAAGGAAGAGAATTTCTCTTTCGCATTCGTGAGTCCAAACGTTATAATTGGGAGAATTGATAATTTTATTGATGGCTCATGGACGTGGGAGCGATTTCCATTTGCCCTCGCGCACGCTTGCTCCCGAAGAGGGTAGCAGGGATGCCCGTAAAGCATCGAAAACGTAATGTCGTGACGCGAGGGTCGGTCACTTGGCGATTCTTGGCGGAAAGCAGATCGGCCGACGACATTGTTTTCCGAGCGGCAAAAGTCAGTGTGTTTCTCTCCCCACGGCCATGTCGAGGGAATTGGACGGATGATATCGCCTCCTAGCAATGCGGATCCGCGGCACTGCGAAGACGCACTTGAATTCGCGGATCGCGTGCCGGAACCCAACGCCTCCGGAATCATCTACAAAGTCGCGGGCAACCGCGAAGAACGCGAGGCGGCGTTCCGTTTAGTGCACCGCGCCTATACGCAGACCGGCCTCATCGAGGCCAATCCTTACGGCATGCGGGTAACGCCGTACCATCTTTTGGACACCACCGCCGTCTTTATCGCCGTTTATCAGCGGGAAGTCATTTGTACGCTGTCGCTCATTGGAGACGGTCCCCTCGGGATTCCCATGGCTTCGATCTACGAGGAGGAGGTGGCGAGTCTTCGCGACGCCGGTCACTATGTGGGGGAAGTCTCTTGCTTGGCGGACCGCCGCCGAGAATTGACCCGCATCATGCCGGTCTTCGTCAAGTTGGCAAAAGTCATGGCGCAGTATGCACGCTTGCAGGGAATGCACAACCTGCTCATTGCCGTTCATCCCCGCCACACCCGTTTCTACAAGCGGTTCATGGCGTTCGACGAATTTGGCGGGCTCAAGACCTATCCGACGGTCCGCAATAATCCCGCGATCGCCTGCAATCTCGACTTCGCGAAAGCGGATCGGGAGCGTCCTCCTTGTTACGAGCAATTCTTTGGCGATCCTCTCCCGCTGGAGGAGCTTCGCGCCTGTCCGATGTCGGCGGCTGAACGTGAATATTTCGCGCCGGCAGCGCAATTCGGCCAGGCAATCGTCCCTGTCGCCGTCGAATAGACGGATCTTTGTCCGGAAATACTTCCATGGCCGGCGCGGATAATCTATGTTGATAGCGGACTGCCGCCGTGGTCGAAATGACGCTCCCGGCGAAAAAGGGGAGCGTTCGCTCAATCTTCGGTTCGCGGCGACGGGGCCCTCAATGACGGGGCCCTCCCTTTAACCCTTGGTCACGCTGCCGACGCATGCTTCGTTTCGCTCTTAAAACTCTGCTCGCCGATCGCGGCAAACTCCTGACCGCCTTGGTTGGGGTCATTTTCTCGTTGGTCCTCGTCAACGTCCAAGGCGGACTCTTCCTCGGGCTGATCCAAAAGGCGAGTCTACTCGTCGATCACTGTGACGCCGACATCTGGGTGGGGCATCGTGGTCTGGAGAACGCCGATTTTCCCGACGAACTCCCCGAGACTTGGCTCAACCGGATTCGGGGGCTCGATGGGGTTGAACGCGCGGAACCCTACATTGTCGGGCCGGGAACCATGACGTTGACCAACGGGGAATACGAAGAAGTTTGGGTCATTGGCTCCGATCCCGTTTCCATGATCGGGAGTGCCTGGTCTTTCGCCGAAGGGGGGCCCGAAGACCTTCATCGACCTCACGGTATTTCGGTCGAGGCGGTCGAAGCGTGGAAATTGGGAAATCCCAAAGTTGGCGATTTGGTCGAAATCAACGACGCCAAAGCCAAGGTGGTCGCGATTACCCAGGGCATCGTCGGCTTTCTCACCACTCCATACGTATTCACCACGCTGGAATCCGCGAGAACCTTCACGCTCACGCGCGAAGGTTTTTGTTCCTACTTCCTCGTCAAGGCGAAGCCTAACGCGGATGTCGAACGCCTACGGGACGAGATCCAGGCCTTGCTTCCCAAAACCGACGTCCACACGGCGGCCGGACTTAGCCGAACATCGCGCGTTTATTGGATGCTTCGCACGGGGATAGGTATCAGCTTCGGTACCGCGACCATTCTCGGGCTTCTCGTCGGCCTGGTCATGGTGGCGCAAAGCTTGTATGCCTTGGCGCTCGATCACCTCACGGAATACGCGACGCTCAAGGCAATTGGCGCGGAGGATGGCCACGTGTATCGCGTGCTGCTCATCCAGGCGATCACGATCGCGGTTTTAGGCATCGTGCTCGGGGTCTGTCTGGTGTTCGTCATCCAGGCAGTCGGCTCAACTCCTTACGCCCCCATCGAGATTCCGCCGTGGCTGCTCGCGGGTGGCATCGTGTTGGTGCTGGCGATCTGTCTGTTCGCGTGCGTGCTTCCTTTCCGCAGAATTCGCACCGTCGATCCTGCGACGGCCTTGCAGGGCTGATTTCTTGTAGGGAACGAAAGGTAGTGGAGTGACGTTGCTTGAGTAAGTATGCCGTTGATGCCATTGGGGTCAAGAAGTCTTATCAGACGGGGTCGTTCATCACTCCCGTGTTGGTGGGCATAGACCTGAAGGTCGAACCGGGGGAGTGCGTATTCCTTTCTGGTCCCTCGGGTAGCGGCAAGAGCACGTTGCTATCGATCCTAGGTTGCATCCTCACGGCGGACGAAGGGACCGTGGAGATCCTTGGCGAAAACGTGACCCATTTGAATCGCAAGGGGCAAGCGCGGTTTCGGCGGGAGAGGATCGGCTTCGTCTTTCAGCGATTTCACCTTTTTCAAGGCTTGCGTGCCTGGGAGAACGTGGCTGTTCCTTTCGATTTGCAGGGAGTGGGTCAGAAGATTTCCAAGCCGGACTCGCTTCGGCTGTTGGACATGGTCGGCCTTGCCGCGAAAGCAAACAATCACATATCGCAGTTGAGCCTGGGACAACGCCAGCGGGTTGCGTTGGCGCGCGCGCTCGCCGGTAATCCGGATCTGATCTTTGCCGATGAACCGACGGCGTCTTTGGACTTCGAGTCCGGTTACAACGCCATGAAGATCCTACGCGATCTTTGCAAGGAGATGGGTAAGACCTGCGTGGTGGTGACACATGATCCGCGGATCTATCCGATGGCGGACCGGATCTTGACGATGGAGGACGGGCGTTTCACCATGGTTCGGTTCAATCCACGTGGTGGCATGGGTGGTATGGTGCAAAAACTATGATGAAAGCCGATTGAGGGAACACCGCCACTCTAGGTCGCGCAAGAACGCGGTTTGGTGGACTCCGGCGGACTCAGCGGATCGATGTTGAGGTGAAGACATGCGTTGGCCCATGGCCCTTTTCGTGGTATTGGCGGGTACGGGAATCACGATCGGGATTGCCGCCGCTCTGCGGCAGTCGAGGCACGCGGAACGCGAGTCACCGCCAGCAAGCAAGGCCGGCGAAAATGCATCGAATTCCGCCGGCGCGAATACGGCGCCCGCGAACACGGCGGCGGCGAAACGTGGCGTTTACGCCGCCGGGATTATCGAGGGCAATCAACGGGAAATTCCGCTTCGTTTTGAAATTGCCGGCCGGTTGATCGGAGTGGATGCAAAAGAAGGTCAACGGGTCAAGGCGGGGGACGTGCTCGCTCGCTTGGAGTCGTCCGAAGCGCAGTCGATGCTGGCGGAAGCTCAGGCCAATCTTGCACTCGCGGAGGCGGAGAAGGAACGACTCGTCAACGGGGAAAGGGCGGAGACTCGCGATGCGGCCCGGGCCATGGTCCGGGCCGCCGAGGCGCGCGCGGAGCAAGCCCGCAAGGAATTCCAACGTTCCATTCCGTTGGTGAAGAGCAAGAATCTCTCGCAACAGGAAGTTGACGACCTGGAGGCGAACCAGAACGCGCGGCTTGCGGAGTTGGACGCTGCGAAAGCCAAGCTCGCGGAAATCGAAGCCGCAGCGCGCGTCGACGACGTCCGAGCCGCCGACGCGCGGATTGCCGTCGCCCAGGCAAAAGTTCGCCAGGCGGAGCATGCCCTCTCGAAGACGCGAATTGCCGCCCCCACCGATGGCCTCGTCTTGCGAACCGTGGGGGAGCCGGGAGAAATGATCTTTCCCGATCGTGCCGACCCTCTCGTCATCATGGTGGATATCGCCAACATGCACGTTCGTGCGTACGTCGAGGAACTCGATGCGTTTCGCGTGGCGCCCGGAATCAAGGCAAAAGCGATTGCTGACGGTCGTCCGGAACTTTCGTTCCTTGGTGTCGTTACCGAGTGCGCGCCTTACATGATTCCGAAAAAACTGTTCACGAATCGGCCGGGCGAACGCGTGGACGTCAAGGTCCGAGAAGTTCTGATTCGTTTGGACCCCCAGGACGTGCTTTATGTCGGTTTGCCCGTGGACGTTTTTTTTGATGCGGTCGGCGCGCCGCCACCTGCTCCCGCGGAAACCGAACGACGCACCGAGAATCGATAAACCGGTCGGAGCCAAATGCAAGTTGGTGATCGTAGCGCCTTCCACTGCTTGTTGAAATAAGGTCGAGCATGGCTTTGCCGTTCCATTGGCCGTCCTTTCCCGAGAACTTGCCGATCAGTGAGCACAACGGACACGCCGAAATGGGTTTCTTGTTCATAGGGCGGCCATTCACGAATACCATCCAATCCATGTGTAACGTTTCGATTAACCCTGAATTCCTTTGACGCATGCGGCATTCCTTGGTAAGCTCAATACTTCATCTCCCCTGTGATGTTTTTGCGTCGAAGTTGTTGCCTTCGAGTCATGCAAAGAGATCGCATCCCCAAAAGTGACGTATGATTCGTTTTGTGCCGCGAGGACATCGTCTCGAGATAGTCACTGATTGGTTTCGCTGCTCTGACCTTCCGTCGTATTGCATCGGTCGGTATGGGGTGGTGGAAGAATTAACGCCGTCGTGAGGTTTCGAAGGCTGATTCGACGGCGCCCCTTGCCATGCTCCCTTGGTGAAATGCTCACGTTTTCGTGCCAAGTTTCGAAGTTTGGGGGGAAGTCGGGTTTATGAAACGAATCCTGTTCAGTTGGTGCGCAATGTGCGTCTGTGCGGCATCGCTTCAGGCGGGAATATTGCCACAACTTGAGGAAAATAAGTGGCTTGGGTCGTTCACCGGGGCTTCGGACATCACCACCGGCGTGAACAGCGATGGCGGTTCTAGCGGCCTTTCGCCTGGCAGGCTCACCGCCACGGTGCAGGTGGATAGTCCATTCGACAATCAGGGAACTCCTGGGACACCGGCCCCCTACGTGGTCCCAACCACTGGTCCAGCGGATCACCCCATTCCGACGTTCTCCGCCAATGGTTCTGAAGTCATCGCGACCGTCCGCGATTTGCAGCTTTATCTCGCGTTCGATCGGAGCGCGGGCGCCTGGATTAGCGGCGCGGCGAACATTGCCGCCTACCTCGCGACAGGGCCCGACTTCGGTGATTCGTTGGTATTTGGCGATCCGGGGCAGCTGGCAACTGGCACGAACCTCGCGCGTGGCGGCCAATTTGACCTTTTGCTCAATACGTCCGGAGTCGAATTTCGACCAAGCCTGATGGATCCAGGGACGGACTACCTCTATGGCGCTCATGGAGTCAAGGATAGTAGCAGCGGCGCGTTTGCCGGCGGTAATTCCCCCTCCGATACCTTGCTCACCGGACGTTTCCAGAATCTTTTTGCGGACGGCGTCAAACAGACCACCAACATGGCTTTCGGGGGCACCAGCCTCGACGACGCCTCGATCGGCACGGATGGTTTCGGCAATCTCATTGCTTCCTATGCCCTCTTCATCCTGGATATTTTCTCCGGCAGTGACCCGAGCAACGGAGACCTCTTGCAAACCCAAGTCCATAACTTTGCCGCCAACGTGGATATTACCGGAGGCACGGAGTCTGGATCCATTGAGCAAGAGGGGTTGCAGGTGCAGAATCGCAATGGAGCCTGGACGGGGGCAACCACGGATTTACGGTTCTCGGGTTCGTTCGAGCAGATCATTTACAGCGGCCAACTTCCAGAGAACGCGGGCGTACTGTTCGACGATCTACAGGCGGTTGGCAACACCGATGGATCGTTGACGTTCCTCTCCTCCGAGCCGACGACCAACGTGCCTGAACCCGCGTCCGTCGCGGTTTGGTCTGGATTGTTCGTTGGCATGCTTCTCCTCTCGCGGTGGCGCCGCAAAAGGAATGACCTGCTAACGTCTTCCGGACTTTCAGGCTGAAGCTGCCACTTCACATGGTTTTTGTTCCACGGAAGGGCACGGATCCGCCGTGCCCCATCCACTCCCTGTGGGTAATTCCAATCATTCGCCGCGCTCGAACCGTTTATCGTCTCGCGACTTAAAAGCCGTGTCGTGGAGTCGATGGAAGTACGCGCGGATTTCTTTCGCTTTTTCCAATTGCCGATACTGTCTCGTTCGTGGTCGAGTTCGCTGGATGCGCGAACTTCCAAGGTTTTCGTAACGCGTCCTCCTCTACTGGCGGGGACAGAGGGGCGTCGGCGGAATGTCCATCGGAATAGGGAGTTCGTCGAATTTCCCCTCTCGCGGGATTTCCGGCCGGATCGCTTCGAGGATCTTGGCGCAAAGTGAGCCGAACCATGGCATTATTTTTCTAAGCGGCAATAGTCACTAGACGGCTGGAGTCGTCATGAATTAGACTTCAGCAGTGTTGCGGATCTGCCTTTGTTTTCCCCCGACGCCGGGGGAATGGGGGCGATCTGTTTTGCAAACGGAATACATCGTTGCATTGGGAGAATGTTGAGCGTTCCTCTGGAGCGGCATCCGCTAGTTGCGGGCACGAGGAACTCAAACGGGTCAGTCGGTTTTGGGGACTTGGTCAGCGATATCACGCGACATGACCATGCGAGGATCGTGGTCCATGGGAGATTGGTAATTCCACCACATGACACTGCAGCGGATCGCACATTTCGAGTTGATTGAACCGTTGGCGGGCGGGTCTTCGGCAGGCGTCTGGAAGGCACGCGATACTTTGCTCGAGCGAACCGTTGCAATGCGTTTGCTTGCGCCGCCACATGCGTCAACGATTCTTCGAGAACAAGGAACGCGTCCGAATCCGACGCCCCCTATTCTCGTGCATCCTGGAATCCTTACCACTTTGGCTTCCGGATGGGATGGAGACGAAGTCTATGCGGTCTATGATCACCTACCCAGTGGCACGCTTCAGGACGTCTTTGCAAAACGAAGCAAGAGTACACTGGAATGTCTCGAACTATGTATTCGGGTAGCGGATGCGCTCGACTACGCGCACGTGCATGGATTCGTTCATCACGATTTGACGACCAGTAGCATTTTCCTCGATGCGTTCGGCTCTCCGCGAATGATGGACGTGGATTTTGTCGACGCCAGCGGTGGCCGCCGCCACAACTCCGAATGGCAGGAAGTAATTCCTCCTGGTGGCGAAAGCGAAATGGCCGCCCAGCATCGGGATATCCGAGCCCTCGCGGGAATCCTTTTAGAACTATTGGTGGGAGGTGCCCCTCCAACTGCGGACCAGAGGAACGCGAGCTTGAGTTCCTCACGCGGCGATTCACGGTCACGTGTTTCGCCTGTGGTATCGGCTATTCTAGCGACGTGTCGCGAGGCTAACAAACCAGGCTCGGCGTATACGTCCGCAGAGGACTTCGCGAAGGAACTTCGGCGTCATTGGGACGACGAGAAGCATCTCCTCGCGACGCCGACGATCCGAACTCGCCTGCAGAATTGGCTGGAACGGCCCGAAAGGATTTCCGAAGCGGGTATTCTCAACATCTTTATCGGCATCGTGATCAGCCTGTGGAACGGCGTGGGGCTGGCCAGCATCACGTTGCAGTCCATAGGATTTGGAAGCGACTCTTTTGGGGAACGCTCGACGGAGATCGCGATAAGACTTGCTGCCATTACCCTCTTGGTGCTGATTCCGAGTTTAGTGATCGGCATGGGGACCATTGCGCGGCGCGCTTGGGGAATTCCTGCGGGACTATTCGGTTCGACGTTAGGGATTCTGTGGGCGGCTGGAGTCGCGTGCGGCGCAATCGACTTCACTCTGGCCGGGTTTTATGATGATCCGCAATTTCGTCAGGTGATCTTTTCCCTCGTGGCCATGTTCCCACTCACGACTTTCATTGCCTACTGCGTCGCCTATCACGCCCAACGTTCTCATCGCGGCTAGCGTTTTCCGGGTAGACAAATTGGGAGAGATTCAGCAAACCTCCAAACCGCCAGGGCCTGAATTCGCTGCCGAGCATTCGCGTCAAACCTACGAACCGTCTAACCAAATGCCAACGAGGGAATCGGTTGGTTTCATGGGTGGCGGAATAATTGTTTTCAGGCAATCGTCGACGAGTAGGTATTCTTTCCCTGCTGATCCAGCGTTCGATGGATGATTCTGATCCTTCGAGATGCGGTGTTTGGCGGGGGGAGGTGTTTCGAAAGCCTGCTCATGAACTTGTGACTTAGCGCAGGGTTGTCGGTGGATTAGCGATCAAGAAACGGAAACGGCCTCCCCTAGAGCAGAAGGCCGTTTCCAAGTTTAACCGTTGTCAGCGATGGAGACCGTTAGGCGGCCTTCGCGCGACGGCGGAGTTGGCGAGCACCAACCACGCATCCGAACAACCCGGCCCAAACGAGCATGGAGCTCGGCTCGGGAACGTTGAAGTTGTTCAGGTTGACGTCCAGCTTGTCGCTGTAGGTCCAATTGGTTGGTTGCGGGCTGCCCGAGCCGTATCCGAACAACGTACCACCGGTCAAGGTATAGTCGTGGTACGAGGAGGCGTTGGTCAAAACGTTCACGCCTTCGACCGCAAGCAACGTGCCAGCGAAGTTCTTGTACAGATTCGTGAAACCACCGGACACCGATCCGATCGGAACGGAGTTGGAAGCCGCGATGATCGCGGGAATGCTGAGGCCCGGTCCACCCGTAATCAAGTTGGTGAAGAAGTCGGAAGAATCGACCAAACCGCCAATGATATCCAGCGAGTAAGTGGTACCCGTTCCCATCACGCCGTCAATCAATGTCATGCCAGCGGTGGTGACGTCGTTGACCGGGTTGTTGGAAGCGTTCGTGTTGCCGAACTGCTTCTCGAGCACCGCGAAAGTCGCTTGCGCCCACTCGGTCGCGGACAGAGGGGGTTCCAACGCGTCGGCGAGCAACTCCTGGATCGAGTAGCCAGTGCCCAGCGACGGGTCCACTGCCTTGTAGGTCACGCCTGCGAACGGTCCAAGCGGAGTAACCGTGTCCACCATGAACGAATAGGCCAAAATCAACTGCTTGGAATCATCCAGCGTGCTGCTGGCCAAGCCCTGGCTGCGGCGGTCGATGCGGGCCAAACCCACAATGATGTCGCCGGAGCTGACAAGATTGTTGCCGTCTTCGTCAATGATGAGACCGCGGCTGTTGTCTTCGAGGGTATCCTGGATACCATCGCTCGAAATCAAGGAATCGAGGATTCCCGCCTGCGACGACTGAGCGGTCAGAGCGAGCAGCCCTGCCAATACCCAGAACTTAGGAAACTTCATCGAAACTGCCTCCTCACAGATGTATTTCAATGGTCCGACTGCCAACTGACAAGTCCGAAACAACTCTCCCCAGGGCGATCTATTCAATTCCTTTCCCCGTTCGAACCTGCCGCCTTGGCATGCCCGCTACTTTACGGAAGGAATGGCTCCGCGGCCAATCCGCTTTGCCACTTTGCTCAGCCGACACTCATTCATGGAGTCGCGGCTCGCCCTGATCCATTCTCTTGGTAACCCTGTTTGTTTTGGTCTCCTTTGCTGTTTAGTGAGCATCCCAGCAAAACATGTTTTCCACAACTTGGGTCGTAGAACCCGGAACACCGAACTCCGGGGTCGGAGTATTGTTTGCAAATGCAATGCCATTGGCAAAAAGTCTTTGGGAATTCGTTCTTTCCTGGAGTTTCCCCCATTTTTTGGCCGATCACCGCGGGCATAAGGGTTTCTTGAGTCACGGGAACTGTATAGCGATCTTTACACTTTGTAAATCGTCGTTAACCTCGGTGAACGTCGGCCGCTTGATGTTTGCCACCAAATCCAGCAGAGCCTGGGCCGATTGCCCCATTCCTTGTTTCGCGGCCCACTTGGGAATGGACGTTTTTCGTGTATAATGCCGCTTGTTTTGGTTAATCCCGCCTGTAGCTATCCCAGTTCCTGGAATGCATCATGAATGTCCATCCTCGGTTATTCTGTCGGCTTTGGATCGTAACCGTCGCGTCGTTGGCTCTTTGTGCCGGCGCTGCACTCGCCCAGCCAGAACCGCCGGCGACAACTTCCAGCGAGCCTCCCAAGGAGCAAAAAGCGGATGTTCCTCCCGCCGAGCCGAATCCCAAGGTACCCGAGGGTTTTGCCATCGAACTACTTTTTCGCGCGCCCGACATCGAACACCCTAGCGTGGTCACTTGCGACGACAAGGGAAACCTTTTTGTCGGCGAAGATCCCATGGACATGCGCGGGCCAACCACGGAGGAGAAGGACCGCATCCTTTTCCTCCGGTGGGATCCAAACGGTGGCCCACCCACCAAGACCGTCTTCTGCGACAAACTCTCCGCGGTTTTCGGCATGGTTTGGCACCAAGGGAAGCTCTATGTGATGCATGCTCCCCATTATTCCATGTTCGAGGATACCGACGGCGACGGCGTTGCGGACGTGCGGAAGGATCTCGCGGAAGGATTCGGGCCCCCCGCGGGAATTCATGGCTTCAATGACCACATCGTCACCGGGACTCGCCGCGGGCTCGACGGTCTGGTGTATGTTTCCGTCGGAGACAAAGGCATTCAGAAGGCCACCGGCGCTGATGGAAGTACGATCTCCCTCGAGGGAGGTGGCGTGGTGCGCATGCGGCTGGACGGCACGCAACTCGAAGTATTCTCGTCGGGAACGCGCAATCACCTCGACGTCGCGATGGACGCGCTGGACAACATCTTCACCTACGACAACACCGACGACGGGCTGGGATGGTGGACGCGCTTCACGCATCACGTACCCACGGGCTATTATGGTTATCCCTACGACTATCACCCACACCCGGATCGCCACTTGCCGCGGATCAGCGAGCACGGAGGTGGATCTCCCGTGGGCGCGGACTGTTATCGAGAGGCAGTCTGGCCGGAGAAGTACCGCAACACCCCGTTCTTTTGCGAATGGGGGAAGGGAAAGATCCAGTGTTTTCACGTGCGGCCGCAAGGCGCAACCTTCACTGCGGAGATCGAGGATTTCATGACGCGGGAGGGGTGGGGAGAATTCCGCCCCCAGACCTTTGTTTCAGTCCGGATGGAAGGCACATGTACATCGCGGATTGAATTTCGGCGGTTGGACGCAGCCCAAAGTTGTGGGGCGACTCTTTCGCGTCACTTATGTCGGCGCCTTCCTCCCTGCCAACGTCCCTCTTGGCCGACGATGCCAAGCTTGCGGATTTGTTGCGTGCCTTGGACCATCCCTCTCACTCAGCGGGTTTTGGCTCAGGACCGGCTGGCATTGCTGAAGGAAGCTGCGATCGAACCGCTTCGGCAGATCGTTACCGGAAAGGAGCAGCCCAACCGCGACGATTCATGCACTCTGGGCACAGAACGCATTGATGGACCTCCTTCCCGGCTTCAGTCCCGCGGACGATTGGCAGAAGCTCCTCGGCGATGCAAGTCCCGAAGTCCGTGCCCAAGCGGCTCAGGCGCTCGGCACGCGGCGCGTGGAGGCGTCGGCAAAAGTACTCGAGAAAACGTTGCGAGATCCCGATCCCACCGTCCGTTTACAATCCGCCGTCGCGTTGGGGAGAATGGGATCCAAACAGAGTGCAGCAGGCGTTGTTCTCCGCGGCAGGGAGAGAGTGACCCGTTCGCTCGATTCACGATGGTGCAAGCGGTGCGCGATCGGCGATTGGCGTCCTGCGTTGCCATCGCTCCATTCCCTCGATCCGCGCGTCCGAACCACGACTTTGCTCGCGCTACGGGCGTGTATGACGAACATGCGGTCGCCGTGCTTCGGCAATGGTCTTATGAATCGCCGGACGCTGGCGAACGAGCTCAGGCATTGGCGTCCATCGGCGAAGTCCACCGCTGCGCGGATCTCAAGGGAAGGCTGGTGGGGAACCCAACCGGCGAAGGGGAAGCCCGCCCGGCCGGAAAAGAACGATTGGCAAGGGACGGAGGCGGTCCTGGCGTCGTTGGATGACGCGCTCTTTCTTCCGCTCCCTCCGACCGATTGGCCGCGTTGCGTGCCCTTCGGGACGTTTCGCCAAACCATTCTCTCGCTCGCATCGAGTCGTTGGTCCGCGGACCTGATTCCGTCGTCCGAAAGGAAGCGGTCGAACTGCTGGCTTCTCGACCCAATCCCGCGATCGTGCCGACGTTGATGGCATTGGCTTCGGATGGGAGTCTCGAAGAGGGGCTTAGAATCGCCGCCGTCGTCGCGTTGGCGGACTGGAAAGAGAACTCGGCTGGTAAGCTGCTGGCGGATCTCGTGGCCACTTCGACGGCGCGTGGACTCGTGATTGCCTCGATGAATGGGCTTGCTTCGTTAAAGCCGGCAGAGGCCCGCGCCGCGCTTGAGGTTCGATGGGCGGATCCCGATGCCACGGTGCGCGCCAAGGCGGTTGAAATTTTGGCTCTTGTCGCCGCGGAGGCGGCTGTCGACAAGTTGGCATCCGCGCTAAAGGATCCCGATCTCGCCGTAAAGCAGGCGGCGGCCAAGGGGCTAGGAAACGTCAAAACACCCGAAGCGGTTTTACCGTTGATCGCGGCGTCGGACGACAAGGAGATTCATTTCGACGTTACGCAATCCCTGGTAGCGCACGCCGACCGGCGAGCCCTGGCGCAATATCTCGACGGTTTGACCGGAAAAAACCCGGAGCTACGGGTCGCCTGCCGCAAGGTGCTGATGAAGCTGCGGGACGAGATCGGTCCGGACATCATCCGGTTGCACGAACGCCATGAGCTTCCCTCCCCGGCCAGGGTTGAGCTACAGTCCGTGTTTTCGGCTCCCGCACCGATAACGGTATGGCGGCTGGCGGGCGCTTGGCCGAAGCAGCAGCGTCCGGAATTTGATCCGAAGAACCCGCCTGCCGCCGATCAGAAATTCAGGGTGGAAGATCGGGAGTTCGGATGGAAAGAAGTTTCAACGTCGGACGCTCAAGGTCGATTGGACCCCAGGGACCACGTGAATCCCGCGGATGGCGTTTGGGCGTTGGCCTATGCCGGATTTGAATCCGACATTGAAGCAAAGGCGGAAGCGGTTTTCGGAAGCGACGACCAATTGGTGGTTTGGGTGAATGGTGAACAGGTCTACGACTTTCAAGGAGACCGGGGATACAATGCGGAAGAAGCGAAGACGCGAGTTCCGCTCCGCAAGGGGACCAATCATGTCTATGTCCTCTCCGGAAACACTTCGGGGCCCTGGAGCTTCAGTGTCCAGATCGGACGCAGAAATCCCCAATTCGCATTTCTTCACCAAGACACGCCGGAGAAACTCGAACCGGCCGTCTATGCCGAGTTCGCGCTGCGAAACAAGGGGGATGCCGAGCGTGGCAAACGACTCTTCCGCGACGTCCAGGGAGTGGCTTGCGTGAAGTGTCATGCGGTCTCCGGCGATGGAGGGAAGATCGGGCCGGACCTCGTCGGCTTGGGAGTCAAGTATCCCCGAGACGAGATCATTCGATCCATTTTGGAGCCTTCCAGCCGAGTGCTCGCGAGCTACCAGGTTACGAATATCGTCACGATGGATGGAGACGTTCTCAGCGGCATCATCAAGAGTGAGACGGCGGACGAAATCGAGTTGGCGAACGCCGATGGGAAAGTCATCAAGATCGCGGCGTCAGAGATCGACACCAAAGCCAAGAGCAATGTTTCGTTGATGCCCAATGGTCTCAAGGATGGAATGACGCTTGAGGATTTCGCCGACATAGTCGCTTACCTGGAGAGCCTGAAGGAGGCGCCCGCGGAAGGCGCCGTTCCCGGTGCTGGTATGTAAAGGCGAAAGCCCGATCTTGGGGTGTCGAGTTCCTTAGTCTCGGTCGAGGTGGCGATCGCGGATGCGCGAGCGACGAACCTCGACGGGGCGAGTGAACTCAAACGCGCGAGCTCAAAGAATCGAACTGAACAGGCGCGCGGTGTTTTCGATGGTTCGCTTGGCGATGGAGCGCTTTCGCCAGTCTTCCAGGAGAATCTGCCGGGATTGTTGGAGGTTCTCGTCGAATTTTCGATCCAGTTCGAGAGTCAATTCAGGATCGTAAAAGACCACGCCGATTTCGAAGTTGAGGGTCATGCTTCGGTTGTCGAAGTTCGCCTTGTGCCGACGACCGACCATCGGCCGTCGATCGAGAGCACTTTCGAGTGCATGAACCCGTCCTTGATCTCGTAGATCTTTACCCCGGCTTCGAGCAAGTCATCATAGTAGGATTCGGACGCGAGCTTGACGAAATAATGCGTGCTCCTGCCCGGCACGAGCACGCGGACATCGACGCCGCGTCGGGCGGCGGTCTGCAAGGCGAGGAGGGTCGCTTCGGTGGGGACGAAATAGGGGGTGCATATGCGAATCCGTTCGACGGCGTTCGCGACCGCGCTAAAATAGAGTTCTCGATAAACGGGCACCGGTTGGTCCGGGCCGCCCGGCACCACTTGCGCCGTCACTTTTCCCTTCGACTTGGTCGCGCGGTAGTAGTGATCTCCTTGGATCTCTTGGCCGCTGGCGAAGGCCCAATCCTCGGCAAAGACGCGCTGCAGATGGCTGACAATCGGGCCGGTGACGCAAAGATGCGTGTCCGCCCAATGCCCCACGTCGGATTTTCCCAGATACTCAAGCCCAATGTTCGCACCGCCGATGAAGCCGACGTCAGCGTCGACCACGAGGATCTTGCGATGATTGCGGAAATTGAAGATCCATCGACGCGAAAGAAGATTAAGGGGAATAAAGGGCGCGACCTCGACGCCGGCTTCGCGCATCTTGCGGAGGAACGAACGGTTCAGGGACCAGCTTCCCAAGGAATCGTAAACGAAGCGCACCTGGACCCCGCGCCGCGCCGCCGCGATCAGTTCGTCGCGAAAGCGTTGACCGATTTCGTCAGTCTGGAAGATGTAATATTCCATGTGAACATGGTCCTTCGCCGCGGCGATCGCGGCTAGCTGCCGGGCGTAGTTCTTTTCCATGTCCTGGAAGATTTCGACGTGATTGCCGACGCAGGTGGGAAGCGGGTTGATTCTCTCGAGGAGCCGGTAAAGTTGCAACTGGCCGCGCATGTCGATGGGAGAGCCGTGTCCCTCAACGACCTGGCGAACCGTCCCTCGGAATTGCCGCTTTCTCGATTCCCGCATGGCGGAGCGCCGAGCCATGCGGTCGTTGCCGAACGCCAGAAAGGCGATGGCGCCAATAAAGGGCATGAGCAGGATCGCGAAGATCCATGCCGTGGTGGCGGCGGGCTCCTTTCTCCGCAGCAAAACGACGGGGATCAAACAAACCACGATGACGTCATGCGCGACGAACGACGCAATCGCCGTGAGCCAACCGGTCGTCATGGGCTCTTCCGCAAATGGCGTTCGAGGTTTTCGAGGTAGGGAGGGCGAATCACCCCTTCCTCCGTGATGAATCCCGCGATCAGCCGAGCGGGAGTGACGTCGAACGCGGGGTTGAAGACATCGACCCCTTCGGGCGCCGTTTGTTTTCCCATGCCGTGCGTGATCTCCTTGGGGTCGCGGTACTCGATGGGAATCTCCGCGCCGGAGGCCAGGCTGAAGTCAAAGGTGCTCGAGGGTGCCGCCACGTAAAAGGGAACTCCGTGCGCCTGGGCGAGCACGGCGACGGAATAGGTGCCGATTTTGTTGGCGGTATCGCCGTTCGCCGCGATACGGTCGGCCCCAACCACCACCGCGTCCACTTTTCCCTGTTGCATGACGACCCCCGCCATGTTGTCGCACAACAAGGTCGCAGGGACGCCGCGGGTGATGAGTTCCCACGCGGTCAAACGACTTCCTTGCAGCAGTGGTCTGGTTTCATCGACGAAGGCCTTAATTCTCTTTCCTTGAGCGTGGGCGTGGAAGAAGACGGACAAGGCGGTGCCGTAGTCGGAAGTCGCCAGGGCGCCGGCATTGCAGTGGGTGAGGACGCCCGCGCCGTCGGAAATAAGTTCCGCGCCATGTCGACCAATCGCCGCGCACATGGCACGATCTTCTTCGCGGATCGCCTGCGCTTCCTTCCAGAGCCCTTCGACGATTTCGGACACGGGTTTGCCCTCGAGCGCGTCGGCGGCGCGCTCCATGCGGTCGAGAGCCCAAAAGAGGTTGACGGCGGTGGGCCGGCTGGTCCTCAGATAGTCGGCCACTTCATGAACGTGGTTTCGGAGTTCGGCGGGACTGGAGCCGTGGTATTTTTGCGCTCCTAAAACCAAACCCATGGCCGCCGCCACGCCGATGGCCGGCGCGCCGCGCACCCGGAGCATCTTGATCGCTTCCCACACGGTTTCCGGGTCTCGGCAATCCATGTAGATGAGTTCCGTCGGCAGGCGGGTTTGGTCGATCAACCGGAGCACGCCGCGCGCGTCGCCTATCCATTCCACCGCCAAAGGCGTCGCCGTTCCCTCTCGCATGCCGTGAGCCATCTCCATTCGTTTACCTCGCGCCTCCAAGATAAATGTTGATCCCAATGCTTACCCATGGTGCCGACGAACGCATCGAGTCCCCTCGACGACGAATGCCGTCCGTCGCGGTGGGGCGGCCGCGCGTTCCACAAGCCGTTGCCCAAAGGTTTTCAATCCGCCCGAGCGACGTCCGCGAATTCGTGAAACGCCATTCCGAAAGTCGCGGCCACCGCCTGATTCGTTACTCTTCCCTGATGGACGTTGATGCCGCGGGCCACCCAGGAATCCTTCGATGCCGCGGCCTCGATGCCAAGATTGGCGATTCGAAGCGCGTAGGGAAGCGTCACGTTGCAGAGCGCGTAGGTGCTGGTTCTGCCCACCGCTCCAGGCATGTTCGTCACGCAGTAATGAACGACGTCGTCCACGACGAACGTTGGGTTTGCATGCGTCGTTGGACGGGCTGTCTCGACACTCCCTCCTTGATCGATGGCGACGTCGATGATCACCGCTCCGGGCCGCATCATTCGCAGATGTTCCCGGCGCACCAGCCGGGGCGCTCGTGCCCCTGGAATCAGGACGGCGCCGATGACCAGATCCGCGGAGACCAACGCCTCCGCGATCGTGTGCCGGTCGCTAAAGAGCGTGGTGACGTTGGGAGGGCAAATGTCATCGATGTAGCGCAGGCGATCGAGATTGACGTCAAGGATATAGACGTTCGCGCCCAGGCCGGCGGCAACCTTCGCCGCGTTGAGACCGACGACGCCTCCACCCAAACTGACCACCGTTGCCGGCTGGACTCCGGTGACGCCGCCGAGCAGGATGCCACGTCCCAGGAACGGTTTCTCCAGATACTTCGCCCCTTCCTGAATGCTCATGCGGCCGGCAACTTCGCTCATGGGCGTAAGCAAGGAGATGTCGTCTGCCGTCTCGATGGTCTCGTACGCGACGGCCGTCGCGCCCGAGTCGACGACAGCGCGAGTCAAGGCTTCGTCGGCGGCGAAATGAAAGTAGGTAAACAGCAACTGGCCCGCGCGCATCATCGGCCATTCACTTGGCTGAGGCTCCTTAACCTTCATGATCAAATCGGCCTGACCATAGATGGAAGAGGCGTCGTTCGCGAGTTCCGCGCCGTTCTTTTCGTACTCTTCGTTCGCGATCCCGCTCCCTTGTCCCGCGCCTTTTTCCACCAGGACGCGGTGGCCGGCACGCGTCAACTCCTGCACGCCGACAGGGAGTATGGCTACTCGGTACTCGTCCGATTTGATTTCTTTCGGAACTCCAGCGATCATGTCGGTTCCGTGGCTTATTTCGTGTGGTTCGGTCTGGTTCCTTCCCGGTCGGCGATCCTTCCGGCCAACCTGGTCGTGGACCATTGTATACGCGCTTTGACATCAAGGGGAATAGTTCGACGGTAAAACAGCCAACGCGAGGTGGGAATGGATTCTTCTCCTGGCTTCGCTTTGAAAGAGTGGTCGCGAGTTCAACGCGACCTCCTTCGCGAAGTCATCGGAAGTTGCTAATGCGCTTCAGAAAAATGTGGCGTAGTTCGCCGCCCCGCTCGCTTGGAGTGCCTTTTAACGTTCGCCGCCATTCGCGGCGGCCATGAATTGGGGTCGGACCACGGTGTTCCATGGGTGAGCGGCAACAGAACCATGGCGGGATGGATGATGCGCGGTCTAGTTTTTCAGCGAAGGGTCGAGTTCCTTGGCCGTCTTCCAATCGCTTTTGGCTAGATAGTCCTTGCCTTTTTTGGCGTATGCGGTGCCACGGTTGTAGTAGGCGGCGGCGAATTTCGGATTGAGTCGAATCGCTTCGGTGAAGTCGGTAATTGCCAGGTCCAGTTCCTTGACCTTGAATAGGCAAACGCCGCGACTGTAGAGAGCATCGACGTTCTCCGAGTCGTGGTGCAATACTTCCGTGAAATCGCGGATGGCGGGTCCGTATTCCTTGCGTTTGGCATGGAGCGCCGCGCGGGTGTAGAGCGCCTCGGCCGGGCGGGAGGGCAGTTCAAGCGCGGTCGCAATGCGGCAAGTGCCTTGTCGAGATCTTCCTTGTTTTCAAACGCCGTTCCACGGTGGTAGTAAGCGTCGCCGTTTTCCGGCGTCCATTGGATTGCCGTCGTCAGGTCCACGATGGCGTCATCGAATTTATCAAGCTGAATCCATGCCTGTCCGCGCTTGGTTAAAGCCTCGGCGTTTCGGGGATTGAGGGCGATTGCAGCCGTGAAATCGCTTGCCGCCTGGTCCTCTTTGCCGGTGCTCAAATAGATGGCTCCTCTTTCGACGAAAGAGGCGTCCTTCGTGGGGTCCAATCGAATTGCTTCGGTGAGATCGACGATGGCGGCGTCGGAGTCGGCTTTGCTGAATTTCGGTTTGGCGAGATAGACGCGCGCCCGCTGGCGACGGAGTTCGATGTCCTTGGGACGCAAATTGATGGCGGTGGACAAGTCGGCGATTGCGCGGCCGTGGTCTTCCTTGGCGAGATGAGCGCGCGCTCGCTGCGCGGCGGCGGCGGCGTTTTTCGGATCGAGCTTCATCGCTTCCGTGAAACAGGCGATCGCCGTGTCGTAATCCCCTTGATCGAAAAAGGAGATCCCACGCTTCGTCTCGCGCTGCGACTGCGCCTGGGTTTGCAGGGCGGACCCTTTCGGCGCTTGAGCGGGAAGGAGGACGCAAAGGACGATGGCAGCCAGATTCATGACGTTTCTCCTCCGCTGACGCAACTGTTTGGAAGAACTGGATTTCCCGTGACTTGCAAGGCCACGCCAAGCGTCGTTGCTCGTGATGCCGCTGGAATGGAACGAAAAACCAGCCGGCCTTCGTTCTCTCCCCAAGTCTAGTTCGAATAGGCGGAAGTGCAAGCAGGTCGTCGATGCCGACTCCGCCCCCGGCGTTGGGACGGCGGGATTCACCTTCGTTGCGATAACGCCGCTTGGCCATCACGAATTGAAAAGCGGCGTTCGAGATCACTACCGGACTGGAGCAGGAGTCGGGGAAAACGGTTCGGCGCACGCCAATCCATGGAGCGGATGGCTTGGCCAAAATCGATGACGAGAAGGGCAAGTTGAGTGCAAAAATCGCCCAAGATTTTGATTGCAATAGCCGCGCGAAACGGTAAAAGTAGGCGGTCTATTGCGGGTCTGCAATCCTTGGAACGTAAATTATTTGACTGACGACAATGCCTACCGGATGCCGGCTTTCGCGGTGTCTGGCGGTATCGTCGAATACACATCTTTCGGATCATGCGTGGTTAGCGGGTAGCTGCGGGGTGTGAAATGCGAAAGTGGGCTTCGCGACTGGGCTTTGTCCTATTTCTTGTCCTTTTTTGCGAGTTCTTTCTCCAGGGATTCTATCGATTTTCCACGGGGGAGTTCCTTTGGAAACGGTCCGCCATTCCGTCGTACGCGCCGGACCCCGATAGCGGATGGCGCGCCAAGCCGAGTATGTCTTACCGGCATACGACGAATGAGTTTTCGGTCGATCTGTTCACGAACAAGGAAGGTTTTCGAGTTTCTTCCGCTCATGAAGAGTACGCCGTCGAAAAGGATCCGAAGACATATCGCATCTTGCTCCTCGGGCCATCGTTTGCGTTCGGATGGGCCGTCAATTTCGAGGATACCTTTGCCAAACTTCTCCGTGACGACCTCGAAAAGGCTGGTTATGCCGACGGTCGCCCGATTGAAATGATCAATCGAGGAGTTCCCGCGCTCCCGCCCGCCAACAACCTCGCGTGGTTCAAAAAAGTGGGTAAGACCTATTCGCCAGACTTGGTCATCCAGTTTGTGTACGGCTCGATGGCGGTCGACAATCGTTTTGTTGCCGACAACAAGGTGGACGAGGACGGGTATCTGGTTCGAGCCAACGTTTCCACCGGAACTAAGATGAAGGCTAAACTCAAGAACAGTGCTTTGGTCTTTTATGGCTGGATGGTGCAGCAGGCAATGGCCTCCCGCTCGCCGGAGAAGATCGAAGGTTCCGGCCGAGAGTTGAAGAGTGTCGAAGCTTTCGATCCTGCTTCCCCAACGGTCAAGGACTCGATGGCGTTTTACGACGATCTCAATCAGGCCGTGACCGCCACGGGGGCCAAGCTGCTCGTCGTCTATTTTCCGCTCGCCTACGGCGTGCACAAAGAGGACATCGAGCGTTGGCGGCATCAAGGGGTTCGGGATGTTGCCGGCCAAATCGCGTTTGATGATGCGTTCAGTAAATATCTCAACAGCCAGGGAATCACGACGCTCGACCTCACCGGCGAGTTGACGAAAGCGGCCGAGACAACGGGTAAACGGCTGTATTACAAGATTGACGTGCATTGGACGCCGGAAGGGAATCAGGTCGCGGAGCGCTGTGTCGCGGACTACCTATTAGGGAAAACGCGAACACCCGAGCCGACGGCGGCGGTGGCCCCGTCCGCCATGCCGCCGCAATAGTCGTCGGCCAAGACCTCGATCCCAAGTTGCATTGAACTTCATGTTTTGAATTTTGGGGTCGGACATTGCTTGACCCTGCACTCTTCCGGCGTTCCGGCCGATGGTTGGACGCTTAATACCTGTAGCACGACCGGTGAGGTCATGATGACCTCGTCTGCTCCCGCTGCTTTTCCCTCGTTGACCCATTTCTTGCGAATGCATCACGAGAGGTCGACTTTTCCGCGAACTTGCCATCGAGCTTTTTATTCGCGTAGTTGCGGGGCAGTGCCTGGCTTTCGGCTAGGACAGTCGTGCATTTCGGCTTGCCTATCGTCACGGCCATTATTACCTTCCCTAGGAACGGTAAGGATCCCGGACGCGCGATTCTTGGCGTTTCCAAGTTTAATTAGGCGTTGGTTCAGGGGAGGAGTAAGTGACGATTCTTTTTTGTGCCACCGGCGCGGAGCAATCATGCCGATCCTGTTGTTCGTGAATCTCAAAGGGGGAGTTGCCAAAACGACCAACGCCGTCGCGGTTGCCGAATCGCTCGCGGATCTGGGGCACCGGGTTCTCGTCATTGACGCGGACCATCAATGCATGGCGGGCGAGTTGCTTCTGACCGAGTCCAGAATGCTCATTTGCGAACGGCGGAAACTTACGCTTCACGACATGCTAGCCGCGATGCTCGACGATGACTTTAGAGCAGATCAGTTCGCTAGTTATCCTGTCTCGAAAGCGTCGGATATAGGGGGTGGAATCGAGAGTTTGTCCGTGATTCCATGCTCCATTCGCATCGACGATTTTTCGACGAACATGGCCAAGGCGAAAATGGGATTTCGCTCGAACGAAGAGTTTCAGTCGCAATTCCAGAAGCGGCGGTCCGCATTGCGAAAATGGCTTCGCGATTCTTATGACTACACCATCATTGATTGTCCTCCCAGCATCGCACTTCAGGTACGTGTTTTTCTTCCCATATGTGATGGATACGTGATTCCTTCGATTCCCGACCGGCTTTCGGTTCGAGGTTCCCTTTGGCTTCAAGATCGTTTTCGTCGGATAGGTGTCAAGGTTCCCGGGATTGGCACGCTTTGGTCACTGTATCGCGAGCAGAACAAATTGCATCGACGGGTGGTGGAAGCCGCGAAGCGAGGGAACGATCCGTTTCATCAACTTCCCAAGCCGTTCAAAACAATCATTCCCAATGCCGCCGCCATCGCCGAGGCGTCGGAGCCAGACCGAAATCCCAAAAGCTTCACGGCCAAGTACGGCCACGCGTTCGCGGCGCTCTATCGACAACTCACGACGGAGATCCAAGAACGTTGCGTGGAGTGATTCTTCGCCGGCGTCGGCGTGCGACGTAATCCATCTTGAGTGACAAATCGGAAGAAATTGCCAAGTCATTTGACGCGAGAAAAATCGGACTCTATGTTTTGAGTGAAGACCGAGACATACGACACCGCGAACGAGGCGAAGAAAAAAGCCTGCCGCCAAGGGAAAAGGAGGCGGGGTTCGCGGTCCTCGAAAAGGGCAAACCCATCGCGAGGTGGGGACGCAAAGCCATGGGCCACGACTTTGAGGGGAGTTGTGGTTGCCAGGTTGCCGAGGGGTGGACTGGGGAGACTACCCATTTGGAGTCCTGGCCACGGGGCATGCCTTCATACGGCATGCCCCGTGTCATTTTCTTGGCCGACCTGTTTCACCTCTCTATATTCTCGTCATGTCGATCGGCTACTACATCACGGCTCACGGCTATGGTCACGCGGTGCGAAGTCTTGCGGTGATCAATGCGATTCCCGCGGACGTTCCCGTCACGATCGTGACCCGAGTTCCAGCGTCGTTTCTCAAAGAGGAATTGAAGCGACCGGCGACGATTCGCGCGGAATCCTTCGATTGCGGAGCCGTGCAGCACGATGCGTTACGCGTGGATCCGCGACGCACGCTCGAATCCTACGCGGCCATTCATGAACGCAATCAAGCGCGCATCGATGACGAAGTCGCATTCGTGCAAAGCCAAGGGATTCAGGTGTTGGCGTTTGATGCCCCCAGCTTTGCCGCGCGCGTCGCGGAAAAGGCGGGCATTCCCTCCGTGTTGGTGAGCAACTTCTCCTGGTCGGACATCTACGCCGACTACGTCCAAGAACACCCTCCGTTTCGTCCCTTGTTGGACGCCATGAAGGAAGAGTACGCCGCGGCGACGGGTGCCTTGCGCCTTCCCTTCGCGCTGCCGATGCCGGATATCCGGCAGCAGCGGGAGGGGGAATTGGTTTGCCGACCGTGCCGGGACCTTCGCGAGGAAATCGCGGCGCACCATCAGGTCGATATCGAGGCTCGCTGGGTGCTCCTTTATGTGGGGCAGGGGGAAAGCGGATTTGACTGGCGTCGACTGGAACGAAGCGACACCGTCTTCTTCCTCCTAGGCCAGGATCCTCCCATGGGAAGCCGGGTCGTATCCGCGGACGCCGCCCGATTCGGCGGGCAGAACTTGATTGCCTCCTGCGACATGGTCATGGCCAAGCCCGGATACGGGATCGTGGCGGACTGCGTCGCTTCCGGAACACCATTGGTATACACTCCGAGACACGATTTCGCGGAGTTCTTGCCCTTGCATGAAGGGCTATCGGAATGGGGCCTCGGACTTTGCGTGGCCGCGGATTCCTTCTTTCGTGGTCCGCTGGATCCGATTTTCGACCAGGTCAATGGGCTCGAACTTCGAAGAAGCTGGGGAACCTGCGGCGCAATCAGGTGGCGGATCTGCTTCTTTCACTCGCGGAAAATAGACAGTTGTTTTCTGCTTCCTTCTCGCGGTAGCCGATCAGCGATCCAGCATTATTGCCGCTCAAAAAAATGACCTCGGAGTTTGGGCGTTTCGCGTTAATGCTTCCAAGCGACCGGGCCGGGAAATGCGCCCATTCCTTTTCTGATACTCAATACAGCGAAGGGCAAAGACGTTCCGGACGCGGCGAGCCTAGGGTTTTAGTCCCGGATGCCGAGTGAGGCAGCCCGCCACGACGTCCCCGAGGTAGTGCTCGATGAAGGTCGAGACGGCAACCTGGGTGGATTCATGATTAATTCCCCACACCGACGCTCGGGGAGCGCCCACTTCGTCGTCGGAAATCTGAATGTAGAAATCGTCGTCGACCGCCATCGCGATCGGCAGTTCCTCCAGCCACTTATTCGTCAAGGCATTGACCCCCGGCCCACCGGGGAAATCGTCGGAACTTCCGCCAGCGGGGGCTCATGCAGATAACGATAGTCACTGATTACGTAAACGGGGGGCGGCAAATCGCTTGACTCCCCCAATTCCAGGATCTTCTCCCGAATGAAATAGGCCAAGGGCCTGTCTTTTTCTTCCGCGCGAAGCGAACTTCCCGTAACGATCAACACCGAGCCTTGAGGGAGTCCCCAAATCGTGCAGCCCATGTGCGTATTCGGAGGTGCTGTGCCACCGTCTCCCATACGTAAAGAATGCGCGCCAGTAAATACCGTGCGTACGCAGGTAATGTGGAATCCTAACGTCGGCCAGGGAAACTGGCAAGTAAACGGAACCGGCTCTTGAACGAGGGCGCGAAACGACTCCTGGATTGGGTAATGAAAGAGGATCCTGGGAACGGTGAGTCCTGTTCGCATCGGAGCGCGGAGACGATCAGGCGTACGCCGAGGATTCGACTTCGGTTCGTCACTTAGCTCCTTGAGATATTCCCAGGTGTGAATGCCGGCGGTGGCCATCTCCCCAGGTGAGAGACAAGGCGTAGTTACCCACCAGTCGTACGTCCACGACGTCGTGGCTGGGAATCTTGCTGAGAATGGCCGGGGATCGGGATTTTCGCGCGCGATTCTTTCGCCCGCGGAGGGACAGCGCGCAAGAAGGTCAGGGATAGGCAGCTTCGTATTCCATCGCGCCAGACAATGACCAACGTGCGCGCTTGTCTATCCAATTGGATGCGGACCGGCTGCATCGCGATCATCCCTTCGAGCATTCCAACGGTGCTTCTCTGATTTTCGCGAGAAATATCCATGGGGAAAGAGTGGGAGGACCGTTGACGGACACACCTGACGAATCGTCCAGTATCACCCACGCTCGTTGAACATCGACGTTGGCCCGCGAAGCGACATCTTCCCGAAGCGTGACCGGCCATCGCGCTGGAAAGGTTTCCCTCGCATTGGGGCAACGCCGAAGGAAAAGCAGCATGGGCGGACGACCCCGCGGATGACCTCGGGCGACCGTGCCGGCCAAGTTATTTTCGCTTTTCCACGTGGAGCGTGTGCTTGCGAAGCGCGGGGCAGTATTTCATGACCTCCAGTCGAGACTCGCCACGTTTCTTTTTGAGTGTAGTTCTGCTGTCCGGTCTCCTTGCAGACCAGATGGACAATCTCGAGGATCTTTTTCTTCTTGGCCATGGCTCTCTCACCTTGTCTTCGATACCAGTCTCGCCCGCAAGCCGGGCAGAACCGTTTTTCGTGTTTTGGACACTTGATGACTAATCGCATCCCTCGGAAGGGTTAGCGACTTCACCGTGCCACTGACTCTCTTTCGCGGAAAAGATTTTAAGCGGACAAATCTTCCCGATCGCAGCTACCGCGTTCGCCCGCTCTCGCCGTAAACAATTGCGACAACTGGGAAAAGGCGTTCCGTCCTCATGCCCAAAGGTCGACAATCCGGTGTGGCGACTAACGCTTGATCACGTCCGGACCGCTTCCCGCCGTCTTCTCGTAATAGCCGTCGCCAGCTTTTTGGTATTTCGTAAAGCCTTTGTTGGCAAGGTTCTTGTTCGAAAGAATGTCGTTGCTGCTCCCCGTGCCGTGGATCGACGGCGCGGAGACCAGTCTTTCTATGGGACAGCCGCAATTAGGACAGCGTTCCAAAGCGGGTTCTCGAATTCCCTGAAACACTTCGAAGCGGACCCGGCATTGGTCGCAGCCCTGATGGGAACCGCTGGAGTTGGCTTGATACTCGTAAATTGGCATGTTCTTGTCCTCCCTCGCTATCGCGGCAGGGTTCAGCGCGAGGAAATGACATCCGCAAGGGGAACGACAAAGTTGGGAACGACTTGCGAATGGACCAGTTCCAAGCCCGTCTCGAACTGTTTGCGGTAGGACTCGACGAACGACAGCGCGGACCCGAGTCCCCAATACTGCCGCATCGTGAAGTAGATGCTGATGGCATCTTCGCCGTACTGATTGGTGCGGACCTGGTAGGAGTTCGTTCGCGTCACGATGTTGATGCGGCATTGCAGCCTGCACTGCTCGTCCAGCGCCAATGTGATGGTCGGCTCGAAGTTCACGACTCTGCTGTTTGGCAGGTTGATCAGGCAGTCGAGTTTGCTGTCGCGGGCAAACGCTTCACAGACGACGTCGTCGTGATTTCCCTTGTACGTGAAATCGAATCCGAACATGACGTCCACGGCTTCGCAATCCAGCGAACTGACCGAGAAAATCGGCTGCGCGAGGTCGAGCATGAGTTCGTGCTGGCCATGGCAGGCGTCGAAACTTGGGGGATTAAGGTAGCCACTTGCCAGGCGTCGAGGCTCGAGCGACATCCAGCGATAGGTTCCGAGTTCCTTGTCCTCTTCGAGGACATATTCGTTGTTTTCACGGCCATAGAAATTGGTCATTTTCGGGTAGGCTTTGCTCGCCTGCTCGAAAAAGTGCAGTACCGTGTCCCGCGTTTGCGGCAATTCCAGCTCGGTGTTCAGGTAGCAAGTCAGGTAAAAGTCATCGCACAGCGAGGAAAAAGGATTCATCGGCAGTCCCTTATTCGTGCGGGCATTCTGGAGGTGATGATTGGCCCCGTGATTTCTAACTCCTGGCGGCCAGGCAATATGGCTCGAATTGGCAGCCGGGGCAAGACTTTCCTCCCATGACGGCGTACGTACTTCGACCGTCTTATTCTTCGTAGTTTTGCCCGCGATTGCAAGCAGTCCCGTTTCGATTCCCTTGGTGGAAAGTGGAACGCGCCCAACGCCCGATTTTCGGTTCTTCCGAAAATGCCGGCTCTGTCACTTCCCGGGTTTCCAAGGTTGGTTTTTCGTCCTGATTTGACCAGGGAGGCGAGGCCAAATGGTTCCGCTGGAGGTGGGGGAACCGGACATTCGGGTGGCGGTGGGAATTTCAGGGGCCCCGTTTCCATGATGGATTTCCTTGCCGTAAGTGGTTTTCCTTTTAATCGGTTGACGAAAACCTACCTATTTGGGTATAGATGTTTGTTGGATAAATAGGGGTTCGAATTTTCAACGGTAGCCTGGGAGCGTGTTCCGGCGAACCCATTGGATGGCCTAGGAGGGATCTTACTTTAGTGTCTTCTGACCGCTCTACTCCAAACAATACGCAAGGACTTCGCGTCAACGATCAGATTCGCATCAGTCCATTAAGAGTCGTCGACGGTAACGGCAACATGCTCGGGATTATCTCGCGCGATAAGGCGCTGGAGATTGCCCGCGAGCAGGAGCTCGACTTGGTCGAGGTCGCGCCGCTGGAACGACCCCCCGTCTGCAAAATGATGGACTATGGCAAGTTCAAATACGAACAAACGCGAAAGATCCGCAAGGCGAACAAACAGCACCACACCCAGCTCAAGGAGATTCGGGTTCGTCCAGGGTGCGGCGATCATGACTTGGACGTCAAGCTCAAGCATGCGCGCGAGTTTCTCGACAACAAGGACAAGGTGCAGATCACCGTCCAGTTCAAGGGGCGTGAAATGGCACACACGGAAGTGGGCCTCGTACTGGTACGGGACATGGTGGAAAAGCTCTCCGACGTCGGCAAGGTGGAACGCGTGCCGATGCGAGAAGGCCGCAAGATCATCGCGATCATCGCGCCCAAATAGATTTCGGGGCCGAGATTCACTCGAAGATCTCCTTTCCTTTTGTGCCAGCGGCCCATACAAAGGTAGCTCGGACGGGGAATATATGCGCCGCAGTCTCGGCCCCGGCTTCCTCGGGGAACGGGCAGCGTGCCTTTTGCGACCTCTCGTCGGTCCGTGATTCCGAGCCAAAACCATCCAGGCGCCATCGGTATTCGGTGGCCCAGAAATTGACGCAAAGCATGCAGGTAACGGTGATTACATGCCGAAAATGAAATCAAAAAAGTGTTTGACCAAACGGTTCAAGGTGACGGGTACCGGGAAGGTCATGCGGCCGAAGGGCAATAAGAGCCATCGCATGGTGAGTTTCACGGGCAAGCGGGTCCGCCAGCTTCGCGGCAAGTGGCAAGTCACCGGCAAGGTGGCCAAGAAGATCCTCCGCGGCTTGCTGATGGGCTAGGTCCCCCAGGCGTCGAGCAGGCGGCGGCAAACAACGTCATTGACGATATCCACGGACAACGATTAGTACTGGGTTGCGAGCATGGTGAGAGCAAGAAAAGGCGCGGCGGGACGTCAAGCGAAACGCCGACTCTTCAAATTGGTCAAGGGATACCGGGGCGGTCATCGCAAGCTGTTGCGGACCGTCAAAGTGGCCATCCTTCGCGCCGGTCAGTTCGCGTACCGCGACCGACGCGTCAAGAAACGCAACATGCGCCAGCTCTGGATCCTCCGCATTAGCGCCGCGTGCAAGCAACGCGGAACCCGCTACAACATCTTCATTCACGGTTTACAGGATGCGAAAATCGATTTGAACCGGAAGGTGCTCGCCCATATTGCGGTCATCGATCCCGCGGCGTTCGATGCACTGGTCGCTGCGTCCGGCGTGGAAGTCGCCAGCTCGTAAGTTCCTCCGCTTTCGATGACGATGGGCCGCGGGCCCCTCGCTCGGAAAAGGCGAGACACTTTGGTACACGCTTAGGGCCGCTCCACCGAGCGGCCCAATTTGTTTACGCCGGACGTGGATGCTGGATTCTCGTTCCAGCCCCCAGAGGATGACATGGGCGAACTCTCTTTGAATGATTGTTTGGCTCGAGTGGAGGCCGCTCGCTCCGAGGCGATGAAACTCATCGCAAACGGCGCCCTGGAGGAAGCGAAAGCGAAGTTTCTCAACCGCAAGGGAGAGTTCCGCCAACTGCAGCAGTTGCTCGGCAAACTCCCCGGACCAGACAAGCCGGTGTTTGGCAAGGCCTTCAATGACGCGCACAAGTCCGTCGAGGAAGCCTACGAGGCGGCCGCCTCTACCAAGGGGAGCGCTAAACGGACGGGGCCCGCGTTCGACCTCTTGCCCGGCGTCGCGCCCGCTCTCGGCTGCAGGCATCCGCTGATCCAGACCATCGACGAGATCGTCGACATCTTCGGACGCATGGGGTTTGAACTAGCGCACGGACCCGAAGTCGAGGATGTCTTCCACAACTTCGTCGCGCTCAACATTCCCGAAGATCACCCGGCTCGCGATCCGCGCGACAACTTTTATATCCGCGAAGATCTGCTCTTGCGAAGCCAGACCAGTCCCATTCAGATCCGCGTCATGGAGAATCGCCAGCCTCCCATTCGCATCATTGCCGTGGGACGGGTGTACCGGCCGGACAACTTCGACGCGACCCATTCCCCGATGTTTCATCAGGTCGAGGGACTCATGGTGGATGAGACGGTGAACATGGCGGACCTGAAAACGGTCCTGCGAATGTTCACGCGCACTTATCTTGGTCCCGACGTTCGGATCCGATTCCGCCCCTCCTTTTTCCCTTTCACCGAGCCGAGCATCGAAGTGGACATGAGTTGGGGAGAGAACAACGACCGTTGGATCGAGCTTGGTGGCGCGGGAATGGTCGACCCTCATGTATTGGAAGCGGTGGGATACGACCCCGAGCGTTACACGGGATTCGCCTTCGGGTTGGGAATCGAGCGGCTGACCATGCGCCGGCATGAGATCGGCCACATGCGGCTATTGTTCGACAACGATGTCCGTTTCCTTCGCCAGTTTTCTTAAGGAAGCGGGGCGCACGCCAGATTTGTCCAAGGCAGGGTTGGCGGGTGCCGGGTTTCTCGCAAGGAATCACGAACTCCCATGATCGTCAGCTGGAATTGGCTCAAACAATACGTCACGCTCGACATGTCGGTCGACCAACTGGTGGAGCGACTGATGATGTCCGGCATCAATCACGAGGGAACGGAAGAGGTCGACGGCGATTTTGCGATCGACCTCGAAGTGACGAGCAACCGTCCGGACTGTCTTGGTCATCTGGGGATCGCGCGCGAGGTTTCCGTTCTCTATTCCCGCGATCTGAAGTTCCCTCCCGTCGAGTTCAAGGAATCGTCCGCCGTCGCCGCCGACAAGGTTCGCGTGGAGATTACCCCGGAAGCGACCGGATGGTGTCCGCAGTACCGCGCGCGGGTGATCGAGGGAGTAAAGGTCGGCCCCAGTCCGGACTGGATGCAACGGCGGCTTAAAAGCGTCGGCCTAACGCCCATCAGCAATGTCGTGGATATCACGAACTACGTTCTCATGGAATGCGGTCAGCCTTTGCACGCGTTCGACCATGACAAGCTGAAGGGCTCGCGGATCGTGGTTCGCAACGCCAAAAAAGGGGAAAAGTTCCTCGCCATCAACAATAAAGAATACACGCTCGAACCCTGGATGCCGGTCATCGCGGACGCCGAACGGGCCGTGGCGTTGGCGGGCGTCATGGGAGGAGCGACGAGCGAGGTTTCGAACACGACGACAAACGTGCTGTTGGAAACCGCGGAGTTCACGCCGCTGGAGATTCGGCGGGCGAGCCGGGCGCTCGACCTGTCGAGCGATTCCTCCTATCGATTCGAGCGGAAGATCGATCCCGCGGGAGTGGCGTGGGCCAGCGAACGAGCCTGTCACCTACTCTGCGAACTCGCCGGTGGAAAGGTCGCGAAGGGGTTCGTTCACGTCGGCAACACCGATTACTCCCGGCCGTCGATCACCATGCGTTGGTCAAGAGTCGCGCGGATTCTTGGGATCGAGGTCACGCCGGCCCAAGCCGAGGAATACCTTCGGCGGCTTGGCATGCAGTTCGTTTCCAGCGACGCAGAACGTCTGGTCGTGACCCCTCCCAGTTTCCGGAAAGACATCACCCGCGAGATCGACCTGGTGGAAGAAGTGGGTCGAGTCCACGGCTACGAAGCGGTGTCGGAAGAGCGGCTTATCCCAATGGCGGTCGCCCGGCCGGGAAAGTCGGACCGCGTCGTCGATACCGTAAGGGATACGTTATGCCAGTCCGGCTACTACGAAGCAGTGACCTTCAGTTTCGTCGATGCCAAGACGGTGGAGACCGTTCGTCCTTGGACGAATGAAGCTCCCCTCACGGTGCAGCATTCCTCGCGGAAGCAGGAGAACTGCCTCCGGCAGTCCCTGCTCCCCAGCCTGCTCCATTCCTTGGGGCTCAACGAAGCTCGGGGAAATGTCGACGTTGCATTGTTTGAAGTGGCCCAAATCTTCCTCCCCCGTCCGCAAGGCTCGCTTCCCGACGAACCGCTCGCCGTCGGTTTGGTGACGAACGTCGGCACGCGGTCAGGGGTTTCCAGCGACGCGTTGCTCCGCTACCCGCGCGGTCACCTGGAAGCGCTCTTTCATCGCCTGCATCTGCAAGCGGAGTTTTGCCCCTTGTCGCCGGATCAGGTCCCCGCGGGCTTGGATCCCGATCGGTCGGCGGAGATTCGCATCGGCGGGGCGCGCGTCGGACTCATGGGATTCGCCAACGAGGCGGCGCGCCAGGCCTTCGATCTTCGCTCCGACGTGGTGGTGGCGGAGATTCTCGTCCGGGCCCTTGTTGAGAACGCCAAGCCCTTGCCGAAACCGGAACCGATCCCTGACCAGCCCGCGTCGATCCGCGACTTGGCGGTGGTCCTCGATGAGGCCGTTCGATGGGCGGAACTGGAACAGGTCGCGCGCGAGGTCGCTTCCGAGAAGGACGTCCTGCTCGAACGTTTGGAGTTTGTCGACCTCTATCGTGGCAAGCAGGTTCCCGCGGGCAAAAAATCGATCGCGTTTCGACTGACCTACCGCGCGCCCGGACGAACGCTGACTCGCGAGGAAGTGGACGCGCGTCAGCAAGCGGTGATTCAGGCCGTCGCCTCCCGGCTGGGGGGCGCCTTGCGCGGTTAACGT
>JAXMAQ010000005.1:0-165255 GCA_046350335.1 Planctomycetota bacterium
TGGTTGCGCCCGGCCGATCGCGAATCCATTCGCGCACCTTGTCGATCGCGATCTTTTCGACCTCGGGGTTGGTCACGCAGAGTTGGGTTCTTTCTCGAACCCTCTTGCCGTTTACCTCAGAGAAGTACTCGGGGTGGGGGTCGAAGTATTGATTGGGATCGAGAATGGAATTGAAGGTGTGGACGAACGCGCCGTAGGAGATTTTGCCGCCGTGCCGTTCGTCCAGGTGGCCATGTGTGCCATTGAGTTTGTTGCGCGCGGCGAAATCGCCGTCGCGCGAGTTCGGGTAATCGGTGGAACGATATTCGAGACGGGGCACGAAACGGCGATCCAGTGGTTGTGTCGAGAGACTGGTCTTTCGAGGAATGCGCGACACTTCCGGCGTGAACCAGCGGCAGCCCAGTTCATCCTCCAGGAAGGAATAAACGCCGTAGAGCGTTCCTCGCGGCTTGCCCCCGGCGATCGCCAAGGTTTTTCCCTTGGTTCGAAGTATGTAACCTTCCGCTCCCAACGTTTCGATTTCCGACGAGGCAATGATGGGTTCCGCGGCGGTCGGCCCCACCAGGATCATTGGATCGTTCCCGTCGGCGGGTCCCTGGGCGTCGATGACGGGGAACTCGGCCCCTGAGATCGTGCGTAGAAATGCCGCGAGTTCCTTCGCTGCGTGTTTCTCGGATGGCGACGCGTCCGCGGATACCGCGATGCGGTAATCGGTTCCGCCATTCTCCGCGAGCGAAAGCGCATCGGTCGCCGCATGATGGGCCAAAGTCATCATCAATGCCGCGATAGCGATCATGGTTACATCCTCGACGGGCTGAGACTGGTGCGTGGCAGGGGGCAACGACTGCATGCATCATGCGGATTTTCATGACCAATACAAGAGTAGGAAATCCCGCATTGAATATCCGTGAAATGGAGGAATCGGCTTGCGAATACTATGAGTATAGTATATACTACGTCCATAGTATCAGAGAGGGGTCTTGCATGGCGCGAACGCCACCTTCCGACGTGGAATTACAAGTGCTGACGGTCCTTTGGGAGAAGGGGCCGTCGTCCGTCCATGACGTGCGCGAGGCAATGCCGGATGGCAAGGCGCGGGCGTACACCACCGTGCTTTCCATCATGCAGAACCTCGAGCGGAAAGGGTTGGTTCGTCACACGCAGCAGGGGCCCGCGAATATCTATCACCCCATCGTCAATCGAAATCAGGTTCTGCGGCCCATGATGAAGGGGATGCTGACGCATTTCTTTGGCGGCAGGCCCTCGCAAGTCCTCCAGTGTCTCCTCGAGAGCACGGACGTCGACGCGAAGGAACTGGAGCAGATCAAAAAGATTCTCGCGACGGAAGCAAAGAAACGCGCGGAGGGGGAAAAGAAATGATCGCCGATTATCTTTCCTTGGACGTGGCTTTCCGACTCTTTTCCGGGCACGGATAGATGCTGTTGCTCTGGACTTTGGGCGTATGTCTTTGGCAAGGCGTGGTCCTCGCGGCTTTGCTTGCCGGCATGCTCTCTGGTTTATCCGCCAAGAGATCGGATCTTCGTTACGCCGCCACGCTCACGATGCTGCGCTCGTCTTCGCGTGTTTGGTGACATGGTCGGTGCTCGGCCTTAAGGGTCAAGAACTGCGGGGGGGCACATCCGGCATTTCGCAAGCGATCGGATCTCCGAATCTGGAGCTACCCTCCAGGGTGCACTCTCTGGAAAACGCCGTGAGTCCGGCGGTCAATGCGGAATCGAGTTTAAACAAGAGGACTTCGCCCGAAGATTTTGTCCCGTCAGGCCCGGTTGTACGGTTCTCGTGGCCATCGGCGGTCGCCCCTCTCTGGTTGGCGGGGGTTGTGACGATGTTGCTTCGCGCTCCTTGCTCAAGTGACGCCCGCCAGTGGGCAATGGGTGAATGGATCGACGACCCACGGCTGCTGGACGGTCGAAAGCTGCGCAAACGGCTTCGGATACACCGATCCATTCGGTGTCGTCAAGACCGCGAAGTTAGGGCCTGCGGTGATGGGAGTCTTTCGTCCCACGCTATTGTTGGTTTATCGCGCGCTGGTCGGGGATGCCGGTAGAGGCAATGAAGCGATACTTGCACACGAACTGCTATATTCGCCGGCACGACTATCTCGTGAATTTATTGCAGATGTTCGTGGAGGCCATGCTCTTCTTCAATCCCGCGGTGTGGTGGATCAGCAGGCAGATTCGCGGGGAGAGGGAGGCTTGTTGCGATGCCATGGCCGTGCAGCGGACGGGAGAAACGATCGCGTATGCCCAGCGCTCGCGGATTGGCTGGAACCAGCCGGGGATTGTCTCCGCCACGTCCATGGCGGCCGTCGCCATCGAGGGGGATGGCCCTGTCCTCGAGAGAATCCGCCGATTGCCTGCTCGGATTATCGCCCCGAACTGCATGCTTCGTGGCGTCTGCTCCTTGGTGGTTTGTTCGTCGCTGCGGTGGCTTTGGTTCTGTTGGGGCGTGGTACTCAGGCCGGCGTCGTTTGTCCATTCGATCCTCTCTCCCGCGTGAACGGTTGTGAAACCGACAAACTTCAAGATCACCATGTTCCGTTTTCCCTCAAGGATCCGGAAAAGCGATCTTGTCAGTAAAGATCGAGACTTGGGACGGGCAAGGCCGCCGAAACACTTGGACGCGAGCCTGTTGGTGCGGAACGAGAATGGTACTTCCCAGCGATCCGTCAACGTCGCGCTCCCCGAATGCAAGATCGAAACGACTACGGAAGCAATTGGCTCGCGGTTTTCGCCGAGGGGTATGCTCCTGTGCAATTCGCCTTTGGAGGTTCGTCCTGGTGCAGAACTCGAAACGTTGAAGGTGGTCTTGAGCCCGGGTACCAGCGCGCTTTCTCCTCGAAAACAGTCGTGGCGAACTGATCGCCGATGGCAATGTCGCAGCGTCCTCCACCTTGTCGGCGGCAATACGCCTTGGCGGGTACGAATTGGGCCAGGTGTTCGCCGAGCATTTGGGCGAATTCCGGTCTACGATTTAACCATTCGGGGCGCCGGGCCATCAGTCGCTCGGAGCGCGAGGGGTAAGTGTTCGACCCAAACGAGACCAGGAAATGGATACTTCGTGAAGCCTCGCTGACGACGGCATCGTCGTCGGGCCCAGAGTGGCCGCCGATTGCCGGGGGCGGTTCTCGAAGTGCCTGCCGATTGGGTCCGGACAATGGTGGCCAGATGGATGGGAGCCATGGTCCCATCTTGGCAACGACCGCTTCAGACGGCACCTTGGCCCTTGACGCCCTGGACGACGGGCGCGATCTACGCCGTGCTCGTGGAGACAGCGAAGCATGGCCGTCGCCATTCCGGAACGTGACGGCGACCGTGCGATCTGCGATTCGTCGTCGGGCCGGATCTCGTCGTCCAGGGGAGCATTGTTGGCGATCTTCGCTCGTTGGCCATTCGACAGGGAGAACCGATCGTTACCACGAGTCAGCCGGATCAACATCTCGTGCACCGGATTTCAGCTATTCGTTCTCCTTAAACGATCAGGCCTCGGTGGAAGAAGGGGGCAAGTTCACGATTCGCAATCTCCTGCCGGGCAAGCTCTTCATCACGGCCGGCAAGCGGACGATTGGCCTCGAGGTCGAAAACCCGGCTACCGAGGTCGTCATGAACGTCGACCAATCCGTTCCATCCCCTGCACTTCGAAAGGTCGTACTCCGATTCTCGACTCCAGATCCGGGTTTGTTCCCCACGGGGCAGCTCTGGATCGCTTCGAACCAAGCCTCGTTCGCTGGCGCCGCTCCAACCATCCAGGACTCTGAATTTTCCTCAGATCGGGTGGGCGTCGTCGCCATCGAGAACGGGGCGCGGTCGAGTTGATGCGTATTCGCCTGGGCTCTGCCGTTATTCCTCGAGAAACGTGGTTGGCTATTGGTTTGCTCTTGAGGGCGGGGTGGTCGGTGAAACCGGGCGAGGGAGAGAGCTCGTTCATGTCGTCCAGGCGATTCCTGCCGGGGGGTGCGAGGCGAAGTGAAGAATGCCGATGGCCTGCCGGCACCGGAGGGCGTTCAACTAAATGCCAGTTCGGCTCCATCCCGGTTCGGACGGTTTGCTTCGCGTCGTATTTCCCTCAACAACACCCTCGTCGATGCCCACAAGATTCCGGTCTCTCCGCTGCCGCTCGGCGGTTCGTAGAAGGCACATCGCCGGAAGAGGGTACAGGCGCTGTCATGGGCCCGATCACCGTCGACGAGGACCATCCTTCTCCGATGCCGCAATACTTCAGTTTGGCGAATCGGCGAGCCGCTTCCGGTTTGGTATCCATTCCATGGCCAAACTGTTGAGGGGGCTACCGTCCAGCTCACGTTTGAGTATCCGGCTACGCGACCACATCCTATGCCCCGTCCGCACCGGTTCCTGGCGGTCGATTCAAATTTGACCGCTGGAGCAAACCGTAGGCACTTATCGCGTACGAATTCATCATGGTGCCTCGGAGCCTGCCGCGAACGCCTCTATCCATCCCGGCGGACAACCTCTCCCCATCACCATTCCCGCCGTCCTCGTGCAGGGAAGTCGCCTTGGCGGTCCTAACTTCAACGGTGCCTCGCCGGATATTCAGACCAAATTATTCCTCTCGGACAATTTGGCCCGTCCATGCAAGTTGTTCTGAGATCGGGCATTCGAATCTCGTGGTTGTTTGGTCGCGCGACAATGCTCATGCCACCATGGGCAATGGGACTTGAAGGAAGTCCCGAAAATAGAGCATCAGAAAAGTAATGTCGAATTCCCCGGCCCGGTCGCTTAGAGAGCCTTGGCGCTAGCCGCGATTAGGACTAGCACCGGGCCTCGACATTACTTTTCTGAGTGGCAATGAGATTCTCGGAAGACGACGCTTCGCTTTGATCATCGCTACGGGCAACACTGCAAGAGAGTTCACCCGCTGAAATGGAATCCGACACTGAATTACCCACTTACGTCTTTCCTTGGTAGCCGTTCCACGATGTTCGGGAGTATTGACGCCATTTCCGCATTTAACGCAATATACGATTGCCAAGGCTCAGGAATCTGTTCCTCGAGATAAATGGCTTCGACCGGACATTCGGGGATGCACGCTTCGCAATCCACGCATTTGTCGGGGTCGATGTAAAGCATGTCCTCACCCTCGTGAAAACAGTCGCAAGGGCAAACGACGACGCAATCGGTGAATTTGCACCCTCGACAGGGCTCCGTAACCACGCATGCCATGACGCTTCTCCGTTTATTGAGGAATGAGATACCCCCGTACGTACATGCCGTTGAGTGGTCGCGTTTGGCCAAGATTTTTCTTTTTTGGGAGCAACGCTAAGATCCGAGACAGGGAAGGAGGCACATTGAAGCGGATGAGATATGAGTGAAAACGAGAGTTGGACATCATTTGAACTGTTCGAGCGATTTCGTTCGGGGGATGATCTTGCCGCCGAGGAAATGTTCGCGCGTTACGCGGAGCGTTTGACGCGACTTGCTCGGATTCGACTATCCTCTAGCCTCTCGAGACGCGTGGATCCAGAGGACGTGGTTCTTTCCGCCTGGCGAAGTTTTTTTGTCGGGGCGAGTAACGGCCGATTCTCCCTATCGCGAAGTGGGGATCTGTGGCGGCTTTTGGTCGCCATCGTGATGCATAAGGTTTACCGGCAGGTGCGACGGCATACCTCCGAGAAACGGGACATCAGGATCGAGCGAGTCTCGGAACCTTTCGCTCGCGAGGATCGTGTCTTGGAACAGGTTTGTCCGACTCCAGAAGAAGTGACGGCGTTAGCCGAAGAGGTTGAAGTCGTACTGTCGGGACTCGAAGCCAGGGCGCGGCGAGTTTTCGAACTTCGGCTACAAAACGAATCGATTTCCAACATCGCGGACGCCGTCCGATGTTCCGAACGAACCGCGAGACGTACCCTGGAACAAATTCGAACGTTGCTTTACGCGCGAACTTGGGGCTCGAAAGGATCCGCATCGTGAACCTGGAGATGACTCCTGATGCCGGTCTCCAGTTGACCTCGATGCACTGGTCCAATCGTGGAACGGACTTGGCTATCGGACCATCGTTCCCTCCTCGCCGGATTGTTGCCCATTTGCCGCCGCTGCACCTCCCGTGGAAAGATTGAAAACGCTAGGCGAATTGGTTTGTGTCGACATTGAGTTTCGCTGGCGAATGACGTCTGCGGAGAACAGCGGCGTCTTGCTGGCTTACTCGGCGATTACGTGCGTGCCTACCGGAGCTTGGCCCAGAAGCCGGTTGCCGATAGAACTGGTCGGGGAGGAATACCGGGTACGCCAGCGGTGGGGAGATCGGCCATCGATCGAGGGAGTATCATTAGCGATTTTCCATGGATTCGAAGCAGTTGTTTTCGCGTTTGCAAAATGAAACGGGGAGTTGGCGCTGGGAGAATCGGCCGGAATGGAAGGGTGATCGGCACGGATCGAGGATTTCCCACGACCCAAGCAGATGGATTTCAACGATGTTCGCGTTTCCATCAAATCCACGGACCTGTTACTGCAACGAATGATCAGTTCCGGGCCATGGAAAGGTTTACCTCAACGGCGGCTTGGTCAGGTAGAACGACCGGTTTTGCGATCAAATTCCTCGCAGGGTTTTCACGAAGTACCAAGTGCCGTGGCTCGATTCGCGCGCGAGGGCCTGTTTGATCGAGGAAGTTGAAGCACCCCGGAATTGTCCCCTTCCACGGATTGGGAAGGACCAAGGGGGGGTACTTTTCTTCGCGATGGACAGTGAAGGAGCAGATCTTTCCGAGATTCTTCAACGTCGCCCCATCGTCGTTTCGAAGCATGGATTGGTCACTTCGGGCGTGCCCGCCATCAGGTATTCATCATCAGGGGTGTTCGCATGACCTTAAGCCGTCTTGTCCCCACTCCCCGGACACGAGGAACCGAATCGAAGCGTCGATTTTGGTTTGGCGCACGTTTGAACGAGGTTCTTCAGTGGGATTCATTGAAGGTACCGCGTTCATCGCGCTGAGCAAGTCACGGATGCTTGGGGAATGATCGGTCCAGCGACCCGGATATCTTTGGGCTGGGCGTCCTCACACACTCCTCGCCCAGGTCAACCCCTTGGCGAGGATCAACCGTTCCCGATCTTGACGCATGCGGCGTCGATGCGAAGAAGCGATTCCCCTAAGGCATTTCCGCGCCCGATGTTCAGGAGGCCTGCTGTCGATCATCAACGGTGCCTCATGAAGCGTCCGCGGGATCGATTCACCGATGTGGGAGAATTGACGGAGCGTTGGGCCATCGCGGCTTCGCTTGATGGCCTGCCCCTACATTTCCTCACCTAAGTCTCACGCCACCTGTCGCGTGAGGGGAACGCCACGACGGCGGCTTCGCCAGCAGCCCCGCAAGTCCGAGAGATCCAGGGCTGCGAGACTAGGGAGGTCGCTTCGAGACGGGAGTAAAGTCGATGGTGAAGCTGACTCCGCTAAAGAACCCGAGGTCGGGGAGGGATTGAACTCGAGCCGACGTCCCCACGGAGATGGCGGTTGGCGTCTGGCCGTTCCTGCCGATGCCATTGGGATGATCCCTGTCCAAGAGAAGCGGAGCCAAATTCGAGAATGGGACCGTTGTTGAACGTCAAAAGTCGCTATTTCCGCCGGGGCCGAGGGGGCGGCCGGCGGGCCAAGTCCGCCGTTGTAGGTGGGGGCGCTGCCGTTGGTGGGAGCTGTCCAGGTGACCCGCATGGGAATGCCGCCGGTCGACGGATCGGTGGTGCCTTTGAGCACTTCTCCCACGAGGGAAATCATTGTCGGACCACAGGCCGGTGGCAGCACGCGTTGGCGGAAGTGAGGCGCGGTGGCGCTGTTGTTGCTCGAGGAACTGTCTCCCAATAGCCGTTGGCCGCAGCGAGGGCGAGATTCGGATCGGGACAAGTGTAGTGGGTGACGTGTTTTACTTTGGTACCGCCGGAGTTTCCGTTCGGATTGTTCACATTGCTGAAATCGACGCGAAGGTCATAAACGTGGTGACGCGAAGGCTGCTGGCGTTTGGCAGGCGAATAGGAAGGGTCAAAGACGAGCCGACCGACGTGATGAAACGGTCATTGCGATCCCGGCAAAATGTCCAGGCGGCTCGCTCCTGTTCCGCTCCCGCAGCGCGTCTTTTCGTTGGTGAGCCGCTCGCCGGGAATTTCGGTCCCTGATTGCTGCGGCGACGGCCACCGGCGCGAGAGCCGGCCCGTTGGGCGAATTTGCGCAGACCTCAACGCTGTCTCCCCACCTGCGCCCCACTGAATGGCAGAACCGCCGTCGGCGGCTTCGATCCCCCGCTTCAGAATAACTGTCGTTTGAATCCACGAGGTTCTGTTGGCGAAAAGGAGAACGCGAAAAGGCTCGAAATCGGACGAGGGCCCGACATCCCGCCATTCTCCATTGCCTGGTGGGTCCAAGTCAGGCGTTCCGAATAAACCGTCAAAGACGGGAGATGCGATGGACAGAGCGGGATCGAACCGGCGACACCAGGATTTTCAGTCCTGTGCTCTACCAACTAGACTATCTGTCCGGAACGGAAAGCCGCATTTCGAAACCGAGCCATCGCCCGCAACGCCTCCGCGGAAGAAGTTCCTTACGGGGGGATCGGTTCGCAGAAAACTGCTCGCTTGATTGCGTTTCCATGCCTCAATTTAGCCAATGGAAGTAGAAGCGGCAACCTTAGAACGCAAAATCGGGCAATTGGCCCGTCGATTCGCTTCCTCGTTGGAAAAAGAGACGGTCGTAGGCGATCGGCGCAATTCTTAGATTTTCCGAAGAATTTCCGAGGTGAGCCATTCTATGTGACCGCATCTTCAAACGCCGATACTCCTTAACGTCCCTGCGTAGGATTCCGCTAGTCGAAAGGAACAAGGAATGAAGAAGCTGCTTCTGCCGTTGGCGTTAGTTGGTGCCGGCTGTTGGCCTCAGTTCGCGCGCCGATGAGGAAAAAGAAATCATGCAATTACGACCGGTTTCGGGCAAGCCCGCCAAGGAAGACAAGGCGGAATACCTGACCAAAGGTCTATTTCTGCTGCGATGGTTGCCCTGCTGCTTTCAAGAAGGATCCGAGCAAGTTTCAACGAAGACCACTGTGAACCATCAGTTGGTGTTGACCGGCCAGGCGAAACAGGTCGGTTGCGTTCTCGCGGTGGTCCGGTGAAGGATGACACGGTCCAGATCAATGTGGAACTTGGTGGGCTTCTGCTGCGGCAATTGCAGGGGAAGGTCGAGAAGTCGGAGGACAAGGTGGCCGCCGTCTTCGCGAGCCTTGCAAAGGGTTTCACCTTGCAGACCACTTGTCCGATCAGCGGCAAGCCGATCGACGTTACCAAGTCGGTGGAGCAGGACGGCCGTAAGGTCTTCTTCTGCTGCGGTGGATGCCCGGACGCCTTCAAGAAGGATCCGGCAAAGTTTGCGAGCAAGCTGCCGCCGTTGGCGAAATAAGGGATCCGGCGCATTCGCTCAGGATGGAAATGCGTCTCTCGCGATTTGCGACGTTCCCTTCGATTTCTATCATAAGTTCCAGGGTGATGACTCGATCATGTTTCCTCGGGTCATTGTCCTGGGTCTTTTCTTTGATGCTCTCGCGAAAGGAAGGTGTACCGTCGCGTGAGCGGATAATGCGGGCGTAATTCAGCGGTAGAATGCTGGCTTCCCAAGCCAGTCGTCGTGGGTTCGAATCCCATCGCCCGCTTTTCGGAATGCTAGCTCCCTTCTGTCCGAACATCGATCGAGAGTCGTCTCGCATCGAACCTGTGGCCGTTCATTTCTGACTGTCTGGTTCGATGCTTGGCTGTCCGAAGAGGGGACTCGCTCGCATCGAACCGGGAACGCGGACCTCGAGACACGGTTGAATCACGAAATTAGCTGCTGGAGAGAGGGAACTCTTCATCCGTCGGCAAAACGCGCCAATTGGTTTTCCGAAGCAAAGGTCGGTACGGGCTCTCCCGTCGTTGATACCATAGGGGAATGCATGCGCTTGCATCGCCATCGATCAGGTTCATTATTTTCGGGTTTGGCTTGTCCGTGGGTTCTTTTACTCTGGGTGTCGCCGCTTCCGGTCCTCGCGGAGGACGAGCGAGGTGGAACCAAATTTTTTTTTGAAAAGCCGATGCTTTTGGGCGCGCACCGCGGTGGGCTGCGGCTTTGGCCCGAGGAGACCCTCCTGGCATATAAGAGCTGCTCGTCCCTTTGGCCGGACGTGGTACTCGAAGGGGACGCGCATTTGACGGCGGATGGCGTCGTCGTCCTCAATCATGACGCCACGGTGGATCGGACCACGAACGGTCACGGACGAGTCGACCGTATCACTTGGTCGGAAATCGAAGCGCTCGATGCCGGTTATCGCTTCACGCGCGATGGCGGCAAAACGTTCCCCTTCCGAGGCAAGGGGCTGAAGATCGCCAAACTCGGGGAAGTGCTCGCTTCGATCCCGTCGCACCGATTTCAAATCGAGATCAAGGGTAACTCGAAACTAGCCGAAGCGGTGGTGAAAGTGGTCCTGGAGGCGCGTGCCGAAGATCGTGTGATGCTTGCTGCCGTGGACCCCGCGGCGATGATGAAGGTCCGGACGCTCGCTCCCCGAATTCCGACTTGTTACGACATCGTCGGCGCCAATGTCATGATTCGAACGCTGCGGGAAGGGGATTGGAAAGCGTACGTCCCGACGGACGATGTGTTGGCGTTCAGTTCCAGCTTGATGAAGACCATGCGGATCACGCCGATGGAATTTAAAGCCATTCGCGAAAAAGGAATCCGCATTCAATTCTTTACCGTGAACAAACGGGACGAGATGAGTTCACTCTTGGCTTTAGGCGCGGATGGCATTCTCACGGACGCCCCCGACGTCCTCGCGGAGGTCATCGCGTCGCGGGAGGGGGAAAACTCTCCTGCTGCAGAAGACCGGCAATCTCCGCGGCCGTCGTCCATCGATCCGCCTGGGAGTTGACGTAGCCAAGGTCCGCCTCGACGAGAGTGCGCTGAGCTTGGAGCAATCGCAGGAAATCGAACTGTCCTTGGACATAGCCTTTTTGCGTAATTGCCTGGGCGTCGCGTGCCGAAGGCAGAATGTCCTTTTCGTAGGTGGTGACCTGCTGCGTCGCCGCTCGAAACCTTCCCAAAGAGTCCGCCAGCAAGGCCAAGAGTTCATTCTCCACGTTCCCCAGCTCGGCCATGGATTTGCTGATCGCGGCACGCGCGGAACGGATGTTACCCTGATTGCGATTGAAGACGGGGATGGGCACGTCGATTTGGAAGATGGCCTGATTGTTGAGCGGTGTAACGCTGTACTGGAACCCGCCCATGAGCCGCGGGTTGGGGATCGGTTCGACCCTTGCCCTGCGCAAAAGGATCCTCGATCGATGGACCTCGACCTGCGCGGAAATGGCAAGCGCGTTGACTTCGAGCATGTTTTTCCGAAGTTCCTCTTCGTTGTATTCAACGACGGGGGCAACCAGATCTCCAGAAACGGAATCGATGACCAAGTTGGGCAGTCCGATAAAAGCAGCGAGCTGCCGGCGGTCTGCTTGAAGAATCGTCTCGGCGTTTTCCAATCCCAAACGGGCTCGTTGCAGTTCGATTTCCAAAAGGAGCACGTCGGTTCGCGAACCTTCACCCGCTTTCTCGAGACGAACGGAAGTGTCCCTGGATTTCTGGGCAATCTCGACGAGCGTCCGGAGAATCTCGACCCGCCGTTGTCCCGCCAAGACGACGAAAAACTGTTGGCGAACCTGTGTTAAAAGATCGAATCGCGCGCGTATGAACGCGAGTTCTGCTTTGACGACATCCTGAACGGCAGCACTTCGCGACAGCCGTAGTTTGCCCGCGGTCACGATCTCCTGGCTAAGGAAATTGAAGTACTGGCTTTCGCTTCCCGCCATTTGAGGAGAGCCGGAACTTGCCGTCGGATTGGGCCAAAGTCCCGCTTGAATGGCCTCGCCTCGCGCCATTTCGATGGCCTCGGCGGCAGCGCGCAACTTGGGGCTGTTCTCCTGAGCCAGCGTGATGAGTTGATCCAGGCCAACGTTGGACGCCACATTCGGCAGGTCGGCGACGAGCGGGACTTCGAGTGTCTCCTGACTCGTTACTGGAATTGGAATCAGGCATAGGGCGACGACCAGGCGGGCGATCCATCGCGGTTGAGCTTTCATAGTGACCATCTCTTCAAACGAAGAATCGCGTAGCGCTACTTTCACTAGCTTGATATCGTCCGCGATCAGGGCCCGGGGCCATGGTTATACCGGCTTGATGGCGCCGACAGGGGAAGGATAATTCGGTATAGTAGGTATCGACGGCTCGAACGGATGGGAGGAATTTTCCGTGCACAACGATGACATCAATAGTTTCGAGGATTTCTGGCCCTATTACGTTCGGGAACACCGCCTGGCATCGAACCGGTACATGCATTTCATCGGATCGACGTTGGTGTTGGTATTGCTCGGCGCCGCGGCTTGGTTTGGACAGTGGATCGTTCTTTTCCTGCTCCCGATCGTGGGGTATGGATTCGCCTGGACCGGTCACTTTTTCATCGAGCGCAATCGTCCCGCGACATTCCGATATCCGCTGTGGTCGTTGGCGGCGGATTGGAAAATGTGGGCTTACATGTTGGCGGGGAAGATGAATGCGGAAGTCGAACGCATTCTTTCCACCCCCGCGCGCACCTGAGTAAACGTTGACCATGTCCTCGTACAAGCAATACGCGGACGACCCAACCGGTCGTGCCGGTGGCATTGGCGGCATCAAGGGGCTGCGCAAAGCGGCCATTTTGATGGTGAGCATAGATACCCCCGCTGCCGCCGCCATCATTTCCAAGTTGGACAAGGATCAAATCGAAGCGCTGACCATGGAGATCGCCAGCCTCAAGAACGTAACGCCCAACGATCAAGACCTGGTGCTCGAAGAGTTCTACAAGCTCGGGATGGCCCGCAAGTACGTCGAGCAGGGGGGCATTGCCTTCGCCATGGAGTTGCTCGAACGTTCCGTTCCGCCCGAGGAAGCCAAGGCGATCATCGAACAAGTACAGCTTTCCTTGTCTTCGACCCCTTTCTCTTTTTTGCGGAAAACTCCCGTCGATTCCCTGGCGACGTTTCTCGGGGACGAACACCCGCAGACGATCGCGCTGGTGCTCGCGCATTTGTTGCCCAAGCAGTCCAGCCAATTGCTTCAAAGCCTCCCTGCCGCCAAGCAACTCGAAGTCATTCGGCGGATCGCCAACATGGAACAGACGACGCCGGAAATCGTTCGCGAAGTGGAACGAGGATTGGAGAAGCGTTTGTCCTCATTTCTCAGTCAAGAACTGGAGCAGGCGGGGGGAGCCAGCGCTCTGGCGGAGATTCTTAACTACTCCGACCGGGCGACCGAGAAGGCCATTCTGGAAGGGCTCGAAGGGGAGGATCCCGATCTCGTCGAACAGGTTCGTCGGCTGATGTTCGTCTTCGACGACATCCAACTCGTCGACCAGCGCGGCATTCAAGAAGTACTCAAGGAAACGCAGAATGACACGCTCGCCTTGGCGCTCAAGGGGGCGAGTGAGGCAATGCGCGAAAAATTCTTCAGCGCGATGTCCGAGCGTGCGGCGACATTGATCAAGGAAAACATGGAGTTCCTCGGGCCGGTTCGGTTAAGCGAAGTCGACCGAGCGCAGCAAGAGATCGTCGATACCGTCCGTCGATTGTCCGACGCGGGGACAATCAACATCAGCGAACGGGGTGTCGAGGACAAAATGGTAATGTAACGAGGTACAGGTGAGACGGGCCACGAGCATTCGAAAACTGAAGTCGTTCCACGCATTGGTGATTTCGCTGTTCCTCGTCGCCGCCGCGAGCGGGGAGGAGTTGAATCTTGGCGACCGGTCTCCCGTTGACCTGGTGCTGTCACGAGACGAACGATCGTTGTTGGTGCTGAATCGGACGGCCGGAACGGTCGCGACGGTTTCCCTTCCCGCCGGAATGGTGACGCACGAGATAGCCGTGGGCCGGGTTCCCTCAAACCTTGTCCTCGCTCCCGATGAAAAACGCGCGTTGGTAAGTTGCACGGCGGATGGAACGCTCGTGGTTTTGAGCCGCGACGAGTCCGGATGGAAGCGGCAGGCGGTCATCGATGTGGGCCGCGAGCCGCGTGGCATCGCGGTCACGCGGGATGGCAAGCTAGCTTGCGTCGCATTGAGTATCGAGCACGCAATCGCGATCGTAGATTTGGATTCGCTTGTGGTCGTGGATCGAGTGGCGGTCGGGCGCTGGCCGCGCGAACTTGCCCTCTCGCCGGACAACACCCGCTTGGCGGTCGGTGTCAATGGGGACGGTGGCATTGCGGTTGTCGATCTGCCCGCGAGAAAACAACTGTTCATCGAGGATTTCCTGGGAATCAATCTTGGCCAGATGGAGTGTTCGCCCGATGGCAAGTACGTTTATTTTCCCTGGATGGTGTACCGGCGCAATCCGATTACACCGAGCAATATTCGGGAAGGCTGGGTCTTGGCCAGCAGGATCGCGCGAGTTCGTTTGGACGAGCACGTCCGCCGGGACGCGATTTCCCTCGACCCCAAGGGGGAGGCCGTTTGTGATCCCCATGGTTTGGCTCTCAGTTCCGATGGACAAACGATCGTCACGTCCGCAGCCGGTTCGCAAGAGTTGATCGTATTGCAATTGCCAGGACTCCCCTTCAAGGATTACGGCGGGCCGGGAGACCACATTGACGCGGAATTACTCAAGGACTCGAAACGATTTTTTCGCATTCCGTTGGGTGGGCGTCCCTTGGCGGTAAGGCTGACGCGGGATGGTGCGACCGCTTATGTCGCCAACTACATGCACAACAGCGTACAAGTCGTCGACCTCCGGCAGCGTAAAGTGGCCCGCGTCATCCCGCTGGGAGGCGAGGCTTCTCCGTCTCTCGTGCGTCGCGGAGAGGCGATTTTTTACGACGGGAAGCGTTCCCTCGATCAGTGGTATAGTTGCCATACCTGCCATTTCGAAGGGGGGTCGAATGCCGTCACGATGGACACCAAGAACGACGGTACTTCGTTTACCTTTAAGGCCGTGCCGAGTCTGAAAAACGTCGTGCATACGCCCCCTTGGACCTGGCATGGTTGGCAAACGGATCTAAGGGACGCGATTCGAACGTCCATTACTCAGACCATGCTTGGACCCGAGCCGGCGGAGCAAGACGTCGTCGCTGTCGAGGCGTTCCTTGCACGATTGAATGCCTCGCCAACAATCGACTTCCGGAGTTTCGATGAACCATTGAAGGAGTCCCGGGAGCGAGGAAAGGCACTTTTTGAAGGCAAGAAGGGGGCGTGCCGGGAATGCCACCGGGGTCCGCATTTCACGGACGAAGGAACCTACGACGTCGGGACGGGCACGGAGACCGACGCCTACGAAGGATACAACCCCCCGACTCTATTGGGCGTTGGAAGCAAGGTCCGTTTTCTGCACGACGGTCGCGCGAGAAGTTTGCGCGAGGTGATGATCGGTTCGCACCTTCCTTCAAAGGTGCGTGGGGTCGGAGAACTCACGGACGCGGAAATGACGGACTTGCTGAACTACCTGGATTCACTCTAATCGGCAATAGTTTCCAGAGACCGGGGCCCTACGCCTGGCCCAGTCTAGTCACCCATGGGGTGACGTTTTCGTCCATTTTCGAGATACGGTTCCATCAAGGGATGCCTGCATCAGGCGGTTGCCGTGCCGTCGGTGCGGGCGTGAATGCCATACTTCTTCATTTTGTTGTACAGCGTGACTCGGCTGACTCCCAATTCCTCCGCTGCCGGTCCCCGACGGTAATTGTGCTTTCGAAGCACCTCCTCGATGATGATTCGTTCGGATTCCGCCACTTTGTGGGGAAGCGATTGGTTGGGCTGCACGACGACGTCCTCGCGAAGGGAAGAAGACGGCCGAGCGCCCTGGGAGATGGCTGCCGGTAGGCAGGAGGCGGAGAGAGTGCCGTTTCGACATAGGACGACGGCCCGTTCCATGCAGTTGCTCAATTCTCGCAAGTTGCCGGGCCAATGATAGCTTTTAATGGCGTCGACAAAGTCCGGCTTAACGCGCGCTATTTTCACGCTACATTTTTCCGCAGCATGCCGCACGAAAGAGAATGCCATCGGGACGACGTCGAGGATTCGCTCTCGGAGCGGCGGGAGGTTGAACTTCAAGACGTTCAGGCGGTAATAGAGGTCCTTGCGAAACCGGTTATTGGCGACCAAGGTCTCCAGGCAGACGTTCGAGGCGACGATTACGCGTGCGCGGACGGTTCTAGTCTCATTGGAACCGACCGGTTCAAATTCCCGCAGTTCGATGACTCGAAGCAATTTCACTTGTTGTTCGAGATCCAAAGCATCGATTTCATCGAGCAAAAGGGTTCCGTCCCCCGCGGCTTCGAACTTCCCGATCTTGTCCCGGTCAGCGCCAGTGAACGCCCCTCGCTCATGTCCGAACAGCTCGCTTTCAATGAGGGAAGGGGGAAGCGCGCCGCACGCCACGTGGATGAAATTGGATTGGTGCCGAGGCGAGAGTTCGTGGAAAAGTTTCGCCAACGTGGTTTTGCCCGAGCCCGTTTCGCCAACCAGGAGCACGGTGACGTCGTGATTGGCGACCATGCGGACATCTTCCAGCATGGAAACCAGCGCCAATTCTCGGGTTTCGAGCTTTACCGACTTGCCGCACAACACGTGAGGAGGGGCGTGAAACCGCGCTGCGGCGCGCAATTCCTCAAGCCGAGAAAGATGGAGGGAAAGCTCCGCAACCTCGATTGGCTTGGTTAGTACCACGGAGGCGACCGCGTCGAGCATGCGAGCGATCTCGAAGGGATAGCCTTCCCGGTCGACAATGACGAGGATGGGGACTCCGACGCAATCTTGAAAAGCGATTCGTTGCAGAAATGCAAGGACCTCTTGATCGGAAGGGACGGCGGTCAAATCCACGAGAATGCCAGCCATCTGCTCGCAGCAGGTCAATCCCGAGAGCTCTTGTGGGCGGGTATGGCAGCGCAGTTCCAAGCCGCCTGCTTCGGGAAGGCATTGTTGGACGCTGACTTTCAGCCGTTCATCGTTGGTAATCAGGTGGACGTAATTGGTGGCTTGCACCGACTCATCGGCGTTCGAACGGGCCCTTTGTGTTCCAGGAACAGCATCACCCAGTTTGGATTTCACATCCCCTCCCTGCGCCATGGCAAACAGCGTTCGGGCAACGGTAAACATGCCCGACCGGCTCACACGGTAAGCGAATCGGGCAATCGAATATCACGGTGACCCACCAGGATGATTTTCTTCGCGATCCTGTTCACAGGTTCGCGAAACAACTCCTTAAAGGACAACACCTTTGCCACCCATTTTTGGACAGCCTTTGCGCCGGCCCACGGAGGGAATATCGAACACCGAAAAACACCCTCAAGTCGTTCTGGCGAGAACTACCTCGCCGACCGATGGGAAGGTATCACACGGGGAGAGGAGACTCGGGGTCGGCCTCCCGAAGTCTTGTGTTCGACTCTTTTCTGAAAGCTATCGCTTCCTCGGCTTCATGCACCAGCCTTGGCGGGCGATTTTCGCCAGGCGGATGCGGCTCGATGGCGAAACCCCGCACGGCTTTCCGAGCAGAGGTTCGGAACCAGAAGCATAGTAGTACAGTAGTGCTACAATCGCATTGGACTTGAACATACCAATCTTTGTTCCAAGCCTCAACAGATTTTCTCGGCGAATAAGGGATATTCCGCAGTTTTACGCCGAAACGGCCTTTGCTACATCCCTTCCGTCGCGTCACTATTCTCCGGGAAGCGTTACAGTGCTACTGGATCAATGGCCTGTCCTTGTTCACCCCTACTCATGAAGCAGTCGTTTTCTTTCACTGCCACTGTTTCCCGTGGAAGCAGTCTCTCCTGCTAAGTTTGACGTAAAAGCGCCTGTTTTTCCCATTCCGATTGGCAACGCCTTTCCCTTCGATCGGAAAGGGCAGGGTGTCGACGTCCCATGGGTTGTCTGGTCGGGAATGCGGAAATCGAACGAGAACAGGACGTAAAAGAATCAGCCTTCGCGAACATTTACCATGGCGTTGAAATGGCGCACTAACTCGCCGTCGAACTGCGTGCCACTGCATCGTTCCAATTCTTCAATGGCCTGCTCGCGGGAAAATCCTTCGCGATAGGAATGGGGAGAGATCATGGCGTCGTAAGCGTCGGCGATGGCAACAATTCGGGCGGCGATGGGGAGACGGCCACCGTTGAAGCGGCTGGCGTCCTGGTACCAGACCCGGCTTCCACGTACCGCTTCGGAAACGGGACCATCGCCGAACGCGTTGCGCGCGATGTCATAACTGGTGTCCAGGGATAGGTTAACCAATTCTCTCTCCGAAGGATCGAGAGTGGAGCGTTTCTGGAGGACGCGATCGGGGAGACCCATCTTGCCGATATCGTGGAGCAGAGCTCCCACCTCGGCAATCCAGATCTCGTTCTCTCCCAGGCCGAGTTGTTTGGCAAGAAGGGTGGAGTATTGCGATACCCTCTGACAATGTCGTGCCGTCTCGGGATCGCGGATGGCAAGGGAATCGAGCAAGAGGCGCACGATCCGGCTCGAGGGACTCGTGCGCGAAGGGGGAAACTTTCGGCCGACGAGAGATGAAGCGGCAACGACCCGGTTGCGCCCGCCATGTTTGGCCACGAGCATCGCGGTCCGCGAGATCGATCAATGCGTGCTCGTCGCGAAAAGGGGCTTGGCAAGAGGCCACGCCGAAGCTCGCAGTGACGCGAAGCGATTTATCGCCGGCGAAGAGCAAGGTGTTCGCAATCTTCTGCCTGGTTTTCCGCCCAAAGTATGGCTTGATGTTCCGTGCACGATGGGAGGATGACGCAGAATTCCTCGCCTCCCACTCGGCCGAGAATGTCGGAGGTTCGGCAGCTGCTCTTGAGAATTCCCGAAAATCCGCGCAGCATCCAGTCGCCGACCGCGTGACCATAGGTATCGTTGAGACGCTTGAAATGGTCGATATCGATGACGACGCAGGCGATGTTCGGTTTCGTAGCGAGACGCGTCGACCACTCTGACTTGAGAAATCGGAAAAAGCCTCGCCGATTAAAAATTCGCGTGAGAGGGTCTTCGAGCGAAAGTTGTCTAAGCCGCTCATTCGTCCGCCGGAGGCGCTCCCTCCGATACTTCTCGTAACGATGGCGAGCACGCGCCCGAATCCTGTCCTCGAGGAAGTCCGCCGCGCGCCCACCCAAACATTCCCCTTGCTCCAGACTGGGGAGGGAGACGTCGGTCTGAATCAGCGAACCCGACGGGCGGGCCAGAAGCACAAGCGTACGCCGCTTGAGGTCCGGCGTTATTCGCTCCAGTTGCAATAGGTCGAGTTCAGAATCGCCGTGCGAATCGATGAACAGCAAGTCGGGAATCGACTGCCGAAGTGAGGCGCGCAGGTCCTCTTCCGTGGAAGCGGTGCGCAGCGTGATCTCTGGCCAGCGAGCCAACAAAAACTCACCGACGCGTCGGCAGGAAGGGGGAAGGGCGGGCTCTTGGCAATAGAAGAGAGCCAGCCTTGGCCCTTCGTAAAATCCTCCAGCGAGATCGTGCGACGATCCCTCATCCTTGGCTCCGCGAGGCGCTTGGCTCATGGGGACGTCCGCCTTCGCGCCCCGGGGAGGTGACGGCGTCCAGAGGCGCGAAGCCTTCGTTGTTCATGTAGTCGCCATCCCCATGCAAAACTCGTTCCGGCGGAGATTTACCGAGCAGATTTAGGACGATTTCGTCCGATTCCGACCCTTTTCCAAGTTGATGCTCGGGGAAATCCAGCAACGACGTTTCGAATCTTTTACGTTGTTCCACGGGAGTTGTAAATGTGGTTTAACAAGTCACGTTGCGAGCGAATTGGCTTGCGCGCGATACGGGGTGGAGAGGCGGAAGGGAGGAGCATGTCTGAGGAGGCAAAAAGGCGCGTCCTTTGATCCGTCGAAGCCAGATTGTGGCTTGTTCCCTGCGGTGCCAAGACCTTCTCGGCGGAGGAAGATTGCGCCGTCCTTTTTGCACTGGCCCGTGCGGAAAGCCACTGGACTTCCAATCGTCGGGACTTCGGGCGTTGGAAATCGATCTTCCGATCCCCAGAAGTGGTGGTCTTTCGGCAGTTCTTTTCGGAATCCCGACGTCGAAACGAGGTTAACGTTTGGCGATGGGGGTGTAGGACCGGATTTTTTCCCCCACGTAAACCTGCCGCGGACGGCCGATTCGCCGGCCCGGGGATTCGAGCATTTCTTTCCAATGGGCGATCCAGCCCGGAAGGCGGCCGAGGGCGAACATGACGGTGAAGGCATTCACCGGAATCCCGAGGGCTCGGTAAATACAACCGCTGTAGAAATCGACGTTCGGATACAGCTTGCGCTCGATGAAATACGGATCGGAAAGAGCGGCTTCTTCCAGTCGTTTGGCAATGTCGAGCAAGGGATCTGGTTCGCTCAATTTCGCGTGCAAGCGGTCGGCGGCAGCCTTGATGATCTTGGCGCGCGGATCAAAGTTCTTGTAGACGCGGTGGCCGAAACCCATGAGTCGAAAATTGCTGTTCTTGTCTTTCGCCATGCGAATGCATTTGGCGACATCCCCGCCGTCATCGTGGATGCGTTGCAACATTTTAATGACGGCTTCATTGGCTCCACCATGCAGGGGGCCCCACAGGGCGCAAATTCCCGCCGATATCGTGGCATAGAGATTGGTTTCCGCGCTTCCGACCAATCGAACCGTCGAGGTGCTGCAATTCTGTTCGTGGTCCGCGTGCAGAATGAGAAGCAGATTGACGGCACGCGCTTCTTCCGGATCGACCTGGTAGTCTTCCGTTGGCATGCTGAACATCATGTGGAGCAGGTTTTCGCAGTAGTTCAGCGAATTTTTGGGATAGACGTACGGCTGGCCGAGCAGCTTCTTGTAGGAAAACGCCGCGATCGTCGGCATCTTTGCGAGCATGCGAATGATGGTCAGGTCGATCCCAGCTTTATTGTGCACGTCGATCGTTTCGGGGTAAAAGCTCGACAGGGAGCAAGCCATTGAGGAGAGAATAGCCATCGGATGCACGGTCGCCGGATACGCGTCAATCACGCGGCGCATATCCTCGTGGATCATGGTGTGGCGAGTGAGTTGATTGGTGAATCCCTCGAGTTCCTGGTGCGAAGGGAGCTTGCCATAAATCAGCAGATACGCGACTTCGATGAAGGTTGCGTTCTCCGCGAGTTCTTCGATGGGGATGCCCCGATAGCGGAGTATGCCACGATCGCCATCGATGTAGGTGATGGCGCTCGTCGTTGCTCCGGTGTTGCCATAACCGGGATCGAGGGTCATGAGGCCTGCCTTGGAGAGCAAGTCATTGACGACAACGGCGCGTTCGCCTTCCGTTCCCTCGACAACTTTTAGGTCGATTTGACGGCCGTCTACGCTAAGCGTGGCGACGTCACTTTTCATGTTTTCGCATCCCTAATGACAGAAAGACCTAATGATTGATGTTCGAATTCTATCGCATCAGCCCGTCGAAAGCAGTCCTGGTTGAGAAAATCGGCGTGACAATCCATGGACCAAAACCGGTGCAAACGGACCAATCTTGGAAATCGTTCCGAATCCGAACGGTTGTGGAAACCTGCAATCGCGCTTCGGAAAAGTACCTGCGAATTTCTCGCCCCGGCTGCTCGGAGAGCCTTGGCGCCAGCCGCAAGTCGCGGCATCCATGAATGAGAACCGGGCCACGGCATGACATTTCTGAGAGGCAATAAAAACGGGGGAATCCGAGCGGTTTTTCCCTCTTGGGCAACATGCCCGCGGTTTCCCCCATTTCGTTCAGGGAGTAGAATTGTGTGTCACGTCCACCGCGATGAGTGAGGATCAGACCGTCGACGAAGGGGGCAGAAGTAATGGCTCGGTCGAAAAAGATCGCCGGATCCGCCGGGACGAACGGCCGCAACGGCCATTCCAAACGCACGGTGCTTCCCGCTCGGGAGCCGGAATCTCGGCCCGCGCGCGGCAAGCGTTCGGCGAACAAACCCTTGACGATCTCGCAATACCTGATCGATCGTCTCTATTCTCTCGGGATTCGAAAGATGTTCGGTATTCCCGGGGATTATGTCCTGGGTTTCTATGACGATCTGTCCAACAGCCCCATCGAGATCATTGGCACGACGCGCGAGGATTGTGCGGGATTCGCCGCCGATGCCTACGCCAGGATCAGTGGTTTGGGCGCCCTATGCGTCACTTATTGCGTCGGCGGACTTAGCGTTGTCAACGCGGTGGCCGGGGCCTACGCCGAAAAGTCTCCCCTCATCGTCATCAGCGGATCCCCAGGCCTCAGCGAGAGGGGGCCCAATGTCCTGCTTCATCACAAGGTTCGCGATTTTGACACGCAGCGAGAGGTGTTCGAAAAGATCACCGTGGCCAACACGGTGCTCAACGATCCGTTGACGGCGTTTCGCGAAATCGATCGCGTGATTGCCGCCGTGCTGAGGTATAAGCGGCCCGGTTACATCGAACTTCCCCGCGACCAGGCCGATCTCGTCCCGGGTTTCCCCCATCAACCGCACATGCCAACGATGCAAAGTGACAAGATGGAACTCGCGGAGGCGGTCGAGGAGTCGGCGAAAAAGCTTCAATCGAGCAAACGTCCCGTATTGCTCGTCGGTGTCGAAGTTCACCGCTTCGGCCTGCAGGATCCAGTCATCAAGCTCGCCGAACGCAATCAACTCCCGATATGCAGCACTTTACTAGGGAAATCAGCCATCAGCGAAAGCCATCCGCTGTATGTCGGCGTCTATGAAGGTGCCATGGGTCTGGAAGGTCCGCGCCGTCTCGTGGAGGAATCCGACTGCGTTCTGATGATCGGAACGTTCATGACCGACATCAATCTTGGGGTCTACACGGCGAATTTCGACCCCGCGAAATGTATTTGCGCCACCAGTGAAGACGTACGGATCAGTTATCACCACTACCGTGGCATTTTGCTCGAAGACTTCGTTCGGGAACTTTCGAAGCGGACGTTCGGTTGCGGTCGGCGGGAGGTTCCCACAGCGCCGGCGAAGGCCAGAGAGTTTACTCCGGTGCCCAAGGCGCCGGTAACCGTCGTTCGCCTTTTCGAAAAGATCAATTCCATCCTGACGGACGAAATGGTGGTGATTTGCGATGTCGGGGATTCCTTGTTCGCTGCCGCCGATCTTCGGATGTCGCGTCGGACGGGAATTTCTCGGCCAACTACACGTCCATGGGTTTCGCGATTCCCGCGGCTTTGGGGGCAGCTTGCGCCCGATCAAGAAATCCCGCCCCTTGGTGTTTGTCGGCGACGGCGGCTTTTTCAAATGACCGGCATGGAACTTTCGACCGTCCATCGACGGGGGCTTAGCGGTGTCCGTCGTGCTCAACAACAAGGGATACACGACCGAGCGTTTCATCAAGGATGGCCCGTACAACGACATCGGGAACTGGAACTACCACAAGGTCACGGAGGTGATCGGTGGCGGGTGGGGATTCGAGGTTCGTACGGAAAGCGACCTGGAAAAGGCGCTCGACGCGGCGTTGGCGAACACCGACAGTTTCAGCCTGCTCAACGTTCACTTGGATCCCTACGATCGCAGCGCGGCGATGGAGCGTTTGGCGCGCCGACTAGCAGAAAAGCTGAGACCGGCCAAAGAGAGTTGACCGCATGGATCGCCAGAGGACTAACTCTTGATATTGCGCGCCTTGGAGGAGCTTTTGGACGGAGCGGGTTCGGCGGGAACCGCGCCCGGTTCGACCGTTTCTTCGTCTTCATTGGGAAAAACCGAGAGAATCCAGTGCCGCGCGTTCGACGTCGGGTACGAGCCGAGCACCGCGCGATCGATGAGCCCTGCGACCGAAAAGAACAACTCGAGCCGTTGTTCTCGCCGGCGGACGCGATCTGGATCCCCTTTCGGCTCGAGTTGCGTTATCACCTGTTCGCGATGCTCGTATAGGTAGTCCCTGAGCCGACGCATGTTGACGTAAATTCGGGGTGAATAGCCTTCCGGAAAATCCTTGCGAAGCTTTTGCGCGAACGGGCTCGCCGAAAAGGGCTCGCTGGGAACCTTTGTCCACGAACGGATGGCGCTCGGCGAACTGGCGAGAATCAATTGGTCCGCGCGCACGGAGAACGCCGGCTGGAGCCAGGGAAGCGTCGGGTTTTCGCTGGCGATGAAATGGACGCGATCCTCACCCAGGATCTCGCGCTTGATGACCCAGTCGTCTTTTTGGTAGCGGTTATGTTCGATGCCGTAGGCGACCATGATTGATTGGAGGGCATGCTCGAGCGCGTTCCCGACCGAAAGCTCGCCGGGCTTGCGTTCCTTGGGTTCACGTATTTTCGTGACCCCTAGAAAACGAGGTTCGAAAGCGTGGTTCCCCTCGATGAGGACGAGGGCAAACTCAGGTCCCAGTCGACTCAGGACATCGTCATCACCACCGTGAAAGCCGGCGAGTAGCGCCTCGAACATGTTGGCGCTTGCGTTGACGGACTTTGATTCTTCGGGAGGAACCGCCGTCCGAAAGAAGTTCCAGGACGCACGGAAATCCAATTCGCTCACGAAGGCGGCAAGCGCGTCCGCCGGCACCATGCTCCACATTTTCGAATCCCGGCGTTCCATGGAAGCCCAGGCGCGAATGGCGTCCGGCAGAGACTCTTCGTCCAGGGAAATGTGAAAGCCAATTTGCATCGCGTCCGTGAATCGCAAGGTCAACGCCGACCAGCGAAGCGAATGCCAAAAACCCTTGAACAGGCCGCTTAATTCCATCTCCGGTCGACTGTCAGGAGGGATCGCTCCTTCCACCAATAGATCGAAGGGTCGAGGATTGAGCAGGAATTGGACGAGGCACTTTTCGGGCAAGGAAGCGCGCATTTCACGAATTACTTCGACGCTACCTAATCCGTTCTTGTCGAGATACGTGTCGATGACCTGTCGAACGGCGGATTCCGTGCCGCAAAGCACACCGATGGCTCCTAGCCGCAATACGAAGTCGACCCGTCCGCCGAGCTCTTCGCGACGAAAATACTCCTTTCCGCGGTGCACCAACTTCTGTACTTTCCGATCTCCCGCCGGGCGAGTCACGGAATTCACGAAGCGGGTCAAAAACTGCTCGTCGCGAGCGCGGACCATGAGCACGCCAACCGGTTCTTCGTCCGGCGTCTTTCCCGGTCGGAACGCCATCACGACGGCTTCGCCGAAGATCTGGTCACGAAGTTCGGCGAGGCTGGCCCCGAAATAAATCGGAAGGAGAATCTGTGCCTGGAGCAGAGCGCGGTATTCCGCAGACGCTTGCCAGGTCTTCACGAAGGTGGATTCACTGGCGATCTTGTAGCTTTTCGAGCCGGTAAGGCGTTGATAATGGCCGGAGATATCTTCGATGAGAATGCAACCGGCCATGTCGGCAGGGACGACGGCGAGCAACTCGTCGGCGGGGTTGGCGGCGGAGAGGGCTCCCGGGCGTCCCAGCCATGCCAGGGCAAAGAGGGCAAGGGTTAACCGCCGTCGAATTGCCCCGCGAACTGTCATATGGATGGCTTCTCCACGCCCGATTTTCGTGCCGGAGATTGTAGCAAGAAGCTGAACGCGCCGAGAGCGGAATCCGTAATTGGCCGAATCGTCGAAGAGATCTCGCGGCCCGCCCCCACCAGGGTTTCCGTCGAGCTGCGCAGCGCTCCGTGGATGGGTGGCTGAGAAGCCGTGTTTGCCGCGAGCACCGTTTCCTCTGGTCGGTCACGACCATCTTCAGTCAAGGCAACGGCATCCAACATGCCCCGCGCCAAGGCGAGGTAGGCGTTGCCGGTGTCGCGCAACTGACCAGGAAGGTCGTAAGTCTGGTCGGCGGTGGAGCGGGTGGCGACCGCTGGTGGTTGCGTGGGGCGTTCCGTCGGCAAGAAGAGCACGACGAGCACCGACGCCGCCAACGCGACGAGCGAGCCGACGAACAGCGGAACCGCGAAAATCGACCGCTCTTGCGTATGTGGCACGACGTCGAGGTCTTCGTCGTCCCAATCCGTGGACGAAGGAATGCCTGCGACTACTCTGGCGGCGAAGCCGGAGGATGGAACGGGCTTGGGGAGCGCCTCCATCTGTTCATGCAGCCAGATCCAGTCGGTGAGTAGTTGGCGGGATTGCGGGCATTCGATTGCCTTCTGGCGCAATTCCGCGGGAAGTCGAGCGGTGAGCGAACCGGTCCCGGTTTCACCTGCTTGCGACAGCCAAGATTCCAAACGTTCCTCAAACTCCTGAAAGGTCATGGCGAACCTCCGGGGCAAGCCCCTTGCGGCGAAGATGCGACATCAGCTCTCCGCGCGCACGATGGAGCCAGGTTTTCAACGTGCCGACCGGTCGGCCGGTCAACTGGCTCATTTCCTCGTAACCCAATCCCTGCTCATGAAACAAGAGGAAAACCTGGCGATACTCGGGGCGCAACGTCGTCAAGGCCGCCTGAATCTCCGATTTCAATTCGCTCGCCTGATCCTCATTGTCTCGATGATCGGGAATATCATTGGTGAACTCACTTGCCGAGGGCCGACGACTCAGCCGACTCATGTGCGTTCGACACCGATTGGCGGCGATCGTTAGCAGCCAGGGGCGCAGCGGCCTACTGGGATCCCACCGGGAAAGGTTGCGCACCGCGCGGACGAACACCTCTTGGGCAACGTCCTCCGCCTCGTGGGGGTCTCCCAGCATGCGGTAACAAACGCCGTACACCAACCCCTGGAATCGCTCTACGAAATCGTAGTATGCCGATTCCTTGCCCGTCAAACATCGCTCGACAAGCTCGTTGTCTTCGATCAATCTATACCTGATACCACGACATCGTGGTCTAAGGAGGATACTTGGGCACGGTTACACAGGTTTCAAATTACTGAAAATCCCTTACTCGGTAACGATTTCCCTCGTCAAGTTACGCGCTTGTTTGTACGCCAAGCGGATCGTCCGGGCCCGGTTTTCCATCTGATCTTCGTTATAGTACTTCCCGTGCTCCGACGCGGGAAGCCCTGCAATCGCAAGTGTTAGTGGCAACAGCTGTACAAATTGTTGGTATTTCTGTTGCGGCTGAGGTGCGTCGGACATACGGGTACCCCTCGGTTAGGGGCGCGCGAGGGATCGATGGTGGCCGGCTCATGCGCCGCGGCAGGATCGAAACAGTGAATCGACGTGGAACGTTCAAGCCCGTTGGGTCTTCCCCCCGACGGGCCATTTCAATCTGGGGGGGAACGAGCCGGTTGGTGCTATCCCCCCCGGAATCCAAACAAGACTAGGACTTTTCCACTTCGGTTCGAATGTCCTGGAAATCCAGAAAATGCATGCCCGCGACCGATCGGATTTCGCGCGCCACGAATCCTTGTGTTGATAGAACCAAGAATTTCTTACCGCGCGCACGAAGCAGTTCCAAGGGACGCTCGAAGTCGGCATCGCCACTAATCAATACCGCCATGTCGTACTGGTCGATCGTATTGAACATGTCGAGCACGATCTCGATGTCCAGATTCGCCTTTTTCCGATCCGTCCCATCCTCGTGGCTGATCGTCTTAAGTTCCTTGGTCACCAGGGAATAACCCATATAGGTCAACGCTTTGAGGAAATTGTCCTGCTGGGGTTCGGAACGAGCGTCCACGCCGACATAGTAGTAGGCGTCAACCACTTCCCCCTTGGTGCGAATCCATTCCAGGAGTTTTTTGGGATCCACCCACCAGTGCAGGCGGTCCTTTTGCATGTAGAAAAAGTTCGCTCCGTCGACAAAAACGGCGATACGCATTATGAGCCTCGCTTTTAGCCTTGGCGGCGACTCCTTGCTCGGTCACGACATGCGGAAATCGTAGCAAAGAATCGGAGTCGATCAGGCCGAGTAATTTCGTTATGTTGTCCGAACAGATCACGCGCTTGCGTTGGTTTCCCAAGAAATTGCCAGAAATCTGGGTAGCTTCACCGACCGGCACGGTGGTCGACGGAACTACGGGATGTCAATTGTCGTTGGGTTCAACGATTCTGCCGGCACGAAAGACGGTAGCGCGACCGTGTGGACCCGGCAGTGGCTTCTTTATCGCAGGTACTATATATGCCGAGCAGAGCGACGCTCGGTTCTGCATGCTCGACGGGCTGAGACGAAGGCAATGACCCCTACGGGATTTGAACCCGTGTTGCAGGAATGAAAATCCTGTGTCCTAGGCCTGACTAGACGAAGGGGCCCTGTGCCAGGAAATGGTAGAAACCTTGTGGAAACGCGTCAAGCGATTCCAAAATTACTCTCCGACAATTAGACGCAATTGACTCCGAAGGTCACGGCGAAACGGAAAAAATGGCTCCTTCCATCAGCCTGATTGTGTTGCCGCCGGCCGGCAATTGCGCCCCTCCAGAAGGCCCCATGCCGGCAATTTCCAACGACTTGGAGATCGAATCCGTCCCCCTTTCCGCCGACTCACCTCTCGGGCTCGAACTCCAGAGGTGCATCCGTTCCGCACAGGGAACGTATTGTTGCATGGTTTCTCAAGAACTTTTTTCCGCCACCCTCCAGTCGATAAACATGATTCACTCGGCGGTCTCCGAGCATGATTTCGACTTGGTGGGGGCTGCCGGGTCCACCCGATTTCCCCTACATGCCGATTGGCGCGTCGGCGAACCTATTTCGCTGATGCACGAAGGGGAAGCCGCTATCGACGGCCAGGTGGAACCAGTCGTTTGCCTGATCGGTGGATTGCTTTTCGGTCGCCGCGAGTTCTTTCTCCACGAACCGTTCGACACGGAACTCGCCGGCGGATTTCCATTCCTTGCGGCGGAGTTATCCCTTCGTTGGTTGCTGCACCAGGAACACCGGCTTGGCATGTTGCCCCGGTCCACCTTGGCAGAACTTGCGGTAACCGAAACGTTACTCACGCCGACAGAGACCAGTGTTCTCCTCGCCCGATTCGGCGGCTTTTTTCCGCTGGAGAGGGAACATGTCGAGTGTTGGCGCGAGAATCTTACCGCCATGCAGCTTTCTTCGCCCGAGGTCGCGCGCCGACTTTGTACCGGCGGGTCACAGGGACGATACGTGGCGTTCGAAGCCGCTCGGCCATCAGGTCTTGTGGGGAAGACTTCGGATACAGAAAGGTCCTTTTCCGACCCTTTGACCATGCCGCTACCTACTTCCGCCTCCATGCAGTGGGTGTTTCAGGGCGCGGGGACAGGGCGCGCGCTCGACGCGGTTCTGAAAAGCAATGAGGACGCCGTCATCGTTATTGAGCCGGAGGGTCACCTTGTCTGCCACCTCCTTTCGCGCCGAGACTGGTCGATTTCCATGCGGGCCGGGCGATTGACCTGGCTAGTTCCTTGGATCGGCACTCCGGAACTCGCGCAAGTTAGCATCCACGAGATAGCCTCCCATCTGGATCGAATGCAACGGGAACGCATGGATCCGCTGCACTGGTGCGCGAGCGGTTCCGAGCCACTCCATGCCGAGTTTCATGCCGCCGTGAAAACTGCCGTCGCAAGTCCATCCGAGTATTCGCGAGGGCCAAATCGTCCGGCGAACGTGGAAATCACGGGGAACGCGGAATTGTTCGTCGTGAGTCCGAGTTGCGCTATCTTCGCCGATCTTGCCGATAGTTTTCAGCGAATCGGTTGCAGGGTGCTCCATGTAAACGTGCCCGACCGACCGGAATTATGGACCACGGAATTGCGTAAGCAGTTCCTCCAGCTTGCTGTTCAACATCAGCCGAAGTGCGTCTTTTTTCGCAATCGTTCGCTGCTGGAGTCGTCTTCCGCTCGTGGGCGCGCCTGCCTGGAGCGTGTGCTCGATGCCAGGCCAATGAGTTGGTGGTGGGACGTTCCGAACGTCGCTTCGATGCTGGACTACGAAGATCCCGCGGCGCGGCATGCGGCGTTCGCGTTTGCGCGATCTGCTTCCTTTGCTGCCGGACGGCTCCCAATGGCTTCCTCCCGCCGCTCGAATGTCTTTCGTGGAATCCCCGTTCGCGGAACCGACGGTCATCAGGCGGACCGAGGACTTTCCGTCGAAGTTCATCCTGCTCGTGGGCCAAAGCCGTTACGATCTTCTGCGAGCGAATCTGGGGATCATCGCCAACGCCCTTGCGGGAAGATGGGGATCTCCCGGGAGAAAACTTGCCGCCGGCCTGAACCGTTGCGAAAACATGACCGCGATGCACGAGTTTCTCCATCAAGCGACGGAGGAATTCCAGCAAACGATCGACTCCATCCGTGAGCAATCCTTCGCGCAGGCGTATTATCTCGACTATCTTTGGCGAATGAGCGTGACGGCGTGCTTCCGGATGGCGGCCGTCGAACGGCTAGCAGGTTTTCCGCTCGCGATTTATGGGGATGACGGCTGGATCCGTTCGAAGAGCGTGCTCCGAGAACAATATCATGGCCTCGTTACTCCCGGCCAACTGCCGGAGCTCTATTCCCGCCATCCGTTGCATTTGAACCTCAATTTCATGCAAGTGGCCTCGACGGTAAATCCGCGAGTGCTCGATTTGGCGGCGTGTGGCAGTGCCGTTATCACGGACGATCGGTCGGAATTGAGTATTTTGTTTCCCAATCCCGAGGCGTGTCCATTTTCCTTTCGCGCGATGGAGGAACTCCCGGACCTGGTCAGCGACTTGCGGCGTCGCGATTTGGCCGAGCACCGCCGTCAGGTCCGCGCCGCAGTCTTAAAGGAGCACACCATGTTGCACCGCGCGGATTGGCTCGCGTCCAAACTGTGCTTGTCGAGAGAATAGCGCGTATCCGCCGAACCTACGGCCATTCCTTTCGGACATTCCAACCAGTATTTCGTACGTTTCCCCATGTCCTTGCCGGCCATCCGAAGGAGAATGTCGAAAACGCGGACCCATCGGCCCAAGGGAGGTTTTCGGGCGGAAGGGTGGTCCATCCGTTCCGCACCGGGTTATAGAGCATCAGAAAAGTAATGTCGTAATGCTAGGGCCGGTCGCATGGAGAGCCTTGGCGGAAAGCGGACCGGCCCACGCATTATTTTTCTGAGCGGCAATAAATGAGGAGGCGCGAAATGAAGTATGCCATCTGCAATGAGTTGTACGAGGGCTGGAACTTCGGCGATGTTTGCAGATCCGTCGCCGGCATCGGGTACACCAGTTTGGAAGTCGCGCCGTTCACGCTCGCCCCACTCGTGACCGATATCTCCACGGAAACGCGAAAGACGTTGCGCAAACAGGCCGAGGACGCGGGCCTGCAAATCCTCGGATTGCATTGGTTGCTCGCGAAGACCACGGGCTTTCACTTAAACTCACCGGAGGAAAGCGTGCGCCGGCGGACGGCGGAATACCTTGCCGAGCAAGTCCGCTGCTGTGCGGACCTGGGGGGCGAGCTCATGGTGTTCGGGTCGCCGCCAGCGAGAAAGATACTTCCCGGGGTGACGATGGACGAGGCGATGGAATACGCCGCGGACACCTTGCGGAAAATCACGGCCGTGCTCGCGGAGCGCAAAGTGCGTTTTTGCATCGAGCCGCTCGCTCCCGCGGAAACGGATTTTCTCCAAACGGCGGACGAGGGGACCCGACTCATGCGAATGATCGATCACCCCAATGTCGTCCTGCACCTCGACGTCAAAGCCATGAGCTCCGAGAGCCAACCGATACCGGAGATCATCGCCAAGCATGTAAGCCACACGGGTCATTTCCACGCCAATGATCCCAACATGCGCGGACCGGGAATGGGGAAAGTCGACTTCCATCCGATTTTCCAGGCGCTCAAGGACAACCATTACAAAGGTTGGGTATCCGTCGAAGTTTTTGACTTCAAACCCGATCCGGAAACGATTGCGCGGGAAAGCCTGGAGTATATGAGGCGTTGCGAAGCGGAATTGCATTGAGGAGGTCGCGACGATGAATCAAGCACCTTTCGCGGAGCGGCTTTCGGCGGCAATTCGCGAGAAGCGGACCCCGGTAATGGTTGGTATCGATCCCTCTTGGGATCAACTTCCACCCATGATTCAGGATGAAGCGATCGCCAGGCACGGAAAAACGCTCAAAGCAGTCGCGGAGGCATACCGACAATTCTCAAGTGCCATTCTCGACGCCGTGGCGGATTTGGTGCCGGTCGTCAAATTCCAAGCCGCGTTTTTTGAAGCGATCGGTCCTGCTGGACTCATCGTCCTCTTCGACTTGATGCTGAAAGCCAAAGAGGCGGGATTGACGGTCGTTTTCGACGGCAAGAGGAATGACATTGGCAACACGGCGGCGGCGTATGCTCAAGGTTATCTCGGCGAGTTCGCGATCGAGGGAGAAAGTCACGCCGTCTGGTCCGCGGACGCCATCACGGTCAATCCTTACCTTGGCGCCCGAGGGGATCGAACCGTTCTTGAAAACCGCAAGCCGACATGGGACCGGCCTCTTCGTCCTGGTTCGAACGAGCAATCCCGGGGCGGGGTTGCTTCAGGACCAGGTTTTCGGCAATAAGACCGTGTATCAAACCGTTGCCGATTGGGTGGAAACTTGGTCACGAGATTCCGCCGGCAGTTTCACCTACGGGCCCGTCGGCGCCGTGGTGGGAGCGACGGTTCCCGCGCAAGTCGTCGAACTTCGTCAGCGAATGCCTCATGTCTTGCTTCTGCTGCCTGGCTACGGCGCCCAAGGGGGGACCTCCGCGGATATCGCGACGGCATTTGACCCGGACGGACTCGGCGCGGTCGTCAATAACTCCCGAGGCATTCTCTTTGCCTACCGCAATCCCAAGTACGTTGGCCTCCGTTTTGACCAAGCCAGCCGTAAAGCCACTCAAGAGATGATTGATGACCTGGCGCGAAACACGCCGGCGGGCGCGCTGCGTTAACCATTTCCCGTCGATTCAGGACGCAATCGAAGGGATTCGGTGTCGCGGTTCTTCGAGTTTTCGCGACCGCCAAGCGGCCCAGAAGAGAATGAAGGATCCCAACAGAAAAGCCGCTTCGTAGGAAAAGGTCTCCATCATCCAGCCGACCAAGGGAGACGCGGTGAGAGGAACAAGTTGAGTGACGTTGACGATTCCGAGATAGCGGGCTTGTTGATCGGCGGGTGCGAACTCGAGGACGTAGTTCGCGAGTATGCGTTGGCTCGCCGGCGCCAATCCAAGGCAGAGGAACACGATCGAGTACAAGGGCCGACCCCATGCGGGGCCGAGTAATCCAATGCCAATCGCGAGGAGTGGAATAATCGCCAAGCCTATCAGGATCATCGTGAAGGCGATGCGATAGCCTCGCCGATCCGCGATCGGTCCCAGCAACATGCTACCCACCCCAAGGCCGATATTCTGCACCACGACCCAGACGGCAAGATCCGCGGAGAGCGCCCCCACCTGCTTTCGTCCATGCGACGCATAGTGGGGGAAGAGGACAAGGAAGAAATAGAACATGCTCACGACGATCATCAGCCGCCGAAAGGCGCGATCCGTTCGTAACGAGACGATCGACTGCTTAAGAAACACGAGAAGCGAATCGGCGTGAGGCGTGACTTTGCTCGCAGGCTCGCGGAAGCAGCCTGCCGATGCCGCGTTGAGAAGAAAGAGAAAGCCCGTCGCGAGAAACACGGAGGTAAAACCACTGGGACCCGCCGCCAGGTCCAGATAGGGCAACATCCAGACGAAAACAAGACTGACGCCGAGCAAGGACCCGCCAAAATTGGAGTACGCGAATAGCGCGCCTCGGCGTGGAGGCGGAATCAGTTTTCCCTGCAGGGCGCCGTGCGTCAGCGTCGTGACGCCGTTCACCGCGGCAAAGATGGCATAGAGCGTCAGGTATCCGATTTGCCAAACCCAGGCGTTTACCGGACGCATCCACCAAAGAAGTATGCCAAGAATCAGCCAAGGGGCTCCTTCCATCAGCGTCAGGCAGGCCAGATAATTTTTCATCCGAGGCAGGCGTTCGATGCTTGGGGCGATGAAAAATGGCGGCAGGCTGTTCCCCACGCGCGCCAAGATCGGCAGGAAGCCTCGAGCCGTCGCGCCGCCTCCCAGGGAATCGAGAAACGCGGGAACGATTACCGATTCCAACTTGAAGACCCAGGCGGCACGCTGCAGAACGAAGAACGAGACGAATGTCCAGAAGTTCCAATTGGCTTGAGCACGTTCGGGCGGCGGGACGGTCTTCGCACTTGTGTCGGTCGCTGCGGGATAGGATTGGCTCGCGGGAACGTTCAAGAGATTTCCTCGCCTCGCGTCCCGTTCACCGGCAATTTCCGTGAACGATCACGATACCTCCAGACGCGCCATGCGGGTACCGAACCCGGGCATGGAACGTAACGAACGCAGAACGTTCTATTGACCGTCCCGTTTACCGTCGTTCAAAGAAGAGATTTGCACTAGCGGAGTTTCGTTGCTTTTCCCTTTCGGACAAGCTGAACCACATCCGCAATTCGCATCATCCGCGGACATGGACTTCCAGAGGAATTGCAGGCAGTAGACGACGCAGCACGCGACGATGAGCCATACGACAAGGTTCTGAGCGTTCATGAGAGCCTCGCGCCGATTTGGTAGACGGCCAGGGCGCCGACGTAGGCAAGTCCCGTCATGTAGAAGAACGTAAAAATCGGCCAGCGCCAAGAGTTGGTTTCACGGCGAATGACGGCTAGCGTGGCGCCGCATTGGCAGCAGAGGGCAAAGAAGACCATCAGGGAAAGCGCGACCACGGGGGTGAATACGGGACGCCCATCGGGCCAAGTTGCTTTTCGGAGGGCGTCCCGAAGATCGACGCTTTCCTCGTCGGTGTCCGCCCCCACGCTGTAGATGGTGCCCAAGGCCGACACGACGACTTCGCGCGCCGGGAAGGCCGCGACCGCCGCCATTCCGATTCGCCAATCCCAGCCCAACGGCTCAACGACCGGTTCAATCGCCCTGCCGATCCGACCTAGAATGCTCTGAGCCTGGTACGCTCCTTCGATACGGTTGGCGAGCGCCGTCTTTTCCGCCTCGATCGACATTTGGTCCGCCTCGGGCAACGCGGCCGCCGTCTCCAATTTCGCCAACTCCGCCGCGAAAGACTCCCGAACGGACGCTGGTCGAGGATAGTATTGGAGTGCCCAGATCACCACCGTGGTCGCCAAAATCAAGGTTCCCGCGCGTTTGCAGAATGCCCAGCCTCGGTCCACCATTCGATCGACGATCGTGCGAAGGGACGGGAACTTGTAGCTAGGCAATTCCATCAGAAACACAGGTGCATCGCCGCGGAGCACGGTCTTTTTGAGTGACCATGCCACCAAGGGGGCGAGCACCAATCCAATCAAATACATGGAAAAGAGGACCAAGCCTTGGAGATTCCAAATGCCGAGGATCGTGGTCGCGGGGATGAACGTGCCGATGAGAAGGATGTAGACCGGCAGCCGGGCACTGCAACTCATCAGGGGCGCAACGAGGATCGTGGCCAACCGGTCGCGCCGATCTTCGATCGTGCGCGTCGCCATCACGCCGGGAATCGCGCAAGCGAACGAGGAAAGTAGCGGGATGAACGACCGGCCACTGAGACCGCAACGGGACATCAGCTTGTCCATGAGGAAAGCCGCGCGAGCCATGTAGCCGCAATCTTCCAGCACGGCGATGAAACCGAAGAGGATCACGATCTGCGGGAGAAAGATGAGCACGTTTCCCACACCCGCGATAATCCCCCGGGTAATCAATTCGCGGAGCCGCTCCTTCCGGAAGCCATTCTCCCACCGTCTGCGACAGCATGCCAAAAAGACCTTCGATCGACTCCATGGGCCATTGTGCCCACCGGTAGATGGAGTCGAAAATGATCGCCATCATGCCAAGAAAGACGATGAGTCCCCAGAAGCGGTGAATGAGGATCCGGTCGAGCTTGTCGCTAATGGTCGCCTTCCGCTCCTTGGGGCGCTCGACGGCCCCTCGGATTTTGTCGGCAATCCAAGCGTATCGCGTGCGCGCTTCGACGGCGGGAACGGGGCAGCCGGCGGCGCGCAGCCGCTCTCGGCTAGCGTTCAATTGGCCCGCGAGTTCGGTTCCGAATTGGCTTACCAGTCGTTTCTCGGTAAAGCCTCCGGCATCGAGGAGGGATCGTTCGAGCAGGTAGGGCTCGACGGAACTCCCGTTCCGAGACGAGAGCCATTGCGCGAGATCCACCACTTCCTTGCGAAAGGGCTCGGGAAACACCGGCTTGTTCCGGGGAGGGTATCCCTGCGCCGATGCCACGATCGACCCAACCAGTTCGGAAATCCCCCGGCCCGCGTTGGCCTGTACCGGCACGATGGGGACGCCCAGGGACGTCGACAGCTTGCCGATGTCCAACACGATCCCGCGGCTCTTGGCGATATCCATCATGTTCAACGCGATGACCACGGGGAGCCCAAGTTCGAGGACCTGCGTCGCCAAGTAGAGGTTTCGTTCGAGGTTCGACGCGTCAAGGATACAAACAACCGCGTCCGGTCGAGCCATTTCGCTGCGATGGCCGAGAAGTAGATCGACAGCGAGCATTTCGTCGGGAGAACGTGGCGAGAGGCTATAGGTGCCGGGAACGTCGGTAATGGAGAGTGAAACTCCATCTCGATTCACATGCCCGGTTTTCGTTTCGACGGTGACGCCGGGGTAATTGCCGACCCGGTGCCTCAGCCCAGTAAGGGCATTGAATAACGTCGTTTTGCCAGTATTCGGGTTGCCGATGAGCACCACGGAAACAGTGGTCGGCAGGGTCGAAGATTCGGGAACGGTCGAGGCCATCGCGGCGTGATCCTGCGGTGCCGGTTTCAAGGAAGGTTTAACGCCACGTTGCGCGCATCACTTTTTCGGATGGAAAGTTCATACCCTCGGATGCGGATCTCGATGGGGTCACCCAGGGGGGCCAAGCGAACGACCTCGACTTCTTCCCCTTCGGTAATTCCCATTTCCATGAGCCGTTGCGCGAGCATGGGAGGTCCGAGAATGGCTCGAACGGATCCTCGTTCGCCGGGCTTGAGTCGGTCCAACGTCGATTCGTTTGTCATCAATCGAGCCGCACCATGACGTCTACTTTCCCGTCGGTTCTAAGGGAAAGCCGAGTTTCGTCCACGCGAAGAAGGAACGGGTCGCCGGGTTGGAGCGCTTCGAGTCGGCTCCCCTTTCGCAGGCCTTTTTCCGCCAGGCGCGCGACCAACCCCTCATTTCCGAGGACATCGATAACTTCCCCTGCGTCTCCCGCGCGGAGAAACTCGAGCGGCACGATTTGACTCACTCGCGACTCCTTGGCACCGGTTACCTGGTGGACGCCTATCCCCAATAAAGGTTATTGGATCTTAACTTTAGGGCGTTCGGACCCCTCTCTGGCATTGATTTTGATACTCAATGTCAATTACGTGAATTACCCTAATCATAGACGTTTCTTGTCTTTGGACAATCCGAATTTCGTTTCGAGATACGACTTTGCGAGCGCGCAATCGAGTGGCATGCCGACCTTCATTGACTCGCGGTCCAGCATTGTCCGGGTCCGGTGCGCTTTGGGAGGGGGCTCTCCAAGCGACCGGTCCGGGTATTTCGACTTTATTTGTCTGATGCTCAACTACGTGGGCGGCCGAGGCGGGGTAACCGGAGGGCGAAGGAAAACGCGACCCTTTCCATCCCACTTCGACCATTGGCGATAGCAGAAGTCGGGAGCAGATTTTCGTCCAGGATTATTTGCTCAGGTCTTTGACCATCACGTTCTTGTAATACACCTCGCTGCCGGCGTCATGCTGTTGAAACGCGAAGTGACCTCTCTTGTACATGCTAGTTTCGTCGACGAAGTCGACGACCACCTTGTCATTGACCTTGATGATGATGTGGTTTCCCTTGCAGAGGATCTCTTGAGTCCACCACGTGTCGTCAGGGACCAACTGCTCGCGGATATCGACGAAGTTGTAGAGAGAACCCGTTCGCTTGGGGTCGCCGCCGCTGTTATTGACCTGGGCTTCATAGCCTTTGGGCCATTCGGGACCGAAGGCCGTTCGGAAGTACATGCCGGAGTTGGTACCCTTGGAAGCCTTGACATCCGCGCGGAAGGCAAAGTCCGTGTATTCCTTGGGGCTGAATAGATGACTACGCGGTCCCTTGCCTCGAATGGTGCCGTCGGGCAAAGCGGTCCAGGATTCGGGATTGTCGGCGGCTTTCCAGCCACTGAGCGTTTTCCCGTCGAAGAGGGGTTCCCATCCCTCCTTGAGCTTCTCGATCTCCGCCTCGTCCGTCGCGCGGGAGAGAGGGGCGGTCGCGCCAAATAGAAACAGTGCGCAAATGGCACACCGGGTGAAGCTCTGCACAGAATGTCTCCTTGTATCCTTCGGGGTTGATTGTCCGGGAGTCCTTACGCCTGAGCAATCTCGGGGATCTCTTCCTCTTTGGTTTTCGCGCTGGTTGAAAGCGTCCAACCTTGGGATTGCTCGAAGAACCGAATGGGATTTTCGAAAATAACTTTGCGGATCAGGCTCGCGGAGTGCCCGCGCGCCTTCATCTCCAAGGCGAAATCGCGAATCACCGCCGGACCGGAAGGGCCCCAGTCGCTCGCCGAGTTCACCATGACCCGGTCCGAACCGTAGATTTCCACCATGTCGGCGGCGCGCTGCGGAGTGCACTTGGTGGTAGGGTACAGCGTCATTCCGTACCAGTATCCCGCTTCCGCCGCCATGCGGATGGTGTGTTCCTCCACGTGATCGACACAAACCCGATGAGGCTCGATCCTCGAGTCCATCTTCAACATGTCGAGAATCATTCGCGTCCCCTGGTATTTGTCCTCCAGGTGCGGCGTGTGAATCAAAATCAGTTTGTCCAGGCGGGCGGCGAGATCGACCTGCTCGCAAAAAATGGTGGCTTCATTGCGGGTGTTTTTGTTGAGTCCGATTTCGCCGACGCCGAGGACCCCCGGCTTTTCGAGAAACTCGGGCATGATCTTGAGCACTTCGCGACTAAGCGGGACGTTCTCCGCCTCTTTCGCGTTCATGCAAATCCAGGAATGGTGTTTGATGCCGTACTGGGCGGCCCGCCTTGGCTCGATCTCGGTGAGGTGGCGGAAATAGTCGTGGAAGCATTCCACCGTTCCCCGGTCGAATCCTGCCCAGAACGCGGGCTCGCTGATCGCGACGCATCCCATGTGCGCGAGGTTCTTGTAGTCGTCGGTGGTTCGCGAAATCATGTGAATGTGCGGATCAATGTAGTCCATGCTTAAACCTCGGGTCTCTCTTTCGCGAGCGATTTCAACGACCTCGTCGTGCGACTAAAGTCAAGATCCTTGCCGGGCCAACCGTTCCGCCGGCTCGAACCCTTCGATCCAACTCGGGTCATAGCCGCGAGAAAACAGGCGTTGAATCGCTTCCGCGCGTCCGGAAGACGGATTCTGCAACAGGCGGAGCGCTTCTTCTATCTTTACGCGTCGGGGGTCGTTGGCCGTTCTTTCCGCGCCGCCGGCCCGATCCATTCGATCGAGCGAGGCGCCAATCTCCAAGAGCTTGCGCGGATCTCGAGAAAGTATCGGTCCGAAACCTCGGGTCCGGTCATGGGTATGGTCGGCATTTACGGTTGTCTCCTCGGGAAGGCGACCAGGCAAGAATCTGAGCAGCGGTAACGTAGCGTTGAACGCGCCGGGTGTCGATGTAGCCACGCCAGAAGCAATCGCGACGCGACTTCGTGGCGCGATATTTTGGGAGGAGTCAACCGCCGCCAACGAAAGGATTCCGTCCGGCTCGGGTATCGACCTGTCCCAAAGCGATTTCAACTCCTTGCCTAAAGACCGTCGGTCCAAACGTCAACCGTCGGCGGAAAGGAATTGCAAGACACCGAGGGGAATGGTCCGGTTATCACGCCTCGCCGATCCATTCATCCGACGGACGCCCAGTTCTGAATCAAACTTCGTTCGCCAACTCGGATCGTGGAGGTCGGGTGTAGGCGTACGCCCAGAGGATCAGCACCCCTTGGAATGGGAGTCGAAGTAGATGCAAGGTTGGCGACGCGGGGAGTAGGTGCTGATTCTGAAACAAGTAAATGTTGGCCGGGAACACCGCGATGAGCAACGCGATGAGGCCCCACGCCGCCCATCGCTGAAGCGGCGGAATCAGGAGCATTAAGCCGAGAAGAATTTCGAAGGCTCCGCTGAGATAGACCAACTCCAAGTGCCATGGCAAATAGGGAGGCATGATCTTCAAGAAGAAGTTGGGATTGGCGAAGTGTCCCACCCCCGCGAGTACGAAGAACGCCGCGAACAAGAACTTAATGAGGAACAGGGTTTTGGCCATGATTCGATCCTCGATCGATGACGGGCGACCCTGGATTAGCGCCGGGCCCCGACATTACTTTTCTGAGCTGCAATAATAAACCTCATTTGCTAGCTCCAAAGCCGGCGATCAAGACGTCGAAGTTGAATGGCCTCGGCGAGTTGTTCGGGTTGAATATCACCACTTCCCGCGAGGTCCGCGATCGTCCGCGCGACGCGGAGGACCCGGTCATGCGCGCGGATCGAAAGCCCCAACTCTTCGACCGCCTGCTTTAGTAAGGTCTCTCCTTCCTGATTGAGTGGGCAGAATTTGCGAATCTGCCGACCATCCATCGTCCCGTTGACCCTAAGCGAATCATTGCCGAAACGATATTGCTGAATCTGCCGCGCATGGATGACCTGATCGGCCAATTCCTTGCTCGACGTCCCGCGTCCACCGGCGCGCAATTCTTCAAACGGTATGGCGGGAACTTCGAGGTGGATATCGATTCGGTCCAATAGCGGTCCGGAAATCTTGCCCAGATAGCGATCGATCATGAGAGGTGAGCATTTGCACTCTTTCTTCGGATCGGTGAGGAAGCCGCAAGGACACGGGTTCATTGCCGCCACCATTAGGAAATTCGCGGGAAAATTGACCTTCGCGACCGCGCGCGTGATGGTGACGTTCCCGCTTTCAAGCGGTTGCCGCAAGACTTCGAGCGTTCGCCGCTGAAATTCGGGGAACTCGTCGAGAAAAAGCACGCCATGATGCGCCAGACTCACTTCACCGGGCTGTGGTATCGTGCCCCCGCCAATCAACCCGGCCTCGCTCGAGGTGTGATGAGGATCTCGAAACGGCCGCACGGTATGCAGGGGGCTTTCCGCGCTCGTTTTGCCCACGGCGCTGTAGACCCGCGTCGTTTCCAGGCTTTCGAGAAGCGTCAGAGGGGGCATGATGGTTGGCAGCCGTTTGGCGAGCATGGTCTTGCCGGTCCCAGGCGGGCCGATCATGAGGACATTGTGTTTGCCGGCGGCGGCGATCGTGAGGGCGCGCTTCGCCGACTCCTGGCCTTTCACGTCCGCGAAATCGACCGAATAATGGGAACTCTTGCGATACAACTTCTCGACGTCGACCCGGACCGGTTCGGTCTCCAGTTCCCCCGTGAGCACGCCAACCGCCTCCGCGAGCGAGCCGACGGGATAGACTTCGATATCTTCAACGACCGAGGCCTCGCGCGCGTTCGAGGCGGGGAGGAGAAGCTTCTGGTAGCCGAGTTTCTCCGCCGCCATCGCGATGGAGAGGGCTCCCTTGACCGGCCGCGTCGCACCCTCGAGCGCAAGTTCCCCCGCGACCGCCCATCCTTGAAGAATCTCGGGATCGATCTGCCCCGTGCCAGCGAGCAAACCAAGTGCAATCGGCAAGTCGAACGCCGCCGCGTCCTTCTTCAAGTCCGCGGGGGCAAGGTTGATCACCACCCGCGTGCTCGCCTTGCGGTAACCGCTATTGATGAGCGCTCGTTCGACGCGGTGAATGCTTTCCTTGACGGAAGTCTCGGCGAGTCCGACGAGAATGATGGCGGGCAGGCCGCTGGTCGCGACGTCCACCTCCGCCTCGACCGGAAGCGCGTCAATGCCTACCAGGGCGAATGTCTTGAGCTTGGCGAGAGCCATCCTGATCCTTTGGGCAAATCGGTACCTGTTGCAGCTCGGAAAAGTAATGCCGTGGCCCGGTCCGCATTGCGTCCATTCCCTACAAGTGACCAAGCCGGGAAATACGTCATTACAATTCTGAAGCTCAATAAACGAGATGTCGGGCCGGAGCGCGAGAATGTTCTCGTTTACCCACGCCAGGTTCAGCAAGACGTGGATCAACTTCGACCAAACAACATCGCCATCGAGCGTAATCAACTGGGTCCATCTAGCGGCGCGCGAGGAGTGGTCGCCAGAGCGTTCACGCTCGAAGCGGAAGGGAACCATGTTTTGAACATCCCTGTGTGTCGCCGGTTAAATCGAATTCTCCGTGCCAAGGGGATGGCATCCGGGTTGCAGTGGGAGTCACGTCGCCGTGTCGGCGGACAACTCGGCTGCTATCTCGCGTAGCGCTTTTTCAAATGGCCGTGGCACGTGAGCAACCTGCCGCCAAAGTCGATCGGAAACCAAGGACGTGTTCGGCGGTCGGGGGGCGGCATAGGTCGAGTTCGCGAGTTTTCGTGCCACGAGGAGCGACTGCGAGAGACGGAACACGCGCGCTACCGCCTCTCCCATCGCCACGCGATTCAAGACTTCGGGGCCACCGGCATGCCAAAGGCCCGTCAAGGGAAACTCTGCAAAGGCCTCTAATGCCACGCAAAGATCGTCCACGTAGATCGGCGTGCGGAACTCATCCTCGAATAAAACCAGTTCCTTGCCGTTCCTCAAGGTGTCGAGCATCCAGCCGAGACAACTGCCGGCGTAAGTCCCCGGTCGCCCATAAATCAACGCCGCTCGGAGCACGGCGCCCTTCGGACTGGCAAGCGTTACTCTCTCCGCCTCCAGTTTCAGCTTTGCGTACGTGCTCAAGGGGTTCGTTTCGTCCCCTTCACGATAGGGAGCATGCTTGCCGTCGAAGACCAAGTCCGTGGAAAGCATCGCGATGGGGATGGATGATTGTTTGCATTCGGCAACGAGGTTGGCCGTCGCCTCGACGATGGCGCGCCGCGCCAGCTCTGGCTGTTGCTCGCAAATGGCCACGTTCGTAAGAGCGGCGGCGTGAATTACGGCGCGGGGGCGCGCTTCTTCAAAGAGTCGACGGACCGCGGCCGCGTCAATCAGATCAATGGGGATCATTCGCGTTTGCCGGGGTCGGATCGAATGCGAAAGGTACGTTCCAATGGCCGGAACTCCACGATTCTCCAGCCTATGAATAAGCCGCTCGCCGACGAATCCACTTGCGCCCGTCACCAGGATGGCGCGGGAACTGGCGCTCGAGGTATTCGATGAACCGGCTGTCATGTTCCTAGTCCCATGCGTTCCGAGCGTATCGGGGCTTTTCCAGGAATCGATTGCCGCTCAGAAAAGTCATGCGCGTGGCGCGGCGCCAATTCATGGATGCCGCCAATCGCGGCTAGCGCCAAAGCCTTCCAAGCTGCTGGGCCGCGAAATACGCCCCTACCATTCTAATGCTCAATAATCACTCATGTGTCTCTGGTATTCACGAAGTTCTCCCGTGAGAACTTCGTCCACGTCCACGCGCCGGCCGATAAAACTTGACTCCAAGATGGCGAATGTCGCCGCCAAGTCGATCAGTCCTTCTCTTCCCGACATCTCCGGTGCTCGATGCATGCGAACGGCTTCCAGCCAATCCAACTGCGCAAGCGCGAAGCTGTCGTCCATTCCGAACGGAAAGTCCACGCGTTTCCGTTCCGCGTCCGCGTGAATGTCATAATAAGCCGCGAGGTCCCGTTCTCCCATTGAGTCCCCGTCGATTGAGACCAGGTTGCCGGCAACGCGGCCTTTCGTGCCATAGTAGGTCAGGCCACTGCCGAGAAGTGTTTCCCCACCATGTCCACACCAGGTGGCCAGGAGAGAGGCTTCCGCGCCCGAATCAAACGTGACGTTTGCCTGACAGTAATCGTCCGCGTCGCATGCGATCGTCTCCAGAACGGCTCCTCGTTCGTCGGCCCGGATCCTCGTGGGTTCGAGGAGTGCCGCATGGCCGAGGACGGTTCGAGGTGCTCCAGCGACATAACGCATTTGATTGAGAAAATGGACCCCCAGGTCCAAGGTGATCCCGCCCCCTTCCTTCTTCCAATGTCGCCAAGGGGTATCCGCGACGATCCGATCTGGTGACCACCAAGCGCCGACGAATCCCGCCAGCATCATCTGCGGTCGGCCGATCCGGCCGCCATGGAAGAGCCAACCCAAATGCCGGGTTTGCGGCAACGTGCGAAAATTCTCGAAAACGCCGAAAATCAGGTCACGCGCTTCCGCCTCGTCGCACATCCGACGAGCGGCGGCAACGGACGAGGCGAGCGGCTTTTGCGTCAGCAGATGTTTTCCCACGGCGAACGCGGTGGCTGCCACCTGGTGGTGCTCTCCGTGCGACGTGAAGTCATTGACCACGTCGATCGGGCCATTGGCGATCATGTCACGGTAATTGGTGTAGATTTGGGGCTCGACGTCCGTCTGGAAATCGGAAAGGTATTCATCACCAATGGCCAAGGGGTCGCCGGCCAGTCGGCTGACCGCCGGTCGCTGCGGCGGTCCTTGGCCCCGGCGTAGGTACATGGCGGCGTCGGACTTTCGTTTGGCGCACAAAGCCGTGATCCGAAACCCGTCGTATCCCGCTTCTCGAAGCAGACGGTAGCCCCGAAGGTGCGCAGCCAGGATCCGTCCACAACCCACGATTCCAATACGTATCACGCGGACCGTCCCTCGGGTTCGTAATGCCGCTCAGAGTTCGAATGTCGGGGGCCCGGTGCGCCTTGCGCTAAAGCTCGCCAATCGGCTGGGCCGGGAATTATGACATAACGTGATTAGGGTGAAGAATGCGCGCATGTTTGTCGAGCGAAAAAGAAGCCCCTCACTCCGACCCTCTGCCAGCGGGAGTTCATGGCGGCTATGCCGCCCTAGTATTTAGATGCTCATTAAGCCAATATCGCGTCGATCGGTCGGCCTCCGTTGGCGATCGCGATCGGACGCCCCAATTGATCCTCGAGCATCAGTTCCGGATCGATGCCCAGAAGGTGATAGATCGTGGCGCAAATGTCGCCCGGCGAGACGGGATGATTTTGCACGTAGGCGGCTTGAGCGTCCGAGTTCCCATGAATCGTTCCGCCACGAATCCCCGCGCCCGCCAGCAAAACCGAGTAGCAGTGCGTCCAATGGTCTCGACCGCCGTTGGCGTTGACCTTGGGTGTGCGTCCCATGTCGCTCATGACCACGACGAGCGTTTCGTCCAACATTCCCCGGCTTTCGAGATCCCCCATCAAGGCGTCGAACGTCATGTCGAAGTAGGGAAGATTGTAATCGCGGAGAACGCCGAAGTTGCGCGCGTGCGTGTCCCAACATTCGAACTGCAGCTTCAGGCGTTCCCAGTAGCAATCCCAGGTTACGTTGACGAAGCGCACTCCTGCCTCGAGGAGTTTTCGTCCGATCAAGGCGCTTTGGCCAAATAAAGTACGTCCATACCGATCGCGGAGTCGCGGATCTTCGCGCTCGAGGTCGAAGGCGCTCTTGAGTTGACGGGAAGTGAGAATGTCGAAGGCTCGCTGTTGATGCCGATCAAAAGTTCCCAACGCCGCGCCGGATTCGAAGCCACGTTGCTGATCGTCCAATTGATGGAGCAGTCCGCGTCGCCGGTCCAGGCGGTCGATGGTGATCTCTGCTTCGAGCCGGCTATTGGGGAGACGCGGTTGGCCTCGAAGGGGTGTGGAATGGTACGGCGTTTCCGGCGGATTGTCGACGTACGGATCGCATTCCGTGAAAAGCGGGTCATGCTGCTTACCCAGAAATCCACCATAGGGGCCCGGTCTGCGGATCGATTGACCCCATCCCAAGTAACAGGGCATATAGACGTACGCGGGTTGGCCGTTTAGCCCCATTCCCAGATAGTCGCAGACCGAACCCATGCTCGGCGGATAAGTGTCCTTCGTCGAAATGATGTTGTCGAGAATTCCCTCGTAGCCCGTATAGCTTGGTAGCGTATTGTGGCAGCCGGCGCGGTGATTGACGGAGCGGACCAAGGCGGCCCGGTGCATCCAACGAGCGGCTTTGGGCAAGTATTCGGAGATTTGAACGCCGGGCGCGCTGGTGTCGATCGGCTTGAATTCGCCGCGAACTTCCGCGGGAGCGTTGGGCTTGAGGTCGAACATGTCCTGAGTCGGTGCACCACCGAGAAGGTAGAGGACGATGACATTTTTGGCTTTGCTTTTGGCGGGATTTGCGTGGATTTCCTGAGCGCGTAGCAGATTGGCGAGAGTCGCGCCGCCGAAGACGGACAGCGCCCCCGCGCGGAGCGTTTCCCGCCGAGTCAATCCGTCACAGCAGAGCCGCCGCGAGCCAAGCATGGTGAGCATCGCGCACCCCCAATCGTTTCGCTTCTGGCTGGGTTGCTCGGCGTTCCCCAGGGGCTGCTTTCGAGGAGGAAAGTGCCCTCTCCAGAGAGGAACCAGGGGACCGAGTATTGAAGCGAACAGTGTTCCCAATGCAGATCTTCGCCGCAAAATTCGTCCGGTCAAGCATAATTGCATTCTGGTTCGAGATTTACGACGGCTGGAGAGAGTTTGTGCCTATGGGCGAGGTTTTGGATTGTGCGGGTTGTGCGGAAGATGAATAGGAACCGGTGCCTCTTGATGGCCAGACGTACAATTTAGGCGCTCGGCCGATTGAACGCGTTCCACCGGGCAAGCTAAACTGAAGTTGCGGGGGGAGCTATTCCCATAAGTGCGAGCGGACGCGGTTTCCTGGCATCCAATCACTACGAAAAGGCAGGTTTCATGGGTGCTCGAATCCCATTCAATCGACCGTTTGTCGCGGGCAAAGAGCTGTATTACATCGCCCAGGCGGTGACTTTTGGGAACATCGCCGGAGACGGCCATTTCACTCAGCAGTGCAGCCGAACACTCGAGCAACGATTTGGGATCGCGAAGGTCCTGATGGTTCCTTCGTGCACCGCGGCCCTGGAAATCGCCGCCATGCTTGCCGACTTGAAGGAGGGGGACGAGGTCATCCTCCCTTCGTTCACGTTCGTATCGACCGCGAACGCCGTCATGCGCATGGGTGCCAAGCCGGTGTTCGTCGACGTGCGGCCAGACACTCTCAACATCGACGATCAAAAGATCGAGGACGCGATCACCTCTCGAACCAAGGCGATTTTTCCCGTTCACTATGCCGGCGTTGCGTGCGAAATGGATCGTATCCTTGCAATCGCCAGCCAGCATGGTCTCACGGTCATCGAGGACGCCGCCCAGGGAGTGAATTCCTTTTACGATGGACGGGCCTTGGGCTCCATCGGTCAGCTGGGGGCCTATAGCTTCCACGAAACCAAGAATTACATCTGCGGCGAAGGGGTGCCCTTTGCATCAATGATCCGAAGTTCATCGAGCGGGCCGAGATCATTCGCGACAAGGGAACCAATCGAAAGAATTCCCTGCGGGGCGAAGGATAAGTACACGTGGGTCGAAGTCGGTTCGTCCTACGTTCCCAGCGAAATCGTTAGTGCTTTTCTGTTCGCGCAACTTGAGATGCTCGACGTCATTGCCGAGCGGCGGCAACGAATCTACCAACACTATCGCCACGAACTCAAACAGCTTGAAGCGGAAGGTCTGCTCCGCTTGCCTCATATTCCCGATGATTGCCGCAGTAATTACCACATGTTCTACATCCTGGTTCAGAGCCAGGAGATTCGCGACGAACTGATGGAGTACCTGCGGAAAAACAATATCCAGGCAGTGTTTCACTACGTGCCGCTGCATACCTCGCCGATGGGCGAGAGCCTTGGGTACGGTCCCGGCGATTTGCCCGTAACGGAGGAATACAGCGGTCGAATTCTTCGGCTCCCGTTCTTTTACGACATCGCCGAGGAAGAGCAGGCGCGCGTGGTGGGAGCGATCTCGGAGTTCCTCCGGCATCACGCGCCCACGCGCCGCATCCACCAATCGACGACTACCGGTTCTTCATGAGCGATCCAGACCACGAGTCACGAACAGCGGCCGACGATTCCCAGGCAAGCGAGCCGGTCCCCGGGAATATCAACGTAGTTTCTTCCTGGATGGAATCGTCTCAGGTTCGCGCGAAAGCCGCGCGCGTGCTGGTTCTGCTCGCCGGGATATTGATTCCACAAGCGATTCTCCATGGTCCTTCCCTGATCGGTCAAAAGCTACTTCTGCCACTCGACATTCTGGCTTACAAGAAGACCTACCTCCCGCGAACGCGGGACTTGGAGAACTATCGTCCGGAGAACTTCGTCCTTTCCGACATCATCGAATCGATCGAGTTTCGTCGGCGTTTCGCCGTCAGTGAAGTTCGCCAGGGACGACTCCCTCTGTGGAACCCCTTGAATTACTGCGGCGCCCCGTTCATCGGCGCGAATAACACCGCGGTCTTTTCACCTTTCCGACTTCCCGATTATTTATTCCCCGGACCGGAGACGATCGCCTGGGTTCAACTGCTGAAGGCGCTCGTCGCGGGAATCGGTGCGTATCTTTTTTTCCGCCACGTGCTGGAAGTCGGATTTTGGTCGGCGGCGCTAGGTGCCTGGTGCCTTCCTCTGACCGGATTCCAAGTTTTCTGGCAAGGTTATCCCCCCAGTGCCGTCACGGTTTGGTTGCCGTGGCTCTTGCTCGCGACCGATGCCGCGGTCCGCAAGCCCTGGGGCTGGGGAGGACCCGGATTGGCGGTCGTTACATCGCTCTTACTCGTAAGCGGGCATGTCGCCACCGCGGGGCAGGTTCTGTTGGCAAGCGGCTTCTACTACCTCTGGGTGCTCGGCGATGAGTACGGGGTGGCCCGCCTTTTTTCGAAACGGGGGCTCGCCGCGTTGGCCGTGCCCGTCATTGGCTGGCTCCTCGGTTTCATGATTGCCGCGCCGCAGAATTTGCCAACGCTCGAGTACATGCGGATGAGCCACCGCGTGAGCCAACGTGGGGAAGGGGAGGAGAAGCTGCCGAGCATCGGTTTCGAATCCGTTCGCCAAATGCTCATGCCCCATTATTTCGGTTCCAGCCAGCGTGAGACGGTCTACACCGCGCGAAACGGCAATCAACTGGAGGGGGCGGCTTCCGCCTACCCGGGCTTGATCGTCGCTCTTTTCCTCGCCCCCTTGGGCTGGGTGAGTCGCAGGCATCTATCCATCAATCTCCTTTGGGCGGGCCTCGGAGTATTTGCGTTTGCCTACGTCCTGCAGTTGCCATTTCTCACTCAAGTTTTTGAAACCGTGCCCCTTCGATTCCTTAAAGGGAACCGGTTCGTCTTCGTGACGACCTGGTGCATCCTTTGCATGGCGGTCGTCGGATTCGACGTCCTGAGAACCATGAAACTGGAATGGCGGATGTGGTACCTGGTGGTCGCGTTTATTGTCGCGGGTCTCGCGTTGCAAGCGGGCGAGTCGGCGATTCGGGTTCCCATGCTTCTGCGCGCCCAACCGGAGGTCCCCCCGACGGCGGCGAGTTGGTATTTTCGCATGTACGCGGGCAATTTTATTCTGTGTGCCGGCATCTCGATGATGTGGTTCATGCTCGGAGTACGCGACTTTCGCCGCCCTATCGTGCTTGCCGGCATCGCTTTTTTTGCCGTCGGAGAAATGGTGTTCAACGGCTTTGGCGTAAACCCTCAGGTGGACCCACGGCTCTACTACCCTCGGTTGCCGATACTCGAAAGGCTTGCCGCGTCGCCTCCCGGCCGAGTATGTGGCGTGGAATGTCTCCCGGCGAATCTCAACCAGAGTCACGGACTCGCAGACATTCGTGGCTATGACGGTGCGGATCCCCAACTTCTCGTGGATCTCTTGGACCGCTGCTGGGATGAACAAGCATTGGCCGCCAACCCGAAAGCGTTTCGCCCTCGGTATGCGGTGACGCAGCGATTCCTCCCCCGCAAGTCTCCGATTCTCGACATGCTCGGACTCCGTTATCTCGTTCACCGGGGGGCGCCTCCACCTGACGCTCGTCCCTTCCTCGTCGATTTCGACTATTGGGTCGAAGAGATTCCCACTGCATTGCCGCGCGCTTTCGTTCCCGCGTTCGTGGAAGTCGTTCCGGAAACCTACAAGGTGCCTGAGTTACTCTCCGTTCCATCCTTCAATCCGCGGGAAGTGGCTTACGTCTGTGACGATACGGAAGTGTCTGGCCAACCCGTTCGGGGCCAAGTGACGATCGCGGAGGAATTGCCTAACCGCGTAGTTCTGAAGGCGAACATGCAAACCGCGGGCCTCGTCGTCCTCGCCGACCTTTGGTTCCCGGGCTGGCGAGCGCGTATCGACGGCAAGGAAATCCCCGTTCTGCGCGCCAATCATGCCCTTCGAGGAATCCCCGTGCCCGCCGGCGAAAGCGTCATCGAAGTCTTCTACGAGCCCGATTCCTTTTGGCTGGGCGTCCGCTACTTCATCGCCGGCATTCTCTTCCTCCTCCTCTGGCTCGCCGCCGCTTTCCATTGGCGATCCGTTACCTGAGAAGTTTCGTGATGAAATCATCCATGCACCGTCAATGATGGGCGGGGAACCAGGTGGGGCGTCTTTCGAAAAGTAGATGGGCGATCCAGCGGGCCTCGCCTTCGGTAAGTTCGTCAATCGTGCAGATGTCGGCGTTGGCATCATTGATGAACGCCAATTCGAACGACGCGCCGGGAGTCATTTCCATGCCCCTGTTGTTCGAGTCCTGACTGCTCCACTTGTTTTTTTTCCGTAGTTCCAATCGATGAGGGCCGATAATCTCCCAGCTCCGATTCCGCGAAAAAAGGGGCCAACGGATTTGCCGGACAATCCGATCCGAGTTGAATTGCCAGACGGTTCGAACGAAAGGATCGATGGCGGTCCGAAGGAGACCCAGGAACATCACGAGTCCGATTACTTCAAACGGAATCAGAAAAAAGAAGAGTCCCCACCATTCCCAGCCATGGGGCTGATCGCCCGGCATGAAACCAAACAGGATCATCACGAAGACGGAAACGATCCCATTCCAGAAAGCGTTGATAAAGAGGAGGCCTCCCAATGCCCCCCAGTGCCACAGGCCCGGACGCATGATCTGAAAGGCATCGAATCCCTCCCCCAGATACCACCGGCAATCGTTCGGCGGTTCTTCATGGGTGGCCTCTCTGGCCAAACGCTCGGTGATGGTGGGTTTCGGAGTCTTTCGAGCCGTTCCCCATTTGGTGAACACGGGTTTTGCCTGCGTGAACTCCGGCTCGGTCGAGCTCGCGGTCCGATCGAAGTCGAGCGTGCCGAGGAAACGATTGAGTTGGTGGATCAGCCAGGCGCGCTCATTATCCGGCAATCGGAAGCAAAATTGTAAAGGGAGCCCAACGGTGACGAGTTCTATTCCCCAAAGGTATCGATCATTCTCTTGATAACTGGATTGGCAAGGACGAGCCCCTTGGATCTCTTTTCTCGGCACACTTCGCGAAGAGAGGACGACGATCGCCTTCTTCTGAAAGAACGCCTGGTCTCGGCCGATGACCAAGGTTTCCTTGCCGAACAACATCCAGACAATCAACCCCGCGACAAAAAGCCAGGACGCCCAGAACGGAATCGCGAACGCCAGCATGCCGATCGCGGGTTCTTTGACAATCTCAACGAGAAGGAAGACGCAGCCGACGGTCCAGCCGGTGAGCCAGAGCATGAGAAAAAACACCGGTCCACCGCCGCGACGTTTGTGAATAACGAGGTTTTCGCCATCCTCGAGAAAGTCGACGGAGAGTTTCTCCGGGCGCGCAGGCTCCGTCTCGTCGACCGTTTCAAAGCCTTCGTTTTGGAATTGCAGTTCGTCCATGTGTCAAATCGCTCCGCGTTGGCAAGTTCGCCGCAAGGCGAACGGACGCATTTCTGTTCCCTTGGATGGCTGACTTTCACGATACGTCGAAACACGTTCCGTTGGCTTTCACGAATTTCGTTTTGTCGTACCAAAAAGGTAGGTCAAATCTCGACAAAGGGACGAACCAGCCTTGGATTACCTCCTGGAAGCCTCTGATTCCTGGGGTGAAGCTGATGGGATGGCATTGTCGGCTCAGGGACTCAGTGGTAATCTCGAAATGAGGAGGGCGCGCTGGGGAGTCGATGCCTTTCTCAACGTCCATTCATGACGCGGAAAAACCGTTCGAATCAGGCGTGCCCAGGATCGAATAAGCGTCGTGAGTCGCTTGGCAGCCACGATTCTGGCTGGCTTTCGATTATCGAGTGAGAAGTGAGGGTGCTGCGATGACCACCATGCTGTTGGCAATTGCCGTCGCTGGCGTCGATTACCCGATCGCCTACGTTCGTTGCCCGCGCAACGATCAGGTCAACGCGCGGATGGCGGACGTTTTTTGGCCGGTCCGACTCGAACCCGGGACCGATCTCGTGCTCCGTCACCCGGACGGCTCCGAAGAGATCCTGATCGATACGCACGGGAAAGGCTGCGTTCTCGACCCGTCGGTCTCCATCGACGGTAAGTCCCTCTTCTTTTCCTGGATCAAGGACCTGACGCAACGGGAAGGACAACGTTGGGGCATGCCGCTCGGCGGCGCGGACATTTACAAGATGGACCTGGCGACGCGAGCCATCCAGCGACTCACGCACCAGGAGTTCGAGCCGAACCAGCCGAACCTATTCCACAAGAGTCCGACGGCGCGGGATCGTGAAAAGTATTCGCTCGGCTACGGGATCTTCAACAGTGGCGCGCGAGAACTCGGCGACGGGCGGATTGTCTTTACTTCAAATCGCTACGGCTACATCGCCCCCAAGACCTTCACGTTCCCGAGCCTGCAAATCTTCGTCATGGACGGGGATGGCAAGAATGTCGAATGCATCACGCCGATGTCGATCAATTCGGCGTTGCATCCCGTTCCCCTCAAGGACGGCTCGATCATGTTCTCCAGTTATGAATCGCAGGGCCGGGCGCGATATTCGCAATTGGTCGTTGTGGGTTATCGATCCGGACGGAACCGGTTGGCGGAGTTTGTTTCCGTCCATGGTGGAGAGTTTCGCGCTCCATTGGCAGGCGCAGTCGAGCAACGGCCTGATTTCCGTGGTCGGGTACTACAACAACAATAACTACGGCATGGGAGGTCTGTTCGCGTTTCCGTACTTCGCGAACTCGCCGGTCGGCTCGTCCAACCCGAGAGACGCGAGTAATCCCGACGTCAAGATTGCCATGTATCCCTACAACTACCGTTTTCCGTTCTCGCCTCCCGGCCTGACGAATCTAACCCCCTGGTCGCATCAGTTTGATCGGGCCTCTGAGCACGGCAAGGTGACTCAGCCACAGGGTGCGCCGAACAATGATCTACTGTTGGTTTACTCCCAAGGTCCTTCGAGCGCTCCTTATGCCGCTAAATTTCCCGGCACGGCTCCGGATCCGGGCATCTATTTGCTCAATGGTTCGACGGCTTCCAAAGACCCCGCGGCTCTGGTCGAGATCGTCAATCGCCCCGAGTTCGCGGAACAACAGCCGGTGCCCGTTGTTCCATACAAGGCAATTTACGGTCAAGATCCCGTGGTCAAGCCGGAACTGGCCAACGATGGAAGTCTGGATAAGGATCTCCCTGCGGGGACTCCCTTTGGCATGGTCAAGACTCCGACCGTTTTCCAGCGTGAAAGCGCGCCCGCGGTAGGGCCGGACAAGTGGAAAAAACTCGATCCCTTCAACGCCAATGGAAGTCTCGGCTCCAATTGGACGATGCAAGGAGCGGACGCGGGTCTCTATAAGCCGGAGGACGTCGCGGGACTTCGGGTGATCCAACTCGAGCCTCAACCTCATTTGAGCTACGGCCCACGAGGGTCGATAGGCAAGGGCTGGTTCGTTCCCGATGCCAATGAGCGGATGCGAATACTCGGCGAAATGCCGGTGAAGTCGGTCGGCCCGGAGGGAAAAGTGGATACGCGCATCAAGTTCCTTTTGCCCGCCGACGTTCCGTACACCTTTGCGCTGATAAACAAACATGGTCAGCAACTGACGATGGCGCAGACCTGGCACCAGAAGCGCCCGGGAGAAATCCAGGATTGCAGAGGCTGCCATGCACACCACGCGCCCGCCGCGGCTTACGCGTCCCGCGAGGAGTTAGCAAAGGAAATCCTGCTCGCGTCCTTCGACGAAGCCGCGGAAAAGCCGATCCTTCGTCTAGGGGAGGACGCTCCGATTCTGTTGAACATCGACGGCGTGCCGACCTTCACGAAAACGGGAAAGCCCGTGTTCGACGTGGAATTCAATCGCGATATCAAACCAATATTCGCGGCGAAATGTGTTTCGTGTCACGGCGTCAAGAATCCCAAAGCACCCATGGGCTTGGTGCTCGACGACGAAAAATTGCCCCAATTCCCGATCAGTGAAACCGATCTTCCCAATGGTTCGAATACTTACCTTCGCCTGGCATTCGACAAGAAAGCGAGATTTGGGGTCAAGCCTCTTCTTGGCGTCTGGAAAGTCAATCTTAGCCGACCGGTTCGTTCGATGAACAGTCTGCGGAGCCTGCTCGCGTGGAAAGTACTTGGCGAGCGCACGGATGGATGGACCAACGACAGTTTCCCTACCGAATCAAAGCCCGGGGATCGTTCAACCCTCCCTCCTGGAACGAAAGTGGATGACTGCGACATCGATTATGTAGGCACCTCGATGCCCCCCCCCGATTCGGGACTCACGTTGACGCCGATGGAGAAGGCGAAGATCGTTCGTTGGATCGATTTCGGGTGCCCGGTTTCCGCGTTTCCGGAGGGAGACCCGCGGCCGAACTTTTTCACCGACGGTCTCAGGCCCACCATCGCGCTTCAATCGCCGAAGCGTAACGGGATTTTTCATGAGATTCGGTTCGGCTGCTACGACCAAAACCTCGACCGGACGAAGATCTCGGTGATCGCCAGTTGGCCTATCCAAGGACGCGCTGCAGGTAGGGAATTGGCCGATCTGTTCGTCGAAAACGACTGGGTTTGGATCCTCCCGCTCGGGAACAAAGAAAAGCCACTGCAAGGGTTCGTCAAGGTCACCGCTTGGGATAAACAGGGGAACAGGCACCGCGTCACGCGAACTTTTTCGAACGACGCAAGCAAGGCACCGGATCTAACGCCCGTGCCGGCAACAATTGATCGAACGCTTCCCTGAGCGTTAACCGGTGAATATCCAAAATAATGTAAGCGTGGACCAACCAAATAGCCCAAATGTCGTCAGGTCCGCGAGAAAATCCATCCAGTATTGCGAACCGAACCAGTCCGCGATTTTGTAACGACAAGAGCTCTTCCGACATTCGTCGAGTTCGCACCAGTAGAGCACCCACATGGCCGACTTGTTGAAGACTGCCAACAGCACCTGTGATCCTGCGCCGACAAGAAAACAAACTGCGATGCACTTTGCGTAACCGGAATTCGCAATGGACGCCTGAAGCTTTTCGTTCGTAAAAATCAAGACGGGGCCCCCGATTCCATACCCGACGAACCAGGATCGAATCGTTTTGGAATACTCTTCGTACACCTTGTAGTAGCTATCGGCAGCGTTGACAGGGAGGGGAGTAACTGGCGGGCTGCTCATGGTCATTTCCCTTGCGTTGATGATTCGGAGTCGTAGCAACCAAATAGTTTTAGCACCAATCCCATGGAATGAGGACGCGACGGATTCCGATTTGGAGACCTTCCGTTTAGGTTAGACCTACGAATGAAGATAATTTTGGGAATCGCTAGCAGTTTTTGGAGTCAAGGCGTTTGGAGATGGTTGTTCCGAGATCTGAAATAATCATTCTAACCGTTCGAAATTACGGGAAAAACCGAATTGGGGCGAGTTCCATCTCGAAGGTTGGTCCTGGAAAATTGAAAAAGCATTCTCCGCCGGAGGGATCGGACGGAGAATGCCCGAAGGTTGAGAAGAGCTTGGATGCAGGAGTCGCGGGGCGGGTACGCGTACTCAACGAAGTCGGCTTCGCCATTCTTCGAGTTCTTGCTCGGCTTTCTCTCGGGCGTGGCCGTAACGTTTTTGCAGCATGCCAAGGAGCTGTTCCTTTTTGCCCCCCACGACGTCGAGATCGTCGTCGGTCAACTTGCCCCATTGTTCTCGAAGTTTGCCGCGAAACTGTTTCCAATTGCCTTCAATTTGATCCCAGTTCATGGTGAACCTCCTCATCGTCATTGGCCGCTCAGAAAAGTAATGTCTGGACCCGAACCGCTCCATGCGTCCGGGCCGGGCATTTCGGCATTACTTTTCTGATGCTCAATAGGTCACAACCGAATCTGACCATGCGGCACCGTGGGAGAACGCGGGACCGTCAGTCCTTCTTGCGATTCTGGATGGCTTCTTCCGCCTGGTGAATCAACTCCTTGCCCGACTCCACCGCTTGGTGGGTCTTCTCCTTGAGCTTATCGGTATCGACCGTGATGGTGGTCTTGCCGTCTGAGGATTGGAAGTAGATGATTCCCATGGCGAACAGAACGGCGACGACCGCCACCAACACGAGTATTAGACGCATATCGACCTCCTTGGTTTGAAGAAAAACACGGTGCCGGTGAAACCGTGGCTTCACGTCGGCACTCCGGTGCCCATTCTACAGAGGTGGATGGGATTGCCCCATGGCAGATCGTCGCGCCGCGTCCTAAACGGGCGCCCGTCGCCCGAAGATAAGGCTAAGGGCGAACATGATCAGGAAGACGAAAAAGAGCAACTTGGCGATCCCCGTTGCCGTCCCCGCGATCCCCCCAAAACCGAACGCCGCCGCGATCAGAGCGATGATCAAAAATGTAAGTGCCCAAGACAACATCTGCGACTCCCCTTTCCTTTGTCAATGAATAACCAATGGAGACGACGTGACTTCGTGTCGGTGACATGTCATGTCTCGGCGTGTGCCATCCCTTGGACATGCATGCTTCGGGCATACAGGCCGAGACGCTTGATGCTCATGCAACCGCCGTGCCAGGAAACGGCGGTTTGGACCGCCCGCTCCCCGGCTTACTCCTCCGCGGGACAGAACTTAGACGCTAAGAAAAAAACCTCGATGGAACGGCAGGCGTTTCCGATGTGCCGCGCGCACACCTCGTGTGTTTGTCCGGAAAGGATTGAGCCAAGAGGAGAAACGTCGGCGATGCGAGATGCGTGAAGATTTGGGTCGATGGGGGTCAATCACAAACTTTCGCTGGACGATCGCCGATCAGAATGGCTGGAAGACAAGCAACCGACAGGCATGCCGGCGGAATGACGATTTTTAAGCTGGCAATATCGTCTTCACGGTCATGCGGGCCCATTGATTCGTGCGCGATCAATGGGCCTTGGAATCGGTCGCATTTCTGGTTTCCGTTTGACCAATTCCCCTTCAATCGTCCGACGTGGACTCTCTGGCAAGGGGTCGAAAAGAGACTCTTGGACCTCATGTCCTCGCGGTCTTGTTCAATTCTCCCAGGACGGCGATTCATGCGTGAAAGCGCTCTTTTTGTAGGGCCATCGGACGTTTCTCCACTTGTGAGAGGGGCAATCATCACATTATGGAACCGCATCTCGATTGCCGCTTGGCACGGCATGTGCGAAGGGACGAGCATCCCCCAGGGAAACCACTTCAGGATTTCGCGCTAGGCCGGACACGGAGTACGGGATCGCGGAGTTTTCCAGAGGGGAATGGTTGGATGAGCGTCGAGGGCGCGTCATGTCTCGCTCAAGAAGGCAGGGAATGATTCAGCGAACGCACGGAATGCCCTCGCCTCTTGAGGTTTAAATGCACCAAGGCGCGTCGTCGCTCGAGTAATCGAAAGTTCGCGGCTTCGAATGGAGAGCCGCTTCAGCAAGAGGAGAAGAACGATGAGACGTGAAGGAAGCGCGGGAAATGTGATCGCCGCTTTGTGCAGTTTCTTTATTCCCGGCCTCGGGCAATTGCTGCAAGCCAGGCCACTCATTGCCTTGATTCAATTCGTTTTGGCGGCGGTCTTGTGGGTGGTGTACCTCGGCTGGATCATTCACTTGTGGTCCATCCTCGATGCCGCCATGTATGACCCGAGCCGTTCGGAGATTTCTTTCTCCTGACCGTCGATATCTCCCCCGCCTCCCCGAGCGAGCGAGACGCCGAACTACTCTCCAGATTTCGGCGTCTCGCTTTTTTCGTCCGCCGACTTGTCTCTTCCTCGTCATTTCTCGAACACCAACAGGAGAGCGCGTTTCGCATCGGGCTCCATTTGCGCTCTAAACGACGAAGATCGTGTCTGCCGACGTTGGGTTGGCGAGCGTTGCCGAGCGACTATGCGTAAAGCGATTTGGTATTTCCCGTGACCTCGTCACCTTGAAACTTACCGAATGCAAATACCCAGACGTATTCCCTCCGTTCAATGGTCGTGAAGCGTCCGCGCTGGCAACCGAAAAGCCGATTGAACTTCGCTGGGGCGAAGGTCATCTCATCACGGGGAAGTGGATAAGCGAGGCATTCGTAGGGGCTTGCGACAACTCGCTGTGTTCGGCACGTGACTTGCGATGGAGTACGACTGTCAGGGAAGCAGCGAGAATCACGTCATTTGCGAAGGCCGGGATGGCCAGGCACGGCTTTTCATCGCCAATCGAGGCCATGGAATGGACATTCCTCCCCAGTTAGTGGGGTCGGTCGCCGTGCGGATTTTGACTTGGGAATTCGCAAGCGTTTACCACAGGAAAGGACCAAACATGCGTCATGTCATTCGCTTGTCACTCGTGGCCTATTGTTTCACGCCGGCGGCCTTGGCGTTGGCCGGTCCCCACTTGGGAATGAAGCTAGCTTGCAAGGAGTATGGCGACGCGTGGCGTTCGGGTAGCCTCTCGCGGTTATCCGCCGCCGTCACCTCGGATTTCGCCGTGGCCTGGCAGAGAATCCCTCCAGAAACCTTCGCCTCGTTGCCTCGAACGGGAGGAGGAGAGGTACTCGGAACGAACAAGTTTCGTGGAAGTGGACTGGTCACCGTGCAAACCAACGAAGGGGTCGTCGAGTTCGTCGTGGTCGGAGGCGGTTTCGACTGGAAGGTGGCCGACATCAGGCGACCGGATCGGCGGGGAAAAATAGTCTCCGTTAAGGAAACGCTTCTGGCGTCGTCCGCGGCCCGAAACTTCATTGTTCGGTTCTCGGATTTGGATGACACGAACGGATATCGCCTTGGAATGAGTCGCCGCTTGGCCGCGGTGGCGGCAGCCATTCCCATCGATTCGATGACGCGCGTTCGCCGGTGTTTGCCTAAGGGTTCGTCACGGAACCTGCCCGACGTTTGGTTTCATTCCCATGGAGTAACCGTGACGGTTCCATTGACGCGAAACGACGCGTCGCAATCGATCGCCTTCCACCTAGTGAAGGAAGAGGTGGGTGAATGGAAGGTGGATGACGTGACGTTCGCCACCCCTTCGCTATCGGTACGTTCCTTGCGCACCAGTTTGCCGGCACTTGCCGTGGTGGCGGATTTCGGAGCGCTCGCGAAGCGCGAAAATGCTCCCCCGGTGGAGCGAATCGTTGCCGAGGGAGATTTGCGCGACGAGTTTCGTTGGCTTGCGAGTCAAGACCGTCCGATGCCAGGACCACGAACTGGTCCTCCGCATCGAGTCGAAGCCAAGGGGAACCAGGCCGTACACCTGTACTTTCCGGACCGTGAAGTTCGATTTCACGTGACGAACGGGGTTCCGACTGCCATTTCTCGAGTGGAAGTCATTCGTGACGGGAATGTCGATGATCTCGCGTCTCTACTAGCCAAAAGCCGGCAGGTGGAACAGATTGCCGGCGAGGGCGTGATTGGAAAGGTTCTGGGATACGTCTTCAGCGGTGGGGAGTGACATGGTCGTGGTTTTCGTTCCGCGCCCATCAATCGAAGCTCCTTCCGTGAGAAATCCGCGATCGGTCGGTCGTTTGCCGATCGTAAGAAACGGTCGGAGAGTTTCGAAAGCCTTGGCGAAAGAATCCTGCGGCTTTCCTTTCCGTGGTTGCGCGGGCTCCGCTTGTCTCCTTGGTCAGGCGGGGCCCGCGTCGATTCCGATCGCGGAAGCAATTCTGAATCGCGGAAACCCTGGAATCGCACGAGCCAGCGTCACGATATCCGACTGTTCATGGCGAAAACCTTCGCGATTCGACAATAATAGACAGAGTGCGAGTTCCGCGTGGCATGGTGCTAATAACGCGGAACATGGATTTCGGGAGCGCGGTGGGGAGCAACGCATGCCGAAAGTGATTGTGATCGATGACGATCGCTTCGTTCATCGACTGATTGAAAAGACCGTGGGGAGCGAAGAGTTACAGGTTATTTGCGCCGCGAAGGGAGAAGAAGGACTGTCATCGATTCAGGAAGAGCGTCCCGACGTCGTTCTACTGGATGTCGTGCTCCCTGACGGCTCCGGGTTGGAATACTTTCAAAGGATCAAGGAGATCGACTCGAAGCTGCCGGTCATCTTCGTCACGGGGGATAGTGCCAGCGAAACGGCCATCGAGGCGATGAAGCTGGGCGCCTATGACTATTTGCTCAAGCCACTAGACGTCGCGACGGTGGAAATACTGGTGGAGCGGGCGCTCGAGATTCGACGCTTGATGCTCGTGCCAGTGGGGCTGTCGGATTCGGAATTGGAAATCGATCTTTCCCAGGCGGACAATGACGTCGACCACCTGATCGGCCGCAGTCCCCAGATGCAGGAAGTCTATAAGGCGATAGGCCGAGTCGCGGCGCAAGACGTGACGACCCTTATTCTGGGGGAAAGTGGCACCGGCAAGGAATTGGTGGCGCGCGCCATTTATCAACATGGCAAACGGTCGGACGGACCATTCCTGGCGGTGAATTGCGCGGCACTTCCCGACGCGCTGCTCGAAAGTGAACTCTTTGGTCACGAAAAGGGAGCCTTCACCGGCGCCGATCGCCAGCGGATCGGAAAGTTCGAGCAATGTTCCGGCGGAACCATTTTTCTCGATGAAGTTGGAGACATGTCGCTGCTCGTCCAGGCTAAGGTTCTCCGGCTGCTCCAAGAGCAGCGATTCGAAAGAGTTGGGGGTAATCAGACCATTCAGACGGACGTCCGCGTTATCGCGGCGACCAATCGAGATCTGGAGGCAATGTCGACGGAGGGGGAGTTCCGTACCGATCTCTTCTACCGCCTGAATGGTTACACCATCTCGCTACCGCCTCTCCGCGATCGAGAGGAAGATTTGGAAGTTCTCCTGGAGCATTTTCGCAAAAGGCTTAGCCGACAACTTTCCAAAAAGATCGATTCGATTTCCCCCGACGCGATGGCGATCCTGCGCCAATATTCCTGGCCGGGAAACATTCGCGAACTCCAAAGCGTTCTCCGCCAGGCGATTCTCCGAACGACTGGCTCGGTTATCGTGCCGGAGTTCTTGCCCGCGTCCGTTCTGGGAGTTGACGAGAGTGGTGGTTCCGGCGTCGTCCGTTCCTCCGCCCCACGGGGCAAGTCGGAAAGTGACTTCGAACATTTTCTCAACGAGCGGTTAATCGAACAAGTGGTAGGTCTGCACGCGGACGCGACGAATTGGATGGAAAGGCAACTGCTGACGGGAATCTTGACGTTCTCCCAAAGGGAATCAGTCCAAGGCTTCGCGGATTCACAGAGCACGCGGGGGGAGCCTGCGAAACAAGATTCGTGCCCTTGGCATCACCATCAGTCCCAGCATTCACCTGGAAGATGAACTCGAAGAGGAAAAACATGTCCTTCGCCGATCTTCACGCCGCGCCGAGGTTAGACCTGGGTGGGGGAATCGTCGGCGTGCCCGTTATGACGGTACGGCGAAGCTTCGTCCAAAGCGTTGAGCGCTCTTCCATTTCGGGCAGAAGTTCGCGAGCCTGGGGTAATTCCCGCTTTTCCGAGTTCCTCGACTTTTTGCACGGACGCAACGGCGCGGGAGGCCCCGAAATTCGCGATGATGCCCTTGATGCGGTGAGCCGTCTTTTCGATTCCATTGGCGTCGCCGGCGTCCATCGCGATTCGCAATTGGGATCGCAAGTTCGGCGTGTCCATGTCGTGATGTTCCAACAACTCCCGGAAGAGTTCCTGGTCTCCCCCCAGGCGAGCCAGGGTTCCTTCCAAATCGAGGATCGGCAAGAGGGCATGAGGGGGAAAACTCGTGAAGGGGGACGAGGTGCTTCGCGCGCGAAGCATGGGGCGGACGCGCGAAACGATTCCCTCCACGGTTTCAATCAGGTGTGCCGCGTCAATTGGTTTGGCGAGGTACGCGTCCATTCCCGCGTCATAACACCGTTGCCGGTCTCGTTGCATGGCATGCGCGGTCATGGCGACGATCGGCACGGTCCGTTTGTCGCGATCGTCGAGGGCGCGAATCGCCGCCGTCGCTTGATAACCGTCCATGACCGGCATCTGCACGTCCATGAGAACGACGTCGAACGCTTCGTTTCGGACGCGCTCGACGGCATCGGCGCCATTGGACACGATGGAAACGTCGTGTCCCCGTTTGCTCAAGACGAGCGACGCCACTCGTTGATTGGCGGGCGTGTCTTCCGCGAGGAGAACCTTGAGGGAGGGACGGTCCCATTCCTGCAGGCGGCTGCGCGCGTTCTCTCCCTCCTTCAAGGCCTTTAGGATCGCGTCGAGCAATTCCTGTTGCGCGATCGGTTTGGTCAACAGGGATGCGACTCCCGCCTCTTCGCAGCGTTGGGCATGCGAAGGGTGATCGGAAGAGGACAGCATGAGAATCGTGGAATGGGCGAGCAGAGGGTCTTCCTTGATCCGCCGCGCGAGCTGGAATCCGTCCATGCCGGGCATCAAGGCGTCGAGAATGACGAGGGGAATCTCCTTGCCGACCGCCACCGCGCGCCGAAGCTCATCCAAAGCGGTTCGCCCGTCGGAAAGAACGACCGGATTCATCGACCAACTTTTCAAAGACTCTTTCAAAATCCATCGATTGGTCGCATTGTCGTCGACGGCTAGGACGGCGAGCCCGCGAAGTTGATCGATCTCGGATTTACCAATCGCCGCTGGCTCGGGCGCAATTGGGAGCACGATCGTGAACGAAAACTCGCTCCCTTGGCCCAGTTCGCTTTGCAACTTCAGTTGTCCCCCCATGAGGCGCACCAATTCCGCGGAAATGGGAAGACCAAGTCCAACCCCGCCGTAGCGTCGAGTCGAGGAGGAGTCGCCTTGCACGAAAGGAGCGAAGATTCGCTCCTTGTCCTCGTTCGAAATTCCCACTCCGGTGTCGCGTACGGCGAAACGGAGCCGGACCTGATTGTCGACCAACGCTTCCAATTCGATCACTGCCGACACTTCCCCTTGATCGGTGAACTTGATGGCGTTGTAGAGGAAATTGAGGAGTACCTGGCGGAGTCGAACGGCATCTCCTTCGACGATGTCCGGAATGTCTTCCGCGACGCGTGAGGTGAGCGCCAGACACTTTTCGGACGCGGCGAACGATACGGCGCGCAACGCGTCTCCAAGCATGTCCCGGAGCGAGAACGTCGAGATCTCGAGTTCGACCGTCCCGGATTCCAGCTTCGAGAAATCGAGGATCTGGTTGACGAGTTGGAGCAGGTGGTTGGCAGAATCCTTGATGGTTCGCAAATACTCTTCGAGGACGGGGGAAAGCTCTTCTCCGAGCGCCAGTTCCGTCATGCCGAGGATGGCGTTCATGGGCGTCCTCAGCTCATGGCTGGTGTTCGCCAAAAACTCATTCTGTACCCTTTGGACCCGTTTCTGTTCCGTGATGTCGAGGACGAAACAGACGGCTCGCTCCTCTTCGGCGTTGAATTGCGCGGCGCCCAAGAGGACGGGGACCCGCCGACCGTTCTTGTGAAAGAACTCCTTTTCAAACGGTTCGGACTTGCCATGATCTCGAAGCTGTCGAATGGATTCCCGATCGCGCGGCGCGTGTTCGGGTGGCGTCATGGCCTGCCAATTCACCTTGCGTTGGACAAGATCCTCGCGGGTATAGCCGAGCATGTGGAGAAACGTGTCATTCGCATCCAGGATGGCGCCTTTGTAATCCGCGACGCAAACGCCGACTAATTCCGCTTCGATGAGTCTTCGGAACCGGATCTCGCTGGCTTCGTAGTTTCGTTGGGCGCGTAGGAAGTCCGCCAGATTGCGCCTCGATTCGTGTAAGGCATTTTCGACCTGTTGCCGGGAAGCGTGCAAGGCGCCGCACAATAGTGAGATGATCAACCCCTCGAGGGTGAACATGCCCATTCTTACGATCTCGTCGGGGGTCTGCGCGCGGAACGTAAACCGAGGTTCGAGAAAGAAAAAACTTCCGCAGACCACGGCGAACGCGGTGGCGATGAGGCCGGGTTTGAGGCCACCGTGCCACGCGGTCACCATGACGGCCACGGTGAAGAAGAGAAACGGGCTTTGCTCATGGAGCAACGCCGTGAAGCTGATGAGGAACGTGACGGCAAGAACGAAGAGTACCGAAGCGAAGGCGATGAGATAACCGTGCAACGGGGACCGCCGTCGAAACAAGCCACGTCTATGAAAAGCCACGCACATGCCCGCTTCTCGCCGCCCCGCGCGCTCCCGTCAAGTGAAATCCGCGAGGGCCGACGCCTCCTTGAGCCCGCGGCGGGATGCGATCCGACGAATACCGCCCGCCACTTCCCTGTTAATCCACGACTCCACGATCTCGATAGATCGACTCGAGCAACAAGGTCAACGTGCTCGCCTGAAGTTTCCGCGCCTCGACGACGAACTTAAGGCCCAGATCCACCACCAGGGGAACCGTCATCCGAAACGCGATCTCCGCTTCCGCGGTTCCCATCGATCGGGAAATCCTTCGAACTTCCTTCCAGTAGCGATGAAAATGATTGAGTAGTTGTTGTTCCTCTTGCTCAATCTCGTCGACCTTCTGAAGCAGCTCCGGATCTTCGTTGCGGATCTCTTCGAGAATGTCGGGAATCTGATCTCGCGACGTGACTCGCAAAAGTTGCGCCATGTTCTCGGTTGCTTGAACAACTTCCGCGATCCAGAACTCCAGTTCTCCCACCAGGCAGGGCGTGATCAAGGCGCGCTCCATGCCGGCGGCAGAAGCCAGGAATTCATCATTCGTAACGACTAATTTAGTCATGGACAATTCTCCCTCTGGTTGTTTCACATCGATGGATTATTTCGTTGGGACCCGCGAACCCGCGGGGCAGCATTCTCGCTGAGCGGAATCTTTGCCGATCAGATAGGTAAAGTCGGGGAGCGGTCTGCTTTCCGCCAAGGCTCTCCCATCGACCGGCCCTAACGAAACGGCAATACTATTTGATGCTCAATCGCGGCCGTGGCTTCGTTTGCTTCAAGGCTGCATTAGCTAGTAGCAAAGCGCGTGCCAGCCGTCGCCACCCCGTTTCCCGACTTTAGTCCACGCGGGATCAGCGTCGAATTCGATTCCAAACAGGTCCCATCCATCGCAAAGCCGGTTCTTCGAGGCTTGAAATCCCCTCAATTACGCGGCGGCCTCGAAAAACAGAGCGTGGGCCCTGACGCAATTCTCATCGAGAAGCCGTACCGACCGCCGGCTGATCTTTGCGCGACCAACGTGGCCATGGACTGGTTTCCATTCGGCCAACTGGCGCGGGAACGGGGGAAGCCTCTTGTGATCGGCGTCGGGAGAGAATACAAGTGTTTGTCTGCGTCCCTCTGCGAGAACAATGGTCGAAATTCCCGGAGTCGCGATAAGGTCTGAAAAGTCATGATCAATGTAATTGAGTATCGGAAAAATATGGTCGCTGAGAGGAATCTGCCGCCCGCCACTTGCGCTGGCGATCTTGTCGCGGAATCCGTTCCGGGGATCACGTTTTCGAGCGACAAGAAATCCGCGCGTCAACGGCCGCGAGGAATAGGGATTCGTCGGACTTGGCTGTTCCTGCTTGCGATGGCGGCGGGCCTGACAACGTTATCAAACGCGGCCGATCTGTCGGCCGCGGAACCAACCCTTGTCGACCTGACGCGCGCGACCGTTGTCGTGCCTGACGACCTCAATGGTCCGGAAAAAAAGGCGGTGGAAGTCCTCGTCGAGGAGGTTGAGAAGCGCACGCGCATCCGTTGGCCCGTTGCCAATGCCTGGCCGAGCGACGGCGCGGTCATCGCCTTGGGGCCGGCGAAATCCCGAGCAAAGTTCGCGGGTCCGTCCGCCAAGGCGGCTCCCCCCGCGACCCAACTTCCCCCCGAGGGATACTCGTTGAGCGTGGAACATCAAGGACCCAACAGGACTGCCGTGTTGGTCGTGGGTAATGACTCCCGGGGCGTTCTCTTCGGCGTGGGTGGATTGCTTCGTTCTCTCGCGATGACGCGGGGAAAAGCGACGATCGACGGCTCGTTGCGCTTGACGACGGCTCCCGCATACCCGATTCGCGGGCATCAATTGGGCTATCGGCCGAAGACCAATTCCTACGATGCCTGGGACCTGGCGACCTGGGAACAGTACATTCGCGACCTTGCCGTCTTCGGTTGCAACGCGGTCGAACTCATTCCACCTCGATCCGACGACGATGACGAAAGTCCGCATTTTCCTCTGCCCAAGATCGAGATGATGGCGGGGATGTCGAAGATCATTGACGACTATGGCCTGGACGTGTGGATCTGGTATCCGGCGATCGATGATGACTATTCCAAGCCGGAAACCGTCGCGTTCGCGCTCCAGGAATGGGGCGAAGTATTCCGGCGTCTGCCCCGCGTTGACGCCATATTCATACCGACCGGCGACCCAGGGCACGCGCCGCCGCGCGATCTCGCCAATCTCCTCGAGAAACAGAGCAAGCAACTCCGCCAGATTCATCCCCGCGCGCAGACATGGATTTCCATGCAGAGCTACGACCAGAAATGGTTCGATGAGATGTTGGGGATTCTGCACCAGGAGCAACCGGAGTGGCTGGCGGGCATCGTCTATGGGCCGCAAACGCGCGTCAGTTTGCCCGCTCTTCGCAAAATGCTCCCCGCCAAGTATCCCATTCGGCGGTATCCGGACATCACTCATAGCATGCGTTGTGAGTACCCCGTGCCCGATTGGGACCTGGCATACGCGCTCACCGAAGCTCGGGAAGTCATCAACCCTCGCCCGCGGGACGAAACGATCATCTTCGACGCCTACAAGGAGGATGCCGTCGGATTCATCACCTATTCGGAAGGATGTAATGACGACGTCAACAAGATCGTGTGGAGTGGACTCGGCTGGGATCCGAAGACTCCCACGATGGATATTCTGCGGGAATATGGTTGTTTCTTCATCGGCGAAGTTTACGCCGATGATTTCGCGCTGGGCTTATTGGCGCTGGAGAATAATTGGCGTGGACCACTTTTGACGAACGGCGCGGTGCGAACGACTCTCCAGCAGTTCCAGGCGATGGAGAAGTCCGCGCCTCCCGAGGTGTTGAAGAATTGGCGATTTCAGCAAGCACTCTATCGCGCTTATTACGACGCCTTTCAACGTTCCCGTTTGATTCACGAAACTGACGTCGAGGAACAAGTACTCGAGGTCCTGCGGTCGGCTCGCCGCGTCGGTGTTGAAAACGCGGTTGGTCAGGCCCGCGCGATCTTGAACGCGTCTGAGCCGGACTCGGTTGCCTCGGATTTGCGCGCACGAGTGTTTGAACTGGCGGAGGCTCTCTTTCATAGCATCAGCATGCAACTGTCCGTCGAACGGTACCAGGCAATCGACGTCGGCCGGGCGCGAATCTGGATACCGTGGACGTTCCACTGAATAACCGAGTCTGGCTGGAAGATCGATTCGCGGAAATCTTGAAGTCGGACAACGAACCGTCCGCGGCTGCGGCTGATTCACGAACTTCTCCACCGGGAAGATCCGGGCCCAGGAGGCTTTTATGACGATTTGGGGAATCCGTCCCGCCAGCCGCGTCTGTTGCGTCCGAAGTCGTATGCCGAGGATCCCGGCTTCCTGGAGTCGCCAAGCGTCGGTTTCCGATCGGAACTGAGCTGGCGGCGTTCCTGGTGCACGCATGTCGACGGCTTGTATAAGACCCCGGTATCGATGCGTTACCCGGACCTGGATCCGAATGGGAATTACAAGATCCGCATCGTCTACGCGGGGGAGAACTTTGAAGCTCGAATCCGTCTCGTGGCGAACGATAAGTTCGAGGTTCATCCCTCGATGAAAAAGCCCTTTCCGGTGCGCCCCGTCGAGTTCCCGATACCCAAGGAGGCTCTCAAATCGGGAACCTTGACCTTGACTTGGATTGGCAATCCCGAACGAGGAGGTCCGGGACGCGGTTGCCAGATTGCGGAAGTGTGGCTCGTCAAATCCTTGTCTAGCCCCTAGTGGCTTGTCTGATTGGAGCCGTTGACTTCACGAGCAAGGGAGAATGAGGGATGAACGAAGTTCCCATCGCCATCTGGCAGCACATTCCGAGTCCGATGATCTCTCGTTTTCTCTGCAAGATGGGGTGGGAACGAGTCATACTGGACATGCAGCATGGTGCGGCGAATTTCGAGACCGCCTACGAGTTCGTGCATACCGTTCGTACCGCCGGCTCGATTCCATGGGTACGGACGTCGATAGGGAGTCCGTCGGAGGTTCAGCGCGCGTTGGACATCGGCGCGCGGGGCGTTATCGTGCCGATGGTGAACTCCGTCGCGGAAGCGCGAGACATGGCTCGGGCGGCAAAGTACCCTCCCCAAGGAGTGCGCTCCTTTGGCGGCGACGCGTCCCTGCATTATGGAACGGACTATCCGGAGCGCGCCAATCGGGAGACTTTACTTCTCGTGCAGATCGAACACATCGACGCCGTCCGGCAGGTGGAGGAGATCCTCGCGATCGATGGGGTGGACGGCTGCTTCGTGGGGCCGACGGATCTGGCGTTGTCGATGGGGCTCTCTCGCTTCGATTATGAGGCCCAAAGGGAACACCAGGACGCCATCCGCAGGATCGTGGCGGCAAGTCGATCGAGCGGAAAGCTGGCCTGCTGCAATACCTACTCCATGCAGGATTTTCGGGAGAAACTGGCCCTGGGTTTTGGTTGCGTCTCGTTTCTTTCCGAAGTCGATTTCTTCATGAACGCGGGGACTCGACTTTTCGAATCGCTTTGCGCCGAGAGAAAGTTACGCGCCCCAACGGGCAACGAGCACGAGTAAGCCGAGCAATCCTCCCACGACGGTCCATGCGACGAGGAAACCGAGCCAATCCACCGCCGTCATCCGTGGAATTTCCAAGCCCCAGGTTCTTGGGAGCGGATAGGCATTTCCCGATGCCCTTTGGTAATCCAGGACAATGCCGTGCATTCCAAGCGTCGCCGATTCGGGCAACGGCTCGTCGTGGGTTGTCCGTGCTTCCGCCTCGTGTTCCATTTCTTTCCCCACGGGGGTATGAAGTCTGGAATAAAACGCGTCGAGCTGACGTTTATCTTCCGGCTTGGTGAGCAGGCTCACGAGCACGAGGATAGCGAACTGCGCGGTCAAGGTGATAAGGATCTGGGTGGACGGCACCAGACCTCGCAAGGAAAGCGAATCCGCGACTTCGATCCACTTCGCGACGAGTCCGCGAAGCATGGCGTTGGAATTCTCTAGATCCACTTCGAGACTCATGGATGTCCAAAGGAGAATGCCAAGGAGAAGGCTGGAGGCGGCGGCCTTGGTATTCGCGCGCCGCCAAACGACGGCGAGCCAGAACGCGGGACCCAACAACCCGATCACTTGCACCGACCAGAAGACCAATCGGGTGACGCTGCCCGCCGTCAATGCGAGCAGGATGCCCGCCAGCAGCACACCTCCGGAAGCAACACGTCCGACCCAGAGATCCCGCTTCGAGTTTTCGGTACTAACCAGGTGAACGAAGATATTCCGTGTGAAGATTCCGGACCCGACGACCATGAAGGTTTCCGCACTGGTGACGCCGGCGATAATGCAGGCGATCATAAGCCCGCGCCAGCCGTCGCCGAGGAGGTCTTGAATCGCCCGGCCGAAGAGGGTCTCGCTGGCGTGTTTGGCCGCTTCGCTCGAGGGATCGAGCTCCGCGATGACCGTCGGATACATCGTAACGGCGATGAGGCCGACGAGGCACCACGCGATCGTGAGAAGGCGCTTGATGAAGTTTCCATAGCACATTCCCATGCGTGCTTCGTACTCGTCCTTGCCGGCGCCGCTGGCCGTCATGACGTGCGGTTGAACGACGATTCCGACGAGTCCGAGTAACGACATGGCGAGGACGAACCATGGGTCTCCCTCCTTGGCCCCCGCCGGTGCGGTAATGGAAAAGAAGTGCTCGGGGAGTTTCTGATGCAAGGCCGAAATTCCGCCGACGGTCTCCAAGCCCGCGGGCACCAGCAGGATCGACAAGACGATGATCATGATCCCCTGAAGCAGGTCGGTATAGGCGGCAGCCATCAGACCTCCCGCCATCGCGTAGGTCGAAAAGAGGATCGCGAGCAGAATGACGGAATGCTCGGTCGCCAGGACGCCCCCCGTGGCGCCGGCAATCGCCGCTGCCGCCCCCCGGAGTAGTAACGCAATCGAGAGCGTCAGGTACGCGAGCGCGACCAAGGTATAGAGCACTTCCATGGTTCGGCCATAACGGATGCGAAAAAAATCTCCCGTCGTGATCACACGCATTCGCCGATGCACGGGCGCGATCAGCCAATAGAAGGGGGTCGAGAACAACCACATCCATTGATACCAGATCCCGCCGAGCCCGACGCGGGCCGTAGCGCCAGCGACCTGAACCGCCATCTCGCTATGCGTACCCGTGCACAGCCAGTGCATCATGAGAAGCCATTTTCCGAAGGTCCTGCCGCCGAGAAAAAAGTCCTCGTCGTTGGTAACCTTCGTCGATGCCCAAAAGCCGATCAGCAGGATCACGGTGAAATACCCGACGATCACCGCGAGATCGATCAGCTTCAGGCCAAGTAGAGTCATGGATTTTCCCTTGGAGCAAGGTCACGACGCGGCGGCACGGATTTCTTCCTCGGGAATGCCCAACGATCGAGCCACGTCCGTCACCTGGGACCACGTGTTTTCGTCGATAGGAATGCCCTCCCGTTGGCGCTTGGCTTTGGTTCTTTCCTCAACTTCGCCGGGCATGAGGATTTCGCCGCCGTTGGCGACGGGACGGGAACTTCGCACGAACTGCACGAAACGGCGCACTTCTTCCCCGAAGGGGTATTCCGTCGGGAATTTGCGTGGGTCCAGTACGATCGCCAACATGCCATTGAGCAATCGGGTCGCGGAACTGGGATCGGTGCATCCGCTCCCCGTGAGCGCGCCGGCGAGAATGTCCGTGATCAACCCGAGGCCATATCCCTTGTGACCGCCCAGGGGAAGGATCGCGCCAGGGGGATCGGCGTAGAAGATTCGCGGATCGTCGGTCGGTTTTCCGTCCGCGTCAATGATACTCCCCGCGGGTACTTTTTCCCCTTTGTTGAAGGCGACACGGATCTTTCCCTCGGCGATCGAACAGGTCGAGATGTCGAGAATGATGGGTGGTTCGCCAGCGACGGGAATACCGACCGCAATCGGGTTAGCGGACAAGCGGCGATCGATCCCGCCATGCGGCGCGACGAGCACGCCGATCCCGCTGGTATTGACGAAATGAATCGAGATCATCCCCGCGCTCGTGGCGATCAAGGGGAGGTCCCCGATCCTGCCGAGATGTGCACAGTGCCTTAGGGCGAGAATGCAGACTCCCGTCTTTTCCGCCTTTGCGATGGCCAATTTCATCGACTGCTCGCCGATCACCTGGCCAAAGCCATAATTGCCGTCGAGGACAAGCAGGGATTCCGTTTCAAAAAGCACCTCGACCGATCGATTGGCGATGACCTTGCCATCCTGGAGCATCCGCACGTAGTAGGGGATGCGAATGACGCCGTGCGAATCGTGGCCAACCAGATTGGCCTCGACCAGGTAGTGAGCGATCCGTTCATCCTCCAGGGGCCGGCATCCCGCGGCATGAAAGATCATTTCCACGAGTCTCTTGAGCTTGGTTGACGCAATCTGCACGACGATTCTCCACGTCCATGGAATGTTTCGGGTGACGGGGCGCGTATTCTGGCCAATGATTCGAAGAGTCTAACAAACCGCTTAGGGATCCGGGCTAGAAACTTGCCGCCCGCGAGAAAAGTCCGCGAGCGAACCGGTTTCTTCGAGGATAGCGATACTCGTGGGTGCGCGTGGGAATTAGAATCGACGCTTGGCCCGCGAGCCCCGAACTCTTCCCGTGAGGAACATACCCATGCTCTCCGTCGGCGGATTTGCCTCGCGAACATGTCAAGGAATAAGTCGACGCGCGTTCGTGCAGGCGAGCGCGAGCCTGCCTTTGGCATTTGGAGCTCTGGGCGCTCCGGGAGGCGCATTTGGCAGTTCAGCCGCGAAGGCGAAATCCATTCTGTTGGTTTGGCTCTGGGGTGGTCCCAGTCATCTGGACATGTTCGATCCCAAACCGAACGCGCCAGTGGAATTTCGGGGACCCTTCGCGCCGATCGCGACTCGGACGCCCGGCGTCCATTTCACCGAACTCTTTCCCAAGATCTCGGCTCGTAGCGATCGCCTGACCGTGGTTCGTGGTCACGTCAACTTCAGCGGCGATCATCTCGAAGCCGGTTCCATTGGTCTAACGGGCGCGGCGGGCGCCCTGGTGGACTATCCCCCGAATTTTGGTTCCATTTTGGCGAGACACCGTCGGTCGGAAGGGCTGCCTGGTTTCGTTTCCCTCGCGCGGGGCGCGATCGGCGATGGCAGGGGCCCCATGAAAGGCGCCGGCGGCGGCCAGCTTGGGGGAGGGTATGATCCCTTTCTCGTCCATTGCACCGAGGAAGGAAACGTCGAGATTCCCGCCCTCAAATTGCTCGACGGTCTCGACATTTCCCGATTGGGAGATCGGCAGCATCTTCTGAGCGAACTCGATCACCTGGAGCGTGGGTTGAACGCTCGACCCCTGGATCAATGGAATCATCTTTTTGATCAGGCTTACTCGTTGGTTGCCGGCGGCGATGCGAGAAAGGCCTTTGATCTCGCCGCGGAATCTCCGAAGACGCGCAACGCGTACGGTCACAATGGATTTGGCCAAAGTTGTCTTCTTGGTCGGAGGTTGGTGGAGGCGGGTGTCCCCTACGTGCAGGTCAATTGGAGCCAATATGTCGAGGTCCTGTTCGGATTCGCGGATTATGGCTGGGACACGCACGCGGACAACTTCGAATTGCTCATGGATTGGCACGGTCCGGTTTTGGATCGTGCGTTCGCGGCCTTGCTCGATGACATGGAAAGCCGAGGTCTACTGGATTCGACGTTGGTGGTCGCGTTGGGCGAATTCGGTCGAACTCCGCGCATCAACGAGATCGGCTCGCGCGACCATTGGCACCAGTGTTATTGTTCTCTCTGGGCGGGCGCGGGAGTGCCCCAAGGGCAACTCCTGGGGGAAAGCGATGCCCGAGGTGAGCATCCGGTGACGACGCCGATCACCCCCTCCATGGTCGGTACGACCATGCTTACGCTCGCGGGAATGACCTCCGAAGACCGAGCACAGTTGCGCGTGTTGCCCGAAGGGCGGACCATCGATGGCCTCGTTTGACTTGACGGCAGCGACGTTTCGCATTCGCTGGTGCACCGTGTTTTTCGCGGCATGCCTCATGGCCATGCGGGGACGCGCAGAGGAACCCAGGCGGTTAACCAATGACGGCCGTCTCAAGCTGACGCCTTCGTTCATCGACGACGGAGACGCGATCCTCTACACAGTGAGAGACGCGCCGAATCACTTGCGACTGGAAAGATACCGGATCGCGGAGGGAGTTTCCGAGCCATTCCTGCCGGGTGAACCCACGCATCAATTTGACGGCTGCCTGTCCAAGGACGGTCGATACCTCTGTTACTCGCGCACGCAGGGCTCCTCCCAGCTGCAACTCACCATCCACGACCGGGCAAAAAACACGACGGCGACCTTCAATCCACCGGGGGAGAGAAGTGCCGTTCGCCGGCCTTCGTTTTTGCCCGCCGGCGACCGCGTCGTCTTTTGCATGTCCGGTCCCGGCGGTCAGCAGATCGCCTCCACGAACCTGGACGCGAAGGATCTTAAACTTCTGACGCAGTCCGTGGGAATCAACACAAGCCCCTCGGTATCGCCCGATGGAAAACGGATTGCATTCAGCTCCAGCCGAGGTGGAAACCTCGATATCTTCGTCATGGACCTGGATGGATCAAACGTCAGGCCATTGACGAAATCGCCGAACATGGATATTCACCCGGCTTGGTCGCCGGACGGAAAACGGCTGGCGTTCACCTCGATTCGTGACGGCAACTATGAGGTCTATCTCATGGACGCAGACGGCGAGAACTTGAAGAACCTGACCGAGCATTCGGAACGGGACGACTTTCCTTCGTGGCATCCGCGAGGAAATCAGGTCGTCACAATTTCCGAAAGATCTGGGCAATCGGAGCTTTATCTTTTCACGGTCGATGAAATCGCGGGAAGGTAAGCGTTTTCCCGTTGCTCGATCGATGGTCTCGATGACGGCTCGCCAGGCGGACGAGATTGTCTTTGCGTCATATCGGCAGCACGGCGTTTCCTACGATTGGCCGTTGGCGCGTGGCAAGGCGAGCACGAAGGCCGCGCCGGATTCAACGGACCGATCAAGGGAAAGATCGCCGTGCATTCTCCGGGCGAGCCGCCGGCTGAGGGTCAGTCCAAGTCCGATTCCCGGCGCGGTCTCCGCCGCTTTCTTCGCGGATTTGCCAAAGGGAGTAAACAATCCTCTCGCCTCCCGTTTTAGGACGCCGTCGCCGAAATCGCGAACGGTGAATCGAACGAACCGCGGGTCCGCGTTCGCGTCCAGCAGGATTCGCCGGTCCTTCGCGTTGAAAGCGTACTTGCAGGCGTTGTCCACGAGATTGAAAAGGATCTGCTCGACGGCAAGTGGATCCACGGTGACCGTTGCGCCGTCGGCATTCCCCGTATTCGTCACGAACTGCATCTGGGCATTCTTAGTCCGGTCCTCAAGGCGCGGGCGGATCAGGTCGGTGAGTTGTCCGATGCTAAGCGTTTGCGGCTCGCCTCCCGCCCGTCCACGTTCCAGGCGGGCGTACGCTAGGACGTTCTCCACCAGGTGCGCCAGTCGATCCGCCTCCGCGCGGAGTGTTTCGAAATACCGCTGCCGCCTCTCCTCGTCGGGAACCATCCCTTCCGCGAGCATGTCGGCGTACATTCGAAAGGTGGTGATCGGAGTGCGAAGTTCATGGGTAACGGCGGAAACGAAGTCGGCCCGCCGTTCGCTGAGTCTTACGGCTCCGACCAAGAGAAGCGTTACCGCGGCATACGCGAGCAGCATGCAAAGCCAGGCGACGAACAACGCGATTCGGATCGGGGTGAACCATCCGATTCTTGGCGCTGCGACGGTGGGGACGACGATTTGAACGGGCAGCGACGCAAGCCGCCGCATCGGGTCCACAGAAGCCTCAGGCTGCGCTAACTCCAGATCCGCGTCGGGCAGGAGATCGTGAATGGATCTCAGAAGGGATCGTTTCCAATCGGACCAGTTGACCAGGAATCCCTGAATGTACTCCTGGTCACGGATAACGACGCGACGGGCGAGGAACAAAGCACCGTCGCGCCATGCCGGCACGAGCCATCCCTCGCGAATCGATTCCGCCATCTGGTTGGCCGCGGTTTTGAAGTTTGTCTGACTCCGGTTGACGTTCGAGAGCCGTTGTTGAAATTCCACTTCATTGGCCGATTGCCTCGACAGCCTCGATTCGGGGCTCGAATACGATGGCGATGCATTCGTCGGTTGGCTGGATTGGTTTCGACGAAACGCGGCTGACGGTGATGCTTGGAATGGAATAACGTTACAGAGAAACGCGACGGCATCCTTCGAGATGGGGGCCGCGTCGCGGTGATTGGGATCGGACGTGAATGGCGTGGCGGACTCGGCTTGGTCGGACTCTGGCTTTGACGTGTCGTCCTTGGATCCGACGGAGGGGTTGAGTTGCCGATTGAGGCCGTTCGCGGCGACGAGTCTTTCCTTGGGATCAATCTGAAAATAATACATGGCATGAACGGCCGCTTCTGGATCGAGTTGTGAACGGTCGTTCCCGTCGCGCGCCGAGCCTTTCTTTCCGCCATGGACACTGGAGGGCATCAAATAGTCGGCGAACGGCCGGGCGTTTTCGATGGCGAGAACGGTTCCGACCTCGGAGTCAATCCGCCAGAGCGCGAGTCTCACTTTCGATTCATGCTCCGATTGGGCCGAGGCAAGGAGTTCTCTTCGCTCCAGATCGAGTACCTGGTGCCCGATCCAGCCGAGTGCTCCGACGAGAACCACGAAGCACGCAATGGACATGGCAATAAAGGGAATGCGCCAGGTCATGTGGGTTCTCCGTTCCGCGCCAGGCGGTATCCCTTGCCGCGAACCGTTATCAGAACGCGTGCCTCGCCATGGGAATCTCGGAGTTTTTCCCGCAGCCGCGCGATCTGCATGTCCACGGTTCGCGTCTCGATGTTGGCGGCGTCAATGCCCCAAACCTGCGTCAAAAGTTCGGATCGCGAGACAATCCGGCCGTTCTGGCCGGCGAGATATCGCAGCAGGTTGGTTTCCCGGTCGGAAAGCGTCGCGCGACTCTGATCGTGAAACTGGACTTCATTGTTCGCAAGGTCGATTTCTCCAAAGGCAAACGGCAGCAGGCAAGGCTCCGTGGGACGGGAGGGAGACCGGCGCAAAACCGCCTCCACCCGCGCCAACAACTCTCGTACGCTGAACGGCTTGACGACATAGTCGTCGGCACCCAGGCGAAGGCCACGGACCCGGTCCGCTTCTTCTCCCCGCGCGGTCAGCAGAATCACCGGCAACGACGGTCTTTGTTCCCGGAGAACGCGGAGTATCGTGAAACCGTCTTTGCCGGGCAACACGACGTCCAATAGCAGGAGGAGACAGTCCGCGCCCAACGCGGTCTGCAAGCCGGCATCCCCGGAGGCCGCCTCGAGCGTGTGAAAACCCTGGAATTGAAGGGCGTCAACGATGCCGCGGCGAATCGCGGCATCGTCTTCCACCACCAGGATGATCGACTTATTCATGGTCCCTCGAACTCGAATCCCAGTTTCCGCGCGCGATCGCGAAGCACGCCGATGACCGCGTCGTCCAGCGACGACTCATCGTCTTTGTCGCCTCGTCTCCTCATTTCCGCGTCGATGTATTTCTGCCGCTCGATCTGTAATTTGGTGACTTCATTCTGGATATCCGCGCGCCGTTTGGCGCACGCAGCGACGAAGTTGCGTCTCTCCTCCAGACTCATCTTTCGCATCGACTCGGGCAAGACCTCGTCCCGAAGTTCTTCGAGTTTAACGATCTTTTCCTTGATCGCGTCCACGAGATCCCAATGTCGGTTCTTATAGTTGTCGGAGCACTTCGCGAAGCATCGATCAACCAGGCTCGACGTCGAGACACTGGAGGAATTCGCATCCTGGGCCGTCTGCCGTAATTCGCCGGTCTTTCCCTGGGATCCGTAGGCGATATAGGTCTTATTGATCTCCACGCCGAGCCGAATGATTTCCTTGTCCTGAGGGGTCTCGATCGTGACGACGATTCGGTTCTGGTCGATGCTGGAGAACGTGCCACCTCCCATTAATGCCGCGGATTGCCAACCACCCGACTCACCGCTCGGGCGGTCACCGCAGTGAATCGTGTTGACGCCAATGCCCTTTCCGACGGCGAGTTCGCACGCACTTCGATAGTCCACGCTTCCTTGCGTGAACGGTTCGTTCCCCGCAATGAAGATCGCTTTCAAATCGTTCTTGCCGTCACTCCAACTCAATTCCCTCACGGCGCGGTCGATGACCATGCCGCAAAATTCGTTTCCGCCTTTGGTCCTGAGAATGAACAATTGCTCCGAGACGGCGTCGAGATCGGTTGTGAAGGGAAGTACTTGGCGAATGAAGCCCGCGGCTTCGGGCAACCCGGAGTTGCCGTATTCATAAAGGGAAACCTCAACGATTGGCGTCTTCCCTTCCCGCTTACAGTGGGCGAATAGATTGACGATCCGCCACAGTTGGCTCTTGGCCTGACCAATCAAGCCGTCCATGCTGTTGCTCGTATCGAGCAAGAGCGCGATTTGGATCTTCGGAGAGTCCGGTTCCTTGGCCGCCGACTCGAAGGCCAATGAGGCCAACAAGGATAGAAGTAGACCCACGGCTATTCGACGAACGACGTACATATCCAAGCTCCTTTTTCGTTGAAAGAACGGGCCTCGTATGGGTGACTGACAGCGATCCGTCGACTCCCAAGCGAAACGACGGTAAGTTCCCAATCCAACTCGGACCATGTCGTGGCTATTCCACGTGAGGATTCCAGTCGAACATGGCTGAGGGATTCGCCCGCTAGCACCAAGGCGCGCCGAGCGCCTGGACCAAGCATTGCGACATTCCGGTTCTGATGCTCGCTAAAGAAACCGACGACGGCCGGCAGGGAGTCAACGTTTCGCCGACACAAAGCGATTTCGTCGATTTCCAAGAATACGCGCTCGAATGCGTTTCGTGGGTAACAGGTATGTAACAGACGTAAGGTATTGCAATTACGTGAGATGCAGAAGTATTTCACCGGCGTGTCTTTATGTATGTGCTACGACGCGACGTGGACTTGGACGGAGGGCGTATTATTTTACGTTTTCAAAAGAATTGGCTGGCAGCATGAGGATGACTGATGTTACGATGGCGCGTGTCGGTTGGACACACGGGCGCTTCGGCGTCCGTGGGAATTGGGTTGTCGAGCTTCTGTTCGCGACCCCAGCGGCCGGCGCGGCACGTCCCGCGGAGAGAACCCGATGGTCGTCGAGACATGGCAGTTCCGAAGTTGAAATTCACGGCGATTTGCCATGAACGGATTCGATCGTGCTAGGGTTCCAATAGTCGTGAATAACTCGGCGATCTTCTACATGTCGAACGAGATGGTTCGGCAATAGGGTGAATGAGTCTATAGACCGTCCGTTTGGCGAAGTCGGGGAGATAAACGAGTGGCGGATCTCCATGGGGATGGACTAGGAGCGTCCCTGGCACCCATGGGGTCTCCAGGATTTTCGCAGCATGGTGCTTCGGCGGCCGTCCCTGAGCCGAAGCACTCCGTGATCGACAAATCCCGGTAAGCGAACTTAGAAAAAGGTATTTGAGCCATGGAAACGACGCCCTTGGGTTCCGGACTAAAGCAAGTGCTGATCATTGATGATGACAAAACCGTGTTGGCGCTGACGGCTCGCATGCTTCATCAAGCGGGTTTCGACGTGCTCACGGCGAACGGAGGGGACGAGGGGTTGCGCATTTTTCAAGAGCATCCCGACACCATTCGTGCCGTCCTGGTGGACATGACCATGCCGCAAATGAACGGTGAACAGACCTGCGCGGAACTTCGCCGCATTCGCAGGGACATTCCGGTGGTGATTTCGAGCGGTTATTGCGAATCGGACTTTGCCGATCATCTCAAGAACGCCGGTTCGATCCGTTTTATCCAAAAGCCGTATCGCGGATGTGATCTCGTCGGTACGTTCGAGGAAGTCCTTCGAAGCGGTGACGAGGTTGCCTGAATCGTCACGCACGAGCTTCTCCCGATCATTTCCCAATCCTCCGGCGTACTCGTCCCGAGAGAGACGTCTTCTTTCCCACGGGATGGTTGAAAAAAGGCGATTGCCGCATTAAAGTTCAAACGCTGGATGGACGGAGTTCGAACCCAGAAGCTATGAAGAAAGTATACTTCGACGAATGTCGCTCCAGGACCATGTCTTGACCATGACGGATCCAACACGAGAGCCGGAAAACGAGCTTTCGGGTCGTCGTCCGTTTGGTTTGGAGGATGTCGTCACCTCTCGGACGAGCTTCGCGTTCTTTGCATTTATCTATTTCGTAAGTGCATTTACCTGGGTTGTGGGAAACACCGGTCATCCCCTGCTACGCGCGATCGGAGCCTGGATCGGCATCGTTGGCATTTGGCTGTCGATCCGCAATATGCGCCCGGAAGTAGGTTTCGCGAAACTCATCTTCGCGGTCGTGATCTTCGTTCAGTTAGCGCTTCTTTTTGAAGAGTCACCTGCCCCTCAAGTTTTTTTTCGGCTCTGCAAGGCGATGGCGTATCTTTCGCTTGCCGGCGGATTCTTGACGGGACTCCTCGGCATCACGCGGCTGCTTGCGCCTCCCAAGGGGATGCTCCTTTTTTTAACCTTGACGTTGGCGCTGGCGGCAGTGGATGCAGGGATATTCTGGTTGGAGTCCAGTCGTTATCCCGGCAAGCCCACTCAAACGATCTCTCCCTCCCCCATCGAAGAGGTGCTCATTCCCCCCAACGACGTCGCGTGGATTGGAACGTCCGCCATTCCCGATAGCGAGCTCGAACATCGGTACATCCCGGATAGCCAATTTCTTACGGGTTATCCAAGCAATCCGCGGCAGTATTTCCACGAGGTGCCCATCTACGGTTTGCTTGAGCCGCGGAGGTGGCGTTTGGGGCATTCGAATTTGGGCAAAGGGCGGTTGCGTTGCATCGGATCCGAGCCCACCGTCTTGCGAGTCGAGCCGCGGGAGATTGGCGACGGCAAGCCATGGAACGTCATGCTTCAGTACGGTCATCTCCCCATCACGCAGGGTCGACGGTACGCGATCTCATTTCGCGCCCGCGCCGATGTACCTCGAACGATCGATTTTCTCATGATGAGCGAAGGGGCGTCGCCGCGGAATCATGGGATCTATGTCAAGGTGCCGTTGACGACGGAATGGACTACCGTGACGCGGTCCTTTCGCGCCACCCATTCGGATCCCAAGTCGATGTTCGTGTTCAACCTCGGAGAGCATGTCGCGCCGGTCGAATTGCAGAACCTATCGTTCGAGCGGTTATCCACGAATCGACCCGGACCTTTGGACATGCGTTTCTGGGAAATCACCACCACGGGGGGAGACGAGGCGGAACTTGAGGTCCCGACCGCGCGTAATGGAGTCGCCAAGGTTCGCGTGCTCAAGTCGTCGTCGGATGATCCGTGGAAGGTTCAGGTCTTTCAGAACTCGTATCAGATTTGGGCACGCAAGAAATACAACTACTCGCTTCGCGTTCGGATCGAGCAGCCACGTTCGTTGCAGATGCTCATCACGCAGTCCTTTCCGGATTGGACGAACGCGGGTCTTGCGGCGGAATGGTCGCTCAAGCCTGGGTGGAACTATATTGGCGGAGAGTTCAAGGCGCGCATCGATGACCCGGAGGCCCGTTTCGTGTTTGGCGTGGGTGGGTCAGCGGTTCCCTTGGAATTCGCCGATATTCGACTTTGGTCCATGGAACAAACGGACGACCCCGAGGAGGAACCCGTTCGGCACGCAGTGACCTACCGGATCAACGACATGGGGTTCCGCGACGCCAATCATTCGCCCGAACCAGCCCCGGATTCGTTCCGCATTGCTTGTCTCGGCGATTCGGTCACTTTCGGACAAGGTGTACACGAAGAAGATACGTTTACTCGTCGCTTGGAAGCAATCTTGAATGCCCGCGTACCCGGACAGAAGTTCGAGACCATGAACTTCGGCGTCTGCGGCTACAGCACCTGGCAAGAGCGGAAGTGTTATGAGTTGATCGCCTCAAAAACCAAACCCCATCTCGTCCTTTTAACCATGGTCCATAACGACAATATGTCGTACCTCGAAGCGGAAGAGCGCGGACTTCACGAGAAACCCCGCGCCGGCGATGGACTTCTCGGAAGTATCGAGAAACAGGTACGGAGCGCGTCCGCGTCCAAGGATTACCAGGTTTGCGTGGACGAGGTGCTTAAACTCAAGGCGCTTTGTGAACAGAATGGCGTGCGCTTATTGGTCGTCTTGTATCGGGATAGCAACAATCCCAATTGGCGGGAAATGGACGAAACCGTCACCAACGGTCTTGCGTCCTCGGGCATACCCATCCTGAACCTTAAGGACAAGCTCGCGAGTATCCCCTTTGACGCCATCTCCGTCCTCGGGGTGATCGACGGTCATCCCAACGATGTCTCGCATGGAATCGCGGCCACCGAAATCGCTCGATTTCTCGAAGAGCAGAAACTGATTCCGTCCCCATCCCCTAAATAGTCGCTTTGCTTTAGAGTGGTTTTGGGGACCTCGATCCTTCCCCGCTGCCTGTTCGCGAACTTCATTAGTTGAAGAGATCGTCGGCGGCGGGAGCGCGTCGGCGCCCGGTGCGGGTACGTTGCAGGGGGTTTTCGGGCGTCGAAGGAGCGCTGGCGTTCGGATTTTCCGAGCCGGCCAGCGGATCGCCAGGGCGAATCGTGGCCAGAAGCTCGCGGACGCGGGTGGCGTAGTCTTCGGAAAGCTCGAAGCCGAGAAAATGGCGCCCGAGTTTTTTGGCAGACGTCAGCGTGGTCCCGCTTCCACCGAACGGGTCGAGCACGAGATCTCCCTCGTTTGACGACACGCGAATAATCCTGCCGAGAAGCTGTTCCGGCATCTGGCATCCATGAAACCCGCGGCGTTCCTTGAAGGTTCCCGCAACGCGGGGGAAATACCAAGTGTCCTCGTCGGCTTGGAATGAGCCGGATGCGTCTTGCGGACGAAGGATCCAGGTATCGTCGGGCAGTCGGCCACCCGCCGCCGCTCGAGCATCGCCGTAAGTCGTCATGCGCGCCGAGGGAACCTTGATCGCGTCGCCATTGAAAGTGAACTCTTTCTTATGCTTGACGAAATGAAAGAGGTGCGCGTGGCTGCGACTGAACTTCCTCTTACAATTCACGCCGAACGTGTAGTACCAGATCACCCAGCTCCTGCAGTCCATCTTGAGGTCGTTCTGCAAGATCAGTTTCATTTCGGCGGCGTATTCGTCGCCGATCGCAACCCAGAAGGTTCCGGTCGGCTTGAGCACCCGATGAACGGCGGCGGTCCACTTCCGAGTCCACTCGAGGTAGTGATCTCGTTCGAGCACATCCTTGTAGACGTCATACTCGTAGCCGATGTTGAATGGAGGATCCGCAAAGGCCAAGTCGACCGACTCGGCTTCCAGCCGTTCGAGGCCTTCGAGACAATCCCCTTGATGAAGTTCATCGAGTTTCAAAGGCACCAACTCACCTCCTTGCGTCCATGGATGCGAAAATTGTAGGATAATGAGAGTCCGGATCGCAACCCCGGATCGTCGAACAATTGGAATGTTCGACCCCCGACTCGCCATCTTCCAAACAACGCGAGTCCCTGGGACTTCTGCAATTGGGAACCAAGGTCATGGCAATTCGTATTTGGCATTTCGGCGTGGGATTGGTGCTGGCGGCGATCTTCGCCGCGAACCTGGTCGCCTTGCAAGACAAGCCGAAGAAGAACAAAGAGGCAAAGGAAAAAGCCGAGGAAGAGGAGGAAGAAATCCAAATCGATCCCACGCTGACCAACCTGACGACCAGCCAGCGTGAGCAACTCTCGCGGGTCAACAAGATGTTCGCCAAGCTCCATGGGCTGGCGGAGCTTCCCGAAAGCGCTCGACAAGAGGTGCGCGACGCAATTTGGGGAACCTTCGATGGCTGTTATCAGCCCGATCGAGGGCGCGTCGACGTTTTGTCCAACAGTTTCATCGAAGAACTCCGGGCGAAACGGATTTCCGCCATTTCGGCACACGCGATCGTCGATCGCACGGCGGAGCTCATGGGTTCGGAATATCTCACCAAGGACGCGCTGAGCGCGTATGTGATTGACACGCGCACCCGACTGGAAACCAGCCAGCTTACCAGGGACCAATCCTCCAAAATCCTCGAACAGTTGGAAGAGATGGTCCGAACGTCGAATCGGGATGAATCGAAGTATCAGCGTCTTCTCGACGAGCGAGAGCAAGCACTGTTAAAAATCGCTGCCGAAAAGCAGAAGAAAATCGACGAAGAGAAAAAGAAAGAGGGGCGCAAAGCGAAAGCTCAGCAACGGGGCTCCAACCGATCATCCAATAAAAAGACCAACAACAATTAGGCTCGGAAAACTCGCTTCGCGCCGACAGAAAACACGGGATCCAGGGGGAGTCGCGCATCGGTTCCGCGGCGGGAACTGAACGGCGGCGCGTTTCACGCGCTATTCCTTTTTTGCCGGTTCTTTCGCTGGTTCCGCGGCGTTGAGCGGGGCGGAAACGGCGCTTGCGGGATTGGCGTTGGACGGGATGGCTGTCGCCTTGTCTGGCAATCCCTGAAGGTTGCTTACCCATTGGTCGGTCACGTCCGTCACCTTCACTCCTTCCGGGGGGGTGAAAGTGAATTGCTCGTCCGGAATCTTTTCGCCGATCTTCAACTTGCGAAATTCCAGTACGAAAACCGGTTTGAATTCCGCCTTCTTGTCTTTGCGGAACATTTCGACGCGAAGTGGCCAGCCGGTCTCGTCATCGAGGAAGAGACGCAAATACTGTGGCATGTTTCCACCGAGGTTTTCCAGCTTACCGTTGGTCTGGCGACCGGCGAGCATGTCGACCGCTTGTGGCGTCCAATGGCCTTCGAGGACGGTGACCGACCGTTTGGCGTCCCCTTCCCCGATCTCTTTATTCTCCATGCTGGTGAAGGTGACGTCGTGGAGGTATCCCTTGAGCATTTCTCCCGGATCAAGTAGCGGCAACTGCGCCTGAATGGTGTTTCTCGCCTGTTCTGGGATCTCCTTGCGCGCGATCAATGGTAGCACCTGGCTGAGTTGAATGCTGCTGACGTCCACTTGGTCGAGGACCTTTCGAAACTGGTAGCCGACTTTGCCATCGGAGACCTGAATCCGTTTGCCACTGGCGTCGCCGAAGTTCACGTCGAGTTCCAGCCTGGTTCGATGATCGGGCCCGCGAAGATAGATCCCGCTGGACGTGACCGTTCGGTCGGTCACGTAGGCTGCTTCGTGGAGTTCGGCGGAGACGTAGTCGATCTTTTCGATTTTCTCCGCGCAAGCGATGATGAACTTCTTGGCTTTCTCTTCGTTGGGATCCTCGGGTGGCGGGGGGCTCGGTGGAGGAGCATCTTTCGCGGCGGGTGGCTGGGAATCCGCAGCTGCAGTTTTTTCGTCCGCTTTGACGGCTCCGAATCCAAGCGGAAGCCAGAGCAGCGTTAAAAGCAGGTAAAATGGGTAATTCCGCATTTGCAGGATTTCCTTACTTTGCCAGAAGCTCAAGTCGTTCAATTACCGACTATATCTACGACGGCTCCTCGCACAAGGCGAGAACCCCGTCCGGCGCGGTGGAGGGAACCGCTGGCGACGACGGGAGGTCCGGTTGTCGGGCACTGGGTAGGCCGATGATTCTACCGAGCAGGGGAAAGAAGATGAAACGGATCGCATTCGCATTGCTGACATCCGCTTCGGTGATCGGTTGCCAATCGCCAGGCAGTCACATCGACGCGAAACAATACAACCGGATCCTGTCGGATTCACCGACAACTTCGTCGACGGCCAAGCAACCGACTGCGGGAAGCGACATCCAGACGGTCGGCTACAACCAAGGTCACGGAGTGATGCAGAACCGCAGTTTCCGGCAACGGGTGGCGGCTGCCGTCGAAAGTCACGGCGGAGCCCTTCCGGGACCGGCAAACATGGTCAATCCGAACGGATCGCCAGCGATGAGGGCGGGTGGTCCGATGAGGGGTCCAGGCGGTCCGATGATGGGGCCGGGCGGTCCGATGATGGGACCAGGAAGCACGATGATGGCGGGTGGGCCTATGGGCGGCATGGGCGGTGGCCCTGGTTGTGCCGATGGCATGGGAGGACCCGGAGCGGGTGGCCCTGGCGCCGGCATGGGACCTGGCATGATGACGGGCATTCCGCTCGGGCCACGGTTTCTCACGGGTCGGACGCAGGTTCGCTTCGTGCAGCCCACGGGCATGAAAATCGCCTGGCAGAGTGTGGAAGCTCAAAGCCAGGATGGCTTCACCGCTCCTCAGCTCGAGGTTCCCGCGCGATACAACTTCGCTCAAGCGCGGATCTATCGACTCAAGTTGACCGAGATCGCGAATCGGCCGGGTTTGGAATTGTACCCGACGTTGGAAGTTTATCCCGGCAACGTGAAAGTGGATGCGTACCTGTCGCATAACGCGGTTCCTATCGAACTGACGGACGAGGACTTCGATCAAGTGCAGGCGGGCAACTTCGTGACCAAGGTCATCTATTTGCCGGATCCGAAGTTCCAAGAACTGGCGATCGCGGGAGTGGAAACGCTGGTCTCGACCCGTCTGGATCCGGGCGTGAACCCGATCCAGGAAGCACATCGTCGTGGTGCGATCCTGGCAGTGATTCGCGTGGGTAGCGTCGACCTGGAGATGCCCCACAGTCCGCCACTCTTCCCGCCAGCCCCGATCATGGGTCCTCCCCCGGAGATGGCCTCGAAGGAGGGGGTCAAGGTTCCGGAATTGCCGACGCTGACTCCGGCGAACGCCCCGAAAACGCTGCCGGAATCGATGAAGGCTGAACCGGGTCGGGTCACGGTCACTCCCCAATTCTAAGCCACGGACTGGGAGTACGCGGGCGGGAGATCGTTTCGCGACCAATGGCGAGCGAGCAGGAAACCTCCCTCGTCGGCAAGCGGATCAATCTCCGCCACATTACGAACGTTCGAAGGGGGCCGGCTTGCCGGCCCCATTTGTTACCGAACGGTATTTCCAGGGGGAGGGGAGTTCTGCCATGCTCCAGGGAACCAACAGGCGTCTAACCGAAGGCACGGTGACCGTCCCGCTCGCGCTCTCCTCCAAGCGCGCCATTCCAATTCTTTTGACCATGCTCTTGGTCCACGCGAATGTCTGCTCCATACAGGGGGCTCCTCCGGCGAATACGAACGGAGGGATGAACCCGGTTCGCCCTCTTGCACGGCAGATTCCGGGTCAAGGGCCGATGCAGATGCCGGCTCATCCTCGGTTCGCTCCCAAGCCGAAACTTCCCACGCAGCCCGTCTACGTTCGAGTCTCCGCTCCCGAGGGAGCAAAGATCACCTTCTACGGCACGGGCGGCAAACCGCATCGATTCGATGCTCCGGTGACCGTGGGACTTCGTCCGTTGCTTCGGTATGTTTTCGCGTTGGAAAACTTGCCGGACCTTGAAGGCAAGCAGTTTTTTGGAACCATCGAGGTGGTGGGGATGCTCGCCGTCCCGCCGCAGGTGAAACCCTCTTCGGTCCCGATACCGGTCGTGTTCGTGGGCGAGGACCTTATCTCGCTCGTTCGCGAGACCATGATTACCAAGGTCATCGCCTTGGAAAATCCCGAGAACGCACTGCCCTACTTGGGAGATCCCAACGACAGCGTTCGCTACACTGCGGGGGGTGAGGAAAACCCGATTGAGAAAGCCAAAGGCTTGGGCACCTTGATGCTCGTGGTTCGGATGGGAAATCGGATTCCGACGCCGGAAGAAATCTCGGCTAACGGCATGCAATTGTCGCTCCTCTTGCCCCGCCGAATTCGAGTTCAGGACGCGAGCGGCGCGGAACACGAAGTCGTCGATCGTTTCTATGATTCCGACACGGGCGCGGACGTTGCGATTCAGTTGGCGACGCACCGCTCCCCTGCGCCCGCGGGGCCCGCGCCGGCGATGGCAGCCGATCCGACATCGGCTTGCCCGGCTCCAGGATGTGCTCCCAACGGCATGCCCGGAGGCATGATGGGGGCTGCCGTCGCTCAGCCGTATCTGTGGCAGAACCCCTATAACCCTCACTTTAAGCCAGAGCGGCAGTTCCTCTGCGACGGCGGCGATCTGAAGCCGCGCGCGGGTTTCGGGCTAGACGGCTACCTCGTCAACGTCAATCCGTCCGACACGGTCGCCGTCTACGAGGACATCACGGGGAAGAGAAAGATCAAGGAGTCCAATCGAGTCTGTATCTTCGCCCCCCGGTTTTTGGAAGTGAGACAGGAACGCGGCGTCGAAGCATTTCAACAACGGCGCATCGCCGATCGAATCGAGCGCGACGACATTCTCGGCACGTACACTCAACTGGCTCGTGAAACGGAACGCTTCAAGTACGAACGGGCCAAGGCGGCGCAAACCCGGCAACGGGCGAGTGAAGTCGTGGGCGAACAATGGAAAGGGGACTTCATGGAAGTGCGGTCCCTGGACGCGTTCGACCAAGGTTTGGGCTGGGCGGCGGAAATTGGCGTCCAGCAGATTGGCAAGCTGCATAACAGCGAACAGGCGATGATCGCCAAACGGGTGGTATTTGCCAAGACCATGACACAGGTTCAGTTTCCCCAAGTTATTGCCATGGTCGAGGGGACCGGCCAATTGGTTTCCGTCTGGCGGCATCAAGAGATTCGCAAGATCGAAGAGAATCCTGGCTTTGACTGCCTGAAGATCGAGAAAATCGCGTCGGCGACTCATGCCAACATCGGGGACACCGTTGAGTTCATGATCCGCGTCACGAATACCGGCACGCAACCGGCCAATAATGTGGCGATCGTGGACAGTTTGACGGCCCGATTGGAGTATGTCGCCGATTCCGCGAGGTCGGAACGCAAGGCGACCTTTCTTGCCAACTTCAATGAGGTGGGTTCGAACGTCCTTCGCTGGGAGTTCCATGAACCACTCCAGCCCGACGAATCCACCATCGTTAGCTTCCGTGCCCTGGTGCGCTAATTGCCCACGTTGTTCGGCAGGGCTCATTCGAAGGCAACTCGATTGTCATCCCTGCCGAGCACCAGAAAAGCAATGTCGTATGTTCCGGCCCGGCTGCTTGGCGAATGTAAACTCTCCCACGTCATTCCCGCTCTGAGCGGCAAAACGTAAGGTTATTTCGCTTGATCTCTTCAGGAATGTCACGCATGGCCTTGACCCAACGCGTTCAGACGTATATTGTACCTTAGCTAAGTTCTGCGAAGCTTTCTTGGACTTGATGATCCATCTCACCTGACCATCATTTCTTCGCGCGCTTAAAACTAGTATTTCACGTTGCGTGCAGGCTCCCTTCCACGGTTTGGTTGGTTACATTGCTGCATCGCTGTTTTTCAGGAGGCCCGAAGTGGGCAAGAAGTTGTACGTCGGTAACTTGTCGTATCAGGTTACCAATGGTGATTTGGAAAAGATCTTCGGCGAGCACGGCACGGTCGTCTCCGCCCAGGTCGTGATGGATCGGGATACCGGTCGCTCGAAGGGATTCGGATTCGTGGAAATGAGCTCGGACAATGAAGCGGCGGCGGCGGTTTCCGCTTGCAACGGTCGCGAAGAGCAGGGACGCAGACTCACCGTCAACGAAGCGCGTCCGCGCGAAGAACGCTCCAGCGGCGGCGGATTCGGCGGCCGCGGACGGAGCAGTGGCGGCGGCGGTGGTGGCGGCGGATACGGCCGTCGTGGCGGATCCGGCGGCGGCGGCTTCCGCTTCTAAGCTCGGACGTGAACTCGCAATAAAATGCGAGACACGCATTCCCATTAAAATCCTAACTCGGCCTTCCCCATAAGGGAGGGCCGTGTTCGTTTCTGCCTACGCCGCGAAACAGAATCCTTCAACACCTCTTTCACGCCGGCACAGGGACTCGACGCCAATTCCCTGGTCCAACGCCAATGTTGTTTCCCGAGCCGAGATAGAGCATCGGAAACGTAGCGTCCCATTCCCCAGCCCGGTCGCTTGGAGAGCCTGCAGTACAAAAGCGCACCGGGCCCCTGCATTATTTTTCTGAGCGGCAATAAGTCTCTCCACGTTTGGATAGTCTGATCGTCCATTCGTTTTCATGTCCGAAAGTGGCGAGCCAATTCCTGGTTCGCGCGGTAACTTGCCCTCATGAAGATCGATCCGGAAATCTGTTATCGCGCGCTCGTGGCGCGCGACCGCCGTTTCGACGGCGTCTTCTTTGTCGGGGTAACGACGACGCGAATCTACTGTCGACCCATCTGTCCCGTTCGAACCCCGCGTCGAGAACGTTGCAGGTTTTTCACGACGGCCGCCGCCGCGGAGCAAGAGTTCTTTCGTCCCTGTCTCCGATGTCGACCGGAACTTGCGCCGGGAAACGGACCGATGGACTCCGTTCCGCGCGCCGCGTGGTTGGCCGCCGCTCGCATCGATGCTGGCGCGCTCGACGGTGAAGGGTCGATCGAATCACTGGCAATGCAGTTGGGCATGACTTCACGGCAGTTGCGGCGCGTGACGCGCCAGGAGCTTGGAGTCACCCCCATACAGCTGGCTCAGACTCGGCGACTCTTGCTCGCCAAACAGCTTTTGACGGACACCGACCTGTCGATCATCGATGTCGCGTTCGCTAGCGGCTTTTCGAGTCTTCGGCGCTTCAATAGTTCGTTCAAGTCGCATTATCGTTTAGCGCCAAGCGACCTGCGCCGTTCGCGCGTGGAGCGGGGAGATGCGCCGATCGTATTGAAGCTCCCTGTTCGGCTTCCCTTTGCATGGAGCGAACTCATTGCCTTTTTAGGCGCCCGCGCTGCTGCCGGAGTCGAGGCCGTTGAAGGTGACAGCTATCGTCGCGCGGTTCGGTTAACCGACCATCGTGGTTGGTTTGCCGTCGAACCTACAGACTCGCCACATTTTCTCCGCGTGGAATTATCCACTTCCCTGGTTCCCGTTCTCAACCAGGTGCTCTGCCGCATTCGACAACTCTTCGATCTCGGAGCTCGCCCGGAAGTGATTTATGCTTCGCTCGTTCCTGACCCAGTGATCGGTTTTTTGGCGAAGAGATGGCCTGGGCTTCGCGTGCCTGGAGCTTTCGATGAGTTCGAAGTCTCGCTCCGCACGATTGTGGGCCAACAGGTGAGCGTTTCCGCGGCGAGCACGATCATGAGTCGACTCGTGGCCAAGTTCGGAGAAACCGTGGTCACGCCTTTTCCCCTCCGTGTTCCATGTCAGCCCCCGTTGCGAGGAAATGGCTGCGGCCAGTATCGATTCGATCACGGCCTGCGGACTGACAAGAAACGCGCGGAAACGATCGTCCAACTCGCTCGTGCGATGGCGGATCGCCGACTGCAGCTTGGTCCGGGGATGTGCCCCGACAAAGCGACGACGACGTTAATCGAAATGCCCGGCATTGGTGAATGGACGGCCCAGTACCTGGTCATGCGGACGTTGCGATGGCCGGACGCCTTTCCCGCCACCGATTTGGTCTTGCGCCGGGTCCTTGGACAAGGGAGCGTAACGCGCGCGCTGGAAGTTGCCGAACGCTGGCGGCCTTGGCGTGCTTATGGCGCGATGTACGCGTGGAAGTTGGCGAATTTCGCGGGAGGATAAAGCGATGACTAGCGAGCATCGGAAAAGCAATATCGCGATTTACGGGCGGGTGTCCCGAACGGCGCGGACCCGCGTCCATCGCGTCGGTGCTGTTGACGGCGGATCCGCACACGATATCGCAGGTTTGAGCGGCAATGGTCCGCTGGAGCATGTCACATCGATCGAATCTCCCGTAGGACCTATTCTCTTGGTAACCAAGGGAAGTGCGCTGGCGGGGGTCTATACGAAAGAGCACCGGCGTTGGAAACGCTTCGCCGACATCCCGGCGCGCTGGGACGCGATTTCGAAAGCAGCCGCCGAGCAATTGAAGGAATATTTCGCTGGTCGCCGAGAGTCTTTTGACCTTCCCTTGGCCCCGGAAGGGACGGCGTTTCAACAGCGTGTTTGGCAACAGTTGCAGCGGATACCCTTTGGTGAGCGGTGTAGCTATCAGGATATCGCCCGACGATTGGGCATGCCGAAAGGAGCTCGCGCGGTTGGTTCGGCCAATGCCAGGAACCCCATTTCCATTGTGATTCCCTGCCATCGCGTCGTCGGTTCGAAAGGGAGTCTCACGGGCTACGCCGGCGGACTGTCGACAAAGAATTGGCTGCTCGAGCACGAAGAAAATGCCGTTGGGCAAAACTCCGATGCTTCACGTATTGTCACCGGAGGAGACACTCAAAGGGCTGGTGCAAGTCGTGACAGTCGGTGAAGTTCACTTGCGCTTGGAAACGTGACGTAGCCATTATTCAGGTAAACGGATTTTTGCGAGATAGATGCTCGTCTTCCCTTCGTGGGAGGAGTAATAACTCATCCAGAGGAGCCCTTCCCGCCAGACGAGGCCCGGGTAGCTGTTGTCGCCGCCGCTAGGGAAACTCAGCACGGGATCGTAACTTTCACGGGTCATTTTCGCCAACACCGTACGCGCGCCGCCTGGATAACTTCGTCCCGCTCCCCACATGGATCCATCCGGAAATATAAGGAAATTCGGTCCCCCCACCGCGTGCTTCGTTTCCGTCCACTTCCATTCTTTGTACGGAGGTTTGCTTACGCCGAGGTAGGCATGTTTGCTACCCGCTTCGCGGCGCATAAAAGCGATCATTTCCCCATCGGGCGTGAAACGAACCGTGGTTTCGTTCGGGTGTCCTTTTACATCAAGCGTGGTAACCGGTTCGAAGTGCACGCCGTCGTCGCTGGCGACCAATTGGACGCGCCACTCGACCTCGGCGTCCCTACCCGCGCTGGCGTTGTAGGAAACGCCGTAGGCCTTGCCGTCATGCCATGTGACGCGCCAAAGCCATTCACCTTCCTGGAGCACTCGAATGGGTGGCGTCCATGCGGCGCCGTCCTTGGTGAATAGGACTCTTGGTTGCCTGGCCTTGAGCACCTTTGTTCCACCGTAGACCGATCCCCCGGCGACGATCATCAGTCGGTTATCCGGCGTGACGGAGAATTTGGGATCGCGGAGGTCGATCCCCTCTTCGGCGATCAACGCCGCCGACCGCCACGCTTCGCCGTCCGGTGAAGTGATAACGCGAATTTTTCCGTCGCCCCCGACGTGATCTTCCGCCTCGCGAAACGTGCAAAACCACTCCCCGCGAAAACGGACAAGGTCCGTGAACGCATTGTGCTTTCCTTCGTTCCAGATCTTTCGAGTTTCGAGGAGCACCGGTTCGTTCGCGTGAACACCATTGGCCCAAACGAAACCAATCGCGGCAAGCAGGACGCAGCGCGTCCGTTTCGTCTTTTCCAATCCCAAGCGGTGCCCCGTGCAAGGGGAGGCTTTTGACGCGATCCATTGGTTTTGTCGAATGGCGTCGCTCGAAAACATGGATTCGTACCTCCAAGAAGACTATCAGGCGGTCATGGTAACGGAGATCCATGGCGGAAAAAGGAGTCGAGTTCCAACTTCAACCGAACATCTCTTTCACGGTTGGAGGAGAATGTGCTCAAGAGACTCGCGTGCCGCGGATGAAGAGAGCTTCGAGGCTGCCGGGGAACGTTACGCCTTCAAAGGGGCTCCAGCCGCATTTCGTCTTCAGATCTTGCTTGCGCACCAAGGTGGGCACCTTGAGATTGAGAACGGTCAAGGATCCGACGTGGCCCGGGAGCAGTCGACCGAATTTTTCCCGCCGAAATGGATTCACGAAGGCGCCGGGATTTGCCGAACAAATGGCGGCAAGCCTTTCCGGGCTGAATCCTTTCTCCACCAATAGCCAGGTCGCAAAAGGAGCGTAGGTGTCGAGGTGCGGTTGGCCGGAAACGCCGACTTCCTTTTCGGGGATCGTATGGGGTGCGTGGTCGGTGGCGAGATAGTCCGCCGTGCCGTCCCGGAGCGCATCGAGCATCGCTTCCCGGTCGGAAGGTGACCGCAACGGTGGATTCATCTGCATCCACGGTCGGTTCTCGTCCGTGATCATCGCCGTGTCGAAAAAGACGTGATGCGGCGTAACCTCGGCCGTGACGGGAAGTCCTTTGCTTTTCGCCTCCCGGATGAGCCCCAATCCTTCTCCCACCGAGTAATGGCAGAGCTTTCCCGTCAGGTTGTACTTTTCGATCATCGACAAGGCGAAACGCGTAGCGCTCAATTCACATTCGGGTGGCCGTCGCGCTTCATGCGTGCCGGCAGACCGGTTTTGTGCCAGCAACACTGGGTCTTCACAATGGAAACTGACCGCCTTGCCGCGGTAGTTTGCCAGGGTCCGGTCCAGGTCGTCGAGCGTGGAAAAAAACAGATCTCCTACGCTCGGCCCCATGTATGCCTTGTAGGGAACATGACGCTTCAGAGGTTTGGTGCCTGGACCGATGCCGGCGTAGAAGGTGAAGGTCACGGGGAGTTGTTTGGAGAGAAACAAATCCTCCTTGACCTGGTAGCTCGCGTCATCAATGGGGGCGGCCGGGTTGTTGGGCATGTCGGCGACGTGCACGATCCCTCCGTGAAGGGCGGCGGCGGACGCGGTGGCGAAAGTCTCCTTGTGCGTCTCCTTGCAGGTAATGTCTTCGCGCGCGTGGATATGGATATCCCCCATGCCGGCAAAGATCAGGCATTCCTCGCCAAATACATGGCTCGGTGGTCCGATTCGGGGGGCGATCTCGACGATCAACCCATTCTCGATCGCCAGCTGGCCGTCGCGGATGCCGTCCACGTCCGCGAACTTTCCCTCCACGATGATTCTGGTCACGAGGGCACCACTTCGCCACGAACCAGGTCTTCCAAGCTCTGCCGGGCACGCACGAGATTGGCGTTCTTGTCGCGGATTAGGACTTCGGCGGCCAGTGGCATCGAATTGTAGTTTGAACCCATCGCGAACGAATAAGCCCCTGCACAATGAATGGTGAGCAAATCTCCCACTTTGGCGAGCGGAAGTTCGCGGGTCTCGACGAATCCCCCTTCCGCTTGAGTGAAAATGTCCCCCGATTCGCAAAGCGGACCGCCGACCACCACGGGAACCGTTGGTCGCTTCGTATCGTCCCCCTTGGTCGCCGGGCAGATCGACATCGGGTGATACGCGCCGTAGAGGATCGGTCTGGCGAGGTTGTTGAACCCCGCGTTGAGCAAGTAGAACGTGTTGTTTCCTTGCCGCTTCACCGCACGGATTTCACTGATCAGGAAACCCGCTTCCGCAACGAGGTACCGACCGGGTTCAACCTCCAGGTGAAGTTCTCGCTTCAATTCCGCTTCGAGCAATTGCTTGGTCTTGAGCCAGAGTTTCGTGTAGGCGTCGATATCGATGGGCTTGTCCGTCGGCCGATACGGGATGGGAAGACCTCCGCCGGCGCTGATGGTTTCGAGGTCCGCTCCGACATGTTCCGCCGCTTTCGCGAGGGCGTCACAGACGGTAGCCAGGTGCTCGAAATCAGTCCCCGAGCCGATGTGCATGTGGATGCCGGTTACCTTGAGCTTGTGTCTCTTGGCGAGGGCGACGCAATCGGGGACCTGTTCGTGCCAGATCCCATGCTTCGATTGTTCGCCGCCGGTATTCGTCTTCTGGCTGTGCCCATGTCCGAACCCCGGATTGATCCGGAGCGTGATCCCCCGGCCCGGGCAGCGATCTCCCAATTGTGGAATCATGTCCGGAGAACCGCAATTCACGGGGATATTGTGTTCCGCGACCATGGCGAGCGCCGGGTGGTCGAAGATATCCGCGGTATAGACGATGTCCTGGGGACGATACCCGACCTTAAGGGCGCGGTAGATTTCCCCCGCCGACACCGCGTCGACCAGGACGCCGTGCTTTCGCATGACGGAAAGCACGGCGAGGTTGGAGTTCGCTTTTTGCGCGTAACGGATGGCGGGAAACGCCTTCAAATCGTGGATTCGTTCCTCGATCTTCCGTTGGTCATAAACGTACGTCGGCGTGCCAAACTTGGCGGCGAGGTCGCGGATGTCGACCCCGGCGATCTCCGTTGCGATCATGGTGTCCCCGATCTTTCCCATCCCGGTTTTCCCGCTGCAAACGCGGCATCAGGAAGCTGTTTTAGCAAACGCGTTCATCGGGGCGAGTCGCCCGCCAACCCCATGCCAAGTCGGCGATGGCATTACTTGACTTCTAGAGGAGGTTGATGGGGAACTTGGCAACGGGGATTCGAAAGGGAATGGAGATTGACCGGGTTTCGTACCGGCTCCCCAGTGAACATTCGCTTGGCTTCTTCGGCCGCCTTTACGCGCATTTCGACAAAACCCTCAACGGAATAGAACGCCGCGTGGGGCGTGAGAATAACGCGCGGGTGATTGCGGAATCGCGGGTCGTCAAGTGGCTCTTTTTCCACCACGTCCAATGCCGCATAGGCGACACGACCGTCCTCCAAAGCGGCATGGAGCGCGTCCAGGTCGACGCAACCTCCCCGCGCCGTGTTGACGACGTACGCCCCTTTCTTCACGTAAGCGAGCGTCTGGGCGCCGAGGATATGTTTCGTCTCCTTGGTGAGAGGCGTGTGAATGCTGATGAAGTCGGATTGGGCCAGCAATTCCTCGAGCCGGTAGGAACGCCCGACTCCGATCGCTTTTTCGTAACCCGGCGGTTGATACGGGTCATAGAAGACGACGTCGAGTCCGAGTGCTTTGGCCCGCAAGGCGGTCGCCGTGCCGATTCTTCCACAGCCGATCAGGCCGAGCGTTCTCCCCCGGAGTCGTGGCGTGCCGTAGACGATGCTCGGGTCCCACGCTCCTTGGCGTATGGAGTCGTGAGCGGGAATGAGCCTGCGAACGATCGCCAGTAACATGAGGATGGCGTGGTCCGCGACTTCCTCGGTTCCGTAATCGGGGACGTTGCAGACGACGATCCCCCGATTGCCCGCGGCCCGGAGCGAGACATTGTCATAACCCACGCCACAGCGAATGATTCCCCTGCAGCGTTCCATTCTGCTGATCGAGGCCTCGGTGAGCTGCATGTCATGGAAAACGATGACGGCGTCCGCTTCATGAATGCGATCCAGGATTTCCGGCTCGCTCGCCGCCTGGAGGAGCACGACGTCGGCGTGGGATCGGAGAACGCTCTCCTCCGCCTTCGCTTCACGCAAAAAATCCGGAACCAATACCTTGAAGCGGCTGGACATCTACAGTCACCTTTCCCGTACGAACGCCAAGCTGGATCGCGACCAGCAGTAAGTTACGCGACCCTGCCGAGCGATACAAGCAACTCTTGCTCGCACTCGGCGGGTTGACGCGGAAATCCGTTTCGCGTTTCCAAAAGCCAACGGAGGGAATTGAGGACATTCAAGCCGCGGCGCGCGCGTTGTGGCGATGGTATCGGGCTGCTTTCGACTGAATGCGATGTGCAAGGCGCTGATATCCTTGGGCGCTCGATTGGGTTTCCAGATAGAGCTCCAGGAAACGAATCTGATCGTCGCGAGTGATGCCGGGAAGATCCGCGGAAAAAAGGAGCTGAGCAAGGTCCTTGACGAGCCATCGTTGCCGGGACGATTGGAGAAGCCGGCCGAAATCGATAAGTGCAAGATCAAAAGAAGGAACGTCGGATCGTCGTCCGATCGATCGCGAAACGTCGTCGGCCGGTCGAATCTCGGTTGCGATTCGAGGAGCCGACAACTCGTTTTCCACGATATCCCTGGTTCGAGAATCCGAGGTTTCTCGAATAAAGAAGTGACACAAATAGAGGTCGCGATGATAAAGCGACGCGCCGTGGAGCCGCCGGCAGATGTCCACCATCTTTTCGCTTAGGCGACGTTTGAACCCATTCCAGGAAGCGAGCTCATCAATGGAACCCGTTTCGCGAGCGAAGCGGCGTGGCAGGTACAGATGCAAGGGAACGAACCCTTCGAGCTCGCCAATGACGAGGAAGCTCTTGCATGGCCGACTGCGATCGGCTCCCGCGAGGATCGGTTCGGGAACGAGAATGCCGAGCGACTTCGCAAGGTCGAGATTGCGTTGTTCTAGTGGGCCGGGGAATTGATCCAGCGAGAAGAAGCGACGTTGCCACCAGGGCAAGGTGTAGTAACGCTTCACATAGACGTTGCGGGGACCGCGGGGCGTGGGAAGCGAGCACCTACCCGTCGAACGTCCCTGTTTCGCGTGAAAGTCGTCGGACGAGGCAAGGGAAGCGATGGCGTCATAAAGTTCGCTGTCGCTCCGCGGATCGTCGGCGAACATCGGGTGCTTCCAGAGAATCATGGCGCATCCTCCATGGCGAGCATGTCCTTGAGACTTTGCTCCAGGGACCAGCGTGGCCGCCAACCGGTCGCGGAACTTAGTTTTCCAGGATCGCCGAAAATGTCAGGGATGTCTCCGGGCTTTAACGGCCCCTCGTCGGCGTGAACGGGAACGCGAACGCCAGCAAGCGTCATTAACCGATCGAGGATCTCGCGCATGCCAAACGACTCCCCTCTGCAGACGTTGTAGATCTGGCCCGGCCGACCATGCTTCATCAACGCGGCATAGGCGTCGACGGCGTCCCGAAAATCCAAGTAATCCCGTTTGGCGTGAAGCGACCCGCATCGAATGTCGGATCGGCTGCCGCGCCGGACTTCGGCGATTTGTTCCGCGAAACGGCCGATGGCAAGTTTGGCATCCAAACCTGGTCCGAGAAGGTTGAACGGCCGAGCGACGAGGATTTGCAGCGGCCCGTCGATCGGTTCCTTCACCGCCTGGCGCGTGATCCGCCATTTGCTCACGCCGTACTCGGTGGCCGGCTCGCATTCCACGGACTCGGGAACGGGCGAACATGCCGCGCCTCGCGGCCCAATTTCTGCGGCGGATCCGATGGTAAGCAAACGAATGGGCCGACCGCGGCGAGTGGCCTGTCCGCGGAGCGACGCCGTCAGGTTCTCAAAGGCCGTCCCATTGATGCGTAGAGCCTCCCCCGGCGCGGACTGACCATTAACCCCCGCGAGGTGGTATACCTCATCGGGATCGAGCAAGGAAACAATCTGGCCCAGACGTTGCTCGTCCGTCAGATCGACTTGAAAATACTGGTCGAGCGGAAGATCCGAATAAGGGCGTCGACTTACGCCCATGAGATTCCCGCGTCCCTCTTGTCGGAGTGTCCGAACGAGATGCCTGCCGGTGGCGCCAGTGACGCCGGTAACAAGGATGCGCTTGTCTTCCAAGTTAAGCCGCCCTGCGATTGGGGGCGTCCTTTGATCGGCTTTCGTCGTTCTTGGACGCGTGCGCTCGCTCGATGGCTTGAAGAAGTTGCGGCATGCGGACGTCCAGAGTGAATTGTCGGGCGGCCATTCGGGCTTGCTTGCCCATTCGATGTCGAAGTGAATCGTTTCCCAACAGGCACTCAAAACGGTCGGCGAACGTGTCGATCGACCACGGTTGGTCGATAATGAACCCCGTCTCCCCTTCGACGATCAAGTCGGTCGCTCCATTCTGCCGCGTGGTGATGACAGGAAGGCCCGCGGCCATCGCTTCTGGAATGACCAAGCTGCAGGGATCGTAAAAGGTGGGGAAGGCGAACAGGTCGGCCCCCGCGAACGCATCTCGGATATCGTCCACGAAACCCAGGAATCTCGTTTGGTCCAGGATGCCTAGCGACCGCGCTAGTCGCCGATAACGCAGGTCTTGCTTGCTGCCGCAGACGAGGAGCGTTGCTTGCGGGCAACGGCGCGCGATTTTCGAGAAGGCGAGGAGCAGTGGATGAAGCCCTTTGAGCGCGAAATTATGGGCGGCAAACAGGATGGCGACTTGATCGGGGCGGATGCCAGAGCCGGATCGGAAGCGGGCCCGGCCCAGCCGCAGAGATTCGTCCGACGGTAGTGAAGCGATGCCGTTGGGAACGACGGTCATCCGTTCCTTCTTGATGCCGTGGAAGCGTTGAAAGTGATCCGCGACCATTTGCGCGGGAGCGATGACGAATGGCGAGTGATTACCGAACTGCCGCCGTTCAATGGCGCGGAACACCCACTGTTTGGGACTGAAAAACTTGGTGATCCACCAGCCAACGCGAACGAGCGGATGACGAAATCGCCGACTGTTGTAGAGGAGGGACGCGGGATGAGCGCCCCCCACGGCGATGTAGGCATCGACATTCCACGACTTGACGAAACCAATGGAAAGATCGCAGCGCGCGTCGCGGATGGCGTTGGCGGAAGCATGGCCGAACTGCAGGCTACGCAACCAGCCGAGGCCAGGCGTTCGTTTGGGTCGGACCGGATGGAAGGTGCCACCGGGGGGGAGTTCTCCGTCGTCGATCTCGCGCGCGAAGGCATGGACCTCGTGGCCCGCGGCACCTAGCCACCGCGCCAACATGCCGGCATATTTCTCGGCGCCTCCTCGGCGGGAACCGATGAATTCGATGTTCAATGCAATCTTCATGTGTTCGTCCCATGCCCGCAATGACGTCGGCGCGGACCCCGGGCCTGCCGCGATCGCCTTGGGGAATAAAGCAAAGAAGCGGATTGGTCAAGAGTTCCTGATCGTTCGAGAGAGGGATTTTGAGCGTGAAGTGGCTATTGCACCACGATTTGGGGGCGAGACGGGAGTTTCGGGAGCATTGAGTGACGCTCGAAAGGCTTACTGCCCTAGCCGCTTGTTCCCCAGAGATTCATTGGCGGACAGGAGTTCGGGATTGAGCATGATTGCCTTCTGGTACATGTCCTTCGCTTCGTCGTCTCGACCTTGGCCGTCGAGGGCGAGGCCCAATTGGTAATAGGCTTCGTCGTACTTCGGATTCAGCGCCACGGCTTTGCGTAGCCAACTCTCCGATTCCGCAAATTGGCCTCTCTTTACCAGAACGGCTCCGACGAGGTAGATGGTGGTCGGACGTTCCGGTTGAAGCGCATGAGCCTTGCGAAAATGGCTCTCGGCTTCTTCGAGTCGTTGTTGGGCGAGTTTCATGTACCCGAGGCAAGCGTGCGCCATCACGAAATCGGGATCCAATTCGAGGGCCCGGGTGGCCGCCGCCTCTGCTTGAGACCAACGCTGCAGGATGGCCAGGATGTCGGCATGCATCGTCCAGAGCGCGGGAGTCGAAGCGCGCGTCCGAAGTAGGTTTTCCATCGGCTCGACGGCGCGCGCGAAATCTCCCGCGTCCCAGGCGGCACGGGCGGCCTCCCAATATTCGTCGGCGCGACTATCGTCCATGTTTTCCCGCTTCCCCATGGCAGGGAGGTTGACTTGCCAATTGTACCAACGCTTCGCGAACGCGGATCACTTGGTCCCCTGACGCAATCAGATAACGGTGTTTTCCATCGGGCGCCGGCGTGAACTGCGTCACGTCGCCGTCGTCAACGGTGATGGTCCCGGTCGGCGAAAGTTCGAAGTAACCGTGGTTCGAACGCACCGCATAAAGCGCGCTCGTCAGATCCCACGCTTCGCGATCATAAGGCATTTTCATGTAGAACGGGTACGCCTCCGCGATCGGGTGGTGCGGGACGTAACGGAAATCGTTCTCGATGCTCTGGGCCGGATACTTGATCGCAAGGCCAATCTCGTAACCGCTGGCGACGATTGGCGTCGGCCATAGGGCGAATACCTTTCGAGCCGCGGGAGCATCGATGTAAACGTTGTATTCCTTCTTGCGATCGTCGGCGAACCAACCAGCCATCATCGAAAGGAGCCGGCACTTTTTCTCGACGAGTTCCCTGCCGTTCCACGGCGCGAGCGAATCGGGAGGGGAATCCAATAGCCGGGCGAGATTCGACGAGAAGCCGACCTGGACGATCACCACCGACTGATCGGGTTGTTTTGCAAGTGTCTGTCGGAGAACTTCCACCGCGTCGGGAGCGTCTTGGTTGCGGCGTAGCTTGCGCGGGAATCGGTCTTTCCCCTCGTTCTGGGCCAGAACAATCGGTCGGGTGTATTTGCTGGGGTCGGGAGTCTTGCCCCCTCGAACCGCGCCCAAGGGAATGTCGCCACGTCCGTAGAACGTGTTGACCAGATCGCAAAAGGGTAGGCTGTCCGCGTCATCCTTGGTGCTGGTGACGGCGAGCAGTTGGCATTCGCCCCTGCCGACAAGGGCGTGGAGCACGCCGAGCGCCAAGGCATCGTCGATGTCATTGCCCATGTCGGTGTCGAAGATGATTCCGACGGGCCTTTCAGGTTCCGGTTCTTTCGCGTTCAAAGCGGTATGCCATGGAAGCATTAGGAAAGCAGCCACAACCGCCAAGCTGGGGCCGGTTTGCCTCAAATAGTCCATCTGGTAGTTCCCACGCGTTCCTTGGGCGACGTAAACTGAATGCCCGATCTTCGATAGGCTGATGCTATCAGAAGTTAACGGGGAAACGCCAGCAAATCGCGCGGGAAGGGCATCGCGGGGGGCCAGGTCGCCCAAGGGGAAATCGTTCGTGACGATGGTGGGAACAAAAAAACGCCTGTTTCCGATCACGATCGGGAACAGGCGTTTTCACTCGTTGTGGCAAAGAATGTCGCGAAGAGAGACTACTTCTTCTTGGAAGCCTTCTTCTTGGGAGCGGCCTTCTTCTTGGTAGCCTTCTTCTTCGGAGCCGCCTTCTTCTTGGTCGCCACTATGCGAACCTCCTTACAAACGAGTCCCGCGGCAAGCGTTGCGCTGGGATTCCGCGAAATGCGGAACTGCCGCGATCACCAACTTAAAAAACGACGGGGGATCGATCCCCAGTTGCCGGGCTCCAAGCCCAGCCGTTGCCCATGGTTTGATCGACCACCGCGCGAAGGACGAGGCATCCATTCTCCTCGCCTTGCCGGATCGGGTCTCGCACATTGGTGTCACCCTGTTGTCAGTCGACCGTTGATCAAACCAAATCAACGTAAGTGGTGCTCATGCTAACGGGTTGACGATTTTTGGCAACAGCAATTGCCGTTGGAAGAGGCAGGAAAGTTGCCAGCGGAATCCGCGCCGCCGTCGCTAGGGACGCGACGGCGAAAAACCCTTTGATTTCAAGGCTAAAAATTGACTGACAATGGCATGGCAGTTACTGGTGGGAATGGCTGGCGTGCGAAAAAATTTTCAAAAAATTTTTGGAATTGCTCACGAACTTTCCACATTCGCGATGGCTTTGTCGGCGATGTCGCCGCGAAACATCGCGCCCGTGAAGGTGATTTCGCGCACCGCTTCGTACGCGCGGCGCTTCGCGTCGCGAAGGTCGTCGCCGAGCGCGGTCACGCCGAGCACCCGTCCGCCGTTGGTCACGATGCGGCCGCCATCTTGTTTTGTTCCCGCGTGGAAGACGACCAGGTCGTCGCGCGCGGGGACATTGTCCAGTCCGCGAATCGGAAGGCCTCGCTTGTACATCGAGGGATAACCACCCGAAGCCATCACCACGCAGACCGCCGGGCGCGGATCCCAGACGAGTTCGACTCGATCGAGTTCACCCTTGGCGGTGGCGAGCAGCAACTCCGCCAGATCGGTTCGTAGGCGAAGAAGCAGTGGCTGGCATTCCGGATCACCGAAACGGACGTTGAACTCGAGTACCTTGGGGCCCGACGCCGTGAGCATGATTCCCGCGTAGAGCACTCCTTGGAAGGGGCGCTTGTCCGATCGGAGCGCGTGCACCACGGGAACGAGAATGTTTCGCTCCACCTCGCTCATCAGTTCAGGATGGACCAGCGGGGCAGGACAATAGGCTCCCATGCCGCCCGTGTTGGGGCCTTGGTCGCCGTCGTAAGCTCTTTTATGGTCTTGGCAAGCGTCGAGAGTGCAGATCGTGGTGCCATCGGTGATGGCGAGAACGCTGGCCTCTTGGCCGACGAGCCGTTCCTCGATAAGTATCTCGTTTCCGGCATTACCGAATTCCCGGTGGACGAGGATGCGCTCGGCGGCGGCGCGGGCCGCCGCCGCGTCGTCGCATACGATGGCCCCTTTCCCCGCAGCCAAACCATCCGCCTTCACCACGCACGGTCCGGGATGCGCCTCGAGATAAATGTTGACGCTTTCCATGTCGTGAAAGACTTGAAAGTCGGCGGTCGGAATCTTCGCTCTCTTGAGGAGTCGTTTGCAATAAATCTTGCTCCCCTCGAGTTCGGCGGCGTCCTTCGATGGCCCGAATACCAGGATCCCTTCTTTGCGGAGAGCATCGGACAATCCACCGACCAGCGGCGCTTCCGGACCAATGACGACAAGCCCGATCTGTTCCGTTTTTGCAAAGCGGGTCAGTTCGCGCGTGTCCTCCTCGGCTATGGGGACGTTCGTCGCGTCAAGAGCCGTGCCAGCGTTCCCGGGGGCGCAATAAACGCGGGTTACCAATGGTGATTTCTTCAGCTTCCATGCCAAGGCATGTTCCCGGCCACCCTGTCCGACGACCAGAATTCGCACGTTCCGCTCCGCCTCCCATCCTTTAAGGACCGTTCCATTCAACCGCGTGGAATGCATCATTATAGAAGATGGGACGTGAAGGGTGACTGCCCGGCAGAACGAATGCCGGGATTCCCCCAACTCCGCGCCCGCGGAGGCGCCTACAAACGGTCATCGCCGCGACGTCGAAGCAAGGCATCGCCCAACACGACGCGAGGGCGTGAAATCGATCGGCAGGGTGGCAAAAAAAGAAATGCCCCAGCACCGGTGGGGGAGAGTGCTGGGGCCGGAGGAGGATTCCGTGTTCTCGGAAGTTGAAGGAAAAGCGAATGAAAGAGTACGATCGCCTTTCCGAAAAGTAATGCCGTGGCCCGGTGCGCATTCTTGGACGTCGCGAATGGCGACTAAGGCAAAACCCCTCCGAGCGACTCGGCAGGGAAACACGCTATGGCTTTTCTCTTGTTGATGCGGGTTCTTGAGGAACCGGTATCATCGGCATGTCCGCGGGGAGTGCGGTGTCGACCGTTACTCCCGCGGTGGAAGGGGAATCTTCCTGGTCCATCGCGGGCAGTTCCGGGAGCTCGATCTCGTCCAAGGAAAGGGAGACGTTCGAGAGGGATTCGGTGATATCGAGTTTTCGGGACGACGTGGTCTTCGTCTCTTGAACGGACTCCATGGGGACGAGTTCATCCTCGGCGACCGGCGGATCCGATTTCGTCGAGTTCGATACATTTTTCACGGGGGCCTTCGACTCCGGCTGGATCGTCGACGCCTGCGGCTTGCTCTCCATGTCGGGCACGGGAGGCGCGGTTTTCATTTCTTCCTGTTTGCCAACCGGCGGTTTCTCGGGCTTAGGCTCCGATTTCACCTCCGGTTTTTCCTTGGATGGTTCGATGGTCGTCTCGCCGGCGGGGACGACGGCCGCCGCCTCGCTGTCCTTGGTCGGAGTCTCCCCGGCTGGCGCGACTTTCGTTTCGTTCGCTTCCTTCCCGTCGGCCAAGCCTTCGGTGACGGGAGGCTTGGTTGCCGCGTTGCCGTTGGTTGCGCCCGTATTGGGATCGTAGATCTGGGTACTCTGTTGCATGACAACCGGTTCCTTAAGCTCCCGAGCCGTCACGCGGGCTTCGAAGCGAACGTCTCCCGGTCGGATGCCGCGTACCTGGACCTGATAGAGCAATCGTTTTCTCGGCTCCATCGACGGAAAGGCCGGGAAGACGAGGGTTCGGCTCGCTGGATCGAACTTGGCGGTCGTCGGAGCGCCCGGCCGGTCCGCGAAACATTCCGCATCCACGTATTCGACTCCATCCGGCAAGCGGCACGTGAGGCCGATTTCGTTCGCCGGCACCGATCCCTGATTCGTGATCTGGATCGTATAGGTCGTTTCCGATCCCACGGGGACCGGATCGAATCGATCGATAAGCTCGGTGAGCAAAGCCGGAATGCCTCGAATCTGCAAGCAGGCGGGCGCTTGGAGTGGCGCCAGTCCGTCCGCGGACAAGGTGGCGACGTTGCAGACGTTGTCCCCCATGCCGGCGGCAAGAGCGCGGATGCGTAGCGTTCGCGCTTCGCCTGGCTGCATCGAGCCAAGATTCCACGACGCCATCTGACCTTGCAGAACTCCTCCTTCGGAAAGCTGTTGCGGCACGAGTTGGGCCGGCGATTGATCGCGAACGATCACACTCGTCGCCATGGTAGCGCCGGAGTTACGCACTTGGATCTCGAAATCGACGGGAGCGCCGACGATGGCGAATTTCGGTCCCGTCTTCATGATCTCCATGGTTGGCTGAGTGACCTCGACGCAGTGATCGGCGCTCGCGCTGAGTCCGCCGTCCGCCGTCGCCGATACGTGATTGCACAGTCGGCCGGGAACTTTCGCAGTGAGGACGATCGGCACGGATCGAGTTTCTCCCGGCGCGATCGCGCCGACGGGCAACTGCACCGGCGCCGCGCCCGTTTCATGCATGAATCCCGGATCGAACGAATCGACGACCACGACATTGGACGCCGGGCCATTGCCCCGATTGGTGACGTTGATCTGAAACGTGATCGGCTGTCCGACGGACGCGGTCGCGGGCCCGATCTTCTGTACTTCAAGCGCGCCGGTGACGACCTGGGTGGTGGCACAGGAACGGGCGGAGCCCTCCGCGTTCACTTCCGCGCAATTGGTTATGGTGCCCGGCGCCGTGGCAATGCAGCCGAACTGGACCGCCACCGATTGTCCGGGTTGCAAAGGACCGAAGTTCCAAAGCAGGTTCGGCCCTTGCCGCGAAGCCATGGGGTTGGCGCCGACGAATTGGAGCGTTTCAGGAATCGTGTCACGAATGATTCCCCCTTGGGAGGCGATCGTCCCCGTATTGGTGACGACAATCTGATAGGGGATTTGCTGGCCCACGGCCGCCATGCTTGGAGCCACCTTCTGGATCACGAGTTGTGGCGAGACCCAAGTCTTGGTGGTCTCGGCGCAGGCGATGCGCATTTCCTTGCCGGTGGGCGTATCCGCCGGCCGGACCACCTCGATGGAGATTCGGTTGACGCCTGGCATTGGTTGTACCTGGCGAAGGATGACGCCGGCGTTGCCATTATTGTCCGAGACCACTTCCAGCTGGGTGGCGCCGCCCGGTTCGAGAACCGCGGGGGGGCCGTCGATGATTCGATAGCGCACGCGATAGCCACGCGCTCCCGATCGGTCGCTGTGTCGCGTCACTCGCGTATTGAGCGGATGAGGCTGCCCCACGGGATTCACCGCCGGCGGCGGGAAACAGGCTTCCGCGTCCACCCAATGTTTGACGGCGAACACTTTGTGTTTTTCCCAGTTGTAGATTCCCGGAGCGTAGCAGGTCACGTGGGTGTCCCCTTCCTCCGCGGAAGTAATCACGCACCAGGTTTGACCCGGCTTGAGGTGAATGTCGTCGCTCGGATCGTCGTTGCCTCGGGTAATGGTGTGCGCGCGGTAATTCGTGTAACTGACCGCGTATTTGTCGTCGACCAGATAGCCGCGACCGGGGAATAAACCGCTTTCGTCCACCTCGACGATGTGTCCCTTGCCCGTGACGTGCCATTCGACGCGGCGGTTGCGCCGCCCGTTGCTCTCGTCGTCGCAAACGGTGGCGATCAACACATGTTGCGTTCCCACTTGGTTGACGCACTCCAGCGGAGTCACCGTCAATTGCCGCGCCTTCGGATCGAAGTCGTGATAGTAGCCTCGAAGGGGCGGCTTGGCGTGCGTGCGAATGATGTCCCCGGAAGGGAGATTGCCGATCCGAGCAGGATTGCTCGTCACTCCGAAACAACCAGGTAACATCGCCAGCAGCATCCACGCGCAGGCGAACTGGACCCTGCGAATGGCGAACGACGGGCTTAAGCGAAAACGGATCATGACACTCGACTCCGGTTGCGGACCGGCTGCGTACTCCCTGGAGTACCGCACCGCTGTTTCCGCTCGATTCTCCGATGTTGCTGCCCGCTTGGCCGTTGATGACCCCGCCAGGCGGGGGGCCGACATCCGAGATCAGAAACTCCAATCACCACGCGTTACTCGACCACCTCGTTTCCCCAAATGGGCCCCGGCGGTGGGAACGACCGGCAGGGTTCACGAACTTCGCTCGAGAACATGAGCGAAATCCGTCGCCTACCTTGCCGACTATGGAGAACCTATCACCAAAATCGGTCCACTATGCCGAGCTTTCGCCGTTAGCCAAGTTTCTGTAACGGGAGTTGTCCTCCTAACCGGAAAAGTTTCACATTCTTGGTGGGAAGGCCCTTGAGCCTTGATGGAGACAGTCGCGGTTTCCAGCGAAGAGAATGAACCAAAGCCGCAGAATCGCTACATTTTGCCAGGGAGACTTTCAATAACGGTGGATCCTACGTTCATCGTTTCGGAAAGTCCGGAACGCGCGGTCGTGATCACATGGATTGCGAAAGTTCTTTGCGACATCTTCTCAACTTCCGGGAAACCATTGGTTCTGATTCGCGACGAACCATTTTCGATGGCGAGACATGAGTATGGGCTCCGTCGGTGGAATCGGTCGATCGCGCGGGAGAAAAACGAAGTCGATTTCTTCAATATTCCTTTCCCTTTCTCCGACGGCCTGGGATGTCGACACTAGTTTTCTCATTCTCGATTGCATGAACAATAGCGAGAAGTGCAGCGAGGGATTTCGTAGCATCCTTGGAATACTGTTCAACAAAGATCGAGCCGAGCGAAACCGAGTGCGGAGCATGGAAACGGTGAACGTTTCGACGGTAACGAAGGTTGTAGCGACGACCGCCGAACGCTTGCGGGACTGGCGGGGAGAGATCGTCGTCGTGGACTGCAAAAGCCCGTTCGTGATCGTCGGGACCTTGGCGGAAGCGACCGACCACTACCTTGAACTTCGTCGGGCGGATTTCCACGACCTTCGGGACACGGGAACCAGCCGAGAACTGTATGTGGTGAAGACCGCCCGGCATGGGGTGGCTCACAATCGTGCATTGCTGGTTGTGCAAATGTCGGAAATTATTGGCATATCGAGGCTTGCGGATGTTGTAGTGGAGTAGGCGTAGGGCTGGATCGATGGGAGGACCTGCAATGTCCGGGGAATCGATCGAGCGACGGACGGTTTTTTACACGGGTCAGGTCCAGGGGGTCGGCTTTAGGTACACGGCTCAGCGCCTTGCTGGCAGCTACCCCGTGACCGGTTATGTTCAAAATCTTCCGAACGGAGAGGTCGAAGTCGTCGTAGAAGGTACTACCGCCGCGCTAGATCGGTACTTGGGTTCGATTGGCAAGCAAATGGCGGGGTACATCGATTCCTGTCGCGTGGAGTCCACGCGGGCGACGGGGGAGTTTGATGGGTTCGGCATCAAGTATCCTCGCAGGGATTGAATTCCTTCGCACAAGGCGCGGGATCCGGCGTGGCCATGGATTTATCGCGTTCACGCCATTGCGGTTGCTGGCTTAGCAGGACGCCTCTGGGGTTTGGTCCAGGGATCGTCCATGGTGGTTTTCGACGGGATAACGCGGGAATGAAGATATACGTCATCGGGCTGACCACGTACCGGGAAATCGTGCGCCGGTTCCAGTTTTGGTTGCTGTTGTTGGCGGCGAGCGCGCTATTGGTGCTGTTTTGCTTCATCCCCTACTACACGTTCGGCGAAGACATCAAAATGGTCAAGGACCAAGGTCTCGCCGTCATCATGCTCAGCGGTTTGCTCGTCGGTCTTTTTGCCGCGAGTAGTGCAATTGCGGATGAGATCGAAGGCAAAACCGCGATGACCTTGCTTAGCAAGCCGATTCGCAGGCGCGATTTCATCATCGGCAAATTTGCGGGGATCATGGCCGCGGTCGGCCTGTTGTTCGTGATTCTGGGCGTGGTGATGGCCCTCATGCTCTTCTACAAGGCGGGGTACGAGGCTGGGGAAAACAAGACCGACATGCCCAGTTATTCCGAACGCCTGGTGATGTTGTGGCAAACGGCGCCCGCGCTTTTGCTCACGTATTTTCAGGTGACGATCCTGTGCGCGCTCAGCGTCGCCTTTTCCACCCGTTTACCTTTGCACTTGAATCTGACCGCCTGCATCATCATCTTCTTTCTAGGTCATTTGGCGCCCCAGTTGGTATGGGCGAGCACCCAAGGCCAATTGAACGAGGTCGTCAGATTCATGGCGGAGTTGTTTGCGTTGGTACTCCCGGGATTGGAGTATTTCAATGTCGGACCCGCCATTTCGACCGATGCCCGGGTTCCTTGGTTGGAATACGTGCTGCCGTGTTTCGGCTACACAATCCTCTACTCGTCGATCGCTCTGTTGCTGGCATTGTTCCTATTCGAGGACCGTGATCTGGCATAGGGGCACGACAACAGGAAGTACGCATGTCGGCGGAGGCCTTTAATCGCGCCCGAGAATACATGGCTCCCCAGCGGGGTCGAGTCTTGCTTTCGCAGAGCCTCGGTCTGTTCGCGGGCGCCTTGTACGCGGGCTGGGTCATCCTGCTGGTCCTTTTCATGCAGCTACTTCTCGACCGAGGCGAAGTGCATGTCGCTGGCGCCAAAGCGGAGCTTGCTGCCAAGCTCTCCGGCATCCCCGTCGTCGGAGATCGATTCGAGGCGGTGGATCAAGGGTTGCTCCCTGTCACCATCGAGACATCGAGCAAATGGTACGGCTTTGTATTCGAATCCATGTACCGCTCCTTTCCTTGGACGCATCGCAATAGCCCGTATTTGGCGAGCCTTGCCGTCGCCGCGATCCTGATCGGCGCCATACGCGTTTTGTTGCTACATGGTCAGCATTTATTGTCCGCGGAAGTAACGACCGCGGCCCTGGTTCGCATTCAAAGCGCGATTTTCCGGCAGCTTTTCGAAATGGGGCGACAGGAGTTCGAGCCGGGAATCCGCCAGAGTGCCGCGACGCTTCTCAAACGGCAAGTTCCCGTCCTGCACGCGGGTTTGGCTCGCGCATTGGACATGCGGGTTCGCGAACGCGTAAAGGTCGTGACTCTCCTGCTGCTGGCCATCGTTCTCAACCCGCTGCTCGGGCTCTGTTTCGTCGTGCTTGCCGTGCTCCTCTGGATCCTCGGGTCCTGGGCCGTCTATCGGGTTTTCCGACGCCGCAGGGCGCTCTCCGCGGATGCGGATGCGCAACTCAATCGGATCCTGGGATTGGCGAGCAAGCTGCGATTGATCAAGGGGTACGCCGCTGAGGACTATTTCCAAGGTCGTTACGATCAGCATCTGTCCAGGTATCGCGAGGACATCCAACGGCGCCTTGCCTACGAGGGACGGATTGTCACGGTTTGGCAATTCCTGGGCCTCATCCTGGCGATGATCCTGATCATGCTCGGCGCCTGGAACGTGCTGAGCGATCGCTTCACCCTTTCGTCCGCGGTGGGCGTGTACGTGTCGCTGGTTAGCGTGATCTTGCCGATCTACTTGCTTCTCCGCTGCCGGGAGACGGTCCGGCGAGCCGGGGCCGCGGCGCGGGAAGTATTCGACTTCCTGGATCAAACGCCTCGATCGGACCAGAAGGAGGGGACCCGGTTTCTTCATCCGCTCTCCGAGTCGATTGAGTTCGATCGGGTCTCGTTCAAAAACTCGCTCGGAGACAAGGTAATTGACGATGTCTCCGTGAGAATCAAAGCAGGGCAGCGGGTCGCTTTGGTGGGGCGCAGCGAGACGGAGATTCGCGCGTTCGTCTACCTGCTCACCCGCTTCATTGACCCGACGAAGGGGAAAGTGCGCATCGACGGCATTGACGTCAAGGACGTCACTTTCGAATCGCTCCGGTCGCAAAGTTGCATGGTCCTGCAGGGAGACCTGCTGTTTCCCGACACGGTGACCAATAACATCGGCTGCGGCGATCCAGGCTTCACGCTGCAAAAGGTAATTGAAGCCGCGAAAATCGCCCATGCCCATCATTTCGTCCAGCGGTTGCCGCACGGTTACGAATGTGTCGTCGGGGAAGAGGGCTTCCCGCTTAAACTGGGGGAGAGCTATCGCATCGCGTTGGCCCGCGCCATTCTCAGGGACCCTCCGTTGGTGATCCTCGAAGAGCCTCGCGAGGCGCTGGATGATGATACCAAGTCGATGCTCGACGACACCATGTCCCGATTTTGCCGCGACCGAACCGTGATCGTCATTCCTCACCGGATTTCCACGCTACGGACTTGCGATCAAGTACTTCTCTTTGACGGCGGCCAGATCCAAGCGGTCGGCACGCACCGCGAACTTCTGGAAGCGAGCGAACTGTATCGGCACCTCCAATACACCGAATTTCACCACGCGCCCGCGTCCGCGAAATAGGATGCCGTTTCGCGTATAACGACCACATGTCGACGGAAGAAACGTTCGCGCGGTATAGCCGCCAAATTCGCTTCGCGCCGCTGGGAGAAGAGGGACAGCGAAAGCTCGCCTCGGCTCGGGTCGCCGTTTGCGGCTGCGGCGCCCTGGGAACCGTGATCGCCAACGGTCTCGTGCGCGCTGGCGTCGGCTTTGTCAGGATTATCGATCGGGACTTTTTGGAACTTAACAACCTGCAGCGGCAGATCTTGTTCGACGAGCAGGATTTGGCGGAAGCCCTACCCAAAGCGGAGGCGGCGGCGGGTAAGTTGCGCCGCATCAATTCTGCCGTCGAAGTCGAGGCCGTCGTGACGGACCTCGACTACGCGAATATCGACGCGTTATGCCGCGACGTTCATTTGCTCATGGACGGCACCGATAACTTCGAAACCCGTTTTCTCATCAATGACTACTGCGTTTCGCGGGGGAAGCCCTGGGTTTTCGGCGGATGCATCGGCAGCCAGGGACAGTGCATGACGATCGTGCCTGGGGTGACTCCCTGTTACCGGTGCCTGGTCGAAGAGGCCCCACCTCCGGGAACGACCGCGACTTGTGAATCGGCGGGGATTCTCGCTTCCGCCAGCGGGATGGTCGGCTCGCTGCAGGTCGCGGAAGGGATCAAGATTCTTAGCGGAAACGAGTCGGCGCTTCGGCGTGGCTTCGTCGTGTTCGATCTTTGGGACAATTCGTTTCGCGAATTGCGACTGGATGGATTGCGAGAAAAGGTCGATTGCCCCGTCTGCAAGCAGTGCCGTTTCGATTGGCTCGAAGGAAAAGAAGGCGGACATACCACCATTCTTTGTGGAAGAAACGCCGTTCAGGTGGTTCCTTCGCGGCGCGGAAACTTGGACCTGGAGCAGCTTCGACAGCGAATTGCGACGGCGGCCGACTCGGTTACCTCGAATCGGTTTCTACTTCGTTTCGAGATCGAGGAATACCAGTTCTCGGTCTTTCCCGACGGTCGGGCGATCATCAAGGGGACCGACGATATCGGTCAGGCAAAATCGCTCTACGCGCGCTATGTGGGTAGTTGATCAACAGCGTCAGTCGGAAGGCATCTCGTCGCCTAGAAGTTCCGCGCGAATTCGTTCGAGTTGTTTTTCAATCGTGGCGTCAATCGAGCCGAATTCCGTCTCGATGCGGCAGCCGCCGACGCCGACGGCGGGATCCGCAACCAGATTCACCTCGCCGATACCCCGGGTGCTAGCGTTCCACGCTTCCCGGTTCAGTTCGAGGGTTTCGAGTTCGCTGGGATGTACGTGGATGGTGACCTCCGGGATCCGGCCGACGAGAGCCAAGGCCGCTGCGAGGTTCCGAATGGCGACGTCATTGGGTTTGGTGACCACTTGTTTGACGACGCGGGCCGCGATGTCGCAAATGAGTTCCAGGCCGATTCGTTCCCATTCCCCTTGCCAATGGTCGCGAGCTTCGACGAGCGCTCGAATGACCGCCTGGAGGGTGGGCATGGCTGTCCCCATCCGCTTGGTCACCTCTTTTTCCAGTTCGGCATGGTGGTTGACGCGCGCATCCTGCTCGCCTTTCGCCAATCCATCGCGATAACCGGCGTTGAAACCCTCTTGGCATTTTTGCTCGAAAAGCTTCTGAGCCTCCGCGACCGCCGATTGGCGGTATTTCGCGATTTCGTCGTTTCCCTGCTCGATCCGTTTGCGGAGATCTTCGAGCGTGTCGGTGGCGTTGAATTCGACTGGCTGAACGCCGTGAATCTGGTCCGCCTTGATGACTCGGGGTTGTTTGCTCATAAGCAGCGGTCACTCCGCGAGACTTCCTCTGCTCGAGGATCGGCGGTCACCTGCCGCCGAATTCCCATGGGGAATCATGGTACCGAGAATAAGGAATTGCGCAAACCACGGTTTTCGCGGGAAAATCGGCGAGGCGAGGACATTTCACCGGGAATGCGGCTTCTCCGTTTGCCGCGATGGTCCAACAATCCGTATGATAGCAGCGGCATTGGCGAATCGCCACGGAGGGGCGGAGTAAATCCGAACGTCCGGCAAGGAGTCGCGGGGCTAACTCGGTGTCAGACCCCGCGGGCGCGGATTTCCGCCGACATGCGGAGGCTCTCGGATGGTCAAGCATATCTTCGTCACCGGAGGCGTCGTCAGCTCTCTCGGCAAGGGACTCACCAGCGCCTCGATCGGCATGTTGCTCGAACGCCGTGGCCTCACGGTGCGACTCCAGAAATTCGATCCTTACATCAACGTCGATCCCGGGACCATGAGTCCTTACCAGCATGGGGAGGTCTACGTCCTTGATGACGGCGCCGAGACCGACCTCGACCTCGGCCACTACGAACGATTCACCAATGCAAAACTGACCCGCGAATGCAACGTCACCACCGGCCGCGTTTATCTCAACGTCATCGACAAGGAACGCCGAGGCGAATACCTGGGAAGCACGGTTCAAGTTATTCCGCACGTTACCGACGAGATCAAGTCGGCGATCAAAAGGCTAGCCACCGACGACGTCGACGTCGTCATCACGGAAATCGGCGGCACCGTCGGGGATATCGAGAGCCTTCCTTTTCTCGAGGCCATCCGCCAATATGCCCTCGATATCGGCAGGGAAAACGTGCTCTTCGTGCACCTGACCCTGGTTCCTTACTTGAAGGCGGCGGGAGAAGCCAAAACCAAACCGACGCAGCATAGCGTCGGTCAATTGCGTCAGATCGGTATCCAACCCGACGTCTTGATTTGTCGAACCGAACGGGCGCTCGACGAGGGAGACCGGCGGAAGATTGCGTTGTTCTGCAACGTCGAACGCAAGGCGGTCATCGAGGAGCGCGACAAGGATTTCAGCATCTACGAAGTTCCGATCAGTCTTCGCGAGAACGGACTCGACGAATTGATCGTCAAGAAACTTGGGCTCCGATCCCGGTCCATCGACATCGACGATTGGCAGGATCTGCTGCACAAGTTGAAGAATCCCGAGCATGAAGTGACGATCGCGGTCGTCGGCAAGTACGTCAAGCATAAGGATGCTTACAAGTCGATCTATGAGTCCCTCGACCACGCCGGCATCGCGGGCGCGACGCGGGTCGTGGTTCGTAGGATTGAATCCGAAGAGATCGAACGGGAAGGTGCCGAGCGGCTGCTTCGGGGCGTGGACGGCATTCTCGTTCCCGGCGGATTCGGCGACCGGGGCATCGAAGGAAAGATAGCCGCCATCCAATTCGCGCGCGAGCAACGGATTCCCTTTTTCGGCATCTGTCTGGGCATGCAGTGCGCGGTGATTGAATTCGCCCGTCACGTCCTCGGCCTGCAATCGGCACACAGTACGGAATTCGACAACGCGACCGACCATCCGGTGATTTGTTTGATGGAGGATCAGCGGTACGTCACCGCGAAGGGCGGAACGATGCGGCTGGGGGCCTGGGATTGCCGGCTGCAACCCAGCACGCTTGCCCACGAGGCCTATGGCCGATCGATGATCAGTGAGCGTCACCGCCATCGCTACGAGTTCAACAACCAATATCTCGATTCGTTTTCCACCGCGGGGATGATCGCCTCGGGCAAGGCGCCGGACGGTTCCTTGGTCGAGATCGTCGAGATTCCCGATCACCCGTGGTATTTGGCCGTTCAGTTTCATCCCGAGTTCAAATCGAAGATGACCGCGCCGCATCCGCTGTTCCGCGGATTCGTGCAGGCCAGTGTTCGTTGCCGCAAGGAAAGGAAGCTCGAGCAACCTCAGTTTTCATGACATGGATAAAGAACAATCAACCGAGATACTCTTTGATTTGAGTCACGCGGGCCGTCGGGCGGCATTGTTGCCTCCATGTGACGTTCCCCTGGGAAACATCGAGGCGGAGCTTCCCGCGGCCGACCGGGCTGCCGTGCCGTTGCCTTTGCCGGAGCTTTCCGAACTCGACGTCGTGCGGCATTTCACCAATCTTTCGACGCGGAACATGTCCATCGACACGAACTTCTATCCGCTCGGTTCGTGCACGATGAAGTACAATCCGAAGCGAAACGAAAGGCTCTCCGGCTTGCCGGGCTTCGCCGACTTACACCCGCATCAACCCGATTCGACTTTGGCGGGAATGCTCGAACTTTTGTGGAACTTGCAGGAGTCGTTGGGCGCGATCGCCGGCTTGGATGCCGTCTCGCTTCAGCCGGCCGCTGGCGCCCACGGCGAGTTGACGGCTCTCTTGGTCGCCGCCGCCTACTATCGCGATCGTGGCGTCCAGCGAACCAAGGTGCTCATCCCCGATAGTGCCCATGGGACCAATCCCGCCAGCGCGCACTTGGCGGGGTTCGAATGCGTGCAAATCAAGAGCGACGCGCGCGGTCTCGTCGATCTCAACGATCTGAAATCCAAGATCGATGACCAGCTCGCGGTATTCATGATCACCAATCCGAACACGCTGGGCCTGTTCGATGATCAGATCGTGCAGATTGCCGAACTGGTGCATGCCGCCGGTGGTCTCATGTACCTCGACGGCGCGAACATGAACGCGATTTTGGGGCAGACCCGGCCGGGGGATTTCGGCATCGACCTGATGCACTACAACCCGCACAAAACGTTTAGTGGCCCGCATGGGGGAGGAGGCCCGGGCGCCGGTCCGATCGCAGTTCGCGCGGCCTTGGCCCCGTATTTGCCGAGCCCGATCGTCGTCCAGACGGAGACGGGCTTTCAGTTGGACCAAAGTCGGCCGAAGTCCATCGGCCGCGTGCGCAGCTTCTTTGGAAACACGGGCATCTTGGTGCGCGCGTACTGCTACATCCGCAGTTACGGACCCGAAGGGCTGAAAGGCGTTTCGACCGCGGCGGTGCTCAACGCCAATTATCTCCTGGCGCTCGTCAAGGATTTTCTTCCGGTTCCCTACGGCGATCGCTGCATGCACGAGTTCGTGGCGACGGGAAGCCGGCTTCTAAAAGAACGTGAAGTGCACCATGGACGTCGCCAAGCGGTTGCTCGACCACGGCTATCACGCGCGACGATCTATTTTTCCGCTCGTGGTTCCCGAAGCCATGATGATCGAGCCGACGGAAACCGAAACGAAGGAGACCTTGGAGGCCTTCGCCAAGGCGCTTCGGGAAATTTGCAAGGAGCGCGCCGACCTGTTGCAGCTGGCGCCGCACACCTTGCCCATCAGCCGGCCGGACGAAGTTCGGGCGGCACGTCAGCCGATCCTCCGTTGGCGCTCACCCGCGGAGCAAGGTTAACCCCACCGCCGGTCCTTGTGCCCGGCGAGGCATCCGTCGATGAAAAACCCTTCCTGGAAAAATCTTGCTACTGGCTCGAAAGATTTGGCAAGATTGAGTCATGTCCGCGTACACGCCTCAGGCACCCCCAAACGGTCCCCAGCGACCCGCTCAGAAGGAAAGAATCATGGCTTGGCGAACGACGACCATCCTCTTGTTTGTTTTCGCCGTCGCGATGTCGACGAGCGCGTGGGGAGAGGAGCCTCCGGAAGCGACCGTCAGCTTCAAAAATGACATTGCCCCCATCTTCGTCGACAACTGTTATGCCTGCCATAACCAGAAGACGAAGAAGGGGAAGTACGACATGAGCAGCTACCAGGCGATCCTCGCGGGTGGCGGCAAAGGGGACGCCATCATCGTCGGGGAACCGGGGGACAGTCTCCTCTCTCTCATGATGCATGGCGACGAAGAGCCGGCGATGCCGAAGGACGCGGAACTCCTGGACTCGGCCACGGTCGCGAAGGTCGATCTTTGGATCAAACAGGGAGCCAAATTCGACGGGCCGGACGAGGCGATGGACTTGAAACAATTGGCGCCGATGAGGAACGCCCAGCCGATTCCCACGGAATACACCAAGCCAACGCCGATCACCGCCTTGGCCTTTTCTCCGGACAAGAAGACGCTGGCGGCGGCCGGCTATCATGAAATCACCCTTTGGGATCCCGCGAATGGCGCCCTGCTCAAGCGGTTGCCGACCAAAGGAGAACGAATCCACGCCCTCGAGTACAGTCCGAACGGAAAGATGCTGCTGCACGCGGGGGGAACTCCAGGCACCTTAGGCGAAGTAGTATTGTGGGATGCCGAAAAAGGAACCGTGATCAAGGAGTTGCTCAGCGCTGGCGACGTTGTCTTCGCGGCGAGCTTCAGTCCCGACGGCAAACAGGTGGCCGCGGGGGGGACCGACCGGCTCTTCCGAATCTGGGACGTCGCCAGCGGCAACGAATTGCATAAGGTCGAGAACCACGCGGATTGGATCCTCGCGATCGCGTTCAGTCCGGACGGCAAACGCGTTTACACGGCAAGCCGCGATAAGTCCGCCAAGATCTGGGACCAGTCCACCAAGGAACCCATTCTGACGTTTCCCGCGCATACGGACGGAGTGTTTGGCATCGGCGTCAGCGCGGATGGAACTTTCGCCGTCTCCACGGGCGCGGATCGCCAACTTCGCTTTTGGAAGACGGAAGGGGATGGCGCGCAGATCCGGGCCGTCGGGGCGCACGACAACGCGGTCTACGTCCTCAGGGTCCCCAAATCGGTCAAGTGGATTTACACGGCGGGTGCCGACCGTAGGCTGCGCGCTTGGAATCCCGCGGACGGCGCCTTGGTCCGCTCCTTCGAGGGGCATAAGGACTGGATCTATTCAATAGCCGCCAGCGCGGATGATGCGTGGGTGGCAAGCGGTTCCTGGGACGGCGAGATTCGCGTTTGGGATACTTCCAATGGAAACGCCGTCAGCACCTTTACCGCCATCCCCACGTTGGCAATCGCGAAGGCGAGCGGGGCGGAACCCGCGAAGACGTCGAGTCCCTGATTTTCCCTCCTTCGAGCAACCCGGCGCTCGAAGGTCCGTTGGGCGAACATGTAGCGTCCCATGTTTATGCCAAAGATGACTGACCTCCGTGGTTCTTGTTTCGCCTTCGCGCGCGGCGCGTTGTCGTTGCTGTTTCCCCTTGCCTGCGATTTCTGCGGTGACGATCTCCAAGTTTCAAGCGTTCCCCATTCGCCCCGCGATCGACTCTGCTCTACCTGCCGCGAGAAAATACTGGCCACGTCCAGCGCTCGCGCCTGCCACCGGTGTGCCGCCACGCTTGGACCGTTTGGCGGTTCCTCGAAAGGGTGCGACCTTTGTTGGCGCGAGCGTTTCGCGTTTGAACAAGTGATTCGCCTGGGGCGCTATGAAGACGAATTGGCCCACGCGTGCCTTGCCCTCAAGCGTTTCTCCGGATATCGATTGGGGCGCACGTTGGCGGAACTGTTGGTCGAGGCCCGACGCTTGGAGATAGATTCGTTCCGCCCGGATTGCGTGATTTCGGTCCCCTTGCACTGGACCCGCCGGCTTGTGAGAGGTTACGACCAATCTGCCACGCTTGCCGATGAAGTGGCCCGCGTTTTGGGCATACGTCGCGACCGGGAGTCGCTCCATCGGCGCCGCGCGACGGCCTATCAGGCGAGTCTTTCCCCCACGGATCGACGGAAGAACGTCAAAAACGCGTTTGACGCGAAGCCCAATGCCCGTCTGGTCGGCGCGCGCGTCCTTCTGGTCGACGACATATTAACGACGGGCGCGACCGCGCATCATTCGGCCGCCGCCCTTCGGGGCGCGGGCGCGTCCTGCGTGGCGGTCGCGGTATTGGCGCGCGGAGAGAACGCCCCGCGAAGGTCCTTCGGATAACGGGACATCACCCTGCGCGGCATGAGAAATGAAAACAGGCCGCTTCCGATACGCTCGGAAGCGGCCTGGGGGAATCAACGAGGAGAGAGATTCGTTCGATCCGGACCTAGGAAGCCTGTTGAACAATCCAATCCCGGCGGCGCCGGGATCGGTCCACTGTTTATCGCGGCCGCGAGCTTGACAACGCCCAATGGCTTGTGGACCGATCGGCATCCTCGCGATTTCTCAACAGGCAGCTAGCGGCCAAGATCGTATTTCGTGTCCCACATGAAGAAGTCCCGCGGACTGCGCATCAAGTGGTAGGGGGGGTAGTATTGGAATCCTTCGACGTACCGAACGGCGTCCTCCCGATTCATGGCTGGATAGCCGACGTACGGCCGTTGAACCGGGAAATCTTGATTGTTCGCGACGCGGTTCTCATTGCCGTGCTGGAAAAGTTTGTGAATCAAGTTGTGCTTGCCGCCACAGCCATTGCAATTCCCGTGATTATGTCCGCAAGATCCTCCCTTGCATTTGCCGCCGCCAAGGGCACAAGATCCGTTCGCGCAGTTTCCTCCGATCCCATTCTTGTAGGAAACACGGTCGCGGCAGTTGCACGATCCCAGGTAGGCATTGGGATCGTTCCTTGGCGGATTCTGATAGTTGTCGTATGCGCTCCAGTTCAGGCGGTTCATCGCGATCTGATGCCGCGCTTGTTCAATCTGATAACGCTGCAGAAATCGTTGGTATTCCTCTTCCGGCGTCACGCAGCAACGGAACCCAAAGACACGCGCGGTCCAGGGATGATGATAGCGCTGCGGCTCGCCGTATGGTCCGAGTCCCGGCGTTCCAAAATAAGTGCGCGACGTGTGCGAGCCCGCCAGTGCCGGCAACGCCGTCAGCAGGCAGACGAGTGGGGACACCAATGCCGCTGTCCGCTTGGAATACATGAACCCGTTCTCCCATCGTTGATAAAGGCGGCGTGTTGATTCTCGCGGGCGACATCCCCTGTCGCTTCGCTCCGCCGCTGTATCCTTTCCCATCGCCCATTTCTCGCATGGGAAATTCGTCCTTTTGTCCTTGTCTGAAGACGTTTCGCCGCCCCGCCACCGCAGGAGCGATACGGTGCTTAAACGTGCAACATTCGGGAGGAACGGAACCGCCATGCAAACCGGCAAAATCGGCAGGAAGTGATCGAAAGCAAGTCCCCGTTATTCCCGACGAATCGCTCCCCGGGACGGAGTTCGCGAATTTCGCAAGTCTCGGTTTTGAAACGTTTTGTTTTGAAAGGAATTCAGTGAATCCAGCGGACGGGATCCAATTCCTTGCGGCTGGCCCAAACCGTGACGCTGGGGAGGGCGGAAGCGATTCGCGTCGCGAGCGTTTCCACGGCAAACCGTTCCGTCGCGTAATGCCCGGCGAGGAGGAGCCCCATTCCCAATTCCGTGGCTTCGAGGTATTGATGAAAACGGGCCTCACCGGTTACCAACACCTGGCATCCGCGCCGATGGGCATCCTTGAGGAAGTCGGCTCCGGCGCCACATCCGATCGCCACGAATCGGCAGTTTAGTTCTGCTGGGCCGACGATATCGACACGTCGGGCGGGAAGGGAATGACGCAGCCGCGCGGCCAATTCGTCCAAGGAAATCGGCGTTTCGAGTCGACCTAGTCGTCCCGCGCCCACGAAAGAACCGGTAGCCGTTTCGGACGGCGATCCATCCTTTTCCCAAGCGCGAATCGGTTCCACCTCCTTCAATCCGAGACGATCGGCAATTTGGGCGTTGATGCCTTCCCAGGCGCCGTCGAAGCTGGTGTGTGGACTATGGACCGCGATTCCGGCGCGCGCGAGGGCATAGACGGTGGCAGCCGGGCCGGGGATGGTGAGTCGTTGGACCGGACGAAACAGGATCGGGTGATGCGCGACGATGAGGTCGGCGTGTCCTTGAATGGCTTCGCCCGCGGATTCGGGCGTCACGGTCAGGCAGGTGATGATCTTGCGGACCGGCGTTGAGCGATCGCCGAGAAGCAAGCCGACGTTGTCCCACGATTCCGCCAACTGCGCGGGAAACCACGAGTCCAAGAGATCGGAAACGTCGCCGACGGAAGGGGTTTCGCGGTCTTGCATGCCCAAGTTTCCTCCCCGCGTGGTACTGCCGGGTCCGGCTTTAGCCGCCAAACTCCCCGCACTTCGCATCCCGTTTCCCATAGGGGAAAGAGCGTCGCTTGAGGGTTTCGCCGCCGATCCCTAGGGAATGATCGAACGTGTTTCTCGGCCCCAGTCGTTCTGACGCTCAGTATAATGCAAGAACGAAGTTGGAAAGGAAACGCATGTTCAAATCGGTGTTTTTAGGCCGTCCCTTCGGCATCGCCACGTATATTCACTGGAGCTTCTGGATTCTGCTCCTTTATATCGCGGCCCAATACATTCCCTACGGAATTGAGCCGGTCATCTACTACGTGGGACTGACCGTTGCGGTATTCGCGTGCATCGTATGCCACGAGCTAGGCCATGCCCTCATGGCACGCGAGTTTGGCATCCGGACCTATGACATCCACCTTTACCCGATCGGTGGCGTCGCTCGATTGGAGCGGATTCCCGAGCAACCGCTGCAAGAGTTCCTAATCGCGATCGCCGGCCCCATGGTGAACGTCGTCATCGCGTTCGTGTTGTTCGGCGCGTTGGGTTTCAATGACCATTGGTTTCCCAATGCGGAAGTCCTATCGGGTGCGGCGAAGGGCATATTGGGAATTGTGCATGCCTTGGCCGCCATCAACGTCGCCTTGGCACTTTTCAACTTACTTCCCGCGTTCCCAATGGACGGCGGCAGGGTGTTTCGCGCCCTTTTGGCCACGAAATTCGGCCATCTACGCGCGACGGAAATCGCCGCGGAAGTGGGAAAATACATGGCTGTCCTCATGGCCATCTATGGATTCGCCAACGGCCAGTTTTCCCTCATGCTTCTTGCCTTGTTCGTGTATCTCTCGGGAAAGCAGGAGCACTTCATGGTGCTCATGCGCTGAAACCCAGCAACGCCGATCGCCGGGGCCCTTCCCGGAGATCATTGACGTATCGCCGGTTGGCGAACGCTATGACCGCCGGTAACTGACGCCAACCTGGTTCCTTGGCCGTCGCAATACTCCCCGTGGAATCCAATGAACCAGGCGAAACCCGTTAAAAGCCATGGATGAACGAATTTCTCTTTGAGGGGAAAGGCGAACCGGCTATTTGCCCTTGGACGGGGGAACTGGCCCGCTTGACGTCGGTTTGGTTTTCACGTTGGTAAAGACTGGATTCTGCCATTGAATCTGACTGATGGCGTCGGGTTTGATGCCTTCGACGATCGCAGCCGCCTGGATGTCGGTGAATTGGACTTTTTGAACCTGGAGTTTTCGCCAGTCCGTGTCTTTGGCGGTGAGCAGCAAGCCGTTCGTTCCTTTCTGCAGGATGCAGTCGCGGAACAAGAAGGAGTTGATCGGCTGCTCGATGGCGATGGCGACGGCAAAAGGGCCCCTGAGCTCGCATCCGAGAAACTGCGTATGGTAGCTTCGCCCGCCGCGCGGATCGTCACTGTCTCCCACGATCGCGATGCCGCGTCCCTTGGCGTCATTCATTTCGACGACAACTTTCTCGAACCGCACGGGGGCATTCATATTGCCGTCGGCGTTGGTCACGCGAATGCCCAGACCCTTGAAATTGCGAATGGTCACATTGCGAATCGTGACGCCGGCAACTCCAGTCCCCACGATCTCAAGCAAGGGCCCCTTCTTTCCCTCACCGTCCAGGACGAGGTTGCTGAGGGTGAAATTCTTCACGGAATGGATGGAGACGATCGGTCCGTCGAGGTTCTTGTACAGGCTTAGCACCGTGTCCGCGCCCTGTCCGGACAGGGTGACGTTCGTCGCATCAGGGTGTCGTCGAAGCGAAGATTGCTCACGTCCCAAAGGGTTTCCTTTGCCTTGAAGCAGAATGCTTTGGCCCGCTCGGACCTCGGAGAGCGCTCGTCGAGGAGGAATTCGTGGGGTTTGGGCTCTTTGGCGACGAGGAGTTGGGTCAACTGGGGGGGAGCCGTTTTCGCGACCGGTTTGGGCGTCGGCAACGGATCTGACTCGCTTCCTGAAGTCAGAAAGAGAACCAGAAGCAAACGCACGAAGCGCGCCCCGTGGATCCGCCGGCAGCCGTAGCCAAATCTTCTTGCGGTCGGTGTTGTTCCAGGGAAGTCGATCACCTTGTCCCGAAAGGAGAGACTCGATCGTCCGCAGGAAGAGAGCGAGAATTCGGCTCGAAGGCGCGGACGTGCATAAGAGTCCGCGAGCGATTTCAGGAACTCCGCGGCTTTCATCCGCGGCACAACGTCGGTGGTTCCTTCGGTGGCGAGGTCGGCGTCGCTCAGCCTCCGATCGATTCTCCGCGTTCGTCTTTCCCGTTTTGGTGGGTGGGTTCCTTGGGGGCCTTGGCCGTCCGCGCTGGAGCCGCTTGCCGCAGGGGCGAAGGGGCTTGCGTTCTCGTCCCCCGCGGATTTCCTGGTGGGGCCTTGGTGGTCGTGGCATGTCGATGCGAACTGCTGGCGGGTTTGGACTTTCCTCGCGGCGGAGAAGTCGCCCCAAGGGTCGGTCGACGTGGCGCGCGAATGGGGCCAGCGGCTTCGCGCAACTCGGCGGGGGATTGGAACCGCTCCGCCCGCGGATCGCCAGCCATCATCTTTCCCGGTATGGACGCCACTTCGATCGGCACGCTGGGAACAAGACTTCGGACCGGTTTGGGCTGCTTATTTTGATGCAGAGCAGTTTCTGGGCGATGGTGCCGTCGGGAAACGGCGGACCTCCCGTCAACATGTAATAAAACGTGCCACCCAGACTGTAGATATCGGCGCGGATGTCCACGTTGTGGCTATCAAGCGCTTGCTCCGGCGCCAGGTAGTCCGCCGTCCCAAGCACGTTTTCGTCATAGGTGAGCGTGAGCGGATCGCGGTCCTTTTCCTCGTAAAAGACCGCCAATCCCATGTCCAGCAACTTGATCGTTCCAGTCATGTCGATCAGCAAGTTGCCCGGCTTGATGTCGCGATGGATCAACCCGGACTTGTTCGCGTGCTCCAACGCGTCACAGGCCTGGCAGATGTAGTCCGCGGCCTGCGAATAGGGAATCACGCCGTGGTGCTTGACATATTCCTGAACGCTCATGCCATCCACGTACTCCATGACCATGTAGTGGATGTCGCCTTCTTGGTCGATGTCGTAAGCCTGGATGATGTTGGCGTGGTTCAAGGCCGCGACGGCGCGTGCCTCTCTTTGGAAGCGTGCCAAGGCGGATGGTTCAGCACTCTTGGCCTTGGGGAGAACCTTTAAGGCAACCTGACGGCGCATAATGGCATGCTCGGCGAGATAAACTCGTCCCATCCCCCCCGAGCCCACGAGATCCAGAATCCGGTATTTGCCGATGAAGAATCCACGGTGACGACCGGCGAGTAGCTGCTCTGCCTGGAAGCGAGTCAGAATCTTCGCGCGAACCAAGGCGTCGGCGATCAATGTCGGCGATTGTGACGCATCGAGACCCGCTTCCGAAAGGGCTGCCCGTACGCGCGCTTCCTCCACGAGGTTGCTCAGCTCGAGAAGTTGCAGGAAATCGGTTGCGTTGCTTGGCGCCGGCATTCAGGGATCCGCGGTCGTTTGCACCGTCCCGCGAAGCAATGAGGGCTTCCCGAGACCAAGTTTTGTTGCCACCCTGCAACGCCTCGGCGCTCACGCATCCGCGGTCGTCGCTTCCATTGGCAGTTTGGGTCCATCCGAATTTTACTCGAATGCATGTTCGCGGGACTTGTTCACCACGAAAAGTCGGGTCGAACCGAACCCGCTGCACTCCGAATGTAACCCTCGGCAATCCGCCGAGTTTTCCTGCCCTTCCATGCCCTTTCGAACGTTTCAATATACGCCAGATCGTTGGCGCCTCGTAAATAAAATCGCGAGTTACCCCGGGCGAGAACCCATTGTACCCATTCCTTTTCCCGGTTGCTTGTGGCATTCCGTCACGGGGAATCGCGTCAGGCTCGCTAGCTTCAAAGAGGGCTTAACGCCCCTCGCGGCGCGCGGTGTTCACGGGGATCGCGGTCGCCGCCAACAGTTCCGCGGGAACCATCACGTTCAATCCGCCCGAACGAAAGCCCTCCAGATCGACGGAGACGAACTTGAAGCCAAGTTCATGCAGTTTCTTGACGACGGCCGTCCGCGTTGCCGGCTCGATGAGCCGTGGAAGGGCATCGACGCCGACTTCAATGCGCGCCAGGTCCCCTTCATGATGGCGAACGCGCAATCCATGGACGCCAAGATCGCGGAGGAAACGCTCCGCCTCGTCAACTCGACGGGTCCTTTCCGGCGTGACTTCGACGCCAATGGCGAGTCGGCTGGAAAGGCACGGCGTCGCCGGCCTATCCCAGTTGGGCAAATCCCACCATAAGGCGACTGCCCGAGTCAATGCCTTGTCAAACTTCGCCTCTTGAGGATAGCGCACTTCGGCTCCTCCGCGGCCCGCAAGCCCGCCGATAATCCCCCAGGTCGTCCAGGTTCGCGCCACTGCAGATGTACTGAAAGTCCTATTTTTCGTGCAGTTTGGCGAGCGTGTCATAGGAGGTGCTCTTTGCAGCAGTAATCAGCGCTCCGTCGTTGCGAACATAACCGTCGTGTCCGCTAATTCCTCGCGGCAATGCGATCATGGCGAATGCCAATCTTTTCCGCCAATTTCGCCGATCGTACTTGAGCCAGGCTGTCGCTGTTCTTCGTGACTGGCACCGCCCCCCCGCCTGGTCCCCCAAGGCGAGAAACGCGGCCTTGGCGACGACGGTACTGTCGACCCCACCGCTGAAGGCGACGGCGACGCGTTGCATGGAACGCATCACGCCGACGAGCCGATCCGCCGCTTCTGCCGGGGATTCTTCGGAATGCGTTTCCAATTCGGTCATCCTACCGCCGTTCTCGCAAAGAGTTCCCAATGGCTGCCGGAGTCTTTTGATTATACCCCGAGAGGCTCGTCCGTCGCGTCATGATTCTCCCCACGTCACGGGTACTTTCGCCGTGCAGAAAAGCAATGTCGGGGCCCGGCACGCCTTGTGTCAAGACTTTCCAAGCAGCCAAGTCGGGCATTGCGACGTTACCTTTCCGAAGCTCGATATCCGAGTTTCCATTCTATGGGAAACGCTTGGGCGCGCCATCGCTCATTGTCGCTGGGTGTCGTCCAGTTCTTCGCGTACCTTCCGTTTCGCGCGGAGAAGCCGATGGGTGTAGGATTCGTCTTCTTCGGAGTTGGTTGCCTTTTCCGTTGGCGGGGCGAGTGGGGTGGGAGGAGCGTGGGATTGCCGATCTTTATACTCGGGTTCCCGCGTGGATGAAACGATATCCTCGGGCGGCGAAGAGGATTCCGTCGCCTCGTAGATGCGCTTTCGCTGCAATTGTTCACCGACGGCCGCCTTGACGGTTCGAAGGCGATCGACGACTTCGGTGGAAGTGGGGATTGGCTTGTTGCGCCATCTGGCCCAATTCCGCTTCGCAAAGCCGACCATCGTCGCGGGCTCGACGGCAATGCGGCGAATGGCCACGTCCGCCAGGAAGAGCGGCAGGGCGAGGAATAAAAGAATCGGCCAGGCGTCCTGAAGGCGCAATGTCGGGGGATGGTCCTGGGGGAAAAAGTCGGCGTCGGAGAAACGTTTCCACTCAACCACTTTTCCGCCCGCGAGCGAGGCGACGTTTTCGAGTAGGTCACGATTGCTCTCGATGTCCCGGTACTCCGGTGGATACGAGACGTTGATTCCCGTGGAGACGAATCCTTCCGAGCCGTCCGGCTGGCGGTAGCCGACCCGGAGAAAATAGGAACCGGACTGCTCGGCGGGAAACTCCGCCTCGTACTTTCCTGGTTCCGTTTGGCGGAAGGCGAGGTCGGAGGAGACGACGTCGGGACCAATCAGTTTGCCGCGTAGGTTGAGGAAATTCAGGAAATCACTCGATTTGTCCACGGCGTTGACGACGACGCTCACCTTGCCGTCTTTCTCCTGCGTGGAAACCGAGAGGTTTTCGCTTTCCGCGGAACGCATCGACCAGCGAATGAGTTGCGACCAGAATTTGTCGTAAAGCTCGGACTTGGCCCAATCGGACGCCCATCGCTCACCCGCGTCGGTCGTGAAGGCGACCGCCTTTCCCAGTCCGTACTGCCAATGGGCAAGTATGGGATTCCGTTCCGCCTCCACGGGAACGGGAGAAACGATGGCGACCTCCGCCGCCGGCTTGGGTGTCGTCAGAACAAATCCAGAGATCGCGGGGAGTTTTTCCGGCATGCCGGCGACCGGCTCGGTCGGAGTGACGATGAGAGGATTCCAGGGAGGACGCTGCTCGAAAAGCAATGGCCTGCTGACGACGCGAGTCTCCTTGATGTAGATCTGGGGCAGCGCTTTCGGATTGACCGCTTGGTAAGCGCGCCCCTTGGTCTGCCGCGCGATGCGTTGCATCAACTGGGTTTCAATCGGACCGTGAGACGCGACGGCGACCGTGCTGCAGGTGATGCGGGCGTCGCGGTAGGCGGTCAATAGGGTGTCGGGCGGGGGTTGCGGATCCCCGTCACTGATGACGATGACGTGTTTGGTCATGGCCTGACTTTTGATCAAGGAGGAGAGCGCCTGTTGCATGGAAGAGCCGAAATCGGGCATGTCTCCCGGAGCCATGCCGTCGATGCGCGCGAACATTCGCGAGCGATCGCCGACCTCCTGCAGAGGGAAAAGCCAGCTCGTCTGGTTGTCCCAGAAGACCAAGCCGCATTCATCGTTGGCGGAGAGCATTTGGATGGCGAGTTTGGCGATCCGCTTCTGCCAAAAGTTTCCCTCAGGAATTTCGCAGGCGTGCATGATGAGCACGAGTGCCCCTTTGCCGCGTATCTTGGTGGATTTGACTTCCATGTCGACGGGAAGCGCCTTTTCGAGAGTCGAGCCGACGTAGCCGCCGGCGCCGAAACTGTCTTCCCCTCCGATCATCACGAGTCCGGCGCCCAATTCTCGAGTGTTCGTCGCCAACAGCTGTTGCCTTTCCTCTCCCAGTTCCTCGGCGGGCACGTTGGCGACGATGACGCTGTCGAATTGTCGCAAGTCCGCGAGGTTCTCCTTGAGTTCCACGGGCGAACGGACGGTGACGGAAAGGTTGTCGCGGCGGAGTCTCTCGACGAGAAAGCGATGTTCGCCGGGCTTGGATTCGAGGAGGAGTACCTGGCCCTCGCCCCGAATCCAGGTGAAGGTCGAGGCTTGGTTATTTCTCGCGAGGCGATCGTCCGCGGCGGGATCGGGCTCGAATTGCGCTTCGTAAGTGTAGAAATTGGGTTCTTCGATGGTTTGCGTGCGGAAGAGGACGTTGAGCCCTTCGCGGAGCTCGACCTTTTGTTCGAGCACGGTTTGGCTCTGGTCGTCGCTGACCCGCACGAGCCGAAGCAATCCGCTCGCGGGTCGGGAGCTTCGAATCACGATCTTGAGGTTGGCGGTGTCTCCCTTTTTGAGGTCGGGAGGAAGTACGACCTTGTCGACGAGTATTTCCGTGTCGTAACGGTATTCGATGGGAACGACGTCGATGGGGACGGCGTTTTTCTGGGCGGCAACCGCCTGCGTCAGTACGTCGCCACGGTTCTGATTGCCGTCGCTGATCAGGACGATTCGGCGGCTGGTGTCGGGGGGGAAGGATCCCAAGGCGAGTTTGATTCCCGCGGCAAGATCCGAATGCTGGCGATCGATTAAGCTGCCGATCGACCGGATTTCCTTGTTCGAGGGATACGGCGCGGGAGGAAGTTCGAGACGAGCCCCTTTTCCGAACACCACGAGTCCCGCCTGATCGCTTTTCACCGGGCGGTCGGCAATCGCTTTCGAGATTTTTCGCGAGCGAATCCTCCGACTGCCGAGCGGGCATGCTCTGCGAGTGGTCGAGCACGAACAAGGCGCACAGCGTGCCCGCACGATTTGCAGATCGGCCAGGGAGGCGACAGATGAGCAGAAGCACGGCGACACGGAAAGCGATGGCCAACCACTTTCGAATTGGGCCGAGTCCTGAGAGGCCGGCCGTGCTCTGCCAAAGGAGCAACGGTATCACGAGTAGCTGGTAGTAACCACCACGGCTGGGCGAACGAGAGAGACCACTGCATCGCGAGCGAATCCCGCTGGGGCTCAGATATCGTCGAACGCGAGGCCTTCCCAAGATGGTGCTAAACATGAAGCGCGCGAGTTGCTGTTTGTCCGAGACGAGTGGGGAAACGCCGATGTCGACGCTTTTCGCTCCCTTCGGTTTTTCGACGACGACTTCGGCAGCCGCGCCCGGCACGTTTCCCACCCGGGTTTGCAGGTGTTGGTTTTCGAGGAAACCTGCATCGACGGTGTGACGACCTTGCAGCGGCTTCCAGGTGCCTCCTCTCTCCCGGACCGGTCGTGTGGGGCTCGCCTGCCTTCCGCTCGTCAATTTTTTTTTTTTTTTTTTTTTTTTTTGGGGGGGGAGGAGGTCAAGGTGACTTTTCTGTTGTCGCTGCCTGGGTGGCGGAGCAGCGGGACGAGGGGGTTGTGGCCGAGATTTCTCGTTCCGCTCGTTCGCCGGTGGAGCCGTTGGTCTCCGCGACTTTCCTTGATTCTAACTCCTCGTCCAAGAACTTTTTGCAGTTCCTTCTGAGGATCGAGCTTTTCTTTGGGTTTCTCCTGCGGCAAAGGCAAGTGACTCTTGGGAGCGGCTTCCTTGAGTCGGCGAAGCCGCGAACGATATTCGAGATCGCCCAAACGACGACGACGCCGACGAACAAAAAATCTCCCACCAACCGCCGTCCGCGAACAACAGAAATTTCACGTTGCATGACTCCCGCCGGCATTTAGATTGGCCGGGCGCGTATCGCGCCGCCTATGGGAACGCGCCACCGTCAGCCCGAAGCCGCCTGTTTGGCGGCGACGGCGGCCGCCTCGTCTGCCGCTCACGGAAGTGGCGAACGAGCTGCGCATTTGCGTGTCGGCCTGAATGTTGCGAAGCCAATAGTCCATGATTCCCAGGTGACCCTTTTCGATGGACTTCGGCAATCGCCTCGATCTGCTTGCGATACGAGCTCGGCTCGAGCCTTCCACGTGAGCGCATTTCGGTTCTCGGGCACCGCTCAAGGCGCGGTCCTGCTGGCGAGGCGTGGGCGCGGCGAAGGTCGGCCTCGGCTTGGTCCGCTTGAAGCTTGGCCTCGACATTGTCCCCGACGTCGACGTCCGCGATGTCGATGGACAAGATCTGGAAAGCGGTCCCGGAATCGAGGCCACGTTCCAGGACCCGTTTGCTGACAAGACTGGGGACTTCATACCTTCCTAGTCCGCCGTACGCTGACCGTGTTCACGATCCCTTCACCGACGCGGGCGATAACCGTCTCCTTCGCCACCACCAATCGTTCCAGATTGGTGCGTACGGTAACCCGTGCCCGGTCAGCGGAGCTGAATACCATCTTTCGCGACGCCGTCAGCCGTGAATCGGCCGCGGGTGCCGTCCGGGCAATCAATGACTTTCGGTAGCACGCTGGTCTTGACCGCTTCCAGAACGTTTCGGCCGGCAAGATCGATGGCGGTCGCTTGTTTATGTCGTGGAAACGTCCGCGCGATTGGCGGCAATGGTTGCCTGGACCACGTTGGGAACGTTTACACCCGCGAGGTGTGACCGGTGGGATTCGAGCTGGCACGAAACATTGATGCCGGCTGAGTCGCCACATCTGGCTATGGCACTGGCAGAAGGATGGCGGTCGACCGTCGACTTCGGCAAAGAACATGATCAGATCGAAGAAACCCACTCCCGCGTTAGCATTGCCTGCAGCCAAAGGCTGAAGAAGCTGAAGAAAAAATAGAGCGCGACCAGAAGCAGAAGGCCGACAACCGCGCGCTGACCACCAGGACGCGGATCTGAATCACCGTCATCGAGTATTCAATCCTTTCCTAGGAGCGACCTTCGCGTCATCGCCGAGGGAACGGGTCAGTTTCCGCGAATTGCGACGGGGAAAGTCCCGGGACGAACGGCGATCCGTGTTCACGAGGGATCGGACAAGATCCCATCATCGGTTTCAAAGTGACCGGTTTTTCTTCGACCTGGCTGGACTTGCGCACCACCACCCGGTTCCCCTGGACGTCGACTACTTTCACATACTCTCCACGTTCGATCATGACACCTTCGGCGACGGTGTCAACGCCGCCGTCCGCGAATTCCGCTGGTATCATTCCGAGGGCCTCAGCGCGCTAGATTCCACGGGCGCCGCGTAGGGTCTCGAATTTCGAGTCCGAACGAGTCGCCGGCCCCCGTTCTCCTGCTCCGTGACTCCGGCAGGTCGATCATGGCTTTGGCCGATCGGACTTCTTCCAAATCTCCAGTCCGACGCTCCGGCGGCACCGCGCGCGAGCAGGCCGGACGAGTATGAAGAAGACGAACCCGACCATCGTGTCGACCAGAAACGCCACCACGACGCTGGCGACGACGGCATCCGCAGCGGACGTGGTCGGCGTCCCGCTGCTCGGGACGAACAACTGGAGAAGGAAGAAGAGGCCGACGATCAGCAAAATTATCGCCAACTGAATTCGAAAATCCTACGTCTTCCTGCCATCCTTCGACGGTGCCAGCGAAGGGACCGTGTCCAGGAGCGGATTCAACGATTGCCGCCATCGCCATGAGGAGAATTTTATCTTCGACTGGAATCGGCGTGAATCGCCCGGTTCTCTCCACCCAGAGCCAACGCGAGAACTGGTCAGAACGTCAAGGATGATACTGATCGGCCTCTACGAAGGAAAAGAAAACGGACCGACAACGTGAGCAGACGGAACGTCCCACCACGAGATGTTGCACGAGGAGGAATCTTCCTCTCCTTTGACGCATGTGCCATTCGAAGTGTTGCCGTGGCCTCGGCGGGTTTGGCGTTAAGGGCTAGCAAGCGACCGGGCCGGTCCATTCGGCATTACTTTTGCGTTCAATGCGACCTGCTGGTTCCGCGGCTCAATAGGCATTTCGGGAATTGGCGTCGCGTACCACGATCCGGTGGTTGTAAACGGCGATGACTTCGACGGGGGTGCCGGTGTCGACGAATCGCCCGGCGCGTAACCACGTCAAGGGCGTCGTGTTGATTACAGGCCGGCGGGTCTCAAGGGGCTGGGGTCGGCGATCCCTTGACGGCCGAGTGGTGGCCCCGATGCGGTTCGAAGCCCCAAATGGATCGACGAAATCCTCCTCGATCACCTTCTCCCCGGCGGGGCGAGGACCATTCGATTCAGCCAAGGGACCTGGGGGAAGAAGCGGCCAAGGACCGCCGCCGACACAACGAACACGAGCAACGAGGAGGCCAACGGCCAATTTACCGTTCACCAGTTCCGACATTTCCGATTCAGTCCTCGGCATCATGAACGACTGGCTCGGCAAGCAAAAAAGGAACAGAGGAGCAAGCCGCCGCCCGCGATTCCCGTGACGCCAAATCCGGGGAGTACGAAGAGCCGATGGCGATGAACACCATGCCCAGGATGAACATCACGATCCCCGAGGCTGTTGGCCGTGTCGCTGAGATATCGAGACCAGAAAAAGAGAACGAAACAACCGCGGAAATCAATCCGCTTCAGGATGCCGAAGCCCGGAAGTTGCAGTTCACGGGATGAGAAGAACTCCAAGACGAGGGGAGGAAAACCGTCCCTCCAGAACTCGTGAGCCCGTCGACGATGGCGTCCGTCCAGCCCGGGCGGAGGATTTGCAGCCGATCGCCTAGGTCGTAGCGCGCAGCTAATTCTTTTTCGTCACCCACGAGAGCGACGGCGAAGTCCAGCGAGTAAGCTTTCTCGCCGTCCATGCGAAGAATGACTCCCTTTTCCTTCACGGGGCGGGGGTTGATCCATTCCTCCTTCACGCCCGGCTGTTCTAATTCCTCCGCCGTTTTGAACGAGACCAAGGCGGGTGATTGTTTGTTGGAAACCTGAAAGACCTCGGTGGCGGGGTCCATGAAACCACGGACGAGGGCCTGGGGGAACTTGGTTCCCTCCGCGAGGCTAACGGCATTCTCGGCGAACGCTTGGCGTTCCTGTTCGGACGCCTTGTCGAGTTGAAAGTCGCCGATGGTCGCAGTCGGAGCGATCACCAGTTCGTCACAGCCGAACAGGATCATGGTGGCGGGCCCCAAGGCTTGGGTCCGAACCCAGGCGACACGCTTGACGTTGGTTAGCTCACGTAACGAACCCGCGATGCTGCTGGCGGCCACATCGTCCCCCGAGGCACTGTCGATCTGGACGAAAATCAGATTGCTCCCCTGATCCATCGCCTGGCGCAATCGTCGTTGGACGTATTGATGCGTTCTGCCGTCAATGGTCCCTTCAATCTTGATGAGGACCGGTCGGGCCGCGTCTCCCAAAAGATTGTCTTCCGCGAGTACCGACTCGGGCAGGCGATAGGCGGAGGCGACCTCCGCACGCGAATTGGCGATCAAGGTGATCAGGTTCAGGGCTTGTGCTTGCTTCGCGTCCAGGAGCAGGCGTTCGCCTGGTTCCTTGACGACTTGTTGTTTGAGGATCTTGGCTTCCTTGGCGAATGCTTCGACCTTGTCTTCCGGCAAGATCATCTTTCCATTGGGAGTGGTTACCTCGATGAGGCGGAGATTCTTGTCGACCATTCCCATCGCGATCCAAACGCCATGGCGCTTTTTGTTGGCGATGTCGCGGTATGCGGTTTTCCGTGATCGAGCCAAGTTCCGGCCGGTCCTTTGCAGCCGACCGTGGCCGCGTTAAGAACGCGGTATTTCAGTCCAGTATCGATGGTTCCGCGGATGGTGATCATCGCGCCCGCCTGCTCGGCCTTCTTCCTTCGTAGCATCCCGGGCCAACAGGCCCCGCGCCCACAAGTGGGCGAGAGCAGATGCGAGGACGACGACGGTCGACGTTGGAAAAAGCCGTGGATGTTTACGGGACGAGTCTGAGACTTACTCGGCAGACCATGGGAGAAAACGCTTACGCACGCAAGGAACTGTGTGAAATGGCTACAACTCTACCCTAGACCGGCTTGAATTCCTTGGCTGTCAACCGTCCGAGACATCCAGGCCAACGGCGTGATCGTTCCAATTATAACCGTCCCGCGGAGGGTGGTCAAAATCGGTCGGGCGTTTGTCCGCGCGGTAGTCGAGAAAACCAGGCCGAACTGAAATCTTTAAGGCAAGATTTGTCCACCGGTTCCCCGCCGATTGGGTCGACGGTCGACACATGGTGGGCGGGTCCAAGGTAACTGGGATCGAATCATCAACAATAGGAGGATCGAGTCGCGATGTCGCAGGCCGATCGGGAGCGTTGGGACACCAAATATCGGGATCGATCCTCGCGATCGCCGGGGGCGCCGGCGGCGTGGCTGGAACAGTCGCTCGGCGACCTTCCTCGAGGGGGTCGGGCATTGGATCTGGCCGCCGGGGATGGGGCCAATGCGTTGCTTTTGGCAAGTCGTGGCTGCCGAGTCACCGCCGTGGACATCTCGGCGATTGGGCTCGACATCGGGCGAAAAGTCGCCGGTCCGCTCCCCATCGAATGGGTAGTCGCGGACCTGGATGATTATGAGCCCGCGGAAAATGCCTACGACGCCGTGCTCTGGTTTCCGCTTTCTCGACGCTCGGCTGCCGTCCCTGGTGGAGCAAGTGCTGCCGGGGGGCGTGTTCCTGGCGGAAACGTTTCATGCAAATGCGCCGGAAGGGGAAACGGATCGGCCCCGCAACCCGGACTATCTCTTGCAGGTGGGGGAATATCGCGAAATGTTTTCGACTTGGGAGGTGGTCAAGGAACGGATGACAAACAGCATGAGCAGGATCATGCTGCGAAAACCAGGCTGGAGCCGCTAGCGAGCGGAAGGAGTTCGAGGTTTCCGATTGGGCCAGGAATCACGGCAATACTCATCGGCGGCATCCCCGAGGAGGCGTCACAGCGGTGGTCCGGGGAGGGACCGGACCTTTTTTCGAGTGAGCGTTCGACGGGGAAAACGGCTTTTATCGACGGAGTGCGTTCCGCGTCGATTAGTGTGAGTGGAACTTCAACCACCAGTATCCGCCACGCCATTTCAAAGTGACTCGGCGCCATCCGGACGGGATCAACGGATAGGGATGAGGTGGTCCGATGAACGGCCAAGCGCCGGAGGGATACTGCGTCTGGTACGCCATGGACGCGAAGTTGTTGTAGGGAGTGTATGCCGGCCAAGCGTAAGGAGGCATCACCGGCGTATCGGAATACGGCATGATTCCCCCTTGGAACGAATTGATCGGTGCTGGTTCGAGAATTTGGCCTTCGCCATTCGCTGGGGGCATGTTTTCCGGTGCTTTCGCCGGTTCCTCGGCGGGGGAGTAATTGGCGACGACCAACTTGGGGTCGCTCGCCACCTGGATCTGGTCCCGGACCGACAGGACATCGGGATGCCCCTTCATCAGCCGAACGAGTTCGGCTTTCTGGCTGGCGTCCGCAACGATGCCGGTGAGGGTCACGACTCCCCCCTCGGTGAGGATGTCGACCGCGAAGTGCTTCTGGAATTTACCGCTCGACGAGACCGGCGAGTTGGTCCGCGAGGTCCTGATTGCCCGCATGGATGGCCGACTCGCTCGCGACGGGTCCGTTTCGTCCGTCCGTCGCCGGCCAGGGTCGAGCTCCGCGCGCCGAGAGCCACGGCGGCAAGTACCCAAGCGCTTCGTTGGGTTCTCCGCCGACCGGCGAATGCCCAGACCACACCGTTGGCTACGTCCGCTTCGTCGTCCGGCGGCCTTCCCTGATGTTCTACGCCTTACCCGGCCTCGAGCCGGTGTCAATCGAGATCGGTCGCTTTTACTCATGCGAAATTTATCGTCCTGGGATCCGTCTTGTAACGGTTGGTCCCGGAAGCGACATCCGGCGAAGGTCCTATCGTCCCAAAACAACGATGACACCAGGAATCCCACGTGAGTGCTGGTCGGCCCGCGGGTGGATTTCTAAGGCAGACGGCGAGGGGCGAGGCGGGAGAGTCGCCGGCGTGCTCCCTGGCTACCCGACCCGCGGAGCGCGTCGATTGCGACCAGGTGCTCTCGTCGGGTATTCTTGAACGTCGGCTTGGGATCGTTTGGCGAGGTTCGCGGTGACGTCGACTTTGAGCTTTTGTTCCGATCGAGGGGTTCGTGGCCTCCGCGAAGGAAGGGCTGGCAAAGTCACTCAAGCGATGCGGATTTGCCGCCTCATCGGATCGAGGCGGCTGGAATTTCGAGGATGGACATGCCTACGGAGCAAAAGAATCGAAGTATCGCGGACCATCAGCCGGAGTCGATGAGTTATCCCGGAACGAGACCGCCTACTTTCGATCCCCCGTCAGCGGCTGGAAGACGGATTCGGCAGTTGCCCGCGACCGTGATCAACAAAATCGCCGCCGGCGAGGTCTTGGAGCGGCCGGGAAGCGCGGTCAAGGAGATGCTCGAGAACTCGATCGATGCGGGCGCTCGCTCCATCACGGTCGAGGTCGCCGAAGGTGGCCGGGACCTGATCCGCGTCGTGGATGACGGCTGTGGCATCTCCCGCGAGGACCTTGTTCTCGCCGTGCAGGCGCACGCCACAAGCAAATTGGAAAGCGAGGCGGACCTCTTCCGCATACGAACGCTAGGCTTTCGAGGTGAGGCACTCAGTTCGATCGCGGGGGTCAGTGACTTTCGCCTCCAGAGTCGACCGGCGGAACAAGAGGTCGGTGCCGTTTTGGAGGTGAACCACGGCGAGTTAGGCCCCCTTTTGGATTGCGGTTCCCCGAAAGGGACCCAGATCGAAGTGCGGAACCTCTTCGCCAGCGTTCCCGTGCGCAGGAAATTCCTCAAGAGCAAACAGACGGAACTCGGGCACATCAGCGAAGCCATGACCCGGCTAGCGCTCGCCTATCCCACCATCGCCCTTGAATTGATTCACAACGGCAGGACGGTTCTCCAACGGCCGGGCGGACTTTCCCTCGAGGAAACCATCGGCCACCTGTTCGGCAAGGAGGTGCGTCAAGGACTGCTGCCCGTGCATTCCGAAGGGGAGGGGATTCGCCTTCATGGTTTCGTCTGCGATCCGAGCGTGAATCGTCCCAATAGCACGATGCAATACCTCTTCGTCAATGGTCGGTTCATCCGCGATCGATCGCTCGGTCACGCGCTCACCGAGGCGTACCGGGGGCTCATCATGACCGGCAGGTATCCCGTCGCGTTTTTGTTCCTCGACATGCCGGTCGATGAAGTGGACGTGAACGTTCATCCGACGAAAGTCGAGGTGCGGTTTCAGGATCCCCATCAGATTTACAGTCAAATCCTGTCGACGATTCGAAGCCGATTTTTGGGATCCGACCTGACCGCGCGGTTCAAGGTCGAGCAGGCCGACGTGACGGGAGGTCGACGAGGCTCCGAATTGACGGAAGCGGCAAAGGGGGGGCGCCCCGACGTTCCGGAGAGTAGTCACCTCTCGGCGGAGATGGCGGCTCGGCGGGCCAGCCAGGAGGCGGTGCGACAGGAATTCTCGCTCAATCGGACCCAGCCCGCGGCGACACAAGGATCGCTTTTTGCCAATCGGGGGGTCGAAACGCGGCCCGTCCCCTCCCACGGGTCGATGCCTATGCCGTCCGAACATCGGGTACCCGCGACGCCAAGCAAGCCGGGTTGGGAACCGAGTCCCGAGGTCTCGCCAAAGTTCACGTCGGAGGCCAGCGGCCTCATGCCAGCCATCGCCGAGCACGCCCCTTCCCCGGCGACGCGGAAGGCGTTCCTCGCGCAAGTTGAACGCATCAATACCCGCCTCGCCAATAAGCGACATGCCCAAGTCGCCGCCCGACGCACCTTCGCCACGACGAGCACTCCAGATTCACAATTCGTACCTCGTGGTGGAAACCGAGGAGGGAATGCTCCTCGTCGATCAGCATGCATTGCATGAACGGATCATGTATGAGGATCTGCGGCAACGGGTGGCATCGGAGGCGGTGGAGATTCAAGAACTCCTGGTACCCGAACCGGTCGAACTTCGTCCCGTGGAAGTGGGTCTGGTCATGGAGCAACAAGAGGTGCTCGCCAAACTTGGCTTCAAGGTCGAGGAGTTTGGCGACCGCTGCGTCTTGCTGCAGAGTTATCCAGTGATGTTGCGGAAGTTTTCTCCCGCGAACCTGCTTCGAGAGATTGCCAATCAATTGGTGGAAACCGGAAAGGCCCCCAACCGGGACCAATTGTTGGAGGAGTTGCTTCACATGGTGGCGTGCAAGGCGGCGGTCAAAGCGGGGGACCCGTTAACCTCCGAGGAGATCGATCATCTCGTCGCGTTGCGCGCGCTTTGCGACGATAGCCACCATTGTCCCCACGGTCGTCCCACGGTGCTCCGCTTTTCCCTCGAAGAACTTCACAAGCAGTTCAAGCGAACCTAGGCGTCGTCGGATTCGTATTTTCGCGGGGCGGCAAGTGGGCGTCGCGCGTCAGGAAGTGGGACGCGTCGAAGGTGGGCGAATCACGCAGGAGACGGCGCGCCCTTGGACCGAGGTTGTAAGCGGGCATGCCGATTACCGCCGTGGAAATCGTTGGTTCCGTGGATTGCCGCTTGGACGGTGCGCGGTCGAGAAAGTAGGATACCCGCTGGCGGCCTCGGCGAGGACCGCGGTCCAGGCCCGTTTCCGGAAGGCGTGGAGTCGATTGGCGGACGTCGATAATTCCACCACATGTTTCATGAACTTTTCGCCGGCCGAACCGCGCGTCCGTTGAGGGGAGGCAGGTGTTCGGGCTACGGAGTGAGAACCCGGCAGCCATGTAGAAAGGAAAAGGTCCACGTTGGCGGAGATTTGCGTCACGATTGCCCGACGCAGGCACCAAAAGCTTCTCGAGGAGATGGACGCGGCTCGCGCGCAAGGGGCGCGCATGATGGAGATCCGCCTCGATTTTCTGGCGCGCGAGCCTCGGCTCGACGAGATTCTCAAACGCCGATCCTGTCCCCTGGTCGCCACGATTCGGCGGAAAAAGGACGGTGGACAATGGACGGAGAGCGAGGAGAAACGGCTGCTTCTGCTGCGCAGCGCGATCGTCGCGGGCTTTGACTACGTGGACATCGAATGGGACGTCGCCGACAAGATTCCTCGCTATGGCTCGACGAAACGCATTCTCAGCCATCACGACATGCAGCAGATGCCTTCCGACCTGGGCAAGCTGCATCGGACGATGGTCGAACGGGACGCGGACATCGTCAAGATCGCGGCGAAGGCGAACGACCCCGCAGAGAATTTCGCCATGCTTCGCCTCGTCGCCGACGCGAAGGTTCCCACGGTGGCGTTCTGCATGGGGGACCTGGGAACGTTGTCTCGAATCGCGGGCGCGAAGCTAGGCTCGCCGTACACCTATGCCGCGTTCAATCCCGAGAGGATCGTCGCGCCTGGCTTGCTGACTCTTGCCGAGATGCGCGAACTGTATCGCTACGAGTCCATCAACGCCGAGACTGGCATTTACGGGGTGATCGGCGATCCGATCGCGCAGAGTCTCAGTCCGCTCGTTCACAACACCTGTTTCCAGGAGTTGGGCCTCAACAAGGTCTACGTGCCGATCCGCATACCGGTGGAATGTCTGGATCGGTTTCTCGCGGGAATGGGGTCCATACCCGTCGAGGGATTGAGCGTTACCATTCCCCACAAGCAGAACATTCTTCCATTTGGCCAGATCTCGGATCCGCTGGTGCGGGCCACGGGCTCCGCGAACACGATGATTCGCGTGGGTGACAAGTACGAACTCTTCAACACCGACGGGCCGGCGGCCATGCAATCCCTCGAAGCCGCCCTGCCGATCGATCGCCGCACGGGGAAGCGGTCGCTGAAGGATCGCGCGGTGGTCGTTCTGGGGGCCGGGGGAGTGGCGCGAACGATCGCTCACAGTTTGCAGGCCGCGGGTGCTCTGGTCACGATCACCAACCGGACCTACGAGCGTGCGACGGAGTTGGCGCGCGACGTCGGCTGCAGCGCGCTCGAATGGAACCAGCGACATCTACGGCAATGGGATATCGTGATCAACTGCACCAAGCTGGGCATGTATCCTGAAGTGGAGAAAACGCCGTTCCATGGTGGGAGCATTCGGGAGAAAATGGTGGTTTTCGACACCGTGTACAATCCAGAAAACACCGCCTTGCTGCAAGCGGCAAAGGAGCATGACGCGATCGTAGTGAGTGGAGTGTCGATGTTCGTCGCCCAAGCGGAAGCGCAGTTCCGCCGCTTCGCGGGCCAGGATCCACCCCGGGGAATGATGGAGACGCTTGTTCGCGAGGAATTGTCACCCGCGCGCAACATGCTTCGGCAAGTCAGGCTCTCCAGCGGGAAGAAAACGTGAACATCTTCCTCATCGGCTATCGCGGGACGGGAAAGAGCACGGTCGCGCCGGCGCTTGCGAACCGCCTGGGCCCCCCGTGGAACTGGCTGGATCTCGACGCCGACTTAGAGACCCAGGCGGGCCGAAGCATCGCCGAGCTATTCGCGACCGAAGGAGAGGCCGGGTTTCGCGACCGCGAGTCGCGCGTCTTGGCGAACGTGGCGCGAGGGGACCGGCAGGTCGTGGCGACCGGCGGCGGGGTAGTGCTTCGCCAGGAGAATCGAGATCTCTTGCGAACCGGGTGGATCGTGTGGCTTACCGCGTCCGCGGAGACGATCGCCAAGCGCGTCGAGCAGGACGCTTTAACCGCCTCCCGTCGACCGAATTTGACCACCAAGGGTGGAAGGGAGGAAATCCGCCAATTGCTCCAGCAGCGGGTACCCCTTTACCAGCAACTTGCCCACCTGGTCATGGACACGGAGATCGCCTCGGCCGAGACCTTGGCGGAACAAATCGCCGCCTCCTGGCGCGCCCGTCCGGCGGACGCTGGCAACGTTTCCCCAAGGAAGTCGCGTACCCTTAGGGAGACATGATGCATCCCGTCGCAATGGAAAGAACGTGGATCGTCGCGCTCGGGGGGCTCGTGGTCGGCAGCCTCGTCTTTCGCGCGGTCGATCGGCTCCGATTTCAGAAAAGTTTTTTCTGGCCGATTCGCAACTATTGCACCTCTTGCTACCAGCCGACGTTTCCGCTGGCGTCCATTCCGGTATTGGGTTGGTTTCTCATGCTCGGCCGGTGTGGCCATTGTCGCGCTTGGCTACCGTTTCGAAGGGTGTTGATCGAAACCCTCACCGCGGCATTGATCTTTGCCCTGTATTGGATCTACCTCGGGCACCGCGTCGCCTGGTCTTTTCCTTACTATCCACTGGGCTATGACCAAGAGAAGTTGTGGGCACTTTTTGTTTACCACGGCTTGCTCATGGCTTTGCTCATCGCCGCCACGTTTATCGACCTGGACATGATGATCATTCCGGACGCGGTGACGGTGCCGGGAATGATCCTTGGCATCGGTCTGGGCACGTTCTGGTTCGTCGAGCGTCACCCCGTTCCCCGTGGGTCTCCCCCTGGTCCCGCTGGCGGCCTGGTTCTCCTTTCCCAGGACCAATGGCATGCGTGGCTCGGCGGGTTGTCCGACGGGCCGACTTGGCTTCGAGGGTTGGCGGATGCGCCCGCGTGGTGGCCGGATCTGGTTCAATCCGTCAACGACCACTGGCGGATGAATTGGAACCGCTGGCTTGGCTTCTCCACGGGGATGGTGGGACTCCTGGTGGGTGGTGGCGTCGTCTGGATCGTGCGCGCGGTGTGTGGCTGGATTTTCGGCAAGGAGGCGCTCGGATTTGGCGACGTGACCCTGATGGCCATGGTGGGGGCGTTTTTAGGTTGGCAGACCGCCATTCTGGCCTTCTTTCTCGCGCCCATCTCCGCCGTCGGCGTGGGAATTCTCAGCTGGATCTTCACGGGGAAAAGCGAGATTCCTTTCGGGCCGCACCTGAGCTTGGCAACGATATTCTGCGTGTTGACCTGGCGGGAAATGTGGCTGCGGATGGGGCCCTTGTTCTTTGACTTTTCCTTCTTCATGCTTGCCTCCATCGTTATGCTCGTGCTCCTGGTCTTCGTCGCTTCGATGGTGCAATTCGCCAAACGCGTGATTCTTCGATTCCTGCACCGGGATCAATGGGCCGACGGGAGCTTCCACGCGTGAGTCAAGCAAAAGTCTGGGACATGAAAGCACCGGTATATCTCCCCTCGCTGGCACTCGGTGCTTCGGGACTGGCGTTCGCGATGATGCTGCTGGGGCAGCGCGTGGGTTTTCGCGAACCTCGCGTGGTTTGGCTGCTTGCCGTCGCGGCGGCGACGAGCGCGTATTACCGCTCCTTCTGGGGACCCTTGGGGGTTCTGGCGTTGACGGCGATCTTGCTCTCCCCTCTTTTGGAGAGTCGATTGTTGGACGTTCCCGTGGATGAATCCCTGCAGTTCTCGGACTTCGTTCTTACCGCCTGTCTCGTGGCTTATCTCGCCGGGCACTATCGCTATCTGCGCGCGCGCGAACTTGCCGAACCGGCCTCCTCGCAGCGCCGCTGGATACCCTTTTCCCCGAAAATCTCGGCGGCAATGAACCACGTGGCTGTTCGAGATCGGATGGAATCGGAGGTGGATGCCATTCTCCGTTTCGTGGCGATGCTCCCCTTCTGGCCGGTCGTCGCGTTCGTCTCCTATCATTTGCTGATGCGTATCGCGGGACTGTTGGCCACGATGGATTTTCCGGAGTTGTTGCTTTTTCCCCTCGCCGCCGTCTGGTTGATGGGGAGTAGCATCGTCATAGCGTTGGTGGCCTATCGAACGGCTCGATTGCGCCGCTTGAGTCTTCCCGAAGCCGAACTGGTGCTCCAGGAAATTCTCCACGACGAACTACGGGGTGAGTTCCGCATGCACGCCAAGCAAGGACGTCAATAAAGGGTATTCGGGGACGCCGCCAGGCAAAGTGCGCAAACAAAGGCGTGAAGGCCATTCTTCTTCGCGTACCTGATGCTGCAAAGCCGGGTGGCATGTCCCACGCTTTCCCGGGCAAGTGAATGGGGTCGCCCGGGTAATAGGTTCGATCGACTCGCCGCTCGTAACGTCCCCATGTTCCAGCGCCGATCCGACCCTGCGAATCCCTCGGCCCGGAGGACCATGACATGTGAATGGTTATTCTGTCGTCGCCTTGACCGGTTTGTCGTTCCGGGTAGACTGCATGAAAGGTCGGCACTTGCCGACATGATTCGATCCGAGGGAGTGGCCGTTTCAGTGCGTCGAGTCCTGGTTTCACTGGTGATGATTGGGTTCCTGCGTATCAACCAGCGCGCGATGCTCGAGTCATTCCACGGTCGCGCCAGCGCGCTATCCACGGAGTTCCGCCGAGCACTGTTGTCATCACGTCTGGGGAACAGGAACATCGCGCGGACGATCAGGATCGCGCGAGGCACCTGGTCCCCCGCCGTCGGAGGATCATGGGCCGGTGGATCCGCATTGCGTGGGACGCACCTGTTCTTCGCGATCTCCCCCGCCGTTGACGATCCGATGCTTCTACTTTTCCAGCCATCGACGCGTGGACCCAGCACACGGACCTGAAGCTCGACTTGCCGTTGGTCCGCCGTCGATCCGCCGCTCGAGGCGCGCGGATCGAGATACGCGCCTCCCTGGCGCCTGGATTCAAGTCTATTTGATTTGACCCATCTAATTCGACCGGAGATTTCTGGACAACCTGGCGGTTGGTTGAATCTCCTTTTTTGTTTTTCGTGTCGCTGATTGACGGAGTTGGACTCTGCGCCGCTTGGCCCGGAAAAGGAGTAGATGTCCATGCTTTCCATATCTTTTTCGCAAGGCCGCGTGGATCCCAATGTTGATTTGGGCGTTCACATGGACGCATTCAAAAACGAGTTTGGCCGCGGAAGACCACGATCACCCGCACGAGGGGCCCAACGGAGGTTCGTTGATCGGAACCGGGGACGAAGAGTATCACGCGGAAATCCTTCACGACGACAAGTCAAATACCGTCACCATTCACCTGCTGGACTCGAAAGCGAAGCAGGCAGTCCCCATTGAATCGAAGGAAGTGGCGATCAACGTCAAGGGGAAGGGAAAACCGCGACAGTTCAAATTGAAGGCCATGCCGATCGACAAGGATCCGAAAGGACGGTCCTCGAGGTTTCTCATCAAGGACAAGGATCTCTGTTCCCTCCTCGACGATCATAATGCCCAGGCCTGGCTCCGTACCTCGATCGCGGGAAAGTCCTTCACCGGGAAAATTGAACACGATCATGACCACGATCACAAGTGATCGAAGATCGCGCGAGTAAGGATGTCCAGAAACGCGGAGTTCGCCATGAAGATGACGATGCGAGGGTGGTGTTCTGGTCGCGCTCGGCGTAGGGGTGGGCCTGGGTTACGGCTTTCAGGGCTGGTGGACGGGTCCGATCCCGCCCGCCGGGCCCAGCGTCCCGTCTTCCGAGGAGGATCACGACCATTCCCACGAGCATGACGAAGGCTCCAATTCCGTGGTGCTGTCGGAGCAAGCGAGAAAGAATCTCGGATTGCAATTGATGGAAGTGAAGTTGTCGGACTTTTGGCGGACGATTGCGGTGCCCGGCGTCGTCGCCGAGCAGCCGGGGCATAGCGAACGCCGCGTGACCACGATGGTCCATGGCGTCATCTTGGCGGTTCATGTGTTGCCCGGTCAGTCGAAAGTGCTCCCGGGATCCGCTCTTCGACATTCAGCCGACCAGCGAGGCATTATCCACCGCGCAATCCAATTTGCTCAAGACGTTGCAGGAATCGAACTGAACGAGACGGAGATGAAGCGGATTGAACCCCTGGTGCGGTCGGGGTCCCTTCCGGAGAAAAATCGACTGGAACTCGAATACGAGAAGACCCGATTGGAGGCGGCTCGACGGGTGCAAGCGCAAGAGTTACTGGAAAGCGCGGCCTGTCGCCGGAGCAGATAGAAGGAATCGTCTCGAACAAGACCTTGTTGCGGCAGTTCACGGTTCGAGTTCCCGAACCCCCCCGCGGCTCGGATCAACAAGGCGAATCCGTCGCGTCGGCTTCGAAGGGACTAGAGGGTGACTCCGAGGATGTCGTCTACACGGTGGAGAAGATTGATGTATTTCCGGGGAAGCTCGTGCAACCTGGAGACGAGCTTTGCGATCTCGCGTTCCACACGGTGCTCAACATCGAGGGTCAAGCATTCGAACGTGAAGCCGACCTGATTAGCCAGGCGACCACGCATCAATGGCCGATTCAAGCGGTCTTCGAGTCGAGCACCGAGGCCCCGTTCGTTCGCGAGGGCCTGAAGATCCTTTATGTCGACAACGTCGTCGACAAAGAGAATCGAACCTTTCGGTTTCATATCCCGCTCTTGAATGAAGTAGTGCGCGACAACAAGAGCCCTTCGGGTGCCGTGTATCGATCCTGGAAATTCAAACCTGGTCAGAAAGTGCGCCTGCTCGTGCCCGTCGAAGAATGGAAGGATCGGATGGTTCTTCCCGTGGACGCTTTAGTCAAGGAAGGGCCCGACGCCTACGTCTTTCGCGCCAACGGAGCCAAGCTCGAACGGGTCGGCGTTCACGTCGAGTATCAAGATTCGAAGAGCGTCGTGCTCGCGGACGACGGCAGCCTGTTTCCCGGCGACGAAATCGCGGCGAACCGCGCCTATCAGATCAATCTCGCGTTGAAACAGGCCGCGGGCACCGGCATCGATCCCCATGCCGGCCACAACCATTGACGCGTCGAGGGATCGTATTTCCGTTCTCTTGCCTTTTCCTCAACCTTGTTCCGCCTATCGGCAAGCTGCCGATTTGAAGAATCGTTGGGCGGTCATTGCCGTCTCGCTTGATGGCTCTTTTGTTTCTACTTCGCGGAAAGATTTGGTGTAGGAATTGGTGGCGCTTCTCCGTTCTCATGGGAACCGCGCCCACGACGTTCGTTGCCAGCGGACAATCTTCGCGTAACCGAATACTCTATCCCTGGGCGAACAGGATTAAGAACGGCTGGTCTGCTTGGACCATGCAAATCACTTTTCGCCCCGAGCTAGCGCGGGCGGTTTGTGCATTCCGAAGTCCGCTCGGTTCGGTAGTCACGAGATATTGAGCATCCAATAGTGTTGCGTTGAAGACCGGCCTGGTCGCTTGAAGAGCCTTGGGCGCCGACAGCACTTTGCCGGGCGGCAATTAGAGACGAATTTCATGTGGTGGCCGCTAAGAAATCAGATCTTGGTTCCCGTGGCGGCTTTGCTCGTGGTGGCGGTCACGGCCACATCCCTTACCTCCGCATACCTGGCGGCCCGGCAGCAAGAGGAGCTGACCCGCGCGCAACTGGAACGGATCATTTCAACGCTTGGTGCGACGCGGTTTCCCTATACACCCCCGGTTTTGCACCAAATGCGTGGACTCTCGGGCGCGCATTTCGTCACGACGGATGCGACGGGGGAACTGACGGCGTCGACTTTTTCCGATTCCACTTCTCTCCTATCGATTCCACGAAAGCCCGTTTCCGCCGTTGGGGAGGAGGGGTCGCTATCCCCATTCGCCGACCGTTCGCCGGTCACGGTCGGAGGCGAAGCGTTTTTTGTAAGTTGGCTTCCCATCACCTCCTTGACGCGCCCGGCCTGGCTGCTGGTGCTGTATCCGGAGAAGGCTTGGCGGCAGTCTCGTTGGGACGCGGTGGCACCCTCTCTCCTCGTAGGAGCGGCGACTCTTTTCCTCATGGTGCAGATCGCCGCCTTGATTTCTCATCGCTTAGGGCGCCGACTTCGCCGGGTCCAGGAGCAGGTGACGGCGATTGCCGAGGGGGGATTCGAACAGATTGCCATCGACGGTCCCTCCGACGAGATTCGCGAACTCGCGGTGGCCGTCAATCGGATGAGTTCGCGTCTTCAGGAATTACAGCGAACGATTCGCCAATCGGAACGCGCTCGGCTATTGGGACAACTTGCGGGCGGTTTGGCGCACCAGATTCGAAATTCCGTGACGGGAGCCAAGATGGCGCTCGAACTGCATCGGCGTCGTTGCATCCACGATCCCATGGACGAAAGCTTGGGGGTCGCCATTCGTCAATTGACGCTGACGGAAAGCGAAATTCGCCGGCTTCTGGTCCTGGGCAGGCCGTCGCATGAGGCGTTAAGGAAAATCGATCTTGCCCGATTGCTTCGGGAAACGGTGGATCTTATCCGCCCGGCGATGGAACATGCGAGGATGGATTTTACCGTAGAGGGCCTGGAAACGGCACTCTTCATGCCGGCCGATGGCGAGGGTTTACAGGCCGCCGTCCTCAACCTTCTGCATAACGCCGCCGAGGCGGCGGGCAAAGGTGGGTTTGTCCGGCTGCTATTTCACGCGGATTATGAAATGGCCCGGATCGAAGTTCTCGATGGTGGTCCCGGGCCGGCCCAGGAGCTGGCGGCTACGCTGTTTGATCCGTTTGTTACGGATAAGACCGAGGGAGTTGGATTGGGACTATTGATCGCCAAGGAGTGTGCCGATCGTCACGGGGGACGGCTCACCTGGGAGAGGCGTGGCGACGTCACGGCTTTTATTCTCGCCATGCCGCTCGAATCAGCCACGAAGTCGTCGGACACGGAGCCACGAGTTGCGGCCCTAATAGAGCCAGCGAGGGGAGAAAACAAATGAGCCACGTTCTGATCGTCGACGACGAAGCGAGCATTTGCTGGGGGTTTCGAGAGTTGCTCACGGACGAAGGGCATGAAGTGACGATCGCGCCGTCGGCGGAAGACGCGCTCGATGCCGTGGCTCAGCGGGCGCCCGATGCCGTCCTGCTGGATGTCCGCCTGCCGGGAATGGACGGCTTGTCCGCGATGTCGGAGCTGCGCGCGCGGATTGGTTCGGCGCCGGTTATCGTCATGACCGCGTTCGGCGATCTTGACGTCGCGGTGCGCGCGGTCGAAGGAGGCGCGTTCGAATACCTTCCCAAGCCTTTTGAATTGGAGGAAGTACTCAGCGTCTTGCGTCGCGCGCTCTCGGGATCGATGGGGAGAACAGACCCTGACGTCGATGACCTTGAATCGTCGGAAAGTGGCCTCCTCATCGGTACGTCCCTGGCCATGCGACAGGTGTTCAAGGAAATCGCGTTGGTGGCGGGAAGTGAAGTGCCGGTTCTCATCACGGGCGAAAGCGGAACGGGGAAAGAACTCGTCGCCCGCGCGATACACGTCAATAGCGCGCGGAAAAGCGGCCCCTTTCTTCCCGTCCATCTCGCGTCACTCAGCCCGGGAGTCGTGGAAAGCGAGCTTTTCGGACACTGTCAGGGGGCGTTCACGGGCGCCGTTCGCGATCGCAAGGGAATGTTTGAACTCGCCAGTCAGGGAACGCTCTTTCTCGATGAAATTGCCGAGGCCACCCCGGCGCTTCAGGTCAAGCTATTGCGCGCGCTTGAATCGCGCGAGATTACTCCGGTCGGAGATTCACGTACGGTTCGCACGGGCGCGCGCGTTCTCGCGGCAACAAACCGGCCGATTCATGAGCGGATTCGGTCCGGGGATTTTCGCGAGGACCTGTATTTTCGGCTCGGTGTCTTTCACATCGAGATTCCTCCGCTTCGAGAGCGGCAGGAGGATATCCCGTTGCTCGCCAATCATTTCCTGGCGCGCCGCCGCGGAGAACTCTTCTTTTCCGACGACGCCATGCGGGAGCTACGAAGTCGAAGTTGGCCGGGCAACATTCGTGAACTTAAAAATGCGGTCGAGCGGGCGGCGATTCTCGCGCGTCGCGGCCCGATTCTTGTCGAACACCTGCCCAGTCGAACGTCCTCGATGGAGACAAGCCCCGAACTGGATCTCCGACGTAGTGTCCAGGCCTGGACTGAACGGGCGGTTGTGAGCGAACGACAGTGGCTGGAACGGGGGGACTTTCAGGAACGGTTTCTCGATGCCACGGAAGGACCCTTTCTAGCGGCGGTGCTGAAACATTGTCACGCCAATCTGTCCCAGGCCGCGCGCTGGCTTGGCCTGCATCGCGCGACCTTGCGACAGCGCCTTCGCAGACATCGTCTTCGAGACACCGGGGATGTCCAAGGTTCCCATCTCGATTGAAAATCACCCATTTGCCCTGTCTTTCCAGCGAGGTTTTTTCCGTCGTGGATTTGCCGGCGATTCCCCTTGATCCGTTTTTTTTCTTCGTCTATTGCGGCTTTCGAATCCAAGTTTGACTTTTTGATGGGTGCAGGAAAGCGGACATCGTTTCCGAGTCTTTCCGCTTGAGCGGAGAGGGAAGCGCGTTCCGTCGGCGTTCTTCACGGAGTGGGTGGGCACGGGGGTGTGCCGGCCCAACTTTGCGGGGCTCCGACCAGGATAGAAGGGGGAATCGTCATGCGATGGAATCATCGCCAGGTGTTTGTTGCCGCCCTGCTCGCCGCCGCGACAATGTTCACCTCCTCGGGGTGCTTGGTGAACGTCATGGCGCTCCCGTACTTCCTCTTCGCGGGGGAACCGACCGTCAAGCCCCCCGTTAAGCTATTACAGAAACGTCGGGACGAGAAAAAGGTGCTCGTGCTCGGCTTCGCCGATCCCAGTTTGAAGTTCGGCTTCGATGCCGTCGACGACGAACTTACCGGATTGATCATTGGCGAGATCATGGAGAAGGAAAAGCGTCTCGAAGTGATTCCCGAACGAAAGGTTCGCGGCTGGCGCGACACCAATCCTCATTGGACGGATAAGAGTTTGCAAGAGATTGGCGAGAATTTCGACGTCGACTACGTCATTTTCTTCGAAGTCTCCACGCTCTCTTTGAACGAAACCAAAAATCAGTACCTCTTGCAGGGAAAAACCAAGGTCATCGTGAAGATTCATGACGTCAACAAGGACGCGCAAATCTTCAACGATACCTACCAACGGGAATACCCGCCCGAACGCGCCGTGCCGCTCACCGACTTTTCGTCCGAGGAACAATTCCGTCGCCTGTTTCTGCGAACCATCGCGCGCGAAATCTCCTGGTATGTCGTGCCGCACCGGCACGCGGACGAGATCAGCGATATCTAAGCGATAAACGGCGATCGATCCCGTAGCCGCTCCATTGGAGTCATGCAAGCGTTCCGCGATGCAGGAAAGTGTCGCGGAACGCTTTATTGCCTATTGGTCCAACCGCCGCGCTTGGACGATTCAAACATCGATTCGATGACGCGCATGTTCGAGACCGCGTCCTCAATCGGAGTCGGAACGGGGCCATCTTCCAGAATTGCTTTCGAAAACAAGTCTCCCTGGATGGTGTATTGGTCGCAAACGTCAAACGTCACGTCATGATGTTCCGCTCCGGATCGTAGCCACAGCCGGCAAGGCCGATCGGGGGGCGCATTAAAAGGAATCTCGATCTCCACCCGCCCATTCGTGCCGTAAATCTGGACCCGTTGATACGGGGTTAGCTGCGTGCTGCAGGTGAAGGTGGAGGTACCGGACCCGAAATCCATGATGCCGGACGCCAACCGGTCCACGCCAAAATCGGGATCGTTCTCGATCCACGCCACCACCCGCACCGGCTCTTTGCCGAAAAGGAAGCGGGACAGCGAAATGGGATAGCAGCCGATATCCATCAATCCGCCACCTCCGATGCCCGTCTGATTTCGCACGTTGTTCGGATCGCGGTTGAAATAGGAAAAAAAGGACTGGATGGTGATAAGTTTGCCGATCTTCCCCTGATCGAAATAGGATTTGGCGGCGATCCATTGCGGATGATGGCGATACATGAACGCCTCCATCAGTTTTTGCTGCGGATGTCTTTTCCCCGCCTCGACCAGGGTCATCGCTTCCTTCACCGACAAGGCGATCGGCTTTTCGCATAGGACATGTTTGCCCGCTTCCAAGGCCCGGATGGACCAAGGGACGTGGAGGTGATTGGGAAGCGGGTTATAGATCGCGTCGATGTCCGGATCGGCGAGCAATTCCTCATAGGATCCGTAGGCTTTGCGCAAGCCTAGGTGCCCAGCAGCGGCTCGAGCGCGCTCTTTGTCGCGCGAAGCAATCGCCACCACCTCGCTGAGCATTCCCTTTTGCATCGCGGGGATCACCTTGTGAATCGCGATGTTCGCCACTCCCAGGACACCCCAACGCACTCTCTTGCCAGACGTCGTCAAAGCCGGCACCCTTTCTTCTCAAGACCGGTTCCGAACTTGCTTGTTGTTTCGCGAGATTTTCTCGCCGTGGCATGTTATACCATCCCTTGCGAACCCGTGAAAAAGAAAGCAATGGGACCTCTCTTTCGAGTCGCATGGAGGTTGAGCGTTTACACGGGATATGATTTCTCGCCGCGACCGCGGACGGAACTTCGTTCGTCGGACCGCGGTCATCGGAACGTCGTCCCGCGAGTGACGCGGATTCATTCGGGGCTCGCCAACAGACAAGGAATTTTGCATGGTTCGGATCGGTATCGTCGGCATCGGCTTCATGGGGATGATTCACTACCTCGCGGCCAAGCGGTTGTCCGCCGGCAAGGTGACGGCGATCGCGACGAGGGATCCCAAGAAGCGTGCCGGGGATTGGACGTCGATTCAAGGAAACTTCGGTCCGAGGGGGGGGGTGGAGGATCTGGCGAATGTCCAGGCCTTCGAGACCGCGGCGGAGCTCATTACCAGCCCGGGGGTCGATCTTGTCGATATTTGCTTACCGAACGATCAGCACGTGGAGACGGCGATTGCCGCGTTAAATGCGGGCAAACATGTCCTGGTGGAGAAGCCGATCGCACTCTCGGTCGCGGATGCCGATCGCATGGTTGACGCCGCCCAAAAGGCGAATCGAATGCTAATTGTCGCACACGTGCTTCCGTTCTTCGCCGACTTCCAATTCGTGCTGGACATGATTCAGAAAGGTAAACACGGCAAACTGCTGGCCGCCCATTTTCGCAGGCACATCAGCCCCCCCGATTGGTCGGCGGCGATCGCGGATCTGGCCAAAACCGGTGGCCCGATCGTCGATCTACACATCCATGACACGCATTTCATCGGTCTTGCCTGTGGCGTGCCGAAACAGGTTCAATCCCGCGGTATTTTGCGCCAGGGAGCGGTCGAATACGTGGCGACGCAATACCTGTATGAAGGGGGACTGCCCGTTGTCAGTGCGACAAGCGGAGCCATTAGTCAGTCGTCGCGGCCTTTTACGCATGGCTACGAGGTGTATCTCGAGAATGCGACGATCCACTACGAGGCAGGCGGCCCCTTGACCGTCTACACCGCGGACGGAGTCTCAAAGCCCGAATTACCCTCGTCCGATCCGGTCGATTCATTTGTCGCCGAGTTGTCGTGCGCGGTCGAAGCCATTCAGTCCGGAAAGCCTGCACCTTTGTTGAGCGGGACCCTGGCGCGCGATGCGTTGGCCCTCTGTCTCAAGGAGGAGGAGTCGGCCAAGACGGGGAAGACCGTTTCGGTGAAATGACCGGCAGAATAAGTTACCGAGTTCCATCGGTGGTGGGTCGGCCGGCGAGGGGAACAGCGGCGTTTTCGCTGATCTCGAACGATAAGTCGTCGAAGTGGGCCAACCCCATCTCTGTCATCGTTAGGTGCACGCGCATCTCGCCATCCTGAGTCACTGGTCGGTAGAGGATGAACTGCGCCAGTCTCCCGCGGCGGTCACGCGCAACGCGAGCGATTTTCCGCCGATGGAATCCCAGATCATCGCTCCGTCAACGCTACTGCCGACGCCGAGTGGCAGCCGCACTTTTCCGCTGATGCGGACCACTTGTCCCGCGCGCACGGCGACCGGGGGACTGATCATTTCCGTTTGCGTGTCTTCAAGCACGATCGGGAGTGGGTTTTCCTTCGATTGCATGGTTAATTCGAGAACGCGCAAGCCCGCTTTATTCTTGGTCAGCATGGAATCGCCGACAAGCATCGCATTGCTTTCGAGCGACTCGCCGAGACAGGGACGATACTCCCAACCCACGCGATCGAGGTTCCCTTCCTGCTCGAAGTCTCCGCTGGCGATTTGGTTGGGACCGAAGCTGGCGCGCGTGATCCCTTGCAGGAACTGAAAGTGCTCGGGCAACGTGTAAAAACTCGTCAAATACGGTTCGCTGACGAGGGGGCCATTGAGGACCACGGGGGTAGCCGTCTTCTCGGCCGCCTTGTTGGCGGGTCTGTTTGCTTCCGGCTTCGGCTTGCCCGCGTGCATTTCGTTCCAGGCCGTGACGGCGCGCGTCCAATGTTGGTGTTGGAGCAGTCGACAAGCTCGGCGGCTGCGCGCGCCGTTCGCGAACGCCATGCGGTAGTCCCCTTGCTCGTACTTCGATCGGCACTCCGCGAGGATTTCGCGAGCGCTCGCCAGGTGTTCTCTTGCGTGCGGATGCGCGTGGCCGGCCGTTTCCAGTCGCGCGTTGATCTCCTCGGTCTTCGCCAGCGTGATCTCGGCGAGTTCCTTTTCCCAGGTCGCGGCCCGTTGACTGATTTGTTGCGTCAACTCTTGATACCTGGCGAAGAGCGTCACGTCAGTGCTGAGAACGACCATGGCGACGGTGTCGAATTCCGGAATCGTGATGCGGATGCCGCCAAGGTCGCGCGACTGCTTCAAGCCGCGCGCCTCTCCGGGCGAGATCTGAAAGGCCTGCGCGGCTTCGGGCGTGCTTTCCACGATCACTTGCAGATCGTTGATCGACGCCTGTCCGATCACGTATTGCGATCCCGATTCGTTCCAGAACGGCATGACCAGGACGCCCCGTTCGTGCCGAAAAATGGCGACGTCCACCCGCGGGTTTGAAGAGGATCGAATTAGGGGAGGTTTGCCTCCCGCGAGGAACGGCTCGATCAGACTGAGTTCGAGGTTAAAGAGCGCGATTTGAAGCAACCGGTCCCGGCCGTGTGCCGATTCCGCGAGCGATTGATCCGTGCTGTAAACGATACCGCGATACCCGGCGGCGAGATTCTGCACCGCCAACAGTTTGATTTGTTCCGGCTGTGGTCCGAGGGGAACTTTCGCGCCCCGGCCCGCCGACGGCCCGTAAAGCAAGCGCGCATGACTTTCGGGAACGTCCGTCTGCACCCAGGTCCAGAAGAGGCTTCCGGGCCGGCCAATATTCTTGCGCTCCACCAACCACTTTCGATACGAGCCTAGTTCCAGCGTCGTGAACAGCGGGTCGCGACGCACGCCGATCATGTCGAAGTTCCGCGAATAGGGTCGTAGACCTTCGGATACGTCGCCGAGGACCGGCCGGCGTTTATTGCTCGTATCCTTGCTTCGAATGGAATCCACGGCGGCATTGATGATCGGAACATTAGAGAGATTGAGGCCGCCGCCGACGTAGAAGCCGATCGCGCGGTCATCCAGGCGAATCTGTGAGTCTCCCCCTCGCACCGGAACGGCGGTTGGCGAGTTGTTGCCGGCAATGGGCAGCATCGGCACGAACTGGAGCCCGGATCGGGCGATGTCGTCCTCGAATCCCTGTGGGATCGGCCAATCGATGAAGAGGGTGTTGACGCCTGCTTCTTTGATCGTTTCAATCGGTGCTTCCGTTCGCCGCATCCCCACCATGAAAAAGGGCCGGCCGTCCAACTGCAATTGATCCCCCACCACGTTCGCCATGGGTACCTCGTCCCCACGACGTTCCCCGGGGCGATTCATGCGCGGAACATTCCCCTCTTGGTCACGCAAGTTGACGGGAACCGGTTCTTTGTTGCCATCGCCGGGGCCATCGTCGACCGGGACGGTTCGAGGAGCCGCCACCAGCGGACCCGCTTCCAAGTCGTCCACCTGCACGTCCACTTCGCCAATGCCGCAATGAATGTTCAGTAGAACCTGATCGATGTACGCGCCCCGAGTGTCCACCTTGGTTTTTCTTTGGGCCTGGAGCAGTTGCTGCTGTTGTTCCAGAAGTACGTCAAGTCGTCGCACGAACAGTCGGCGCCAACGCTGTTCGACGTCACAAACGTCCCCTTTGAGCAACGTTACTAGGGGCTGCTTCGTGTCCGGATCCAGTTCATTCGGTAGCACGACTCGGACGGCGAGCGTCGTGCCTGGTCGACTACTGTTGATCCAGATGCTGACGTCCAGCTCTTCAAAAACCAGCGACGGCGCAATCGGGTACTCGACGAAACAGAATCGTCCACTCGCCGCCTGGATCGTGATTCGTTCGGATTGACTCCCCGAGTGAACCCTCTCCGGCTCCGCTTCCATGCCGTGACGAAGCAATTTCACTTCGCCATCGGTCAAACCTAACTTGAAGACCGGTTCTTTTCCTTCGAAGGTCTGTCGGTGAAATGGCTCCGCATGAGCGTTCCATCCCATCATCGCGATGGCGCCAATCACCGAAGCAAGCATTCGAAACGACATGGAATCCACTCCGTGACCGAAGCCGTCATCCCAAAAAGAGTTCTGGGGCACAAGTTCCGAATGGGCATATACCCTCTGCGTTCGCTTCGGCAAAGACCAATCGCCGAGGGGGAATAAGTCGGGTTGGCTCCGTTTAGAAGGCCAGGGGGCCCCACTTCAGGTGCTTGCAGTTCAAACCGTTGTGACGATTGAAAGGCTTGCTACAGGGGGGCCGGCAAGGTGTATGGCGCGAAGACGGGATCCCGTTCGACGAGCGACTGCCGTTCATTCTGGCAGACTGAGGGGGAATGTGTTGGCAAGGTGGATTAGTGGATACGAAAAGGCGTGGGGAATTGGGAAGACTTGTGTCCTAGTCGGTGACAACCGTGCCGACCACTTCCTTTCGTTTGGCTTGTTCGAGTCGATCCTCGGCGATGCGAAGAAGGTCCTCGGGCTTCTGGCCGATGGCGAGGTCATGTTGGGAGAGGCCGGAATACCAGCCGACGCGAACTTTGTGCACATCGATGGCGACCGGATCGGCAAGGACTTCCGCGATCCGCTCGCAGAACCGAACTCCCCCCAAACTCTCGGTATTCGTCAGGAGAATCAATGCGGCATCGACGCCGTAGTGGCCGACGACGTCCGTCTGGCGCGTCACTTGGCGCATGCGCGTCGCCAGTTGGGTCATTAGTTGGTCCGCGAAACTCTGGCCATGGATCGAGCCTTGCTCGCCGAGTCCCTCGAATTCGGTGAGTACAACGGTGAACGGTAACTTGTAGCGCCGGGATCGACTCATCTCCTCCGAGAGACGCTCGAGGATTTGACCGTGACTGAACCAACCGGTTCGGTAGTCGTACGGTGCGGCCCGCCAGAGGCGCTGCGTCAGATGCACCACCTGGCTATCGCGGTCGCGGAGCGCTTGCGTGAGATGGCGACGTTGTTGCGCGATGGCGTGGTAGCGAATGCTTTGACGGAGCACGACCCAAAGCATCGCTGGGCTATCCTGGTACTCGTCCTGGGAGAAATAGTCGGTAGCGCCGGCGGCGACAACTTCGTCCAAACTCGAGGCGCCGGCGCCCCGGGCGAGAAAGACGATGGTCGCGCCCGTCCGAAGATTGGCCAGCCAGCGGACGTCCTCCACGTTCGTGTCGAGGATGATCAGGTCGAACTCGTGATGTGCCAGTATGGCCTTCGCGGCGTCCAGGCGTTCGCACTCGGCGAAACGGTATTCCAATAATGGCTCACGTCCCAGGGCGGCGCGCACCATGGATCGGCAGTCGGAGTCGGTGGACATCACCAAGACGCGCAACTGACCGATGATCGACGACGGCTCTCGCAACTTCCCATCTCCTCGAATCCCGGCTCGATCACAAGTTCGGATCTTGTCGACCGCCCGCGACGGATTGGTTCGAATCTGGCGTCGGGGACGAGGCATCCCCGCGCGTGCCTCCCCATGGAGTGTAGCTTGCGCCAAGCGACTCCGCTAGTCGGTTTCCGCCATCCCCCTGGGACCGCTTGACTGGATTGGGGCGGGTGGTACCATTCTTGATGAGAGTTTCGGAACATTGCTTGTCCTAGGGCCTTGCGAAATCTCCCGGTCCATCGAAGCGGAGCCAACGTTTGCCGGGCGGCGGAGCCAGAATGAAAGTCAATAAGTGTCAAAAGTGCAACGAGCGCGCCACGCTCTATATCACCGAGATCGAAGAGAGCGGTTATCAAGAGCACGCGCTCTGCTATAAGTGCGCGCAAAAGTACTTGCACGAGTCGGAGGAAGCGACGGGCGAATCGAAGGGGGCCGTCATTCCTGGCCTCGGGGTTGCCGTCAGTTCGGGAGGATCGACGGCGGCGTCGACGAAATGTCCGGTTTGCGGAATCACCTTCGAGGACTTTCGTTCCACCGGGCGATTGGGGTGCCCTCACGATTACGAGGTCTTCCGCAGTGAACTCAAGCCGCTGCTGGACAATGTGCACGGCAGTTTGAGGCATATTGGCAAAGTGCCGCGGCGGCTCCCGGCTGACACGCAGGTGCAAACCCGTTTAATACAATTACGTCAAGAACTGCAACAGGCCGTGATGGTCGAGGATTACGAGCGGGCGGCGCAGTTGCGGGATGAAATAGGCCGCTTGGAGAAGGAACGGTATTGAGTTGCACGGGGCCGCCGTTGGGGGAGGCGTGGCGGGAACGTTCCGGGGGATTGGGATTGGGGATGGACGAGAACAAATGCGATGATTGCCCCGAGCCCGCGACCGTGCACGTTTCTCGCGTCGTCGAAGGTTCCAAGCAAGAGATGCACCTCTGCCGAGCGTGTGCCGAAAAGCGAAAACTGATTTTGGTGGACCAGAAGTTGAATCTGCCCGCGGTCGCGAAAAACATGGCGGCGAGCGTGCAGGTCGTGCCGAGCGACTTGGCGAAAATGGAATGTCCCGATTGCGGAACGAAATATATGGAGTTTCGTAAGACGGGCCGGCTCGGCTGTCCGTACGACTATGTCGCCTTTCGCCATGGCCTGCTGCCACTTATCGAACGCGTGCATCGCGCGAGCAGGCACACGGGCAAGCGGCCTCGCCGGCTTCGCGACGTCGTCGAAAACCGAGGGGAGATCCGCGCCTTGCGATTTCAACTACGCCAGGCCGTGGAAGCGGAAGATTTCGAACAAGCGGCGCGGATTCGCGACTTGATCCGCAAGAGGGAACAGGCACATGGACCTTGACGAACTCGCAACCAGGAATGGTGAGTGGCTTCGCAATTCTGGTCCGGAATGCGATATCGTCATCTCCAGCCGATTGCGCCTCGCACGCAACCTGGCCGACTTTCCCTTTTGCAACCGCGCCAGCGAACTGGAAAAGAAAGAAATTGAAGCCATCCTACGGCGTGCCGCCGACGGGATTCAAACCCAGGAACCCCTCCAGTACGTGGATGTCTCCAAACTCTCCGTGTTGGATCGGCAATTCCTCGTCGAACGCCAGCTCATCAGTCGGGAACACGCCGAGGGGAAGGGGCCACGGGGCGTCTCCATTGCTCCGCGAGAAGACATCAGTTTGATGTTCATCGAAGAAGACCATCTCCGTATTCAGGTCATACGTAGCGGCTACAGCATTCGCGAATGTTGGGAGATCGTCGACGGACTCGACGACGTCGTCGAAGCGAAAGTGCCCTACGCGTTCAGTGAAGAGTTCGGCTACCTGACCGCTTGTCCCACCAATGTCGGGACCGGGATCCGCGCGAGCGTCATGCTCCACCTTCCCGCGCTCGCCATGACCAAACAAATCGAGAAAGTCTTTCGAGCCCTACAAAAGATTCAACTTGCCGTCCGAGGTCTTTATGGGGAAGGCTCGCAAGCATCCGGCGACTTCTACCAGATCTCCAACAACATCACCCTCGGCAAGACCGAGTCCGAAATCATCAGCAACATCGAAGTCGTCGTGCCGCAGATCGTGCAATACGAGCGGACCGCGCGGCGGGAACTGGTGAAAGAGAACAAGCAAACGCTGCACGACCGCGTCAGCCGGGCGTACGGAATCCTCCGCACCGCTCAAACCATCAGCTCCGAAGAGACCATGCATCTGCTCTCGAGCGTTCGCATGGGGGTAAATCTGCAACTGATCGAGGATGTCGAGATCAATACGATCAACGATCTGTTCATTCACACGCAGCCGGCCCACTTGCAGAAGATCGAAGGCCAGCCGCTCGAAAGTGAAGACCGCAATATCGCTCGAGCCAGCTATCTTCGCCGCCGTCTCCGCAACGGCTCGCAATCGAACAATTGATTTTCTCCCCATCTGCCGGTCGGAAATTGGTTAAAAACACCGGCGGCCGAAAATTCGTTCTCCCCTCCATGACCATTTGCGAGGACCTGTTTCCACCCGTGTTTTCCCGCCTGCCAAACCTGCCGCGCAGAGATTTCTTCGGGAGCCGAGAAACCCGATCCATGCCTTGCCACCACGGGAAACATCCTCTACGATAACTTGCCACGGAGCCCCATGCTCCGGTCCCGGGGGATTAGCTCAGTTGGGAGAGCGCTTGCATGGCATGCAAGAGGTCAGGGGTTCAAGTCCCCTATCCTCCACTTTAACCAAGTCTTGCTGAAACCGTGAGTTACGGTTACTCATTTCGAACGATGGATCGGCACGAACCCAAGCGAAAAGCCGGTAATCTACCGGATTGGGGGCCGTTCCATGAATCTTCGTACACCAAAATACCGTCATCACAAACCGACCGGGCAAGCCGTCGTCACTCTGGACGGCCGGGACGTTTATCTTGGCAGATATGGCACCCCGTCCTTTCGTGACAACCGGCTTAAGCGATGCAGGTCAGGGCAGTTGCCAGGAGAATCGGATTATTTCGAATGATGGCCGAAACACGGCAATGCCGTCCCGTTTAACGTCACGGCAGAGGCGATCGCCCGGGCGTGGGGCTTGAGACATCCGCGGTCGTTGGGTCAGGTTCGCCGATCAATCGCTTCGCGGACTCTTCGGGCAAGCGTAAGTGGTGTAAAGGGTTTCGGAACGAACGGATCTTTCGCCGCCAGAACGCCACTTCGAACGATGGCATCATCCGTATACCCGCTCGTGTAGAGAACCTTAATGCCTGGACGGCGTGCCCGTAACTCGTTCGCGAGTACTCTTCCCGATCGGTCGGGCATGATGACATCGGTCAACAGGATATCGATCGGGCCGTCATACTCCTCTTCTCGTTGTAGTGCTTCGGTGCCGTTTGCCGCTTCAATGACATTGTATCCCAGCTGTTGAAGGACGCGACGCGCGAGCGTTCGTACGCCGTCTTCGTCCTCCGCGAGCAGGATCGTCTCTTTGCCGCGTGGAAGATCCTTCGGACAACTCCTCTGCGGGAATCAAGTTCTCGCGCCTTTTCAATGGGGAGCAGAATCTTGAAGGTCGTTCCCGGCCCTCTTCTTCGCTTTCGACCTCGATGGACCCTCCGGCTTGTTGAACAATCCCGAACACCGTGGCGAGTCCCAAACCTGTTCCCTTTCCGACATCCTTGGTCGTGAAGAATGGTTCGAAGATCCTCGAGCGGACGGCAGGGGACATCCCGGTTCCCGTGTCCTTGATGGTCATGCGAACGTATTGTGTTGGAGTGAATCCCTTGGAAGAGGACGAGTCACCGGCGTTGCATTCAACCAACTCGGTCCCGAACATCAGTTTGCCCCCCGTGGGCATCGCGTCCCGAGCGTTTACCGCCAGATTCATGAATACCTGTTCAATCTGTCCGGGGTCCATTTTGATCGGCTGGACCTCATTAAGGTTCAACTCCAACCGAATGTCTTCACCAATCAATCGGCGGAGCATATTGGCCGCCGACTCGATCAACCGGTTAATGTCGAGCAATTTGGGTTCAATGATGGCTTTTCGGCTGAAAGCCAAAAGCTGCGCGGTCAGTTCCGCCGCTCGTTGGCCGGCAACGCGTATCTGAGTGATAAATTCTTTGTTTTTGTCGATGGAGGGTATCTGGCCGAGCATCAGGTCGCAATACCCGTTGATGATGGTCAAGAGGTTGTTGAAATCATGGGCAATGCCACTTGCCAATTGTCCGATGGCTTCCATTTTCTGTGCTTGACGAAACTGTTCGCCGAGCTTTTTCTCTTCGGTCACGTCGCGGACGAATCCGTAAATCGTCCGATCCTCGGGCAGTGGAATCGCGTCCCACGAGAACCAGCGAAACGTCCCATCCGCGCGCCGGAACCGGTTCTCGAATCGTTGAACCGTCTTTCCATCCGTCAACTGCTGGAATGCGAGATGCGAGGCATCACGATCGTCGGGATGAACAAATTCAAACCATGGTCGCCCAAGCAACTCTTCGTCTGGCCATCCGAGGCACCGGGACCAGGCTGGATTAAGTTGTCTGAAGTTGCCGTCGAACCCAGCGACGCACATGGGCTCGGGAGCATGCGTCCACAATTGGTAAAGTTCTTTCTGTGCGCGGACTAGATCGGTAATGTCGTTAAAAATGCCGCAGGCTGCGTACGTAAGACGCTCATCATTCAATAGAGGAAAGTGCGTCACCAAAACCGTCACTTCTTTGCCGTTGGGGCGTCGCCAGCGGATTCGGTCGTGGATGTGACCTAAGCTCTCCAGCACGCGAAGGTCACACCGATTGCATTGATCGGCAATCGGGCGAGGCAGGATATCGCATGGCCGTTTCCCCATCCAGTCGACGACGGGCATGCCGAATACCTCCGTCATCGCCCGGTTGGCGAAAATTAAGCGCCCTTCGAGGTCCGTGAGGTACACGCCGACGGGGGAAGAGTCGAGGACGCAGCGAAACCGTTCTTCGCTTTCACGCACGGCGGTCGCGGCTTGTTCGCGTTCGATTGCAACCCCTGCTAAATGGGTGGCTTCAGCGATCTGAGTGGAATCGGTAAGCGGCGAGCTATGCGTTTTCCCGTGGAACATCATCTGGATCGCGTGTCTCGCCAACTCCTTGGCTCCGGAAAGAACGGCATAGGTGAGTTGATCCGGCGTTCCAATTCGGCGCGAGTAAAGCGCAAAGGTGCCGATCACCGTCCCACGCTCCAGATTGGGAACGTTTCCACTGGAAAAAATCGGGACCGAGATGCATGATCGAAGGCCGTTCGCCAAGGCCAGATCGCGAAAATCCTCCCAGAGTGGGTCGGTAGCGACATCCGACACCGCCACTGTCTCTTTGCGAAAAGCAGCGGTTCCGCAAGATCCGGACTTCGGTCCAATGAGAATTCCGTCGACGGCCCGATTGTAGACTTCGGGCAAGGAAGCTCCGGCTCCAAATCGAAGCCGGTTGTTTTGCCGGTCCACGAGAAGCACGGAGCAAAGCGATCCTGGCAATTGCTCTTCAACAAGTCGAACCACTTCGTCGAGCGTTTGTTTTAACCCAGCTCCAGTCGCGATCATTTCAAGAATGTGGTTGTACGAGACGAGCGCCCACTCCGACCTTTTTCTCGTAGTGATGTCTTCGACCGTGCCATTTAAGCGGATCGGCTCTCCTTCAGGCGTGCATTCGACGCGGGCAAAGTTCGCGATCCACCGAATCGAACCATCCTCCCGTTCCACGCGAAACTCGGTGTTGACCGGCATGCGGGACTCGACGGCCCGGCCATAGCATGCCCGCACCGAGGCGAGGTCTTCCTGGTGAATGAGTTTTTCCCATGCGGCCAAAGTACCATCAAAGGAATCCACGCCGAGCAAGTGGTAGACCTCTGAAGACAAGAGCATTTGCTGAGTCGAAAGATCGAGCGACCAGACACCCATTTGGGCCGCGGTCAACGCCAGTTCAAATTGCCGACTCTGGCTATTGATTTCTAGTTCCGCAAGCTTCCTGTCCGTGATGTCATAGTGAGCGACGACCGCTCCTTTTTCCGGTTTCATCAGCGGTGTGGCATGCATGGCAAACCACCTCTTTTTTGTCGGTGAGTGACAGGGATACTCGAGCACAAAAAACGGGCGTTTGCCGGTCAATACCTCCTCGATACCCTCAGCCGCGGCGCCTGCCTCTTCACTGTGTTCGCCAACGGAACCTCGACATAGCTGGACATAATTCACTCCGGTCCAGTTGGGGATCTCTCCATCCGGAGAGTTTTCGATGGCGAACTGTTCCCAAGCTCGATTGACTTGCCGAATTTTCCCATCCGAGAAAAGAACCGCCACTTGCGCTGACAATGCGTTCAGTATCGCCGCTGAAAACTCCGTCCGGTCCACATTCTCGGATTCAGCAGCCTTTTGCTTGCCAATGTCTTTCATAAGGCTTAGGACGCCGAGCAATGCACCGATTTCGTCGCGGATGGGTCTTACCTCGGTTGCGCTCCAGACACGGCTACCGTCTTTGCGGTAATCGTGGACCTCGCCTTCCCATGCCACTCCTTCGTGCCAATGGTGGATGTAGTCGGCCAGGTCCGCCTGGGCACATTCCGGGATTCGATCGGTGAGAGGTCGGCCGATCATTTCCGTAGCGGACCACCCAAACATGGAATCCGCAGCCTTGTTCCAAAATCTCACGCGGCCGGACAAATCCGTCATGGCGGCCGCGTCACCGAGCGAATTTAGGAGCAGCAACAGGCTGCCATGAATTTCGGCCGGTTCGAAAAGATTGGTTGATGGCATGGATGGATCGTGCCTCCCGTTCGATTGCTGGCGAACGCGTGGGATTAGTCGGACTGATTATGGCTTTACCAACGAAAAAGACCTTATCGCAATTTCGTAGGCAAAGAATCTCAGCCTCGTATCAGGGAACCCTACATCCGTTTGTTGAGCCGAGTCATTTATACTCGTCGGACCGGCGCGTTCGTCGAACGAGAGCCGTTCGTAGGATGCGCAACTTCCAATGCCGATATCATTACCGGTGTTACATCTCTGCTCGCCGGGTTGTATTCCTCGGCAAGGCGCGAAGTTTTAGTACTTTTTCCCCTCGGCGAGCCGGCAATATCCCTTCATTGACAGTTAAGGGCAAAACCTATGCCAGAATTCCCAAGCAAAAACCAGCTTTCACCTTATCCTTCTGCGGGATGGTTAGCCGAAGCAACGACTTTCGGAAAGAATCCTGCATCTGCCCCGTCACTAACGCAGGAGCCACGGAAAGCGTGGGCGTGCTCGTCGATAGACGGATCATCCATTGAGAATGGCTCCGCCAGTCCAGTGCCCGCCATGGAAAGAGACGAGCTTTTCTGCAGGGGATATACCACGACTTCGTGAACGCCTTTGCAGATGAATCATTTCGCGGCAAGTTCTCGGTCACGGGCCTCGGCGGAATATTTTTGGACCTTGCCGAGAAAATCCTTGAGCGGGAAAGGCTTGAAAAGGCACTCGCGCGCTCCCGCCTCTTGGATGCGCCGGAGTCGGTCGGGGTTGGTGTCGGAAGTCATGGCCAGAACCACGGTGTGCTGGCATTGCGGTTGGCGGGTTATGTGCCTGCAGACGTCAAAGCCGTTTCCGGAGGGGATGTTGATGTCGAGCACGACCAGGTGTGGCCGGGTTTTCTCGGCTTTCTGGATCGCTTCCTCACCGGTGCTCGCCGTGTCGATCTGATACTCCGCGCTCCCGGTGCGAAGCAGGCTCTGTAAAAACTGAACGATGATGGTTTCGTCGTCCACGACCAGGATGCGATAAGAAGCACTCACGGCAACACTCGATAAGGTCCGCTTCCATTGATCCTTGCCGCGCGGCAGGGATGCTGTCGGCGGCCCGTCATGTTGTCGCAAAACGAGTTGGCGATCGAATTGCTATCTGCCTTCGCGCAAGCGATCCCCAAGAAACCGGTCGAGGTCCGGGATATCGTGGATCTTGCGCACCGTGGTTTCAATGTCGTACTCGATCCGTCGGAAATGCACCGTGGTGTCTTCGAGTATGACGTAGCAGGCGCGGGGGTCGCCATCTCTCGGTTGTCCCACGGAGCCGATATTCACCAGGGTCTTTGTCCCGTCCAGCTTGTAGACGTAATTCACTTCCGCGGGCGAATAGAAATTGAGGTTCTCGGTGAAGACGCCTGGAACGTGCGTGTGTCCTTGGAAACAGTATTTGTCGACAAGTTGGAAGATTCGTTCCATCTTGCGGGGATTGTAGATGTCCTCGGGAAACACATATTCGTTGAGCGGATTGCGCGCCGAACCATGGACGAAGAGGAAATCGCCGTCCTTGTACATCCGGGGTCGCTCGCCGAGGAATTCCCAGCGAGCCTCGGCCTCCGGCCCGACCGCGTTTTCAAGTTGAGCGCGCGTCCAAAAGATGGCGCGCTCGGCGCCGGAGTTGAATCCTTCGGGATCGAATAACGCTCCCTGGTCGTGATTTCCCAGAATCACGACGTCGCATTCCATCGCCAGGTCGACGCACTCGCAAGGATTGGGGCCGTAGCCGACGATGTCGCCGAGACAAATGACTTGGTCGACATCCTGTTTTTGGATGTCTTCGATGACGGCGGTGAGAGCCTCATAATTGCTGTGAATGTCGCTGATAATCGCCCGGATCACGTGTCCTCCGCAGGGCCCGCCCACCGTCGCAAACGAAAATGAGGCACCTCCGGATGCTCTCACCGTTGACTTTAAATCGGCACAAGCTCCGATGTCAAGCAGATTAGCGGAGGTCGCGCACCTTGCGCACCGTCTCGCCGACGTCATAATCAATACGTCGAAAAGAGATGGTCCTCTTCTCGAGCACTACGTAGCAAGCCCGCGGGTCGCCGTCGCGGGGCTGTCCAACCGAGCCAATGTTGACGATCGTTTTGCCCGAGCCCAGGTGATATTGGAAGTCTAGCTCCGGAGGAGAAAGGAACGCGCCTTGCTCGGTGAATACGCCCGGCAGGTGCGTATGGCCCAGGAAACAGGTCGACTTGACGAACCCGAAAAGTCGCTCCATTTTGCGCGGGTTGTAAATATCCTCGGGAAACAC
>JAXMAQ010000006.1:0-150804 GCA_046350335.1 Planctomycetota bacterium
ATGGACCGAGTCGCGCGGTCGGTAGGTCGGGCGGAATCTCGTTCCCGTCGTGGAAAACCCGAGACGCATGGAACGTTGGCGAGTGCGCAAGATTAGGAGACGTGAGCGGCGGACGCAATCAAATTCGAATCGCATGGACCTTGAACGGCAACGAACGGTTGCCGTCGCCGGCGCTTACGTTCCGACACGATGCATCAGGGAAAGGGAGAGGGGAGCGAAGAAGAACACCGGAATCCATGCCGCCGTCAGCGGATCCACGTGACCGTGATTGGCGAAATAGCCGGCCGACGCGTCCACGACGAAGAATGCCGCGCTGAGCAACATCGACACCGCGACGCTTCGATAGATGTTCTTGCGTTCCCATTGCAAGACGAACGGAATGCCGATCAAGACCAGGAGCAAGTCCATGATCGGTTGCATGAAGCGGTTGTGGACGATGATCCGCACTTCGTTGGGATCCTTGAGCGTCTCGCTTTGCAATTGCCCAATGAGCTCGGCGGTGCTCGCGAAGTTCTTCCAGTTCCGGTGTCGAATCACGTCCTGAAAGGTCACGTTGCTCTGCAGGTAGATGACGTCCCCATCGATTCGAACCTTTTCGTTGGCGCGTTGAATCTGCAGCGGCGTGTGTTGCACGAGTTTCCAGCACCATTCGTTCGACTTGGGATCTTGAACATAAAAGGCTTGTTTGGCGTGGACGTTCTGCAACTGGCCCACCACTTCCAACGGAAACGTGATGTGCACGTTTTCCAGCGATAAATCCTCCCGGTGCGCCAACTGTGCCTGGAAAAGGACCTGATCCTTGTCGATGACGGTCGACGGAAAGATCGTATGGTCCGCTTCGATGTCTTCGTGAAGCCTTTGCAACATCGAAGAGTTCATCGGCAAGACGATTTCTCGATTGATGACCCTTAGCGAGATCATGACGACGGCGCCGAGCAAGATCGGCATCAGTGCTCGCCGTGTCGGAATTCCCGCGGCCAACAATGCGATAATTTCATTGTGACGGTGCAAGGAGGCAAGCGTCACCATCGCCGCGATCTGCGTGATGATCGGCGATAGCTTGCCAAAGTACTCGAAGGAGTGAATGAAGTAGAACTTCCCCGCACGCCGCACGAATGCCACCGTCCCGGCATGATCCTCCAAAAATTCGTCCGCATTGGCAAACAGGTCGATCACCACGTACAGGCCAACCATGCTCACGAAACAAATCAGGTACGAGCCGATGAAATTCCAGAACAAATAGCGATCCATGATCCGCATGGACGTTTCCCCGTGGTTTCTTTTCCGCGCCCGAAATCCGCGCCGGTCATTCGCGCGAAGTTCGGCGCATCGAGCGAGCACCTATAGCCATCCCGACCACATGGCTCAAGACGACTTCCCATTGCCCCAAAACCCCTTCTTCGCCAAATTCCGCAAGCACGCTTGTTTCGATTTCACTTCCCCATCTTCAACTTGATGGATGGATTCACGTTAACCCCGCGTTCGTTGGAATGCTGACCCGAGTCCACGGAGGAATCCGATCCTTGGCAAACGTTTCTCCTACTGGAGGTTGATAATCCCATGGGACGAAGGTCATGGGGGATTCCGCCATCGGACCGATGTGAGCTAAAATGAATGCATGGCGGGAGTAGAAGGATGAGCGATCCAATCAGGCTGCAGCTATTGACTCTCGTGGCTGGAAAGCCTCTCGACCTCTTCGCGTCGGTATTTCCGGCCACGGAATTCGTCTTTCAAAAACTCAGACGCGGCAATGGCCGACAAACGGAGACACAACCATGGCGAGCGTTCTTGTCCCTGGTCCCGGTTCTACTTTTGACCCTAGGATGCGGGAAAGCGAAGGAGAAGATCGTTAGTGAGCGTTACCCCAACGGCCAGTTGAAGTTCGAGATTCGCTTCGACACGGACCGCAAAGTCGACGACTGCGAACACTGGTACGAGAACGGGAAAAAAGAGGCCACTGGCCGGCGTATGGATGGTAAGCCGGTCGGCCCATGGACGTTCTGGCACCCCAACGGCGAAAAACGGCGTGAAGCCAACTACAAGCAAGGAAAGCTCGATGGCAAGGTCATCGATCACCACGAGAATGGTAAGCAAGCATCCTTGAGCAATTACAAGCAGGGAGTGCTTCATGGTCCCCTATCTCAATGGAGCGAATCGGGGAAAAAAATCGCCGAGGAAACGTACGTCGATGGCAAGTTGGAGGGAAAAGCGACCTATTGGTATGACAACGGCGAAAAACAGATGGAAGGGTCTTACCAACGAGGAGAACAGCAAGGTCCTTGGAAATACTGGCACGAGAACGGAAAGCCGGAGTCCGAAGGAGCCTACGTGGCCGGTCTCCGGCAAGGATCCTGGACCTTTTGGGGCCGTTCCGGCCAGAAACGTCGTGAGGGGGCCTTCAAGGATGATCTCGCGGACGGAGCATGGACCAGCTGGCACGATAATGGCCAAAAAGGGGAGGAAATCCACTACGTCGATGGAATCCAGCAGGGACCTTATTTACGTTGGAATCGAAGTGGACGGCTCGTGGAATCGGGAACTTACCAAGAAGGCGAACTCGACGGCGCCATCACCAACTGGTACGATGGGGGCGAACGTTCCGTCTGCGAGTTTCATCGCGGCAAACTGAACGGCATTCGCCGCTATTACGACGCCAATGACCAATTGCTTGTCGAGGAAGAATACAAGGACGGCGTGCAGATCCGATAACGAACCTGCAGTGAATATCCGCCATGTTTGACGATTCCGGGTGCAAACCCCCGACCAACTGAGGAAGTGGATCCGTTCCTTCAATCACCCCAAGCCGGCGCGTTGAGACCCTCTATGGATCGCAACGGCCGGATTAATCGTTATCGACACTGCCACTCAGTAAGGTTCGCGAGACGTTTTCGCTAGGCCACCGTGATGGAGGCGTTGGCGTAAACGTCTTGAATCGCGTTGAGGAGTTGAACCCCTTCCGCCATGGGACGCTGGAAGGCCTTGCGCCCGCTGATGAGCCCCATTCCGCCCGCGCGTTTGTTGATCACGGCGGTTTTGACCGCTTCCGCGAGGTCGGAGGCGCCCGAGGAGGCGCCACCGGAATTGATCAAGCCGGCACGCCCCATGTAGCAATTCGCTACTTGGTAACGGCACAGGTCGATCGGATGGTCACTCGACAGCTTTTCGTAAACGAGGTTGGAGGTCTTTCCGAACTTCACCGCGTTGTAACCGCCGTTGTTCTCCGGCAGCTTTTGCTTGATGATGTCCGCCTGGATCGTCACGCCGAGGTGGTTCGCCTGGCCGGTGAGGTCCGCGGAAACGTGGTAGTCCTTATCCGCTTTGAAGGCGTTGTTGCGCAGGTAGCACCAGAGAATGGTCGCCATACCGAGTTCGTGAGCCATGGAAAAGGCTTCGGCCACTTCGATGATTTGGCGATCCGCGTTGTCCGAACCAAAGTAGATGGTGGCTCCCACGGCTGCCGCCCCCATCTCGTACGCGCGTTCCACGGAGCCGAACATAATCTGGTCGAATTTGTTCGGGTAGGTGAGCAGCTCATTGTGGTTGATTTTCACGATAAACGGGATCTTGTGCGCATACTTCCTGGCCGCAAATCCGAGCACGCCAAAGGTCGACGCGACACCGTTGCAACCTCCCTCAATGGCCAGCTTTACGATGTTGTCGCCATCAAAGTAGATCGGATTCTTCGCGAATGAGGCACCGGCGGAATGTTCGATCCCTTGGTCCACGGGAAGGATGGATAGATAGCCCGTGCCCGCCAGTCGCCCGGTGTGAAACAGACGATGGAGATTGGCGAGAACGCGAGGATTGCGATCACTCGGCACGAAAATCTGATCCACGAACGCCGGGCCGGGCAAGTGGAGCATCTCCCGCGGAATCGTTTTGCATTGGTGTTTGAGAAGGTTGTCCGCGTCGCTCCCTAGGAGCTCGATAACTCGATCGGCCATGGTCTCACCTACCTTGGTAAAAGTCGTCGCATTGAACTGTCAATATAGCCGGTCCCTCGAGCGAAACAACAATCCGGGCGATACCAGTTATGGAGCAAAAATCTGGTAATTCCTTCCCACCGACCGCGCGACGCTCGCGCGATCGTCACGATCGGTGCCATCGGGACAGCAGTGCCGTTCGCGCGCTAGAAATGGTGTTGAACCCACTCGCGGGTACCGTTACGATGATTTTTAAGCGACAACTCGGCGTAACGGTCGAGATGTTCGCTCCTTCGCTGGTCCTCGCCATCTTGCCGGGGGCCAGGGTAGGGTAGTAACGAATGTGTTTGAATGGGACGCACTCGCAATGCCGGGCCCAAACACCGTGCCGCGAGGGAGAGCGCCAAAGGTTACCGTTTTCGACTTCATCTTCCGAGGATTGGCAGTGGCTTCGATTGTGTATCTGGTTTTGTGGACCGCGATGGTGGGCGTGACGACGATCGTTGTGTCACGAGCCGCGGTTTCGTACCAGGACCAGATGGCATTCCTTTTCGCCTCCCCGAAGCTCGATGCCGTTCCGATCACCAGCCACCCGAGCGGCCTAACGGCAATTGACGGGCTCGGGTTGCGCGCCGATTTCGGCGGCTGTCGTCACGCGGGTCTTTGGTCCCCCCTCCGCCGTTGTCCCCGAGCGTGCCGGCCTGCGCGGCGGACGACCTGACCAGGTCCAACGTCGCGCGTTCGCACTTGCAAATCCGAGTGTGTCCACCTTGACGACGAAAGGGGACACGCGATGTCCACAGATCAATTGGTCATGCTTGCCGTCGGCCTCCTGTTTGGAGTGGCCGTGGTGGTGGGCATCTTTTTCGCTCAGGACCGCTTCCGGATCAATGCCGCCAAACGCCGCGCGGACGAAATCCGGGACCAGGGGAAGAAAGATGCCGAGAACGCCCGTAAACAAGCCTTGCTCGACGCCCGAGAAGAATCGCTCAAGGAACGTGAGAAACTCCTTGCCGACGTCGACCGTTCGCGCAACGAACTACGCGACTACGAACGAAGCCTCGACAAACAGAAAGACTCGCTCGATCACAAGAGCGAAATGATCGAGAAACGTGAGCGGACGCTCGAAGCCGCCCAAAGGCGCGCCGCCGATGCCGCCGAACAATGTGAAAAACGCAAACAGAGCCTCGACAAACTCCTCTCGGAACAGCGGGACTTGTTGCAGAAGATCACGGGGCTTGATCGGAACCAAGCGGAGAAATTACTGCTCAAACGGTTAGAGGACGAGTTCACCGAGGAAATCGGCGAGCGCATCCTTCGGTTTGAGTCGGACTACAAAACGGTCGCAGAGCAAAAGGCGAGAGAGATCATCGCCACCGCCATTCAACGATACGCCGCCGAGCACACGGCGGAGACGACCGTTTCGACCGTCGATATTCCCAGCGACGACATGAAGGGGAGGATCATCGGCCGCGAAGGGCGCAACATTCGAGCCTTCGAAAAGGCAACCGGCGTCGACGTCATCGTGGACGACACGCCCGGCATCGTCGTCGTCAGTGCCTTCGACAATGTCCGCCGTGAAATTGGCAAGCTCTCGCTGCAAAAGTTAATTTCCGACGGCCGGATTCATCCCACGAGAATCGAAGAGGTGGTGGCGGAAACCAAGGAGGAGATGGACGCGCACATTCTGGAAGTCGGCAAAAAGGCCGCCTTGGACGCCGATGTCCCGAATCTGAACGAGAAAATCCTTCGCATGCTCGGCCGGCTCAAGTTCCGCACGAGCTACAGTCAAAACGTGCTGCAGCACTCCCTGGAGGTCGCGCACGTTTCGGGACTAATGGCGGAAGAGTTGGGCCTGGACGGCGCACTGGCACGACGCTGTGGATTGCTCCACGACATCGGCAAGGCCGCCGACCATGAAATGGAAGGAGGGCATCCGCAGATCGGCGCCGACGTGGCGCGACGTTGTGGCGAAAACGAGGTCGTGCTTCACGCGATATCCGGACACCATGACGATGTCCGGGTGGACATGATTTACACCGTGCTCGTGGCGGCGGCGGACGCGATTAGTGCTTCCCGCCCTGGAGCTCGCAGAGAAACCCTCGAGAAGTACGTCAAGCGGTTAGAAGAACTCGAAGCGGTCGCGTGTGAGTTTCCGGGCGTCGAAGCGGCGTACGCCATTCAGGCCGGGCGCGAAGTACGCGTCATCGCCGACTCCCATCAGACCAGCGACAAGACGGCCGCCAAGGTTTGCCGCGACATCGCCAAGGCGATCCAGGACAGACTTTCCTATCCTGGCGAAATCAAGGTTACGGTGGTTCGCGAAACCCGAGCCGTCGAGTACGCGCGTTAACGGCCTGTTGAGAAATCCCGGCACGCCGGGATTGGATTGTTCAACAGGCTTCTAAAGGGCCCCACGTGGGCCCATGGCCATCGGGTGGATCAACGCCGTGGGGCGTGGGTCCTTGTCTCGGAAAGCGTCGTTCGAGCCAACAGGAAACCATCCGTGAAGATACTCTTCCTCGGCGACATTGTTGGCGAACCGGGACGAAAGCTGGTCAAGCGCGCCCTGCCGCGCTTGCGGGAGAAACTTGCCCTCGATCTCGTGGTGGTCAACGCCGAGAATGCCGCGGGGGGGTCGGGACTCGATCCTCGCTGTTACCACCAACTCGCCGCCTCCGGCGTCGACGCCGTCACCATGGGAGATCACATCTACAAAAAGAAGGAAATCCTCTCCCTCTTTCAGGAAGGGTTTCCCATTTGCAAGCCGGCCAATTTCCCCCCTGAAGCTCCAGGACCCGACCACCTTATCGTCTCCGCCTCCGACGGCACCAAAGTCGCCGTCGTGAGTTTGCTCGGCCGCATGTTCATGCGCCCGGTCGACTGCCCGTTTCACGCGATTGATCGCGTCCTCGAGTCCATCGGCAAGAAAGCCAAGGTGATCCTGGTCGACATCCATGCCGAGGCGACGAGCGACAAGCAATGCATGCTCCGTCACCTCGTGGGAAGGGTCTCGGCCTTGATGGGAACTCATACGCACGTCCCCACCGCGGACGCCGCCGTTTTTCCGCCCGGGACGGGCTACATTACGGATGTGGGAATGACTGGTCCGTATGACAGCGTCATCGGTCGGCGCTTTGACCGCGTACTGCACGCCACCACCACCTTCGAGCCCAAACCCTTTGACGTCGCGACCGGAGATCCCAGGATTAGCGGCGCCTTGCTCGATGTCGACCCCGCGACCGGACGTGCCAACGCAATCGAATTAGTTCACTGGGACCGCGCGAAACTCGACGTGCTTTTGGGTGAAGAGTCCTCGCCGACTCTCGAACCACCCGCCAATCCTTGAATTTCGACACTTTGCCGAACCAACTTATTCCAACTCCGTGACCGAGGTGGAGTTCAGGGGCGCTGTTCGAGGATCCATTCGCGGATCCGCAACGTTTCTTCACCGACCGGGAACCGATGGTCGTCGATGGCCGTCACGGGAGTGACGCCTCGAACGCTATTGGTGACAAAGACCTCTCGCGCGTCCGCGAGCGCGCTGAAAGGCAAAACCGAAGCCTGAATCGAGGGGGGTTCGCCATGAGAGAGCAGGAGTTCGCGGACAGTTCCCGCCAATACCCCTCCCGAAAGCGCGGGAGTTGCCCAACCCCGCGAATGACGAACGAATAGATTGGACGTCGACGTCTCCAGGACGTTTTCTTCATGGTCGAGAAGCAAAGCGTCATTGGCCCCCAATCGCGACGATTCCTCGAACGCGAGTCGTCGGACGCCGTAGTTCAGCGTTTTGTGGTTCGCGAAAGGATCGCGCGTCGAAATACGATGGGACGAGGTTACCAAGCGGCAAGACTCCGTCGACTCGGGCAACGCCCGAGTGATGATCCACGAACAACCCGCGCGCTCGCCGCTTCCCCCCGTCACGGACCATCGAACCACAACGTCCGCTTCGCCGAGCGATCGGACGAAATCACGAACTTGATCCGCGGTCGGTATCGCCAGCGAAGTGCTGGAAATGCCGAGAATCTTGCACGCCAATGCCATTCGCTTGAGGTGAGATTCCCACAACCAGGGAACGCCGTCGAAGGTTCGAGTCGTTTCAAAGGCTCCGAGTCCGTAGAGCAAACCATGATCGAAGGGATCGAGCTGAAATTCATCCCGATGGAGCCGCTCGCCGTCTTGCCAAACCCAGGAATGATGGACCGTGGTCGAGGACATCTTTCAGTTCTCTCCCATGAGAATCGCGCGTAGCCGCTCTCCCTTAATCATGGTTTCGCGGTACTCCGCGACGGGGTTACTATCGGCAACGATCCCGCCCCCCACGTGATAGGTGGCCGTCTTGCCGTCGACGACGATCGTGCGAATGGCAATGTTGAAGTCCGCGCGTCCATGATCGCTGAGATAACCAATCGCTCCGGTATAGACTCCGCGCCTACAACGCTCGAGTTCATCGATGATCTCCATCGCGCGGATCTTCGGCGCCCCCGTGATGGACCCGCCAGGAAACGACGCCCCCAGGAGGTCCACGACGTCGCGATTGGGATGGAGCTTTCCGCGAACCGTGGAAACCAGATGATGTACGTTGCTGAACGACTCCACGACCGCATGTCCCGACACGTTCACTGAACCGTATTCACATACTCGGCCGAGATCGTTGCGTTCGAGGTCGACGATCATCGTCAGTTCCGCCCGATCCTTCGGACTGGCCCCCAACTCGGCACGGAGCAAGAGATCGTGAATCTTGTCTCTGCCCCGCGCCCGGGTCCCTTTAATCGGCCGCGTCTCCACCCAACCGTCCGGCTCGACTTTCAAGAATCGCTCTGGACTCGTGCTCACCACGGCCCAATCGCCATGGCGCAGCAGCGACGCGAACGGAGCGGGGCTCAAGGAAATCGATCGACCGTAAAGGCTTTCCACGTTCCCTTTCCACGGAGCGGACAGGCGCTGGGACAGGTTAGCCTGAAAAATGTCCCCTGCCCGGATGTATTCGAGGATTCTCTCGACCGCGTGACAGTATTCGTCGGGAGTAAAGTCACTGATCGGAGCCGATGCTACGAGCGGCGTGGCATCCTCGTCATCGATCGGCGTAGCGGACGAAATTGTGTCCAGCAGTCGTTCCAGCCGTTGACGACGGCGAACCTCCCCTTCTTCGAAACGGTCCACCCCCACAACGTCGAATCGATTGCGGATCCGGTCCTGTAGGACAAAGGTGTCGTAGTAGGCGAGATGCAGGTCGGGGGCGGTATCCACTTTGGCATTTCGCCGCGGCACCCGCTCCAGTAACGGCGCTAGATCGTATCCGAGGTACCCGATCCACCCGCCACAAAAAACGTGCTTAGACTTTTGCTTGATCGCCGTTTGCTTTAAGAGCGAACGTAAAGCCTGAAAGGGGGAAAGGGATGGTTCGGGCCGTTCCCCCGGCCAACTCTCGCTTAGTCGCCATTGATCCGCCGAGATCTCGAAGACACCCCTTGGAAACGCCGCGAAAATGCTGAATTGGCCGAGATCGCCAAATCCGTTGGCACTCTCTAGCAGCGCGCAGCTCGGCAACTTTGCCAACCCGGCTCGGATACCGTTGACATCCAGTTCCGACTCGCCATCCAGGACCCGTTCTTCGAGCGGCAACGACCTGCCCTTTCACTCAACCATAGGCCTCTATTAACTTTAGCAAGGTCACGTGGGGAGACCAATGCTTCTCGAACACCCCTGCGAGAAGTCGCAAGGACATCTCCTCTCCAACCCAATGGAAAGGTCTTCACAAGCAGAAATCATCTAATAGTTTAGGCGCCGTGGAGAAGTAAGCCGACCATCGGTCGCGGGCGGCCAAGGAGAAACGCGAATTTCGAAGGAACAGAGACGCGGCTACATCCTGCACCTTACGACTAAATGGGCCAGGATCGTCGCGACCTGAGCTCGCAGAAACGTGCTGAAATCTGGAGAAGGAACGTCCTGGTCCCGGGATCAAGTTCTCGATGGGGTGGCTGAAGGGAGTGTAACGGGGAGGTGCCGCGGATTGGATCACAATCCCTTCCCGGGTACATTGTTTTCGCCTGGGGAATTGGCTATGAATTGAGGGTAAGAATCGTCTAGCCATGCAGCTACGGACCGCGAACAGCAGCGGACCAGTCGATGCAACCGGCCGGACGGGGAGTGTTTCGTACTTCGGGCGAACATTTCGCGCTTTTTCCGCCTCCTTGGGAGAAGAGAAGGCGCCTAGGAAATTCATGCATAGCGGGGTAGCTCAGCTGGCTAGAGCGGCGGATTCATAACCCGCAGGTCCGGGGTTCGAGTCCCCGCCCCGCTACTAAAAACAAAGGCCTTGAGGGTAACACCTTACGGCTTTTTTCATTTCTTGGTTTCGGAAGCATTTGTTCGCCACCAATGGCACGAGCCAGGCAGTCAAAGACGCACCAAGCGACCGTTACAAGTTGCTTGCGTGAAGTGCGTTAAACTCCGGCAGCTCCTCCTTTTCCAAATCCTTTTCCTTTTTTCTTCAAAGTTTTGAGCTGATTCGGGGCGGGGTTTACGCCTCGTGGGCTGGCGGAGGACTCTTGCAGCGATCCGCGCGGGGGACGGCGTGGTTTGAATGTCCCTTGCGGAAATGGCTGTGCAGGTCCGATTCGCCGCAGACGCGTTCGGGGGTAAACTCCGCGCCCGAGCTTGTCTTACAGAGATTGGATGGCGTGCGAGACACGCCGCCACGCCGAATGCGTTCGTCAAGGTACCGACCACGGTGCCATCGTTGATCCAGCCGATTCATGCGCGCGTTGACCGCTTGCTTTCCGTTTTCGATTGGCGTCTCGGTTGAGGAATCGTCATGATACGGGGCATCGATTTCCCCGCGAATTGGCGAACCGCGGGGAAATACCTGCAACACGCCAAGTCAATATTCTCGGGCAAGGGGCGGTGGGCGGTGACACAAATCGCGTCGACGGTGGACTTCAACAGGGCGGGGAAACAGATCGGGCATCTGGCCATTCCCTATTCGCACAATCTCGGCGGATGGGCCAATCTCCTCGTCCCCATCGCCGTGATTCAAGGTGGCGAGGGGCCGACGGCCCTCGTCCTTGCTGGGAATCATGGCGACGAGTACCCCGGGCAGGTGGCGATCGGCAAATTGCTGCGAACGATCAACCCCGCGGACGTGCACGGGCGCATGATTCTCATCCCAACGCTCTCGATGCCCGCGGCGAAGGCCGCGACCCGGCTGTCGCCCCTCGACGGCAAAAACTTCAACCGTTGTTTTCCCGGCAAGCCGGACGGCACCGTTTCCGAGATGCTCGCCGATTATCTGACGACGGTGCTTTTTCCCCAATCCGACATCGTCATCGACATTCACACCGGCGGCCGGAGCCTTGATTTTTATCCGTGCGCGCACATGCACCTCGTGCCGGACCGGGAGCAACGGCGGCGTATGGTCGAGGGAACCTTGGCATGGAATACGGACATCGCGTTCCTGTACACGGACGTCGCTGGGACTGGACTATTGCCGGTCGAAGCCGAACGGCAGGGAAAAACGGTCATCACGACGGAAATGGGAGGAGCGGAGCCGATCCCGGCTTCGGTGCACCGCTTGACGCAAGAGGGGCTTCGCAACGTCCTGGTGCATGTGGGCGTGCTCAAGGGGGAGAAGCAGACGCGGGAAGCTCTCGGCCTACCGCCGACCCGGTGGGTTCAAGCCTTGGATCGAGAAGACTATCGCTTCGCGCCTGAGTCGGGCGTGTACGAAAACTTGGTCGATCTAGGTTCGTCCGTATCGGCGGGCCAGCCAGTGGGACAGATTCACTTTCTGGAACGGCCGGACAGAGAGCCCGTCGTCGTGCACGCCAATACTGCGGGCGTGCTATTGGCGTCCCGCGGACCGGCGCTCGTGGGCCAAGGAGACTGCGTCGCTTGCATCGCGCACGACGTGGATCCGACAATTCTCCAATGATGGGCGGCCCGAGCGCTCAAGGGCGTCAGTTCATGATGGGAAGACCGCTGCCGTCGAAGTCCCTGCGGGTCGCCTCGGTCGCGGAGATGGTCACGCGATCGTGCATCGTTTCGCCGCTTTGCAGTCGGGGCAAATGGGTGGATTCAATGGGGGCTGCAACGCTCATGCGGATGAGATCCCGTCGAATCCCGCAATCGCTGGCAAGGTATTCGACGACGGCGCGCGCTCGGGCATAGGCGAGGTCTATCCGATCCTTGAATTTGGAAGTGGGAGGAAGCTCGCCGAGATTCTCATAGCCGCGAACCTCGATCATGTGCCGCTTCCCTTGCATGGCTTGAGCGATGGACTGGATCGACTCCTTGGCATCGTCGGTCAAGGTCGCCTCTCCGCTTTCGAAAAGCACGGGTCCGCCGATGGTATGGCGTAGACCTTCACGAACCGTCTCCACTCTTCGCTTGTTGCCGGGCAATCCTTGCCGCCCGCCTCGACGTTTTCGATTGGTTGGATCCTTTTGTTTAACGGCACTAGGAACCATTCCAGCCTTCATCGAGTTGGCTCGAAACGCTTCCAGCTGTTCCGGATCCGCGAACTGTTCCATGATGGACTCGACGATCGCCTGCGTTTTTTCGTCCTTCTTCATTTCGCTCATGGACGCCAAGAGAATGAAGAAGCAGAGCAGAAGGGACATCATATCCCCGTAGGTGAGAATCCAATCGGGTACTCCTGCTGGTGGGTCTTCTGGGGGGAGGGCCATGCCAAGCTCCAATCGTTATTTCTGCGGTGCTCTATCCTTGGGAGCGAGGAACACGTTGAGTTTTTGCTCGACGATGCGGGGATTATCTCCCGACTGGATCGCCATGACCCCCTGCAGAACGAGGATCCGCGCCTGTAGTTCTTTTTTCGAGTAGATCGCCAGCTTATCGCTGAAGGGAAGGAACCAGCAGTTGGCGATAACGGCCCCATACAACGTCGTAAGCAACGCGACCGCCATTCCCGGCCCAATCGCGCTGGGATCGCTCATGTTGGCGAGCATGGCCACCAACCCGATGAGAGTCCCGATCATGCCGTACGCGGGCGCGTACTTCGCGATCAGGTCACAGACCTGTTTTCCCGCCTTGTGCCGCTCCGACAACGACTCGATGTCCGCCTGCAAGAGCTTCTCGATCAATTCGGGATCCGTGCCGTCCACCGCCATGCGAATACCCGTGGCGATAAATGGATCAGTTTTGTCGTCGATGTGATTTTCCAGCGCCAAAATGCCGTCGCGGCGTGCGATGACGGCAAATTCCACCAAACTGGCCACCAGGGATTTAAGGTCCTGGTTTTTCACGAAAAAGACCTTCGGGAGGACCTTCATGACGGAAAAGAACTGTGACATCGTCACGGAGGTCATGACCGTCAAGACGGCACCACCGCAGACGATGGCGATCGAAGGATAATCGACATATCCCATCAGGTCGCCACCCATCATGATGGATACGATCATGAGAACGGCGGAGCCGATCAGGCCGATGACTGTGGCAAGATCCACGACAATTCTCCTCGCAACTTCCTGGACGCCATGGATCCACTATCTCCTGTTCCCATTCCTTCACATCCCTTGGGTGGGAAGCAAAGGCGGAATCCATGCGTTTCCATAAGGCAATTCAAGCAGGGCAGCCCAGGCCGAACGGTCGTCGTATCCGTCGCGGAAATTGCTCTCGGTCCATGGAATCCTGGAGAGGAACCGTGACTTCCGCACGCGGCAACGGGACTCATTCGCGGACCGACTATCCAAACATAGGTCACGATCGAGATATGAGCAATTTCCCACCTTGGGAGCCTGTTGAACAATCCAATCCCGGCGCGCCGGGATTCCTCAACCGGCAGTTACGGGTGGGAGGGAGGCGGGACTTGGGGAAAAACGAGGTGGAAAGTGGTCCCCTCGACCTCTGAACTGGAAACGCGAATCGAGCCGTGCATTCGCGCTACCGATTCCGCAACCAGCGCCAGTCCGGTCCCCCTGCCGGCCCCCGCCTTCGTTGAGAAGCCCGGCTGAAAGATATGCGGCAAGTGTTCTGCTGCAATGGGCTTACCGCCATTCCTCACATGACAGCGAACCTCGCCTCGCTCCACCACCACGCCAAATCGAACGATCCGAGGCGAAGGGGATTCGCGCATCGCTTCTACAGCATTCTTCACCAGGTTGACGAAAAGGTGGACCAAGGCCCGGCGGTCGCCGACGATCCAGTCTTCCTCGGCAGCCGCGTCCATCAACCATTCCACTCCCGCCGACCGAAGACGTAGCTGCAACAATTCAAGCGCCTCGTTCCACCCCTCCGTGAGTCGAATCGTTTTCGGCTCCCAATGGAGATTCGAACCCAGCAGATTCCTGTCGAGTTCCTCCACCGTCAGATTGATGTAGCGAGTAAAACTCTGGATCTGCTGCTCCGCGTCCTTGGCCAGTTCATTGGAGGAGCGCACATCGCTGTTGGGATCCACTCCCTTGGCGGCGAGCGACTTCTCCAATTGCCGTTGAAATCGCTCCTGCTGGCCGGAATCCAAACCGACTCGACCCAGGGCTTCCGTAATCGCCAGAGGCAAAGCGGCAAAATACTCATCCACCACCGCAAAAAGGCGACGCAGATTTCTCCCTTCCAGCGAGAAAGCCCATAGCCCGTTGCGCAGCTCATGGCACATTTGCCTGGCGAGATCGAGAGTCACTTGTTGACTTTGCAAGCGACCGGCACGTTCCCGGATTCGGGACAGGTTGGCGAGAGCGGCAATCATGGTGACGAGCGCGAGCGCCGCGACAAGGAGAAATGCCAGGCTGTACGTCTCGCGAAGTCGACGTATGTTGGGTAGGGATTCCAGTCCACCGCCGTAAAACTGGTAGGCAACCTCGAGCGTCCCCACCTTCCCTTCCAAGGGATCTTCCAGATTGACCGTGATCTCCTTCCAATTCCCAAAGACGTCGTCTTCGGACTGGGAACGCCATTCGGCAAAGACCTGATCCTGGCGATCGCGAATGCGGAGATAACGGACGTCGGTGCGGACGACGAACCGATCCCCTTCGCTCGAGACGAGCTTGCCCAGAGTTTCCAATAGCCGCTGCGATGCCGCCCTGCGATTTTCGAGCAGGCCATCCACGATGGTCTTCCCTTCGGAGTCGACGGATAATCGAGCCCAATCGCTCCAGATGTCGCGCTCGACTTCCTCAACCGTTGGCGGCCGAACGACGGGGAATAGGAGGATCACCAAGGCAACCAATGCCAGAAAACCAAGAACCGTGAGCAAGCCGGAGGGGCCAAGCTCGCTCGAGATGCCCCCATCATTGACGGAATGACGCGAAGAACGCATGCCTCGATACGCGACGCGCGCGTCCCCCATAGACCATCCATTTACCTGGAAGTGCCCATTCGCCGGTCCCCAGGGATGGAAGTGCGCGCGGGGTTGACGCCATTCCACCGAGCCAGATCATTTCGGCGAAGCCTGCCATTCGGGAGGCAGAAGAATCAAGAAGTCCTGTTTGTCGGGACGGGGACTGGCGACGATCGCGCCTCCTCCCGATCTTCGTTCACGGTTTTCAAAAAAGGGCTGACTGGCCCCGGACTCGACGTAACCCGCCACCGCCTTTGCCAATTCGTTGGGAGTCGGGTTTGAGCCAACCGTCGAAAACGCCTTTAACAGCGCCCTTGCGACATCGCGGTCGAGATTCTGCGAGGAGGCGTCGGGATTGGGTTTGTTCGCGACGGTGGGATCGAGCGGATTGACATGAGCGAAAAAGATTACCGGTGCCGGCGTTTCCTCCGGAAGAAGTTGATTTCGGATGGCGTCGCGGAAGTCGAAGTAATCCATCGAATCGCCGGAAAGAATGACCAGATTTCCCTTCACCCGTTGAGCCGTCGCCGCATCAGTCAGTTCCGTGAAAGCGCCATGCAGGGCGAAGGAGATTCGGCGGTAGGGCGTGGTGCCGAGCGGGAGCACGATCGCCCACTGCTTGTCCGGTTCGGCGATCATTCTCGTCACCAATTCGCGCGCCAGCCGCCGCTCCTCCTCCGTGGGAACGTCGAACCCGCCGGTCGAGGTTTCCACCGACCAGTTCCCCCCCTCCTCTTCATCCCCTGGTTCGACCGGCCCCATGTCAAAGAACCCAGTGGGGGGGGAGATGAAACGTGGTGAGAATTTCTCGCGAAGCTCATGCCTGAAATGACGAGCCAGATCCACGGAGAAGGGATTGTCCAGCACCTGAACGACGATCACGTTCAAATCGGGCTTCTCAATCTTTCGATCCGCGAAAAATCGTTTCAGGCGATCGACGACCGTTTGCGCCTGATAGGTATTGTTGAAACCAAAACGGAACGAGCGGTCCGGCAGTATGTCGATCAACTCGTCCGCGGTCGCCGTCGTCATCAAGAGAATGGGAATCTGGTCCTTCATACCATGCCGCGACATTTCACCCGCCAAGGCGAATGTCAATGAACTGTTGTTCGCCCCCACGATCGCAAGCGGCGGGGCAGTGCGGCGACAAAGTTCACTGACGCGACGCTGAATCCCTCGGCTACCGACTTCGGGGTACCAACGAAACCGGAGCGGAGTCGGATCTTGCAGCACGAGACATTCGAACGCCTCCCGGTTCTCCTCGACCCGGAGATTCTTTTCGGCGGCGGCGAGACGGACCCCGGCGACGAAATTCGTCCAAGTTTGTGCATTGGCTTGGGGAAAAAAGACGGCGACTTCCATCGCCTGACTGGCGCCGTGCCAATAGTGGCGCGCCGTCCAGGCAAGGCCGATAACCGCGGCCAACGACGCCACGAATGCCAATCCCCAGGCCAACAGCCGTGATGAACCAGGCATGGAATGAGGCCCTCCCGCCTCGCGCGAATCTCGCCAGAAATCTGGCTGGCCGCGACATTCTTCTGGTTTTACGGACCGGACCGCCGGCAGTCTCGCCATGACTTCTAATTCCTCGCGATGCCCTTCGTGAATCTTTGGCCTCACGCAGCAATCATGCCAAAACCAGGCATCGCTCGATTTCCCTGGCACCAACCACGACACTCCAAAAAAAATACATCGTTAAAGCGATTTCCGATTCGCGCGATAGAATCTATTGAGCACCGGAGGGACATGGGGTTAGGCTTGGGCCGGCCGCATGGCTCGATCGGGCGAGTCGCGGCCTGGCGCGAGGTACTACTTTCCAATGGCACTAAATGTTCCGAGACCAGCGCCGGATGGCCGGTGGGCATTGTCACGGCTGGCGTTCCATTCGGAATACAATGCTTTGGAAACCCGACCGGTGATCGCAAGCTAATGGTGGACCGTTCACTTCGAACCGTTCCGTAAGAGAGTTCGTTTCGCAGAGGCTGAGTTCATGGAATTGCTGGAATGGTCCGTCGCGCAACTGAAATGGCTCCTGGGGCTCGCCAAGCCCGAGAATCTCAAGGAATTGGTGACGCTCGGTGGACATTGGTGGGTGGGATACGCGGTCCTGACGGCCATCGTGTTTAGCGAGACCGGATTGCTCATCGGCTTCTTTTTGCCGGGCGACTCGCTCCTCTTCACCGCGGGTTTTCTTTCCAGCCAATCGGTGTTCAACATCACCGGTCTTACGATCATTCTTTGCATCGCCGCCGTCGTTGGGGACGCCGTCAATTACTTCGTCGGTTCCCAAATGACGGAGCACGTTTTCGAAAAAGGACGCCTCCGGTTCGTCAAACACGAACATCTCTTGGCGGCGAAGCACTTCTACGAGAAGCACGGAGGAAAAGCGATCGTGCTCGCTCGCTTCGTACCGATCGTCCGGACCTTCACTCCTTTCGTCGCCGGCGTCGCGCAGATGAGCTATCCGCAATTCTTCATCTACAACTTCTTTGGTGGCATCGGCTGGGTCATCTCCATGACGCAGGCGGGCTATTGGCTAGGTCGAGTGGAGATCATTGCCAAGAATTTCGAGATCACCGTACTCGCCATCATCTTTATCAGCGTCCTGCCGATCGTCTTCGAGGTAATCAAACACCGACGCAACCCGCGGAATGTCGCCGAGGACATCGGCGTCATTTCGAACCCGGACAACTGAGCCGTTCGAACCAGCCCCAACGGCCCCTTAGTTGGAGCTGGGAGCCTCGGCAAAATTGATCTTCTTGAATCCCGCTCGTTGACAGGCGTCTACGACGTCGATGAGAAACGAATATTTGAGTTCGGGCGGGGACACAATGTTGATGACTTCAAGCGACTGGCCAGCGCCTCGGAACGAGCCCAGCAGCACGCGAAGGTCTCGCTCCAAAATTCTTTGATCGTTGCTGTTTTGGATCAGACGCCCTTCCAGCCTAAGTCCGGAGAGCGACCCACTCGAGTCGCTTTCCAGACCGAGCGTCACGTCTTGAAAAACTTCCGGCTCTTCGTCCGAGTCAATTGTCGTGGCCGCTCCAACTCCTTGTTGAGCATTTCCCACCTTGGGGGGTGGAAGACTCACTTGGTAACTTTTCGTCGCCAGCGGTGGCGTGTAGGTGATGACGAAGAACGCAAGAAAATTGAAAACCAAATCCAACAACGAGGTCAGACTGATTTTCATGTCCTTCATAGATTCGCGGCGCGCGGTTCGCATGGTCACTCCTCCGCCCGCGCTTTGAGCAAGAAGTTTTTGAATCCATTTTGCCTACAAACGTTGACAACTTTGCGAAACACGCCGTAATGGGCATTCCGGTCCACGCGCAACACGATCGTGGTAGAAAGGCCGTCCTTCTTCCAATTGGGTTGTACGTCCTTTTGCCTGGCGGCCTCCATGCGCAGAAGCTTGCCTAACTTCTCGAGGCCCTGCGGCGAATTCAAATCCAATTGCGTGCCCCAACTCAGCACAAACTCTCGATGATCCACGTTGATGTTGAGCGAGTCGGGTATGGTTTCCTCTTGCACCAGGACCGCGGTCCGCGCGACGGGGAGGCTCACTCGCTGAGATACCTCGTCGCGTGCCAAGGTCGTGAGCACGACGAAAAAAAACGTTAGGTTCAGAGACAGATCCATCATGGGGATGAGATCCACCTCCGGGTCATGTTCGGCGGGAGTTTTGGTTTTGCGAAACATGAGCTATCTCTTGATTCCCGAGGCAAACCTCCAGAGATACCGTTCTCCGAGCCATTCGACTTCGAAGATGATTCGCTGAATCTTGTTTTTAAAAATGGCGTGAAAGTAGATCGAGGGTAGCGCGAGGACCAAACCTTCCATGGTGGCACAAAGCGCAATGGCGATCTCGCCGGCGAGCTTAGCCGTCTTCACCTGTTCTCCGCTGGAAATGGTCATGAACGCCAGGATCATGCCGATAACGGTGCCGAACAGGCCGAGCATCGGTCCAAGCTGGCCAAAGGTGGCGACCGGCGTGACTTTATGCTCGAATGCGATTTTGCCATCCTCAACCATGGCCAACATCGCGTCGGTGGCGCGTTCCACCCCATGTCCCAGCCGTTCCGTCCCCGCCGTCAATGCCTTGGCGAATAATGACTTTTCTCCCTGCACGAGTTCGTACGCTTCCTTGTATTTTTTTTCGTTCAGCAGCCCGTCCAACTTCGTGACCAATTGGGGAGGAATCACCTTGGCAAGCCGAAGGATGCGAAATCCTTCCACGATCACCGAACCCAAGTAGACCGACATCGCGGTGATCAAGACGAAAAGCAATGGGGAGGCATCGAAGACAAATCTCAAAAAGGAGCGTTGCTGGACGACTCCCTCCTCTGCTGATGTCTCCCGTTTCTCGATGGGCGCCTTTGCCACGGCATTGACCGGCGCCGGGGATGGATTCGTCGGCTTCTCTTCCTGCGAATCGCCTCTACTCGCAAACGCAAAAAAAACCAATGCCCACAAACAAGCGGCTCCGAGTAAACGCCAAGATTGGCCATGAACTCGCATCATGTTCGACAACTACTCCAGGTGAACTCCAACCACCGGGAAAAGGATCCCAGCTTCAAACGCGACCTTCGATACATTAAGAATCAACAATTCAATCATTGATGAGAAGGGACATGTAACCCACCCGTTAGAAATGGATCTTCCGAAAAGTAATGGCGTATCATCCGGACCGGCCGCCTGGAAGGCCTTGGCGCAAAGCGAGCCAGGCCACTGCATTACTTTTCCGAGCGGCCATCGAGTGCGAGAATATGCGAACCTACGAATCGCCTCGGGAATCCCCCTGGGGGAACCCGAAGCACGCTCGTTAGACGTTCCTTCTCCATGGACAGTTCCAAGTTTTCATCACATGAGAGACGTACGTGTTTTTTCGACCCCAATGGCCATTTGACGACGGTGCTTTGGGGACGTTTCTCGGCAGCGCAGGTTGCTTGACGACGTCTTGAAAAAAGGAGGAGTCGACGTAGGCTTAATGGCGAGGCGACTTACCCTTCGCCGAGCATTTTCAATTCGGGAAAGTTGGACAATTCATGCCACGAGCGCGTCAGCGTCCCCCCGAATCTTCGCTCAATCATCGTTGGATGTTGCGCGCGGGAATGACGGCCGCCGCCTTGATGTGCCTTCTGGTGTTTCTACAGCGCCTTTACCATCGCCCGGAAGGCCTGGGGGAAATGCTTCATCGGTTCGTCGCGATCACCGCCAGCGATTTCACTGATGGAAAGGATGCGCCGACGGATCCCAACGCGATGGGGCCGGGAACGGGCTTGGAATTCTCTGCGTCTCATTCTCCTTCGGGCGATGAACACAAGAGCGCCGAAGGGGCCCACGAACACCTTGACTCAAATCCGCCGTCCGATTCTCGAACCATCGAAGAATGCACGGAGATCGACAAGTCTCGTCTCGCGGCGGTAAAGGACAGGACGCTGGGAAACGCCAAAGAAGCTCCTTTGCTCTACCATTTGCTATGCGTCGCCGCGAACATGACCCCCGATTGGTGGGCTGCCCACGCGCGAAGGGACGTCTTCTTCAGTAACTTGTTTCACGACCCAGCGGCGTATCGCGGCGAACCGATCCACCTGAAGGGCGTCCTCTCCCGTTTAACGGCGCGCGAAGATTTGTCCTCCAAGAATGACCATGGATTCGACAGAATCTTCGAGGCCTGGATCTTTACCGAGAATCAGGTCGAGAATCCCGTGGTCGTCTTGCTATCGAAAGTTCCCATGGGGCTTGAGCCAAGCATCGATTTGCGCGAGAACGTCGAATTGGACGCGTTTTTTTTCAAGCTCTTTGCCTTTCAGACCGGCGACCAGACCTGGCATGCAGCTCCTCTGTTCGTCGGCAAGACCCTGAAGTGGATCAGAGTCGAGACGGGCAACGGCGTCTCCGAGGCAGTTCTGCTGGGCGCCGGCTTCGTGGCCATTCTCTCGATAGCCGCCGTCTCGTTCTGGTGGCTTTCTCGCCGTGACGAACACCTGTCACGACAATTCCATGCCACGGTGGATCAAGTAACCAAACCGGGCGACGTTCCTTTCTTTGCGGGCGAGCTATTCGAGAACGACGCACCGTCCGACAAAATGGAGAATCGGCCCTCCGCTTGACTACCTGGACGGGCCGGCGGCCAGCACCTCCGCGGTGGCGTGGTTGGAGTAACGTTCGAAGTTTTCGCAGAAAAGCTGCGCCAACTTCTTGGCCGTCCGGTCGTAGGCGTTCGGGTCCTCCCACGCCAGGCGCGGGATCAGAATCTTGTCCGGAACGTTGGGGCATTGCGTCGGAACTTCAAAGCCGAAAATCGGATCCTTGACGGTGGGAGCTGCGTCGAGAGCGCCGCTGTGGATGGCGTCGATGATCGCCCGCGTGTGCGGCAGCGGCATCCGCGCCCCGCCTCCGCCGTGCATCCCACCCGACCAACCCGTGTTGACCAGCCAGGCATTCGAGCCATGCTTGCGAATTTTCTCGGCCAGCATTTCGCCGTACTTGGTGGGATGCCAAACCAGGAACGGAGCCCCAAAGCAGGTGGAGAACGTCGCCTGCGGCTCGCGCACGCCCATTTCCGTCCCCGCCACTTTCGCCGTGTAACCACTCAAGAAATGGTACATCGCCTGCGCCGGATTCAACTTGCTCACGGGCGGAAGCACGCCAAACGCGTCACAAGTGAGAAACACGACGTTGGACGGATGCCCCGCGACGCACGGGATTTTCGCGTTCGGGATGTATTCGATCGGATAGGCGCACCGCGTGTTTTCGGTGATGGAGGAATCGCGATAGTCGACCACGCGCGACAGCGGGTCATAGACGACGTTCTCGAGAATGGCGCCAAATCGGATGGCGTGAAAGATCTCGGGTTCTCGTTGCTCGGACAAGTCGATGCACTTGGCGTAACATCCCCCCTCGATGTTGAATACCCCCTCGTCCGACCAACAGTGTTCGTCATCGCCGATGACCGGCGCTGGGATCGGCGGACAAGTCGTTTCCCCGTACCCGACAATCCGAAGAAAAAGAGGACACGTCGCCAGGCGGCCCTTCATTGGCGGCTGCAATGCATGGACAGGACGCCGCCTTTGGGCATCAAGTAGTTCATGACCGTGAAAGATGCCTTCTTCATTTCTCCGCGTAAAGGGTCCCCAGAATGCTCATCATACTTATTTCGAAACTGAGCATGACGCTCGTGGGAGAAGTCATGCCGATCAGTATTGGTTGGCGGGAAAACTGCCGGCATTGAAGATGACGAAATCGGGCTTGCTATACGAAGCCAGTTCCTCCGCGGTGGGGCGGATGAGCATGTTATGAACAACGCATGATAGGCGAGTGAGCAGATGACGCGCGCACGATGCGATGCCGGGATCCCATCCGGCATAACCGTCGACGACGTAAAGATAGTCGCAGGTATTCAGATGATGTTAGTCGATCGCGGCTGATGGACCGTGCGAAAGGCGTCCGCCTGGAGCGGAATGTTCACATCCCCCCACAGATGTCACGATGGCTGTCGGGATGATCGATGATCCCCGCTTATCGCCGGGACTTCGTCCGGTTTTCTCGCCCGATGAGGCGACGAGCGCGCCGGGCGGAGTGATCGCGGCATTCTCAGGCGAAACCGCCATCTCTCGTAGAGCCGGGCAGGGGCGCGTTGCGAATCACCTCGATCCACCTTGATGCCGTATTGGCGGGCTTAAAACAGGAGTAATCCCTTCGCTCATCGCTAACCTCTCTGAGATTCAACCACCCTGAGACTTGAAAACTTTACGTCACCCATTCGCATCATGGCGAAACAGCTGCTAATAAGCGCTTAATTCCCATGAAATTCGCCTCTCGGCGACGCCCGGCGAGCAATCCCGGGCCCTTCCCGAGAAAAGCCGGCGACATCCATCGGTCCCTAGTCATTCCTAGAAAGATTTGGTTGCTAAAATAAAATCACCGAAGCTTCCAAGTTTGCGAACGTTTAGGTAGGCTTCGGTGAATGATGGGCGCGTGATGACGGCAGTCATGCGGCGCCGAGACATGAGTATGCGATTTCTGGAGCCTACAATGCCTGGAGTCGTTTTCGGGTTTCGGGTTTACCCAGCATGCGTAACGCCAATAGCGGCCTCCGAGCACACGGGACGGCGATGACGAGCGATTGATGCACGCGATGCGCGAATGGCAACCGCGAGCGCTTGATCTCGGCGCTCTTGACGACCGGGTCATGGGCCCAGGCAATTTGATGAGCCGCCCCGGCGTCTACCTCGATGTCAGCACCAAGCGCTCTCGCAATAAACTGCGAACTCTCGATTCCTATCTTCAACAAGAAGAATGGGGAGAGGCGGTCGAACTGCTGCAAAATCTCGTCGAAGGGAGTTCCAACAAACTCATTCCCATTGGCGCCGACGCGCCTAGCACCTACGTCGACCTTCGTACCTTCAGTCAATATCGGATTTCTCGCCTTCCTCCCGTGGCCTTACAAGTCTACCGCGAACGGGTGGAAGGCCAGGCGGCGGACCTCTTTCAGCGATTTGAAGAAACGGGTAACCCCGAACATCTCGAACAAATCGCCGACCAGTTCTTTTCCAGCAGCGTCGCCCCCAAGGCGATCGAGCGTCTCGCGGAACTATCGGTGACCCGGGGAACCCATGGAGAGGCAATCGCCTGGTGGAAAAAAATCCTTCCCGCCGATTTCCGACCTCCGCTCCGTCCAGGAGAAATTCGCCTGGAACATCCCGATCCCAAACTGGACATGCCACGCGTGGTGGCGAAGTATTGCCTGACGCTGGTGCTGGCTGGAGAAATGGCCAAGGCGGATGCGGCTCTCGAACGACTGCGCGCCGCATATCCCAACGCCGCGGGAAAACTCGCCGGCCGGGACGGCCTGTATTGGGAAATCGTTGCTGCGATCGGCAGAGACGCAAAAGTCACGCAAGCGGCGGCCGAGGATGGGAATTGGACGACGTTCGCTGGCAATAGCGCGCGCACGAAGATTGCGCCCACCACGATCGACGTCGGTGACGTCCAGTGGAAATGGACGATCGACGAGGAACCCGATTCGCAACCGGACCCTCGTTTACCCGCCGACGCGCGTGGCGGCCTGGAGGATACGCTCGCCTATCACCCCGCGGTCGTCGGCAACAAAGCGTTTCTCGTCACGGAGCGATTTCTTTCCACCTTCGACCTCGAAACGGGAAAGATGGAGCGGTGGTACGACTTCCAAGGCGATCATCCGCTCAATCGAGGGAATCTCGATCCCCGCGTTCGCTACACGTTGACGATCGACGGTGATCGACTTTTGGTCCGGACCGGCGGATCGACGGGCATGAATCAGCGGATGGCGCCCCGCCGCGCTCCGGGAAATAGTGCCCTGTATTGTTTCGACCACCGCCGGCAGCGACTCTTGTGGACCAAGAACTCCAGTTCGGTCAGCGACAATGGGGACGCGACCTTCGAGGGGGCTCCCCTCATTCAAGGGGATAACGTCTACATCGCCGCCACCCGTGTCGATGCGATGTCACAAACGTCCGTCGTTTGCTTCGACGCCGCTTCCGGGAAAGTAAAGTGGCGAACGCTCGTCTGCGAGGCAACCAATGACTTGGGTTCGTACGTCGTGAGCACGAATAACCTGCTCACGCTGGCGGACAACACGATCTTCTATGGAACGAATTTGGGCGCGGTCGCCGCCCTGAACGCGCAAACCGGCCGGCTCCGCTGGGTCTCGGTCTATCCGCGCAGCAAGCCGATCACGACGCGAGCCATGACCTCTTTGGCGCCGGATCTCAATCCCTGTGTTCATCATCAGGGCAAATTGTTTCTGGCCGCCAGCGATACCGCGAAAATTCAATGTTTCGACGCCGAAACCGGCCGCAAATTGTGGGACGCCCACCCGCCGGTCGCTCACCTTCTCGGTGTCGCCAAGGGAAACCTGATCGTCACCGGCAATCGCGTCTGGGGGATCGACGTCGAGACCGGCAAGATCCGCTGGTACTGGCCGGAAAACACCGTCGCCAGTCACGGCAGGGGAACGCTCGCCGGCGACTTCGTTTACTGGCCAACCAAAGAGCGGATTCACGTGCTCGAACAAGCGACCGGCAAAGCGGCGCGAACTCCCATCGAACTTTTCGATCGGCTCCGCTTGAAGGCGGGCAACATCGTGATCAGCGGCGACCACATGCTTCTCGCCCAATCCAATCGGCTGCTCGCCTTGGTCCCCTACACGCGCTTGATCGAGAAGCTCAAGCAAGAACTCGTCGCGAATCCCCAGTCCGGAGAACTGAACATGCGGCTGGCGGAGGCCGCATTGGCCATCAACGATTTCGCTTTGGCAAAGAACCAACTCGCGGCGGCGGCAAAACTCGCAAAGCCGGAAGAAATCTATGAGGGACGGCCCCTGGCGGTGTTCGCCAACGATCAACTCTTTGGCGTCACGCTCCGCGAGGCGCAAACGTTCGCGGAAAAAGCGGACTTGGTGCGTGCGCAAACCCTCTATGACGAAGCGGTCCGGCTGGCTCCAACCCCCGCGCAACGCTGGGAGTCGCACGCGAATCAGGCGCGGATGTGGGTTGCCGCCGGTCGGCCGGACCAGGCCGTCCGACCCTGCCAGGCGGTTCTGGACGACGACAATCTCCGCGACGTGTTGATTTCTCCGGACAATGACCATCGGCAGATTCCCGCGCGGCAGTGGGCCGAAGAAACCATAAGTGGTTTGATCGCCAAGCATGGCATCGAAATCTACGACGCCGAACAGGCGACCCTGCATGCCGCCATGCTCAGGACCACGTCCGGCGACGAATGGCTCCGGCTGGCCATCCGCCATCCCAATTCCACCCAGGTCGGCGACATGCTGCTGTCCGCGGCTCGGGATTTTGAAACCAGAGGCCGCTGGCGCGATGCCCGACTTGCCTATAAACGAATCGACCGCACGGAACGGATCGCCGATCCCCTTCGATTGGAGGCTCTATTTGGCCTCGATCGCGCTTACGCCGCGTCGGGACTGGACCAGCCGAGACGTTTGCTTCTCGAACGTTTGCAGCGGACGTTCGGCGAGCAGCAGGCGCCCGGGCGGCCTCCCGGCGAAAAAGTTCTCGATTTCGTGTCACGCGAATTGGTCGCGCTTGACAAGGCGTCCCCCGCGGTTCCGCAGCGCGAACCGCGCGCTCTTCATCGTGGGGAACGTCACTTGAAGAGCGAAGGTCGACTGGGCTTGGCGGTGGGCACGCCCCCTTCGCCGGACCTTCCGCCGATGTTGCTGGTTGCAACCAAGGGACAATTGACGGCGGAAACACCCCGAGAAGAGAAACCACTTTGGCGAGTCGAATGCCAGGAATCGCCGTCCTGGTATGCCTATTCCTCCACGGGATTGGTCGTGGCCACTTCCCGAGGAATCCAAGGACTATCGTACGAAAGCGGCAGCGTGCTTTGGGAATGCCCGCTTAGTGAAGCGCGCGAAGACCTCTCTTGGTCCGGCGTGGATCGTAAGTCCACCGTGAGCGTGCCCACACATTCCCGACCGCCGGAGCCTGAACCCGATGCCAGCCCACCGTGGGAGAGCTCCCGATTTGCGCTGGCGGGGGAAGTGCTGCTTGCGGTGTCAGAGGAGGGGAAACTGATCGCCCTCGACGTGGACACCGGGGACCAACTTTGGCGGGTCTCCGAAGAGGAGCCGTTGCTACCCGCCGTGCAACTCGAAGGTTCGCTCGCGGTGATTTGGACGGAAAATCATTTGGTGGGAATTGACGCATGGACCGGCCAGCGCCGCTTTCGAGTTCCCATTCGAAACGGGACCGCCGGCCAACCAGTCGTCGGCGGCGAGGGGAGAATCTTCGCGGTCGTCGACCGCGCGACAATACAGGCAATCGATCTATCGGGAGAGAATCAAGGTAAAGTTGCCTGGTCGCGCGAGTTCATCTGGCCGAGTTTCCAGCTGCCTCGATTGTTCTCCAACGGCAAGGAAGTCTTGGTCTCCATCGACGGCTATCAACTAGCTCGGGTCGATCCTTCGTCCGGTGAGGTGGTTTGGCATCTGGCTGTGGGCTCGCGACCTCAGATGGTGCTCGCGAGTTCCAAGCAGGGTCCGGCCTCCCCCTATTTCAAGCATTCATCCGCAGTGCTCCACGACGACGCGTTGGTCTACGTGCATGACGACTGGTTGGAATGCCGTGAAGTCAAGGACGGCTCCCTCCGCTATCGCAGGGCGTTGCCGGCGGGAATGAGTCCATGGACGATGTTTGCGTTCGGGCCGCTGGTCGTGGCTATTGGCTCGGCCTCGGAAGGGGCGCGCGTGACGATATGGGACGGAAAGTCCGGCCGACTTTCCCAAGGATTGCATTTTCCGGACCTTCATTCGCCTCTCGGTTTCCAGTGGTCGAGCGATTTCGCGATTGTGGGGGACGAAAAAACCTCATGGGTGTTGAAGATGGAGTCGGCGTCAAGAACGCCAAGCAAGGGAGAAGCGAATGACTGACCAGCCGAATCCGGCGAATTCGGACGCGGACCTGCGGGCGGTGGAGCAGTTAAATGCCGCCTACCGCTCGATCCGCGCCGAGACCGCGAAGGTCATCGTCGGCCAGGAAGACGTGCTCGAGCAGCTCCTGATCGCGATTTTTGCGAAGGGCCATTGTCTTTTGGTCGGGGTACCGGGATTGGCGAAAACGCTCATGATCCGGACGGTGGCCGACGCCCTGTCCCTCTCGTTCAGCCGCATCCAATTTACGCCGGACCTCATGCCCGCCGACATCACGGGGACGGAGGTCATCGCGGAGAACAAGGCCACCGGAGAACGGGAGTTCAAATTCCTGAAAGGACCCGTGTTCGCGAATCTGATCCTCGCCGACGAAATCAATCGCACGCCCCCCAAAACCCAGGCCGCCTTGCTTGAGGCCATGCAGGAACATCAGGTGACCGTGGGGGGAAGGCGCCATCCCCTGATGCAACCCTTCTTCGTCCTCGCCACGCAAAACCCGATCGAGCAGGAAGGTACCTATCCTCTTCCGGAAGCACAACTCGACCGTTTCATGTTCAACGTCTTCGTCGACTACCCCGAAGAAGAAGAGGAGTTTCAGATCGTCCGCTCGACGACGGCGGAGTATCACCCGCGAATCTCCAAGGTGCTCAACGCGGAACAGGTATTGGAACTCCAGCAGATCGTTCGGAGAGTTCCCGTGGCGGACCATGTCATCCGCTATGCCATGGGACTGGTGCGCATGACGCGCTGCGACAAACCCGAGGCGCCGGATTTCGTCAAGCGATTCGTCAATTGGGGAGCAGGGCCTCGCGCCAGCCAGTTCCTGGTCCTGGCGGGCAAGACGCGCGCGGTGCTTTACGGCCGATATTTCGTGACCACCGAGGACATTCGCGCCGTCGCCGCCCCCGTGCTTCGGCATCGCATTGTCGTGAACTTCAACGCCGAAGCGGAAGGAATCTCGACCGACGAAATCGTCAAACGCCTCATCCACACCCTCCCACGCGACGAAAGCGAGTCCCTCGATCGTGGACAACTATCAGCAGTACTTAGACCCGCAAACGCTGGCTAAGATCAAGGATCTCGAGCTGCAGGCCCGCCTCATCGTCGAGGGGCTGGTTTCCGGCACGCACAAAAGCCCCTACCAAGGGGTCAGTATCGAGTTCGCCGAGCACCGCGAATACGTGCCCGGCGACGACATCCGGCACATCGACTGGAAACTCTACGGCAAAACCAACAAGTTCTATCTCAAACGCTACGAACAGGAGACGAACCTCGTCTGCAACGTCATCCTGGACACCAGTGAATCGATGAAGTATCGCTCCGGCGAGTTTTCCAAGCTGGAATATGGGGCTCGGCTCGCCGCCGCGATTTCGTACCTGGTCCTGCATCAACAGGACAGCATCGGCACCGTCCTATTCGAGGACAAGATCCGGTATCTGGTTCCTCCCTCCAGTCAGCTTTCGCATTTGAAGCAGATCCTTCACTTGCTCGCCGTCTGTCAGCCCGCGAACGTCAAGAGTCGGGTCGGGGCCGTTCTAAACGAACTGGCGGATCGCTTCCGGAAACGAAGCGTGGTCGTGCTGGTGAGCGACTGTTTCGACGAAGTCGACGCCATCATCTCTGGCCTCAGGCATTTGCGTTACAAACGTCATGAAGTCGTCCTTTTCCACGTGGTCGATCCCGCGGAAATCGACTTCGACTTCAAGGACGTGACGTTGTTTCGCGGCCTGGAGAGCCTGCCGGAAATACTGGCGGACCCGCGGGGCCTGCGTAAGACCTATCAGAAGATCTTCGGAGATTATCTCAAACAAATACTCGTCGCCTGCCGTTCCGAGAACGTCGATTATCAGCTCCTTCGCACCGATGAACCGTTGGATCGAGCCCTCTCGACCTACCTCGTTTCGCGTGGCCGAAAGGGCAGGCTGAATGTCTCCTGAAGCTAGAAGGCGCGGCAGTCGAACCGTCAAAGCCCTCGGGAGATGGGAAGGAAAACCGAGGGCGAATCTCCCGCGTTCGCGTGGCAACGTTGGCGAAATTGGGGATAATGGGGCATGGTGATTTTCGCGTTTACGTTTGGCTTGCCAGGACTTCTCTGGGGTCTTGGGCTGGCATCGGCGCCGATCATTATCCATCTGCTCAATCGCCAGAAACATCGCACGGTGGATTGGGCGGCCATGAAGTGGCTCCTCGAAGCGATCCAACAACGCCGCCGGCGAATCCGTCTGGAGCAATGGTTCCTCCTTCTGCTCCGGACGGTGGTGATCCTGCTGGTCGTTCTGGCGATGGCCAAACCTTCGTTTGAGACAGCGAATGCTCTCTTCGTCGCCGATTCCCCCGCGACGCATCACATAATCGTTTTCGACAATTCGCTTAGCATGCACTATGCTCCGACCAATTGGAATCGCTGGGAGCGCGCCAAAGGGATGGCGCAAAGCATACTCGACGACGCGGAAACCGGCGACATGGCGAGCGTGGTCGTGATGGGCTCCGCTTCCACGGTGCTCGTCGGCGACCCCAGCCCGTACCTCCGCGACGTGACCGAGGAAATCGACGCGATCAAGCCGGAGCATGGAACCGCTCGAGTCTCCACTGCCGCCGATCAAGTAATGGCGGTTCTCAAACTCTCGCGCGCCGCCAGTAAGCGGATTTATCTCATTACCGACATGCAAAGGTCGACCTGGGTGGGAGAAGAAGGAAACCAACAAGTCGGAGAATTGGGGAAAAAACTTCGCGCCCTTTCCGATCAGGCCCAGTTCAACATTCTCGACGTCTCCGGTCCCGATAGCACCAATCTCGCGGTCGTTGGCCTCGATTCCGCCGATCCATTACTCGTCAAAGGTAGACAGACCGTGGTCCGCGCGCGAGTCGCGAACTTCTCCTCCGCGCCCGCGGAAAACATTGCGGTCGAGTTTCTGGTGGATGGCGACGTGGAGGCGACGGAAACCATCTCGTTGCCCGCCGGCGAACAGAGAGTGGTTCCCTTCGGCGTTTCCTTTCGCGAGGCCGGCGAACGCATCTGCGAGGTGCGCATTCCCAATGACTCGCTTCGAATTGACAACCAACGATGGCTCGTCGCCAAGGTTCGCGATTCCTTGGCGGTTCTAATCATAGAAGGAAAACCTTCGGGGCTTCCCTTCGCGTCGGAAAGCGATTACCTGCGCGTCGCGCTCGCACCCCATGCCGAGGGTGCGGCAACGGCTCTGGTTCAGCCGGAAACCAAGCTGGAATCCGACTTGATCGAAGCGGAGCTGGACCAATGGGATCTCGTTGTGCTCTGCAACGTCGGCCAACTGACCGAAGCGGAAACCCAACGACTTCGCGACTTTCTGCGGCGTGGCGGCGGCGTGCTGTTTTTCCTCGGATCCCAAACCAACCTCGCCGCATACAATGAAATCTTGTTCAAGGATGGCGCGGGGATCTTGCCCGCCGGACTTCTAGAAGCGGTCGGTGGAGAAGCGCGACGCGACAATTTCTTCACCTTCAATCCGCTCAATTACAGCCATCCCATCGTCGAATTGTTTCGCGACCGGGAGGATGCCGGCCTGCTCACCGCGAAGATCTTCCGTTACGTGAAGGCAAAGCTTCCCGCCGAGAGTTCGGCGCAAGTCGCCATCGCCTTCAATACGGGCGACCCCGCCGTGATTCTCGCCAGCAAGGAACGGGGGATGGTGGGCCTGGTGACCACGAGCGCCAGTCTGGATTGGAATACCTGGGCAATTTCGCCGAGCTTTGTGCCCGTGATTCAAGAACTGGCTCGTCAATTGGTGGTCGGCCGCGTCCGCGCGCAGCGTTCGCTCGTGGGTGAACCGCTGATCGTGCCCCTTCCCGACGACGCGCCCGGCGAAGGGGTAACCGTGACGCCGCCCGGTGCCGAGGCTCCCCTCCCCGTACGCGTTCAAGAGGCCGACGGGACGCGACAAATCCTTTTCGCAGAGACCGTCCTATCGGGAATCTACAAGATTCAGTTCACGGGGGAATCGACCAGCCTGGCCGCCTCCGTCGATACCGTGCCGGCGGAGAGTGACTTGACGCGATTGACGGAATCGGATTTGAAAGCGTTGTTCCCCGGCTGGGATTTCACGCTCGTCGATCGTTGGGAAGGGGGAGCGACGCGCGCGACGGCTGGACCGGCGACCGGTGGTGATTTCCACCGCCAATTGCTCGGTTTGGCCCTTATTTTGCTCTTCTTGGAAACGTTCCTTGCCTGGAAGTTCAGCCATCATTCCTAGAGTGTAAGTCAGATGCCGGATTTGCGCAGATACTTGGAATCTCTGATGGGCGTCGAGCCTGTCGCCCCAGGCGAGGACACCCAGTGGAATCTCCGCTTTCATCTCGGGTGGCCCGACTGGTTTTTGTTCGTTTTCGTGATTTTTGCGTTCGGTTTCGTCACCTGGATCTACTTGCGCGAAGGTAATGTCGCCTCCCGAGTCTACCGTCTCTGCCTGGCTGGACTGCGACTGGCATGTATCTTTGCCGTCGTCGTCATGATCGGCGGACTCGAATTGTCGATGGATCGGACCGGTTTGCCTTACCTCGTCCTCATGGTCGATGACTCCGAAAGCATGCAGGTTCGTGATCGCCAATCAGACCAAGGAACGCCGGAAGCACAAGAGCCGACGCGGCTGGAGAGAGTCAAGCAATGGCTCGGAGCGGAGGACGGCAAGCGTCTCAGGGAGCTGACCGGCCAGCACAAACTCCAACTGCACGCACAGTCCACCGCTCCCAGGCTTCTGGGAACCTATATCGACCAAAAGGAGGTCGCCGAGCTTCTAAGCCAACTCCAAACCCTGGAGGCGGTCGGTACGGAAAGTCGACTAGGTGCCAATCTACGAACCGTGCTCAACAATCTCCGAGGCACGCCCCCCTCCTCCGTGGTGTTCATCACGGATGGGGTGACGACGCAAGGAGAACCTCTGGCGCAAGCCGCCCAATACGCCGCGCGCAAGAACATTCCCATTTTCACCGTCGGCGTCGGCGATCCGGGGGAAATCCGCGATCTGGAAATCCATGATCTGCTCGTCGACAACGTCGTCTTCGTCGACGACATCGTCACGTTTGAAGCCAAGTTGTCCGCCAAGGGTTTCGAAAACCAAGAGATCACCGTGAGCCTGAGACAGAAGGGAGTCGAGACCCCACTCGATCAAAAGACCTACCGCATCCAGGCGGGAGAGAACGAAACCAAAATCCGCCTCGCGCACCGGCCCACGGTTCCCGGCACCATCGAGTACGTCGTCGACGTGCCGGTCGAGAATCGAGAGATCGTCACCGAGAATAACAAAATCGAACGCTCGGTCGAGGTGCTCAAGGAAAAGATCCGCGTCTTATATGTCGAGTCGTTTCCTCGCTATGAGTTTCGATTCCTCAAGCATCTGCTGGAACGGGAATCGACGGTCGAACTCAAGGTCGTTCTCCTCGATTCGGATCCTGAGTACGTGCAGCAAGATCGTTCCGCCATCGAGTTTTTCCCGACCAGTAAACAGGACCTGTTCACCTACGACGTGATTCTCCTGGGAGACGTGGCGCCGACGTTGCTCACTCCCGCGCAACTGGAAAACATTCGCGATTTCGTGCGGGTCAAGGGAGGGGGGCTCCTGGTGCTGGCGGGACCGAACTTTGTTCCCGCAACGTATCGAGACACGCTGTTGGACGATCTCTTGCCCGTGGTGATCGGTCCAGCAACCAATCGTGAACTGTCCGCGCCGACGAGCACCGGATTCTCTCCGCGTCTGACGGTCGAAGGGCGCGCGAGTCCTATTTTTCGGTTCGCCGCCGACGAAATGGAGAACGACGAGATCTGGCGGAAACTTCCCCCTCTCTATTGGTTCGCGCGGGTGGACAAGGCGAAGCCTGGAGCCCAGGTCCTTGCCGAGCATCCCACCGAGCTGAAGGAGGGGATTGCTTCCCCGTTGGTCGCTACCCAATTCTTTGGTGCCGGTCGAACCTACTTTCAAGCCTTCGATTCCACCTGGCGATGGCGCTACCGCGTCGAGGAACTGTACCACTCGCGGTACTGGGTCCAAACCGTGCGGTATTTGAGCCGCTCCAAACTTCTTGGCAAGAACCGGTCCGTGGAGTTATTGGTGGATCGGCGGCAATATCGACGTGGCGAGCCCGTTCAGGTTCGCGTCCGGTTTTTGGACGAGTCGTTGGCTCCACGTGGAGACGACGCCGTTTCCGTTACGCTGGAACACGAGGTTCACGGAAACAGAACGCTCCAACTGAAGGCCTCACCCGATCGTCCAACGGTCTTTGAAGGAGTCTTCTCCCAAGCTCAGGACGGTCGCTATCGTCTGCGATTGTCGGGACCGGCCATCGAGTCTCCCCCCTCGCCCGTGGAATTTTCCGTCAAACCTCCACCCGGTGAATTGGATCGCGTGCAGATGAACGAGGCGGAATTACGGCAAGTCGCGGAGGCAACCGGGGGGCACTACTACCGGTTGGCGGACGCCAACAATCTCTTTTCAGCGTTGCCCCCCGGTCGACGCGTCGCCTTGCATACCGATCCGCCATTTCCACTCTGGAACACACCGCCGGCCTTGTTCCTGTTCGTCCTCCTACTCTGTGCCGAGTGGATTTTACGTAAACGCAAGAGCATGGTATAAAATACTTTCAGTTCTGCTTCGCCGTCCGGCTCGCCGGAACTCGAGATTCGCGAGGGCAATACGTTGGCAAGTCAAATCGTAGCTCGAATCGAGGCTACCCGTCGTAAGCTCAGACAAGTCCTCTGGCTGCGCGGGGCCGCCTGGTTGGCGATCGGCATGATCGGCCTGATAACGCTCGCAGGACTCGCCGATTGGACACTGCATGTCTCCGCGGGCATGCGCCTCTTGTTCTTGTTAATGCTTGCGGGATGCACGGCCGGCTTGGCGTACCGCTTCTGGTACCTTCCTCTCCGGAGCCGACCGACGCCATTGGACATCGCCTTGGAGGTCGAACGGCTTCATCCCGAGTTGGGAGAGCGCCTCAGTTCGACCGTTAGTTTTCTCAATACGCCCGAGGATGACCGTTTCGCCGGTTCCAAGGCTTTGCGAGACCAGGTCGTAGCCGACGCCGCGGTGGCAATTGAATCGGTGGACTTCCAAGAGACCATACGCACGGCTCCAACGCGCAAAGTCGGCATCGGCGCGGGGGCTCTTGCCCTCCTGGCATTGGCGCTCGTGGTTGCCAGTCCAAGCGACGCGGCCATCGCCCTCAGGCGTCTGACCAATCCGTTCGGCGAAACCGCCTGGCCGAAACGAACGCGGCTTCGCATCACGGACGCGCCAACGAATGTTGCCATCGGCGACCCCTTCAGCTTCCGAAGTGGAGGTTCGGCGTAATTCCCCAACGGCTTCAGGTCGTTTATCGTTTCGGCACGGCGGAGGAGTCTGCCCGGAGGTCCTTCGCGCGGTCGAGAAAAACGTGTTTCGCGGAGGCATCGAGCCCGTGAACCGTTCATTTTGAATTCTCCGGTGCTCGGAGGTGACGCGCAAACGGATTGGCAAAAGGTCGCCGCCGTTCCCGCTCCCGAAGTGACGCAATTGCAGCTACACCTTGCCTATCCCGCATACACCACTTTGCCACCCGAGGACTATGCCGAGGGTCGAGGGCACATCAAGGCCGTGGTGGGAACCAAGGTGACCTTGCGCGCGAAATCGAACAAACCCTTGAAGAACGCCGAGCTCCTCTGGGACAAGGCGGGATCCACTCCCGCCGTGCTGGAAGCGGACGGTTTGAATTTGCACGCGGAATTCGTCGTTAAGGAAAACGGCGAATATCGGATCGCCCTGCACGATCGGGAGGGGATGAACAATCTGAACCGTTTCCCGAAACAATTTCGGGTTCAGGCAATTCCGGACGCGGCTCCGGAAGTCACGGTGGAAAACCCGTCGAGCGATCTCGAAGTGACGCGCGACGCGGTGATTCCGATTCGTTCCCTCGCGAAGGATGATTTCGGTATCCATTCCATGGCTTTGGTGCATCGTCGCGGTGGCGAAGCAGCCGCAACGCCCGCCCAAGAGTCCGTCAAAGACGAAGGCAAGGAGAAACCAGCGGACGCGGTGGCCGGCGAATCTCCCGTCAAGGCTGCCGATCCAACATCCGCGCTTGACGTCGCCAATAAGGAAGCGCGAATACCGCTCTTCGAAACTCCCGATAGTCCGACGCAGCATCGGTCCGAGTACGCGTGGTCCCTCGCTTCCCTGGGACTTCAGCACGGCGCGGTCGTGCACTTCTTCGTCCAAGCCGAGGATCGGCGGGATCTGCCTGGCCCCAACATCGGCAAGAGTCGCGAGATTCGCCTACGCGTCGTCACCAAGGATCAATTCTTGACGCAAGTGGATCGCGACCAGCAGATGCTCCGCGAAGAGCTGGAACGGGTTCTCAAGCTCCAGGAAGCGGCCCAGCGCCAGGTTGCCGACGTCCAAAAAGAGGCGCAGGCCAAGGGCAACCTGGATCAGGAACAGATCGCCAAGCTACAGGCGGCAGAACTGACCCAGCGCCGCATCCGCGAAAAGGTCGTCGAATCCGAGCAAAGTCTCGATAAGCAGATCGAACGCATACTGAATAACCTCAAAAACAACCGCGTCAACGATCTCGACACGGACAAGCGTCTCGTCATGATGCGTTCGGAAATCGGCCGGCTCGTGGAGCAGCACCTTCCTCCGATCAGTCAATCGCTGACTGCCGCGCGAAAAGACGCGGAACAGGAACGTGGAGCACGTGAATCCCAATCTCCCCCCGAGACGCCCAAATCCGAACAGGCGAAGGATGACCCCAAACAGGGGGAATCCCAAGCGTCCGATACGCAAGGCGCGTCCGGTTCGCGGAATGCAAAAGCCGACAATCCGCCAACGGACGGCGTCTCCAAGAACGCCGCTTCAAAAACGAAATCTGCGGAAGCCACCGACGCCCCGTCGAAGGAGAAATCCGAGCCCCCCCCAGCTTCGGAAAAGAACCGCGCGGAAAAAGTCTCCCCCCGTTCCGATCAGGAACCGGCGGAAGGTAGCCGCGATCCCGTGCCGCATCTCAAGCAAGCACAAAGCCATCAGCAGGAGGTCGTTTCCTCCCTCCAACAGATGCTCGATCAACTTGAGAAATGGGAAACGGTGGCCCAAGTGGTCAACGATGCGCGCGAACTCCAGCGGCATCAGTCGGACGTTGCCAACCGCGTGGACAAACTGGCAGCGGAAACGCTCGGTAAGGAACAGCGCGAACTCACCGCCGAGCAGAACGCCGAATTAGCGAAGACGGCGGACCGGCAAGAGCAGAGCCGCGAGCAGTTTCAACGCCTGCAACAGAAGATGAACCGCCTCGCCCAGAACGCGGAACGAGAGGACCCTGCTGCCGCCGCCGCCCTTCGGGATGCCGTCGAACAGACTCGTGAGTCGAACCTTGGCGGCAAAATGGCCGATGCATCCCGCGACATCCGCCAAAACAAGATGGGAGACGCCTCCAGGCAACAAAAGGACATCGGCGAGGCGCTCAAGGATCTGGTGGATTCCCTCGAAAATCGCAGGGAGCAAGAACTCGCGCGTCTCGTCAAACAGCTCAAGGAAGCGGAAAAGGAACTGGATGGCATTACGGAAGAGCAAAGAAACCTGCTTAAAAAGACCAAGGAAGCGGAAAAGATCCAGGACCCCAAGAAACGGGAAGAAGAACTCCGTCGGCTGAATCGAAGGCAACGAGAATTGCAGAAAAAGACCGAGGAATTCGCCCGTAAACTTTCCCGGCTGCGCGCTCAACAGGCGAGCAGGGACTCGGGAAGGGCCGCCGGCAAGATGGACCAGGCGGGCCAGAAGATGGAACAGGGCAAGGGACAACAAGCCGGCGAGGATCAGGCGGAGGCACAACAAGAGCTCGAACAGGCACAACAACAACTCGCCGAGGCGCGCGAACAGGCGGAAAACGAACTAGCCTCCGAACAGCTCGCGAAGATTTCGGACTCCATCCGCCAGATCCATCAACGCGAACTCGGCATGCGCGATGAAGTGACGCGGCTGGAAGAACTGCGAAAGAAGAACGGCCGCCTGACGCGCGGCGAACTTCAGAGTGTCGCCGCGCTGTCGCGCGCCCAGAAGGGATTGGCCGGAGAGGCCAGCGGGCTGACCAATAAGCTGTCCCAAGCGAAAGTGTTCGTCCTGGTGATTGAAGATGCCGTCGAACACATGAATCAGGCGGCTGGCCGGCTAAGCGATCGACAAACGGACGCGAGCACGCAGGCCGAAGTCGAGGCCGCGATCAGCCAGTTCGCGCTATTGTTGGACTCCTTGCAACAAGACAAGGATGGCGGGCGCAAAAAGGGAGGCGAACAAGGAGAACAAGGCCAAGGTGGTGGCGGAGGTGGGGGGGGAGGCGCCGATGGAATTCCCAACATCGCGCAAATCAAGCTACTCAAACTGCTGCAGACACAACTGAAGTCCCGCACCGTCGCCTTGGCAAAGCTACGGGGGCCGGACGGAAAGTTCACCGATGATCAGCGAAAAGACATCGAGGATCTAAGCCGGCGACAAGGGAAGCTCGCCGACATGGTCCTCGAATTGACCAAGCCCGCCCCCGAAGAACAAGAGGCGGAAGGAGAAGAAAAGCCATGATGCAGCCCTTGCTGATCCTCGTGCTCGCGCTCCCGCTTCTCGATGAGCCGTTCGCGGACAAGCCCGAGTCCACACCGCCCGCGGAAACGCAGGAAGTCGCGCCGACAAAGGAAGAGAAAGCCTCGAGTGAAACCGACAAAGACGCGGAGGAAAAGCAACCGATTCGACTCCGCCGTGATCGTGTGGAAAGCAAGCGAAAGAGGGACGAAGCGAAGGAATCCAAATCTAGCGACGAAGAGAAAGCCCCCGCGACACAGGATCGGAACATTCCCGGCCCGGAGGACAAAGAGCCTTCTTCGGAACTCGACCGCGACCTGCTCGGCGAGCTCGGCCAGGATTTGGAGAAAGGGGAGGAAGAGCAAACGGATCCGTTGCTTCGTGCCGGCAAGAGGATGCGCGACGTCGAGACGCAACTGGCGCGCAATAGCGTCGGAGACGAGACGATCGAGGTCCAGGAAAAGATCATTGCCGACCTCGACGAACTGCTCAAACAACAACAGAACGGCAATCCTCCTCCCAATCAGAACAAGAACAAAAAGCCCCAGAAGAAAGACCAGCAGCAACAGCAATCCCAGATGCAACAACAACAGCAGCAACAAGCGAAACAACAAACCCAAAACCAGCGGGCGAGCGACGCGACCGACCGCGTCGGCCCGGCTCGGTCCGGCAAGGAGGAGTTCGGCACCCCCAAGGAAACCAAGGATGTTTGGGGACATCTCAACGAAATGCTTCGTGAAGAAATGAGCCAGTACGCCAAGGAAGGGTTTTTAGAAAAGTATCGCGATCTGCTCGAACAATACTATTCAACAATCGCCGCCAGGTCGCAATCTCGATCGGAGTAGGACGCCATGTATCCCCCTTTTGCGGCTCGGCGACGAATCGTCGGCCGTGGTCCCGCGCATGACCCAGGTTGTCCAAGCGGCCGTTTCATCCGTCGCGCCTCCGACGATCGGGCGGTCGGAGGTAGGGGAGAGTGGCGATTTCGACCCTGCGTCGCGCCGCGAGGCCCCCAATGGTCAGCCTTCGCGATCCTGCTTTGTCTTGTATTGCATGACTCTGGTTCATCCCTCGGCCAAGAGCCGAAGGCGGAAGAGCCCGCGGCGGAGCCAGCCGCGGAGTTTCCCGTTCGAAACAAGGTTCCGCTACCCAACTTGATGACGCCCGCCGCCGACCGCGTCGTGCAGCGGGGACTGCAATACCTTGCCGAACGGCAGCATCCCCAGGGTTCCTTCGGCAGTGGGCAATACTCCGACAACATCGCCGTCACCTCTCTCTCCGGCCTGGCAATGCTCAGCAGCGGAAGCACGCCGGGGGAAGGACCTTTTGGTGAAAACCTGGATCGCGCGATTGATTTCGTGCTCGAGAACACCAGTCCGTCCGGCTTCATCGTCGTTCAACGTTCCACGTCGCATGGACCCATGTATTGCCACGGTTTTGGAACGCTGTTCCTCGCGGAAGTCTATGGCATGACCGGCCGCGCGGACATTCGCGAGAAACTCAAGAAGGCCATCCAACTCATCGTTTATACCCAGAACGCCGAAGGAGGTTGGCGCTATTTGCCCCAGCGAAGCAGCGAAGCGGATATCTCCGTCACCATCTGCCAAATCATGGCGCTTCGGGCCGCGAGAAACGCCGGCATCTACGTCCCTCGCAGCACGGTCGACAAATGTCTGGATTACGTCAAAAAGAGCCAGAACGCCAACGGCGGTTTCCGCTACATGTTGACCAACGGTCCCGCGGCGTTCCCTCGATCCGCGGCGGGGGTGGTCGCTCTCTACAGCGGGGGCATGTATGAAGGAAAGGAAATCTCCAAGGGACTCGAATACCTGATGGACAAGATCCCGGGCAGAAACGCCAGACAGGAAAGCCATTACTTCTACGGCCACTATTACGCCGTTCAGGCCATGTACCAGGCGGGGGGAGACTATTGGATGCGCTGGTTCCCCGCGATCCGCGACGAACTTGTCAGCAGGGCTCGTCAGGATGGCAGCTGGACCGACAGCATTTGCCCGGAATACGGGACCGCGATGGCCTGCATCATCCTGCAGGTCCCCAACAATTTGCTTCCCATCTTTCAACGCTAAGAAGGACTTTCATGACTCGATGGATCTTTGGACTATTCGCGGCAATTGCCATCGCCCGCGTCGCGCCGGGGCAAGGATTGACCGTGACCGCGCGGACTTGCGAAGACCAAGAGATTGCCTTGCACGACGTGAAATTGACATCGGGATGGAAAGTGACCGGGACGAAGGAGGGGGCGACCGTCGACCTCGCTGGCATGGATCTGGTCTCCATCGAGTTTTCCGACAAACCGTTCCCGAACAAACTGAAGGGTACTTTTCTCCGTTTCCCGACGGGTGAACAACTCGCCGCCGAGCTGCTTTCCAGCGACGACGAAAAGCTGCGCGCGCGCAGCTCCCTACTGGGTGAGTTCACGGTCCCCCTTTCAGCCATCGAGGCGGCGGTACTCGACCCGGAGTATTCGGAAAACATCACCAGCCTGGTCCGGCGAGCCGCGGATCGGCATGGGGATGAAGTGCTTCTCAAAACGCGAGACTACGTCTCCGGCACCATCACTGGAGTCAAGCCGGACAAGATCGCGCTTCTGCGCGACGATCAGGAAGTTTTTCTCGAAAAGGCGCGCGTGGCGGGAATCGCCTTTGACCCCAGCCTCGTCGATTACAAGTCGACCGCCGAGTTCCATGCCCAGATTCGTCTCTCCGACGGCAGCGTGCTCAACCTGGTGGAAATCGTTTCGGACGGACCGAAGCTCAGTTTGAAGACCGGCTTTGGCGCCTCCCTCGCGGTGGATGCCGCCGAGGTCGTCGATCTATCGTTTCGAAACGGCAGGGTCAGTTACCTTTCAGACATGAAACCGGATTCCGCGGTCCACGAACCGTTTCTGGACGACCATGTCGTCCCGCGCATGGATCGCTCGGCATCGGGAACTCCCCTGCGAATGCGCGGACGCGTTTACGCCAAGGGAATCGGCGTACGCAGTCGAAGCGAACTGACCTATCCGCTCGATGGATTTGTCCGATTCGATGCCATCGTCGGTTTGGACGAGTCCGCAGGCCCGCAGGCGAGCGTTCGCTTTCGCGTTCTCGTCGATGGCCAGGCCGCCTTCGACAGCGGCGAAATGATCGCGTCCACCGATCCTCGCCCGGTACAAGTTCCCGTCAGAAACGCCAAGCGATTGACGCTCGTCGTCGAATACGAGAGCCGCGGAGACGTACAGGACTTTGCCGACTGGTGCGATGCCCGACTCTCGCGATAACCTGCACGCCTTGCTGCAATCGCGGCGCGCGACTTTACACTTTCCGCGTCGTGAATACGATGCTCCAGGAAGATCGACAACCAAGGACAGGGGGAACCTCCCGTGAACGAACTGCGGATCGCCGTGCATGGCGCTGGTGGGCGTATGGGCCAGAAGGTGGTACATGGAGTGCACGCGGATCCTGAACTTTCGCTTTGCAGCGCCTTGGAATCGGCTGGTCATCCGCGACTCGGCGAAGATATCGGGTTGCTCGCGGGTCTCGGCACCGTTGGCATCAAACTTTCGTCCGAACTCCCCAAACATGTCGACGGCGTGATCGATTTCTCCGTTCCGGAGGCAAGCGTCGCCATCGCCGAATTGTGCGCGGAGCGCGAAATTCCCATCCTGGTGGCGACCACGGGTCACACGCCGGAGCAGAGAGAACGGATCGTTGCTTGTCACCATACCACGCCGCTTCTCTTCGCCGCCAATACGAGCCTCGTGGTCAACCTGCTCATGAAGTTGGCGCGCGAGGCGGCGCAGGTCCTTAAAGGACGGGACTTCGACGTGGAGATCATCGAGCGGCATCACCGCTTCAAGGTCGACGCGCCCAGCGGAACGGCTTTGCGGTTCGCGGAAATCATCGAAAAGGAAATGGAACTTACCGAGCGACGCTATGGGCGCGAGGGGATAACGGGAAAACGACCTCGAAGCGAGATCGGCATCCACGCCGTCCGAACGGGAGATAACGTCGGCGAACACACCATTATTTTCAGCACCTTGGGAGAAACCATGGAACTGGTCCACCGGGGGCATGGCGTCGAGTCGTACGTCACGGGAGCAATCGCAGGGATCAAGTTCCTCGTTGCCAAAAAAGCCGGACTTTACAACATGGCGGACGTGCTCGGCCTGTAATCCGAGACGAACAATTCCAAAGCGGCGCGCCCTGTTTTACCGCGCGCCTTCCGGTATCGTCACCAAATAGGCCTTGCCGTCATTGTTCGCGACCGCCACCTGGTCCCCGGCGGGATTGTAAGCCACCGCGAACGCCCCGAAGCTCAGATTTTGCTGGTGGATCGGCTTGCCGTCGTCCAAGTTCCAGATGATCAGGCTTCCCGCGTATCCCGAGGTCGCGAGTCGTTTGCCACTCGGACTGATGGCCATGCCATAAATCTCGTCGGGCGCACCCGTGAAGACGCGGACTTCCTTGCCTGACGCAACTTCCCAGAGGCGAATCGTCTTGTCCACGCCGGCGCCCAGGACATGGGTTCCATCGGCGGTGAACGCCACCTGGTACACGGCATCCTGTGCTCCAGCAAAGGACTTCAGCGCCTTTCCTTCCGCGAGGTCCCATAGGGTGACAGTCTTGTCGCCGCTACCGGAGATCAGTTGCTTGCCGTCCGGACTGAACGCCACGCAATAGACTTGTGCTTTGTGACCGCTTAGCGTCTTGAGCGCCGTGCCGCTGTTGATGTCCCACAAGATCACGTTGTTGTCCGCGGACGCGGTCGCGACTTGGGTGCCGTCGGGGCTTACCGCGACGCCGTAGACCTGCGCTTTGTGGCCGGCAAGTTGAACCACGAACGGCGGCGGTTGTTCGAGAAAACGGACGATTTTGTCGTTGCTCGCAGCGACCACGGTTTTATTGTCGGGCAGGAAAACACAACCGACGGCAGGGCCCGGCCGATCGAAGACGGTAAGCAAAATTCCCGGAGTCTTGTCCACGGAGTTGTCCAAAGGAGATCGCCCCCTTTGCGTCCGTGCTGGCCAAGGATTTTCCATCGGGCGAGATCGCGACGGAGGTAATCACCTCCGCGGAAGCAGGATATTCTTGAAGCGCGGTGCCGGCATTGGCGTCGAAGAGACGAAGGATCTTATCCCCGCCCCCCGCGACCAGTCGAACGTTGTCCGCTCCAAACGCGATGGACGCGGGTGCCGGAGCCGGAATCGATTTGGCGACGGCGCCGTCGGCGGGATTGCGCACCGCGATGGTATTGTCCAGCGATCCGCTCGCGAGTTTGCCACCGTCCATGGAGACCGCCAAACTGGTGACGGGGCCGCCATGACTCTGATTCCAGGCCAAGCTCAGGGGCGCGGCCCGCAAGAGTTTGTCCGCCGACGAGGTCACCACCGTGACGTTGTCGTTGCCGAATGTAACACCAGTCAACGCGCCAACGGAGAAGGTTTGCAGTTCCGGACCCGCGATCGCGTGCACGCGCGCGATGTTGTCCGTCGAGGAGAAGGCGTACCGCTGATTGTCGGCGGAAACGGCGACGCCGTTCACCACGTTGGTGGCGGCCACCGACGACAGTTGCTTGCCGTCCGCAAGGTTAAAGACCCGGCAGGTCTTGTCTCCTCCACCGGCCACCACCTTCGAGCCATCCGCGCTCACCGCGAGGGCCAGGACCGGCCCGTCCATCGGCATGGCGCGGACCGCCTTGCCCGAAGCGGTCTCCCAGACTCGAATCTGTTTATCCTCTCCCGCCGTCAACGTGAGGCTGCCGTCGCCGTTGGTCGCGATGGCGTTGACCTTCGAGCCGTGGCTGGCGAGCACGCGGGGTGGGTTAGCCGTGATGAAACGCAAGTGATTGTCGTTGGATCCCGCAACGAGCGACTGACTATCGGGAGCGAACGCGAGTCCAACGGGACCAGGAATCGGGACCGTCGCCTGCACCGCTCCGTTGACGTACACGCGAATGTTATTATCGGTGGAACCAGCAGCGACTTTCGAGCCATCGGCGTTGATCGCCACGGAGAAAATCGGACCGGCCGCTTCCTTGAAGGAAGCGCTTGCCGCTCCCTTTTCCACGTCCCAAACGATGACTTGCCAGTCATCGCCGCCACTGACCACCTGTTTGCCGTCCGCTCGAATCGCGAGCGAGGAGACACCCGACTCGTGGCCGGCAAGTGTTTTTACTTCCATGCCGCTCGCGATATCCGCGATCTTGATGAGTTTATCTCCGGCGGCACTGAACACCAGGTTACCTTGGGGCGCGAACGCAAGTGCGCGGATGGGCCTGGCGTGCGTGGAAAGAGCCTTGGGTTCGGCCGCGAAGTTCGTCGGGTGCAGGTACACGCGGTTATCTAAACCGGAGACCGCGAGCCACTGGCCGTCGGCACTGAACGCCAGCGGGCCGGTGACATTGGGCAACACCTTGATTTCCTGGCCATTGACATTCCAAACGCGAATTTCCTGATTCTCTCCGGCGGCGGCGATGAGTTGTTTATTCGGTGAAAGGGAGGCGTACTTCACGGGAGCAAACAGAGCGAACGCACGGACCGGCGTGCCGTCCCCGGCCCGCAGATGAACCGTCTTATCATCGCCGGCGGTGAGGATGAGGGAACCATCCGCCGCCATGTCGAACGACGTCAATTGTCCGTCATGGGCCGGCAAGGCACGCACGCTCAAGGAAGGCTTAAAGGGATACTCGTAAACGCGAATCGTTCCATCCGGCTCCGCGACCAGGATCGACTGGCCATTCGGCAAAACAGTCATCGCTGTCGGCACCTGCGCGAGTCCCTCTTGCGCTGCCACTTGCTGTCCATCGGCAAGATTCCACGCGCGTACCGCGCGATCTTCGCCTACCGTCACGAGCAGATTCGGGTCGGCGGCGGATACGGCAACGTCGGTGACATTCGCCGCAGCCGATACGACGCGGACTTCGTTTCCGGAGGCAATGTCGTGCACGTGGACGGTCTTATCGTTGCCGACGGATACCGACTGGGTCCGTGCCGGATTGCTCTTCAACCTGGTAATTTCCGCCTGGTGACCGGCGAAGGTTCGAATCGCAGGGACCGGGAGCGCCCATCGACGGACCTGATGGACGGCATCGCCGGTGAAAACTGCTTCCTCTTTCGGCAAGACCGCCAGCGCGGTGGCGGGTTGAGTTCCCACCTCGAGCGCGGCGAGTTGCTTGCCCGTCCCTACTTCCCAAACCCGCAGCGTTCGGTCCGCGCCACAGCTATACATGCGAGCGTTGTCCGCGGAGAAAACCGCGGCGAAGACGGGCCCGGTATGGCCGGTCAGGTCCCTGAGGGGGTTGCCGCTCGCCACGTCGAACAGTCGAACCACCCCATCATCCCCCGCGGTCGCGAGGACCGCGCCATCCGCGCTACGCGCCATGGCTCGAACGTTGGCGGGAAGCGCCGCCAAGGCTCGAAGTTCCTTCGCGCCGGCAAGATTCCAGGACTTCGCCGATTGATCCTGGCTGCCGCTTACCAGCCGGCTGCCGTCCTTGCTAAACGTGAGCGTCAACACCAGGTCCGCGTGCCCGTCGAGCGACTTCACTTCCTTGAGCGTGGAGAGATCCCAGAGTTTGATCGATTTATCAAAACTCCCGGTCGCCAGTTGCTTCCCATCCGGGCTAAAGGCGACGGCCGACACCGCTTCCTTATGCCCGGCGAGCTCTTTGACTTCCTGAGCTTGCGACAAAACGGGAAAGAGTATGATCGCGGCCGGGATTAAAAGCTGCCACCGCCGAGGTGCCTTGGTGAACCGCATGAGGGGATGTCTCCTGATGGACCATTCGCTTTGGGGCGGAAGGTATTTACGAAGAAGCAGATTCTCGAAGGCCAGTCACTGCATCAAACTCGAAGATCAGCAAAATCTACGCATTGCCCGCATCTTAACGGCCGGGAAGTGGGTTCGCAACTGTCGAAGTGGCGACAATTGCTGAACGGAAGGATGGAAGGACCGCTAAAGAGGGAATAATCCGAACGACTCCCGCCCATGGAAAGGTTGTAGGCGGCGCCGGGGAGTTGAATGATCGACTCCCCAGGGCGGATGAATTGTCGGTCCGAAGGATGTCCACTGAGTCGTTCGTCAGGCAGTTATTCCGGCACGGCCATCTTTTCCGCCTGAACTTCCGCGCGGAGCACATCCATGTGGGGAACGATCTCGTCGACACTATCCTTGAAGAGATCGCCAATGAGCAGGTCGGTCAAATGTCCTTTGAAATGCGGATGCTTCTTGACGAATCGGCCGAAGGAAAACCCATCGTAATACTCGCACACGAGGCGTCGCATGCGCGCCATCCCACGGACAAAGTCCGGCTCCCACTTGCCCAGTTGGCTCGCCGAGAGATCCCCATTCATCAAGCCTTCGGCCACTGCGTCGGCGGCAAGTTGCCCCGACTTGAGCGCCAGGAGCACGCCCGAGGAATAGAGCGGATCGAGGAACCCAAATGCGTCACCGACCAACACCCACCCGTCCCCCGCCGCATGCTTGCAGCGGTACGTGTAGTCCTTGGTGGCATAGAAAGGAGCGACCTGCGTTCCCTGGGAAACGCGCTCCTTGACCGCGGGACAGTTGTCGAGTTCTTCGCGGTAGATCGTCTCGTGATCTCCCCGACCGTGGAAAAGATAGTCGAAGGATGACACCACACCGACGCTAACGATGTCATTGTGCAGCGGAATGTACCAAAACCAACCATTCTTGCCCTTTGTCTGCAAGACGATGGTGGCCCCTTCATCCTTGCCGTTGTCGCGATAAGCTCCCTTGAAATAGGTCCAGACCGCGCCCTTGTTCAACTCTGGATCCTTGATCTTGAGTTGAAACCGGTTGGCGATGAGCGACGATTGGCCACTGGCGTCAACCACCACCTTGGCGCGAATCTCCCGACGCAAGCCGTCGTCTCCGACGACACGCACGCCGACCGCCTGGTTCCCCTCGAACAGGACCTCGAGCACGCGAACCCCTTCCTCCGCCTCGACGCCTTGTTCGCGGGCATTTTGGAGCATCATCAGGTCGAATTCGCTTCGCAATACCTGCCAGGTTTGCGAGCATTCATGCGGCTTGTGTTCGTCGAAATAGAACGGCTCGGAGAGTTTGCCTCGTTCCGTGACGAATTGGACGCTGTACTTCTTGACGAAGTGGCTTTTCCTGAGTTTCTCCAGCATGCCGAGTCGCTGGAGTACCCAATAGGTTTCCGGAATCAACGATTCGCCGATGTGAAAGCGTGGGAACCGTTCCCGTTCGAAAAGGCGAACCTTGTATCCCTTTTGTGCAATCAAGGTGGAGGCCGTGGCGCCCGCGGGCCCCCCGCCGATGACCACGACATCCGCGTCTTCAACTGAGGACTGGTTCTCCGCGATCATGTTTGTTTCCCTTTCACGGAATTTCAGTGCTTGTTTCCCGATCATCCACGACGTGCCGGCGCCCCCTTCCGAAACCCTTCGAATCAAGCTTCCGCCGGGAACGACACGCGACTATTTCCAGCCCGCCTCATCCGCTTCGTGGGGCAGGCGCGCCAACCGCAACAGCTCGATCAATCGGTCCAACTCCTCCGCTTTCAAATGCCCGAGTTGCCGCTGGTGACATTCCCGCAGGGGCTCGTCCAATTCCGCGAGCAAGTCGAGTCCAGCCTGGGTTACGCCAACCTGAACGACGCGCCGATTTTCGGGAAGCCGATGTCTTTCGATCCATTGCCGCTGTTCCAGCTTGTCGAGCAACCGGGTGATGTCGGGCGCTTTGGACACGAGACGGCTGGCAAGGGTCAGGGTCGGCAAGGTTCCTGGATGCTCGCCGCGAAGCAGCCTGAGGGCGTTGTACTGCTGGGGGGTGAGATCGTGCCTGCCGAACAATTCATCCTCGAAGGCGCGCAGCCGATCGTAGGTCCGCCAAAGCGAGAGAAAGGCCTCCTGCTGTCGCGAGTCGAATCGCCGCCTGGATCTCGACTTTTGGGCCCGAACGACATTCATGGGGCTAAGATACACGTCCCGACAACACTTGTCCAGACAATTATATCGGTAAAAAATCCGCCGGCCTTTCTCGGCCGGCGGATTTTTTCGGTCCTGGACGGCGGAACGGGACCCTGGCAGACGGCGTAGACCGGGAGCGTTCCACGCCGACATGAACTTCGCATAACTACGCGATCGACGCCGCCTTCTTCCGTGCCGCATGAGGATGCGTGGAAAGGCCGCGGTGGTTCTCCAATCCCCGAATTGACAACTTGCAATTTCGTTGCGCGAAATCTTGCTCCAGTTCGTGCAACTTTTCCATCACCGTGTGGTCGACCAGGCGGGTCTGCGAAAGTTGCAAAATGACCTCTTGGACGCCGTCATAATTGATCAGCACCCCCTCGATCTGCCGGCGGAGCGCGATCCAATTGCTGAATACCGCTGCATCGCGAACGACCACTTCGATGGTGTTCTCGTCTCGTTGTTCAACCGCGACGTCGGGCCGAAAGAGACAGCGGATCGGCGCCCCATTGAGCAAGTGGATGAGCACCTTGGCGGCGATGCCAATGCCGATGCCGATGAGTAAGTCCGTCGCCAATACCGCGACAACCGTCGTGACGAATATGATCAGTTGTTCCCGCCCGATTTTATAGACGTTGAGGAACTCGCGCGGCGACGCCAGGCGATAACCGGTGAATACGAGCATGGCGGCGAGCGCCGCGAGAGGAATCTTGTGGATCAGCCCGGGGACCAAGGCGACGAAGAGCAACAGAAACATGCTGTGGAACATGTTGGCGAATCGAGTTCGGGCGCCGTTGTCGATGTTTGCCTTGCTGCGGACGATTTCGGAAATCATCGGGAGTCCGCCGATCAAAGCAGCAAGCAAGTTTCCGATGCCGATGGCGATCGTGTCGCGATCGAGGTTGGTCTTTCGCTTCCACGGATCGATCAAGTCAATCGCCTTGGCGCTGAGGACGGATTCCAAAGTGCCAATGAGTGCGAACATGATGATGAATTGGATCCCGTTCCTCGTGAGGATGCCGGAGAAATCCGGGAAGGTAATCGCGCTGAACATGTTGTTGGGCACGTTGACGAGGAACTTCGGCCCCAACTCGTACTCGTGACCGTAGATTGAATAGGTGTGCTGGTGGTCGAGATCGAAATAGATGCCTAGGGGTACCGTCACGAGAATGACGAGCATCTGCGCGGGAATCATCTTCAGGTACTTGTTCTTCACCAGGTTGAGCCCGAAAAGAATCACCAGGCTCAGGATGCCGATGGCGGCAACATCGGGGTTGAGATGCATGATGCTATGGGGAATCTCGGCAATCAGATGGAGCGGTTCCTTGGCGGCGGGGGAGACGCCGAGCGCGATATGGATCTGTTTAGCGCCGATGATGATACCGATGGCGGCCAACATTCCGTGAACCGCCGAACTGGGGAAGAAGTCCCCCACCACGCCGGCGCGAATCAAGCCGAAGACGATCTGCAAAGCGGCGGCAACCACTCCGACGCCGAGCGCCAATTTGTAGGCCTGCATGTCCATGGCGGGGTCCTGGCCACCGGTGTGCCCGAAACCTTGCACGCAACCCACGACGATGACGATGAGTCCCGCAGCCGGCCCCTTGATCGTCAATTCCGAGTTACTGACAAAGGTCGCGACGATGCCACCCACGATCGCGGTGAAAATGCCCGCGATCGCCGGATAGCCGCATGCCAGCGAGATGCCCAGACATAGCGGCAACGCAATCAAGAACACCAGGAAACCAGAGAGGAGATCGGCCCGCCAATTCTGCGCCAATCCCGCCAGTCCCGTCTTGGGAACATCCGAAGTTACGGTTGCCATTTTCGTTTCCCCGTTTCAGTCATTGATCGAACTTGTATCGCACGTATCCTTCTTCCACCAGGCCGGCCACTTTCTCAGCGAGTTACGTCCACCTTGTAGGGCTCGCGGTCCGGATTCTCTTCCAACCGTCCCAGCAGTCGCAAAATCCCGTCCAGAATCGTGAAGGGATGCGGCGGGCAGCCGGGAATGTAAAGATCCACCGGCACCACGCTGTCCGCTCCGTTGTGAACTTCCGGATGATCGATGTACGGCCCGCCGGAAATGGCACACGCGCCCACCGCAATCACGATCCGTGGCGGCGGAACCGCGTCATACGTTTTGCGCAACGCCAGCCTCATGTTCTTCGTCACCGGGCCGGTGATCAGCAAACCATCCGCGTGCCGCGGCGAGGCGACGAATTGAACGCCGAAGCGACTCAGATCGAAGACGAGCGTGTTGAGGACGTTCACGTCCGCCTCGCAGGCGTTGCATCCCCCCGCGCTCACTTGCCGCAATTTCAAGGAACGGCCGAAGAGCCTCAGCGACCGCTGATCCAATTCGCTCGCCAGGCGGAGACGCCTGCCGTCGTAATCCAAATCGTTACGCGTCCGCGTCGCCATCCGATGGTCCTGCGTGTACTCGATCGCCTCTTGCGGACAGGCATTCAGACAGTCGGTGCAGAAGAGGCAGCGTCCCAAATCCAATCGAACGTGGTCTGGGTCGGCGGTGATCGCTTCCGTTGGGCACGCTTCCGCGCACTTTTGACATTCGTCCGGACAACGTTCCGCGTCGATGATCGGCAGGCCGCGGAAACGATCCGGAAGCGTGGGGGCTTCGAGCGGATAAGCGCTCGTCCGATGCCCCTGCCGGACCCGTTCCCAAAGATTTTGCAGCATCCCGACTCCTCGATTCTGGGTCCTCGTCCACCTCCTAAAGGCACGAGGACCGCGCGGGCACGTTACAGGTCGTGACCGCAATACGACAGATTGAAGCTCTTGTTGCACAACGGAAAATCCGAGATCTGTTGATCCCGAAGCGCCATCGCCAATCCGATCCAGTTATGGAACGAAGGATCGATCACCTTGTATTGAGCGAATCGCCCACGGTCGTCCGTGACGGCGACATGGCAGATCTCGCCACGCCATCCCTCCGTCAGCGACGCGACCATCGCGCGCGGCCGCAACGCGCCGACGGGAATCAACGGCTCCCCCCCAGGGACGTCCGCGAGTTCTTGATTGATGAATTCCATGGATCGCTGAATCTCCATCCAGCGAACGTACGCGCGGGCAAAGACATCACCGCTCGGGCAGGTCGCCACGGGGATAATCACGTATCGATAAAAGCCAGACGGATAGTCGTGACGCACGTCGTGATCGAAGCCACACGCCCGCATTGCCGGCCCGACCAATCTCAGCTTTTCCGCGATCTGGGGAGTCACCGCTCCGGTGTTCTCGAACCGAGCTTGCACCGAAGGAGTATTCCAGAGGAGCTTGGCGGCGCCGGCGACGTCCGGCAAGGCCCCATTCATGCGTTTGAGCATTTTGTCGACCCGCTCTTTAGTGACGTCGAATTGGACGCCTCCTGGACGGATCAAGCCACGACCGAATCGGCTGCCACACCAAATACCGAACGAATTGAGGAAATCCCCTCGCAGTCGACCGCAGAACGAGGCGGTCGGGAGATAACCGACGTCGTCGGCGAGCGCGCCCAGATCCCCCGTATGCGAGGGTAGACGCTCCATCTCCAAGGCTATCGCGCGCAGCGCCTGGGCTCGGGGAGAGACGCGAACGTTCGCCAACCCCTCCACCACCTGGCAGTACGCCAGCGAATGGCCGACCGAGGTATCGCCGGCGAGCGTTTCGATGTAGTGAATCGTGCGTTTGTTCGGTCCACCCACCAGCGCTCGCTCGACGCCGCGATGCTGGTACCCTAGGGAGATCTCCAAGTGGAATACCTGCTCGCCATGGCACTGAAAGCGGAAATGTCCCGGCTCGATCACCCCCGCGTGAACCGGCCCTACCGCCACCTCGTGGACTTCCTCGCCATCCACGCGAAAGAAGTTCGTGACGCTCGGCAAAATGTCCACTTGAGGCGGACGTCCCCACGCGTCATTTCCGTGACGGTAACTCGGATGAAAGCGAATCGGCTTGAGCCATGGATGCCCCTCCGGAACGACGCCCCATTGCTCGGCGATCTCGCGCTCGAACCAATGCACCTGGGGGCATTCGGGAGTCAGGGAGGGATACGTATCGGCTTGGAGCGACGAGGTCAAAAATTGGAGCAGGCCGCGGTTAGGATCGCCGAGGACGGCGGTGAGCGAAACGCCGCCATCCTCCGTCTTGCCGCCGAACAGCGCATGGACCCGATTCCCTTCGCGAACGTGATCAATAACGACTTCGCGGAATTCCTCGATCGGAAGCGATGGCACCTTGTCCAATCCCACGGCATCGCCATTGGCAACGCACGGACCCGCACAAAGGGTGCTCATGGGTTGCCTCGCTTAATGCGCATCAAACAAGCAATGGCGCGCCGCCGTCCCTCATCCTTGCCACCTTGGATCGATCCACGGCCTTCGTTCGGACGGCAGGCGCGCGGTAGTGATGCCTCGGGAATATCCCGGTGAATCCACGCCGCGCGCCTCACGTCAGCATGCGTCCAATTCGAAGCCCAAAGTTTCATCGCTACGACTCTTTTCGAGATCGTGGGAAAGCCACTCGTCCGCGCTCGGGCGGACTCTAAAGGCATATGTAAAGAACTCGACCTTCCGGCGCGTCGACCAATCGCCGTTCAGTTATGTTGGGTTTCGCGAAGCTTCCGCGCTTCCGCGACGATTTCTTCCCTGGGCGCCCGCCGGTCGATCGCCCCTCGGAAACCAGGTCGAGTCAAGGCCCAGGCGAGCCGAGCGAGCAGCTGCAAGTGGATTTTTTGCGTGGGACTAAGCAAGCCGAACAAGGTGTGCACCGGTTGCCCGTCCGGCGCTTGGAAATCGATCGGTTGGCGAAAAAAACACACGGTGATCGCCGGCTCGGAAAGATGGCAAACGACGGGCCGTCGCGGATGCGGCAAACCGATGCCGCCACCAATCCCCGTCGACCGAATCGACTCGCGGCGGACCATGAGTTCCCAGACCATGTCCCGTTCGGACTCTTCGATCGGCATGCGGCGAACCAATTCTCGCAGCGCCCCGGGCGCGTCGATCGCGGGAACGTCGTAATGGACCGAGCCCACCTGTATGGCATCGGCAAGCGACGGAGGAACGTCCGAGTTCCACGATTCCGGCTCGAACATTTTCGGCGACAGGGACTTTCGATGCATCGTCGCCCATTCGAGCAATTCCGCGCGATTCACGTGAAACTGTTCGTTAACATGGACGGCGGGAAGGTCGTCCTCTTCGATCCACCGAAAGACGGTTCTCTCGGAGACATCGAGCGCCTTCGCGACATCGCGGATGGACAAATCCATGGACCATCTCCTACCCTTGGTCAAATCTACAGTCGATTCGACATTCGAGAAGCCGGCGTTCCGTTACAATTCCGTAAGGATTCGTAAATCCTCTTGGCGAATGTAGATTAGCGTGAGTCAATGAATGTAAGTGCGGGTTCGAAAAATCCGGCCGAAGCTCCGGTTTCAAACATCGTTTTTCGAGGTGGAGAATCGCCGAGGACGGACCATAGCTCCGTTCTCTTGCCACGACATTCGATACGCGGGGGACACGGCACGGTCCGCGAATGAGCAAGCGAACAACGCTGGCAAAGGGAACGGTCGTTGCGGCGATTGAGCCATCCGATGGATGGCCCGCGTGACCCACGCGTTCGGAGGGAGTTCACGTTTTCATGAGCCTTTCATGGATCGTGGTGGGATTGATTGTCATCGCGGGGAGCGGGATTCCCGGCTTGTTCGTCGGGAGGTCCACGGTCGGCTCTTGGGTCTCGACAATTCTCATCGGCGCGGGATCGCTGAGCGGCTTGGTGGGCGTTTGCCTACACCTGTTCGGATATGTGTCCCCCCCACTGTCCTTCCCATGGCCATGGACCGGCGTTAATTTCTCGATCCATGTCGACGCTTTGGCGGCAATCTTTTTGCTCCCGATCTTCATGGTAACGCCCGTGGCGAGCCTCTTCGGTCAAGGGTATTGGCCACAAATCAATCATCCGCAGAATGGGCAAAGGATCCGATTCTTTCTCGGCATCCTGCCCGCGTCCATGGCTTTGCTTGTGTTGGCGGAGAATGGCATCCTGTTCCTCTTCGCCTGGGAGGGAATGGCGCTTAGCGCCTATTTCCTCGTCATAACCGAAGATGACGATCCGCAGGTTTGCAAAGCCGGCTGGGTCTATTTCGTCTCCACCCACATGGTCACGTTGGTCCTATTCGCATTTTTTGCGTTGCTTCGTAGCGCGTCGGGATCGTACGCATTTCGGCAATTGGAGGGAGAAGGTTTCACACCGGCGATGGCCAACGCGTTATTCCTGCTGGCGATCGTCGGATTCGGAACCAAGGCGGGCATCATGCCCATGCACTTCTGGCTTCCTGGTGCTCATGCGAACGCGCCGAGTCACGTTTCCGCCTTGATGTCGGGCGTGATTCTCAAAATGGGGGTTTACGGCGTGCTCAGGACACTTTCCTTTTTTCCCTCGCCTCCCCTATGGTGGGGAATCCTCCTTCTTGTCTTGGGGATGATTTCCGGCGTTTTCGGCATCATTTTCGCCATTAGTCAACAGGACATGAAAAGGTTGCTCGCCTACAGCAGCATCGAGAACATCGGGATTATCTTTGCGGGAATCGGGTTGGCGACGGCGGGCCGATCGCTTAATCGCGCGGACTGGATTGTTCTCGGTTTGTCCGGATCCCTCCTCCATGTCCTGAACCATTCGCTTTACAAGGGGATGCTGTTCCTTGGCTCGGGCTCCATTCTCCACGCCGTGCATACCCGGCGGATGGACCAACTGGGAGGGCTCGCCAAACGAATGCCGTGGACTTTTTTTCTCTTCCTTGTCGGCGCCATGGGTGTTTGCGCGCTGCCTCCGCTCAACGGCTTCGTCAGCGAGTTCATGCTTTACCTTGGCTTCTTTCGGGCTCTCGGCATCGGCGAGGCCGGCTCCTGGGAGGGGATCGCGTTTGCGGCACCCGCCTTGGGCATGATGGGCGCGCTTTCGGTCGTGTGCTTCGTGAAGGCGGTCGGCGTCATTTTCCTCGGCGAACCCCGGACGGACGCCCCAAAACACGCGCATGAATCGGGCAAACTCTTGCTTGCACCCATGTTCACACTCGCCGCCGCCATGGTCGCGATCGGCATTGTTCCCATCACGTGCATCCCCATTCTCCAACCTGCGATCACCGAATGGAACGATGCGCTACCTCTGGAGAGCCCGACGATCGAAAGCCTCGTGCCCCTCGAGTGGATTGGAATCATGTCCTTTGCCATGCTGGTGACGACGGCGGTCGTGGGACGCTTTCTTTGGGGTCGAATCCGGGAGACGGGCTACCAGACGGTTCCCACCTGGGATTGCGGATACGCTCGCCCCACTCCGAGAATGCAATACACGGGAACGTCGCTCGCGGAAATCATCACGAAGCAGTATCGCTGGCTCTTGCGGTCCCGAGTGGAATCCCCGCGGGTGAACGAACTTTTTCCGCCAGGGACGTCGTTCTCCAGCGAGACACCCGATCCGGTACTCGATGACGCGATTGAACCCAGCTTCGCGGCTTCAGCGCGGTTCCTGGACCGGCTACGGCGCCTGCAACAGCCGGGAATGGAATTGTCTCTGCTGTTCATCTTCGCGACATTGGTCGGACTGCTTTTCTGGCGTTGAGGGCGAGCGGTGCTGGACGTTCTGGTACATCTGGTGATCGTCGTGGCTTTCCCGCCGCTTTTGCCGGGGATCATCGCGAAGGTCAAGGGGGTGATGGGTGGTCGCGTGGGACCACCGATCCTGCAGCCATACTTTGATCTCTTTCGCCTGATGCGAAAAGGAACGGTTCTCAGCCAATCCACCACGTGGATGTTCCTCGCTGGCCCGGTAGTGGGAATCTCGACCTGCATGATCGCCTCCGTACTTCTTCCCTTGGGTCACCATGACGCGCCCGTATCGTTTTCGGGCGACCTCGTACTTTTCGTCTACCTGCTCGCGCTCGGCCGATTCGTACTTTCGCTATCTAGTCTCGACACCGGATCCGCGTTCGAGGGGATGGGTGTGGCGCGCGAGGTGACCTACGCCTGTCTCGCGGAGCCCGCCTTGATCGCCGGCTTGATGGTGTGCGCCAAGCTGAGCGGATCGATCCGATTGGCGGACATGCTGGGGGGGCACCTTCCCACGGACTGGCGCATGGGAATCGCGCCACTTGCCTTGGTCGGCGTCAGTTGGTTCATCGTACTTCTCGCGGAGAACTGCCGCATTCCCTTCGACGATCCCAACACTCACTTGGAATTGACCATGATTCATGAGGTCATGGTGTTGGACCATGGTGGTCCCGCCCTGGGTCTGATCCTTTACGGCGCGTCGATGAAAATGTTTCTGTTCGTCGCCGTGCTGGTTCGGCTTGCGGTACCGTGGAACACGGGAGTGGCGGCAATTGAATGGATCATCTTCCTGCTGGCGTCCATGACGATCGCGGTGGTCATTGGCCTGGTGGAATCGAGCATGGCTCGATTGCGTCTATTGCGAGTTCCCGTGCTCTTGGTGGTTGCGTGCATCATGTCCGCCTTTGGCCTCATCCTGGTGTCGAGTCCCTTATGAGCAACGAGCTATTGGAACCCTTCTTGGTGGTCGTGGTGATGCTGAACTTCGCGGTCGTGGGGGGAAGCCGACTCCGCCCCGCAGTTATGTTCATCGCCTTTCAAGGAGCCCTGCTGGGCATGCTGTCGCTGATCGCCCATCACGAACTTTCCTGGCGACTACTGCTACTTGCGGTCGCCACCGTGACAATGAAGGGACTCGTCATCCCGCACTCATTCTTTACGCCGTGCGAAAAGTCAGGATCCCCAAGCAGATCGATCCCCTTTCGGATCGGTCGCCTGCCTGATGATGGAAGCTGTTGTCACTGGCCTGGCGGTCGAGTTCGGTTCGCGTCTTCCGCTTGCGGAGGGACACGCGCACAACCTGCTGGTGCCTACCTCTCTTTCCACCGTCTTCACGGGGTTCCTCGTGCTCATTTCACGTCGCGACGCCATCCGCAAGTACTCGGTTATCTGGTGCTCGAAAACGGCATCTTCGTCTTCGGACTAGCTTCTGCTCCGAAGCGATGCCCCTGATGGTGAATCGGCGTGCTGCTGGATCTTTTCGTCGGGGTTTTCGTCATGGGAATCATCATCAACCATATCCACCACGCGGTGTCCGACGAGTTTCCGATACTGGAGGAGAATTCCATCGTCACGTTGCCATGATTACGCGGATCGGTTCGGAAGGAAGAGGTGTCCGATAGATGGCAGTATTGTTGGTTGGTATCCCGTTGATGATGGCTGCCGTCGCCTTCGCCATTCCCTCGCAGCGATGGCGCCCCACCGTCCTTCCCTTGGCGGGCCTGACGCAGCTCTTGCTCGTGCTTGCTACCCTCGTCACCCAGCCGGACCATCCGAAAGGAAGCTGGCTGGTATTGGATCCCTCGGCCGAGTCTTCCTGCTGGAAGTGACCGTGCTGTTCTTCTTTTGTTCCATTTACGCGCCCGGATATCTTCGTCTCCGCCCGGAACGACCCAATCAGATTCTCTGCGCGTCGATGCTGTTCTCGCTTTCCATGATGACGGTAATCATACTTTCGCATCACATGGGCCTGATGTGGGTTGCGATGGAAGCAACGACCCTCGCCTCGGCTCCGAGCATCTATTTCAATCACAACGCCCGATCCCTCAACGCGACTTGGAAATACCTGCTGCTCTGCTCGGTGGGCATCGCGCTTGGCACTGCTTGGCTCTTTTTTCCTTGCGTATAGCGCGCTGCACGCGGGACTGGAGTCGACGTTGTTTTTCGACGAGTTGATCGCGCTTGCTCCACGGTTGTCGCGGCCGTGGCTCCACGCGGCATTCGTGTTCTTGCTGGTTGGTTACGGCACGAAAATGGGACTTGCGCCCCTGCATACTTGGAAACCAGAAGCCTATGGCGAGGCACCTGGAATGATTGGCGCCCTGCTGGCGGGAGGGCTCACGAACTGCGCGTTCCTCGCCATCCTCCGATTTCATCAGGTTTGCGTGGCGGCGGGAGACGCCAACTATTCTCGGCAGCAAATGATCTTCCTCGGACTATTCTCGATGGGCGTGGCGGCCTTCAGCATGGTGCGACAAATGGATTTCAAGAAACTGTTGGCGTTCTCCAGCGTTGAGCACATGGGAATTCTCGTCCTGGGCATCGGCATCGGGGGCGAGGCGGTTTTCGGTTCGCTTTTGCACGTGCTCAATAACGGACTGACAAAAGGGGTCCTATTCCTTTCCGCGGGCAACATTCACCGCGTCTACGGCAGTAAATTGGCCCATGACGTGCAAGGAGCGCTCCGCCGAGTGCCCATGTCCGCTTCGCTGTTCCTGATGGCTTTCATCGCCGTCACCGGTTCCCCTCCGTTCGGCCCGTTTCTCAGCAGATTCACCATTGTCTCGACGGCGTTTCTCAAGGGGTACCTGGTGACCGGGGTGCTCTTTCTCGTGTTCCTGTTCATCGCCTTCACGGGGTTTGGCGCCCGTCGTCCTGCCGATGGTTCTCGGCCGACCGTCTCCCAAGGCGAGCGGGACGGGGATCCAGGATTCCTTTCTCACCGTTGCTCCCGCCGCCATGTTGATGGTATTGGTGCTCGGTTTGGGAATCTACTTGCCGCAGGCGCTCGAGAACCTGTTGCGAAGCGCCGCCGCGTTCCTCGAGGGGTCGGCCGTCGCGGAATCGAATGCAGCTCTCGCCAGCCCGCGATGAATCGAGTTCCCTTAACCACCAATGGAACCTTGGATTGTTAGAATGGATCGAATGTGCACGGGCATTTCTCCACGATTAGCCGGGGATCATTCCCGGGGAGTTGACGCCGAGTGAGTGAATCCATGAATCTACTCGTCATCGAAGACGATCCGGTCATCGGAAAATCCTTGCACAAGGGCTTCGTCGAAGCTGGCCACGACTGCGCTCTTGCCACCACGGGGGACAAGGGACTCAAGCTCGCGGAATCGCAACCGTTTGATGCCATCGTTCTGGACTTGATGCTTCCCGGCTTGAGTGGCATAGAAATCCTTCGCGAGCTTCGCAAACGTGGTTGGCGTACGCCGGTCATCGCCTTGACGTCGCTCGGCGCGGTCGAGGAGCGGGTTGCGGGATTGAACGCGGGCGCCGACGATTACATCGTCAAGCCATTCGCGTTTGCGGAGCTGATGGCCCGGTTGGAAGCCGTCTACCGACGAAGCACGCGGCCGGCGCCGGTCCTGGAGGTCCGTGACCTGAAGCTCAATCTCACCACGCGCACGGTCGAGCGGGAGGGAAAGGAGATCGACCTGACCCCCACCGAGTTCAGCATTTTGGAAATGCTCATGCGGCACGAAGGCCAGGTCGTCACTCGCGCCATGCTGTGCCAACACCTCTGGGAATCGGATTGGGAGGGTACCACGAACGTCATCGAAGTCCACATGAATCGCTTGCGCGGCAAAGTGGACAAAAAGGGGAACGAGTCGATCATTCAAACGGTCCGAGGTCGTGGCTATGTTCTCCGGATCCATTAAGGCGATCGTCAAATCCCTCCGTTTCCAATTGACCGTCTGGAACACGGCAGCAGTTTTGCTCACCGCCATGGGCGCCCTCTTCGGCGTGCGCGAGGGTTTGCGGCGAACGTTGATCGGCGAAGTGGACTCCGTGTTAAGGGGCGATCTCGCGGAAATCTCGTTAGCGATCCAGGACATGTATCCTGACTTCAAGGACCTCTACGAGGAATTCGATCGCCGCGCGATCGGCCATGTCCGTCAAGGTTGGTTTGTCGAACTTCTGGATGAGAAAGGGGCGGTCGCCTGGGCCAGCCAACAATCTCCGGCCCTGGCGTTCGACCAGTTACCTGCCCCCAATCAGCCACGAACCATCGGAACGAATCGGGTCCTCCGATCCGCGTTTCAGCGGCGCGGTTTGCCGAAACTCACCATCGTCGTCGGCACCTCCTTGTCGGCCATCGAGGCGGACATGGGTCAAGTCAACCGCATGATCGCCTTGGCGGGAACCGTGATTCTCTTCGTGGCGCCGTTCTCCGGCTATCTTCTCGCCGGCCGCGCCACTCGACCACTCGCACAGATCCTGCAAACCACGGCCAACCTTCAGCCAGAACACCTGAGCGAACGTCTTCCGATTCGTGGCACCGGTGACGAACTGGATCAGTTGAGCGTCACGATCAATGGCATGCTCGATCGAATCGCGACTTATTTGGTGCGCAAACGGGACTTTCTCGCAAACGCCGCCCACGAACTACGTTCACCGTTGGCGGCAATCCGTGCTTCCGTGGAGGTCAATCTAGGCGGAGACCGGACGACCGAAGAATACCAAGAACTTCTATTGGTCATCCAGGATGAATGCGACGCGCTCACCACCTTGGTGAATCAATTGCTCCTGCTCGCCGAGGGAGACGCGGGGACGCTGCAGTATTCCGGTGGGACCGTGCGCCTCGATCAACTGATTGCCAAGTCGCTGGAAATGTTCGCTGGCATCGCGGAAAGTCAAGGCGTAGACCTTCGCGCGGTGCATCTCGCCGAGGCAACGGTTTTGGGAGAAGGAAGTCACTTTCGCCAGGTCGTGAACAACCTCGTGGACAACGCCCTGAAGTTCACGCGCAAGGGGGGGCGCGTTAATGTCGATCTTCGCATCGATCGCGATGCGGAAAAAGCCGTGCTGCAAATCACGGACACCGGCAAAGGGATTCGACCCGAGGACCTTCCCTTCATCTTCGACCGATTCTTCCAGGCGGACAAGGCGCGCGGGCGCGAGGACCTGCGCCGTGGCAGTGGGCTGGGACTAAGCATTTGTGAATCGATCGTTCATGCGTACGGCGGCCAGATCCGCGTCGAAAGCAAACTGGGTCGTGGCACGACGTTCACCGTCACGCTTCCTCTGCACGTGGCGCGTACGCCAGACGCCCACGCCTCCGACAACATTGTCGCCACCTCGGGCTCGTAGACAGTGAACGATCCACGACGCGGACTCGGTCGCCGGTGAATCCAGATTCCGATCCGCGCCCGTGATTGGCGACCTCTGGTGGACGACGAATCATCCTTCCAAAGGTCGCTGTCCACCACTTCGTTTCCTTTCGAGGACCGTTACGGATAGTTCTGGATCGTTCCGGTCGTCGTGAACGTGGCATTGTTGTTGTTCGCCGAGAGGTTTGGCAAATCCTCGACGAAGAACGTCGCCGCCTGGTTGGTCAATTGAATGTCAGTGGTGGCCTCAAGCAGGTTCCCCTCGATCTTCGCGATCATGGTCGCGTTACTGTTGGAAATCATGTTCAAGGCGTGAGCGAGATTTCCCGTGCTGCCGTTGAGCACGTTGTTTAGCACCTCCACGTACAACTGCGAAACCCCGTTGCTGACGGTGATCTCGATGCCGTCATCCAAATCCCCGCCATCTTCATTCACCGTGTTGCCAGTGAAGTACGCTTCGTGGGTGAACGCGTTCGTCACGGTATAGAAGATGCCACCGTCAAAACCTTGGAGCAGCCCATTGTCGTTAATCAAGTTGTTCGATACCGTCGTCGTGCTACCCACCGTCGACGTGACGGAAATATTGACCGCCGCCCCTAGAACATTGATCAGATCGCTATTCACGATGGTGTTGCCACTGATCGTCGTGGTCGCGATCGCGGGATTCTGGATCCGCAAGTCGATGGCATTGTCGAAGCCACCGAAGAGGTTTTGGATATTGTTATTCGAAATCGTGGTATTCAAGGTGCCCGATGTGCTTCCAGTGAAAACAATCGCGTCGCTGAATCCGTCGAGCACGCTGGTGATCTGGTTGTTGCTAATGACCGTGGTCACGTTTCCTTGGGCCGCGGTAATAACGATGCCGTCGTCCACCGTAACCACCGTGGTGATGGCATTCGAATCGAGGGTCAAATTGGTGACCCCAACGCCGGTGGACACTTCGATGGCGTCGTCAAAAGCGGACAAAATGGTCACGATGCCGTTGTCGGAGATGACGCCCGTTCCGGTGGCATTGGTCAAATGAATTCCGTCGTCCGCGGGATCGATGATCGTGTTCCCCTGGAACGTGAAATTCGTAACGCCGTTTCCATGGATGCCGTGTCCTCCCGCCCGGACGATCTGGGCATTGCGAATCGTCACGTTGGAAGAGTTGGTGATATTGACGGAATGCGAAGTCGAGTCGCTGAAGTTGCCGCTCTGCAGTTCAAAACTTCCCGTTACATTGTTGATTCCGACGGCGACGTTGGCGTCATTGATCGTGGCGGATGCGACCACGACGTTGGCGGCGGAATCGGACACGGAAAGCCCATCCGCATTGCTTGCCGCGGTATTGTCAATGGTCACGTTACCGAACCGAATAAGTCCGCTAGACTGACGGACATCAATGCCAGTTCCTTGGCGATTGGAAACGGTGACCGTGCTGCCGCCAAGCGCCCCGATATCCACGTTCGCGCTGGAGTTTTGAATCAAGATGCCGCTTCCCGTCGGATTGGTGACCGCAACCGTGTCGGTGACAATGAAGCTGCCCACGAGATTGTTCAAGAGAATGCCGTTAGCCGCGCTATTTGTGGATTGAGCCGACTGCAAGAGGATATCCGCGGAGGAGTCAATGATCCGCGCGGCGGCTCCGCTCGTGCTCGCGACGCTATTCGTTGCGCCGGATACGACAAGGTTCGTGACGGACTGGACGTCCAATGCGGTGCCGGAGCTTGTGACGTTGAGGGCGTTAATGACCGACGAGCCGGACACGGAATTCAGCGTCACGCCGCTCGCGACGTTATTGGCCGTGATCGAGCGGACGTTGACAACGCTATTGGCCCCGAGTCCGGCGATGGCAACGCCATTCCCATTATTCAGATTGCCGTCCACGACGATATCGGGCAATTGAACCACGAGAGAGCTGTTCGCGGCGGCGCTGATGCTGACGCCGGTTTCGCCGGGATTGAGGTTCGACGCGAAAACGTTCATTCCGTCAGCCAGGGAGATTCCTCCACCCGTTACATTGGAAATATCGATGGCGCTCTGGCCACCCGTGCTGGTAACGGCTCCACCATGGAGCTGAATCACGGGCATACCCATACTGGCAAGAATGGCGGGGTTGTTCCCCACGACTTGCAAGTTCGCTTCGCCGATGTCGAGCGTGCCGACGAAGCTGGTCAGGCTGATCGCGGGGCCCACGCCGCCATTCAACGTCAATTCCTGGACCACGATGTCGGCGACCGAGGAGTCGGCCAGGATGCCGGCCCCCGTTCCCTCGAGGTTGGAATCCACGAACTCAATCCTACCGTTGGACGATTGGATGTTGACCAAGGCGCCATTACCCGAGTGGGTGACGGGCGTATTGACAAACGAGGTCAGGCCGTTAGCCGCGTTGATGGCGATGGCCGAGCCTGACCCATTGTGGGCGATCGACGAGTTTTCGACGCGGGTTCCGCCGCCATTGATCGTGAGCGCGTTGAGCCCCAGGACCTGCTGTATGGCGAAGCCGGAAATCAGCGAGTTGCTTCCCACCGTCATCGAACCGAGGAGCGTCGAGTTGACTCCGGTTCCGGAGAACGGAAGGACGGTCGGTCCGAATTGCGTGTTCACGACTTGTTTAGGACCGGCGGACAAGATCTTGTTATTGGTGGCGAAGTTTAAATTCGCTGCCTCGACGGCGTTTTTGCGATGGTCATAGACAATGACGCCACCATTCTGGACCTGGGAATCACCGGCGGCTTCCGCCAAAGTGCCGTAGGGATCTTCAACCGTTCCGTTGCTATTGCCTCCATCCGCGACGTGGACGAAGAAGAGTCGTTGACCCGTTGCAGGATCGATGGCGAACGTCGCGGGAGCACCGCTGGTGCTTCGATCCACGACGATGGTTTGGATGCGTTCGATCGGCTCCGCGAGTCGATCGCGCACCGGCAAATCACGTGGGCCTTCCCAACGCCTCGCGGATCGTCGAGGAAAATAGACGGCGGCGGCAAGGTTCACCGTCGTGTCGAAAACCCGGTCGTTCTGGATGGAAAGACTCAACGCCAGGTTATCCGCGACCACTCCCTCGATGCGTGTCTTCCAACCCCAGGCCTGCGGAACATACTGCCCCTGGAAATGATATCCACCCACGAGCCAGCGGACGTCGACGCCACTGATGGAAAAGAGGCGCGGTCCCGCCTCATAGTCGAACCCCGCCATCGCCGTTTCAAACAATCCAAGCGTTGACGCGACGAGGTAGTGACCTTGAAATTGGAAATTCGGATCGACGGCACCGGCGACCAATTCGCGATCGTTGCCCAGCGGAATATAGAAGTTCGTGCGCGCGTCCCAGATCTCGCCCAGAGACTCCAGTCCGCCGGAGAACTGATTGAAGGTCGCGCTGCCGGTATTCCTGTTGTCGTAGTAGAGGTATCCGCCGACCGTTCGCATCCAACGTTCGACGAAAATGCGGTGGCCCACGCCGACGTTGGCCCCCAAATTCGCCCCTTCGGAGTCGAGCAGGAGGCGGAGGTCGGAAAACGTCAGGCGATTTTGATCCGCGGATTCGAGCAAGGGCACGAATCCTTGAAAGGAGGAAAGCCCACCGCGGCGACCGATGCTGTCACCAGTGTCGTATCGGAAGCCGAATCGCGGAACATATTTCCCCCACAGGCCCAGCGAATCGGTGACGGGAGTAACCGTCGAGAAACTGGGAGCCGTGGTCTCGCCGGTCTCGGGGTTCAATTCTTGGCCACGTGCCCAACTGCCGGTTGTCAATAGCGTGACCAAAAGGATACCGGGGATACTGAACCGACGCATGAATTATCTCCGCAACTCGGCCATGGGATTTGCCGTACGAACGTATCCAATGGACCGCGGGCCGCCCGCCGGAGGATTTCCCGCGGCAAGGGTGGCTGCGACGTCACTAAGGGACCTTCTCCATAGAATTCGTGTTCTAGACCGCAAAACTGTGCCAAGAGTCGCTTTGCGACCAATCCTCAGGCGGGATACCATCGGCAGAATCGATAGCCCCCACCGAATTGGTACAGCCGTCAACCGGAACTGAAGAATTCCTTTCACTCATCACTTTTCGTTAAAGTTCACGTGGAGATAATGCGTCGAATCGCGCGGGACAAATTCGTTGCAGTCCGCGTCGGGCAAGGTATGATTTGTCGATACTCGCGATACCTACGCCGTTCTTCTCGTGCTGGGAATTTGGCCCGCTAGGGAACCAACAACGCCAGGATCGCGAGCACCGAGGGAGATTCAAAGGATCCATGAGCAATTCCATGACGCCGGAGCAAATGCTTCTGCTCCAGGAGCACGAAACAGCTACCCGCGCGCTAAGCAAAATTGACGACACCAAGGTTTGGATCGCGGTATTTCAAGTCGTGCTTACCGCCGTCGCCGTGGCGATGATGACCTACGTCCTGAACCAACACGGCAGCGAGGACAAACTGGGGTTCCTGGGCGGCATGGTGGCAACCATCCTGTTCCTTTTCTCCCTCACGGGCATGATCTTGAGCGCGGTGCTGGGAAGATTAAGTCGCGCCCAATTCGTTTCTCGTCAGGTCATCGAATCCGTTCGCGCGCGACTCGGGGGAAAAGAACTTGAGGGAATTCAGAAAATCGACCATCCACGCGGCGCCGGCCAAGAGATCCCGAGCCGATTCTCCGCGACCTACTTTTTGACCGTATTGATCATGATTCACAGTTCATTTTTCGGAGCTGCCGCCACGTATATCGCCACCCGGAAACTCTATCAGGTCGTCGATACCTCGAACGCCAAGATCATCGCGGCGGGAACCGTCATTCTGGTGATGGGTTTCATCGACACCCTGTACTACTGGGCCTCCGGCGAGACCCCGTCCTTGAGCGAACCGGAGGACGTCACGGAGCACTCCGCGAGCACATGATTCGTTCGCGCTACCTGGCGGCGAGGAATGGATGAAACCATCGCCGCTCAGAAGAGTAAAGCCGTTACCCGGCTCGCATCGGGTAAAGGCCATCCGAGCGACCGGACCGGTAAATACCTCAGTACTTTTCTGAAGCTCATCGGACGATTATCCCACGCTCTCGGCCCATCGGCGGATGACAAGCGCGCCTTCCAGCACTCTCCATGCGATTCCATCGGCAAGCCGTTTCTTCCAACCCACGCGCCGGGTCGCATGGTTTGCCGAACGAACATTCTGGCCCTTCAATGAAACGCCCGCTCGTTGAGCTAAGTCGAAAATCTCTGGCGTGGCCGTCAGTTCGCCGGAGAACTCCGCAAGGGTGCGCGCGAAGATACTCGCCTCCTGGTCGATGTCGTGGAAGGTGCCGATGCCGGATCGATCATCCTTGTAAACCTTGCCCGTTCCACCAGCAACGGCACCGAACATCGTGAAACCAGTGATGAACAGTCGATCGAGTTCGAACAATCGCAGAAGCGAAAACAAGACGTAGGTTCCGCTCGTCAAGGGACGGGTATGAAATGACGATTGGATGCCGATGAAATCGGGTCCAAAGGTGAGCAGAGTGGGAATGTCACCCACCCATTCGTAGAACGGTTGCGCGTCGCCGTTCCGCACGCCTTGCGGAGAGACGAAACATATCATGCAACGAGGCCGACAGTTTTCAGCCGGGGATGGAGCGAGCGCAAGAGAATTGGCGGCGTTGACGCAAAGAATATCCGTGCGCCCACCGATCTTCGACTCGATGCCTTCCGTTCGAATGCGATTGAAGCGAACCACGGCGTCGTGGCCGTCGATGAAACTGCCGTTGTCATGTTCCAGAACCGTCGGAGCATTGCCGACGATCGCCAGTGAACGAATCGAACGGAACATATCGCGAAATTCATAAGGGTCGATAAGTTTCAACGCAAAGCCTCCTACGGTAGAGCCTCTGTTTTCGAATGTCGCGGCCGATTCGCCGTTCGAACGCTTCTCTTCAGGCTTTCCGGCGTTGAAGAACGACACGCAACAACGGTGACGCAATAGCGCACCGAAAGGACGTCGCCGACGCGCGCGACGCCGAACGGCGACCAAGTCCTAGGATTAGCGTAGGGAAGCTTAGGCCTGCCGGCCCGCCATGTCGACTCTTCGTTGGGCGAGAAGATTCATGGCCGGCCGAACCACTGGCCGGAAAAGGTACACGGACCAAGCTATCCAAAGCACGCCGGCGACTACCATGCGGAGTGCCAGGAACGGGATTTGGGGTTCCGCGAAATCGTATGCCAAAAAGGTAGCCACCACGCCGACTAGCACCCATCCGCATCGTTTGAATGGATAGTGGAACACTTCAATCTGACGGTAGTTCCACAGTCCAACGAAGGAATAGACGGCATTGGTGATCACGCAGGTAATGGCGGCGCCGGTGATGCCCCACAGGTAACAGAAGACGGCGTTTCCGAGGATCGCGGTCAATGCCGCGGCGGCACTGGAGGGAACCAAGCTGGTCGTTCGTTTCGACAATAAGGCGGGAACCTTGAAATGGATATGCAAATTAAACAAGAGGAACGCCAGGCAGACGTAGGGAACCCACTCTTGGGCGGCAAAAAACTTTGGCGCCACCATCAACGCCAAGATCGGTTTTCGAAACAGGGACGCCCCGAACATCAATAACGTCACCCCGTAGACGAAATACTCGAAAACTTGGGTGTACATCTTCCGCGAGTCCGGGTGCTCCGAGATTTCGTACATCACGACATCCCAGATCGAATTAAACGGAATCAGGCACAAGTTGCTGAGTCCCTGGCCGATCGCGTAGGAGACTCCGAAAAGACCGACCGCGTCGAGCCCCAGATATATCTTCAGGAAGAACCGGTCCGCCTGTTGCATCATCAGACTAAGCAGGGAGGTTACGACAATCGGTGTGGCGAACGTCCAGAGTTCGCTCACCATGGTCCGTTCGAACCGGTAGGTTCCGATGTTCGTCATGAGCATGGGAAACAAGATTACGCTCATGACCACGCCAGTGATCAAGTTCCCCAAGAGAATGCCACCCACGCCTTGATCGAGAGCGACGAGAAAAAAGACGTTGAGGGACACGTTAATGAGGAGTCGGACGATGGAGAGCCCCGCGGCATACGTCGACCACTTTCGCACACGGAGATACCGCTCGGGAAGCTGATTCAACATCGACATCCAAAGGGTCGCGAGGGAGAGCAGCAAATAGAGGGACCGATTCTTTATTTCCTCTCCCAAAAGGGCATCCGCGATGGGATTTCTCGCCACCACAAAGGGAAGGATGATTAGGGACGCGCACGCGACCATGTAGGTAAGACCGGACCACCAAACGACGCCCCGTTCCGAATCGGTTTTCGCGAGAAAATGATGCCTGGTGACGGCTCCCGCCATTCCGGACCCGATCAAGATGCCGACAACGTTCGCCGTCAGATCCAAAATGGCGATGCAGCCATAGTCCGCGATGGTCAAATAGCGAGTGTAAAGTGGCAGGAGCAAAAACGACGCGAGACGACCTAGGATCTGGCCCAAGGCGTACACGCTCGAATGGCGGATGATGTCTAGATAGGCTCTGTTCATTCGGAGTTAACCGCAATCCTGTTCGCAGGCACTTGGACCGCCATCCATGAGGTTGGCGCGAAACCGCGGATACGGGCGACTCAGGCATGGGCCAGGTCGTTGAATGTCGGCCTTCTCCATCGACCTTGAAAGGGACAAAACCCCAGACACTCCACGTCCCCCCCGGTACGATCGGATTGCCTCGGGCCTCGCGCAATTTCCCTTCACTGGCGATATTCTATCTTCAAACCCAAAAAGCCACACTCAATTCGCGGAATTTCGTTACCGGTTGTTCGAGTTGAAATTCCGTCGATTGGGCAAACCCTTCCGACTAGGCGATTCTTGCCGGCGAACCCGAGACGCGGCTCCCTCGACGACGAACTCTTGCCCGCCTAGGGAAAGGCGGTCTTGCCCGGGGAGGGATCGCGGTCACGTACCAGAAGATTTCCCATCCAGCACCTGGCGGACCTTGCGGGCCAGGTCCAACGGCGAATAGGGCTTCTGCAGGAACGATACTTCCTGGTCGAGAAGGCCGTGGCGAACCACCGCGTCGTCCGTGTATCCGCTCATGAAGAGCACTTTGATGGATGGATACTTTTCTCGAACGCGTTCCGCGAGTTCGGGTCCGCCGATGTTTGGCATTACGATATCGGTGAGCAACAGATGCAGATGGTCATGATGATCGTTCAGTAATTTCAATGCGTCCTTGCCATCGTCGGCAACGATCACTTTATAGCCGTGCATTTGCAGACTAAGTATCGCCAGTCCGCGCACGACTTCTTCATCCTCCACGAGCAGGATCGTTTCGGATCCGCCAACCTCCCTGCGCGTTTGCCCACCGCGATCCGGAAGAATCGCTTCATCCACCACCGGCAAATAGATTTTGAAGATCGATCCGCTCCCCGGTTCGCTGTAAACGTGAATGCACCCGCCGCTTTGTTGCACGAAACCAAACACCATCGCCAATCCCAGGCCAGTTCCTTTCCCGACTTCCTTGGTCGTGAAAAAGGGCTCGAAAATACGCGCAAGAATGTCTGGCGTCATGCCGCATCCGGTATCGGAAACGGCAAGCAGAACATGCGGTCCGGGTCGGCAGCCCAAATGATTGGATGAGTACTCATCGTCGAAAACGACGCTCTTGGTCTCGATCGTCAACTTGCCTCCCTTGGGCATGGCGTCGCGCGCATTGACCGCCAGGTTGATCAAGGCATGGTCCAACTGACTGGGATCGACCTTCACGGGACGCAGGCCCGGCGCGAGTACCGTGGTGAAAAGCACGTCCTCGCCAATCAGCCGTCGAAGCATTTTGCTCGTTTCCGTGATTAAGGCATTCAGATCGAGCACCTTGGGCTGAAGAATCGACTTTCGACTGAATCCCAGGAGTTGCCGCGTAAGGGACGCGGCCCGTTCCCCCGCCTCGCTGATGGCTTTCACCGATTCGCGTATGGCTTCGTCGACGTCGGGCATCGCCAGAAGAATCTCGCTATAGCCGGAGATCACCGTAAGGAGATTGTTGAAATCGTGGGCCACTCCCCCGGCCAAACGACCGACGGCCTCCATCTTCTGCGCTTGGCGCAACTGGTCTTCGAGGCGCCTTCGATCGGTAATGTCGTTCTGAACGCCGACGAAATAGGCCAGTGATCGCGATTCGTCGAACACGGGATTGAGGGATAAGGCGTTCCAGAAAGGGTTGCCGTCTTTTCGGTAGTTCAGAATCTCGACGGAACAGGAGCGCCCTTCGGCGATAGCGGCGCGCAACTTTGCGACCGTCTCCGGATCCGTTTGACGCCCTTGGAGGAATCGGCAATTCCGACCCAACACCTCCTCGGATCGATACCCCGTAATTCGTTCGAAGCCGGCACTGGTGTAAATGATGGGATTGTCCGGTTGATTCGAGTCGGTAATGACGATCCCTTGAGAAACCGCCTGGATGGCACGATCACGAAGCCGCAACGTCATCTCGGCCTTCTTTTGGTCCGTGACATCGCGGGAAATACCGATAACGCCGATCACGTTGCCGCTGGCGTCTCGATACGGAGCCTTGAGCGCCTGGAAAATCCGCGGGCCCGCCGCCGTCCTCAACTGCTCCTCCAAGGATTGCGGCTGATTGGAGCCCATGACGAGCTGGTCGTTCCCCCGAATCCATCGCGCGTCCTCGGCGCCATGGATTTCCGCGTCGTCCTTGCCAAGCACTTCGTCAACGGATTTGCCAATTTCGCGGGCAGCCGCTCGATTGCACAGCAGATACTTTCCCTCTCGGTCCTTGATGAAGACGGAGTCGGGCGTGCCGTCGACGAACGCCCGCAACAGATCATGGGTGTGTGCTATCTCTTCCTGGGCCCGGCGCTGTTCGGTCACGTCCCGCGCTTCCACCAGGTAAGCCGGTCGCCCGTCAAATTCCAACGCGTGCGCGGTAATCTCGACATCGATGGTCGAACCATCCCTCTTGCGGTGTCGCCAAGAGCCACGGTTTCCCGCGGCCCCGTCCAAACGAGCGAGAGTCTCCAAGAACGCGGGAACATCCTCGGGAGGAGGAATTTCCTTGAAGGTCATGTTGAGAAACTCGTCTCGGCCAAAGCCATATTTGGCGACCGCGGCGTCGTTGACCGCCAGGAATGCCAAAGTCTCCCGATCGAATACGAACAGGGAATCGGTGATGGCGTGAAACAGCCTGCGATAGCGTTCCTCGCTCTCTCGCAAGGTCGTCGTCGCGCGGTTGAGTTCCGCGACTTTCCTGGTCAACTCCCGATTGGCTTCTTCGAGAAGTTGAGCTTTCTTCTCCAATTTGCGAACCAAGACCTCGTTGTACTCATTGAGCAAAACGACCTCTTCTCCAGGCCGGGCGAAGGTCGAGATCGGTTCTTCGAGCGTATCCCGGGCGAGGACATCCCGAATTTGCTGCAAAAGGGTCTCGGGTTCCGCCGGCTTGATGATGAACGCATCGGCTCCGAGCGCCATCGCCAGCCGTTCGTCTTTTGGACCAGTATAGGTCGCGGTGTAGACGATGAAGGGAACGCGGCGAAGTTGCTCGTCCAATTTCCATTGCCGAAGCAAGGAATACCCGTCGAGAACGGGCATTAGCAGGTCGGATATCACGAGGTCTGGCGGACCCAGGCGCGCCTTCGCCAATGCCTCGGCACCGTGGCGCGCGGGTTCCACCGCGAAACCATTCCCTTTCAGGAGCGATTCCAACAGGTAGAGGTTCCGAGTATCGTCGTCGACGACGAGGACGCGGGTCATGGGGCCTACTCTCCTGGCGAACGGAGGAACCGTTCCACCTCGGCGACGAATGAATCTGGGTTGATGGGTTTTTCGATGTATCCTTCCGCGCCCGCCTCGAGACACTTCTCGCGATCCCCCACCATCGCGTACGAGGTCACCGCGACGATGGGGATCGACCGCAAGAACGGATCGCTCTTCAGTTGGCGGGCGACGGCATGGCCGTCCATGCCCGGCAACTGAATATCCAACAGTATCAAGTCCGGACGGACCGACGCCGCCATCTCAAGCCCCAAGGGTCCCGTGTCCGCCTGGTGAATCTCGTGACCGCGCTGCTCAAGCAGAAACCGGGCGAGATATCGATTCTGCGGGTTGTCTTCGATGAGCAAGATTCTCGCCTTCATCGCATGCCTCCCCCGAGCAACGGCAACGTGACGGTAAACGTGCTCCCCGCGCCCCAGGTGCTTTGGACTTCGATCGTTCCACCCATCAAATCGGACAGGCGCCGACAAATGGCCAATCCGAGTCCTGTTCCGTCATGGCTTCGCGAAAGTCCGGAATCGACCTGGCGAAACGGTTGAAAAAGGCTGGGAAGATCCTCCCCCCTGATGCCCATGCCGGTATCCCAGACCTGAATGCGGATCGCTGGCCTGGACGAATCGGAATTTCCCACGAGATTCGCCCTGAGTCCGACCTCCCCACGGTCGGTGAACTTGATGGCGTTACTCAACAGGTTGAGCAAAATCTGCTCGAATCGGCGTTCATCGCTGGTCGCCTTCCCCAGTTCGTCCTCCAGGTCGATCTTCAATGACAATCCCCTTGCGGCCGCTTGAGGCTTGACCAGCGCGAGCACTTTCAGGATCGAACGCCTCGTGTCGAAAGTTTCGTGCGCGACCTCCAGTTGCCCGGCTTCGATTTTCGAGATATCGAGCACGTCATTGACAAGTGCCAACAAATGCCGCGCGCTGGCTTGCACCATGTCCAATTGTTTTCGTTGTTCATCATTGAGCGGACCCGCCAGTCCCTGCAAGAGGATCCCCGTGAATCCGATGATCGAATTGAGCGGCGTTCTCAGTTCGTGAGACATGGTCGCGAGAAATGCGGACTTAATGCGATCCGCGGCTTCCGCGCGATGCCGCTTCTCCCGTTCGGCCTCGACGCGCGCGCGATCGGTGATGTCGTGCACCGTGCCCGATAAAGTCACGGGCCGCCCCGATTCGTCCCTTTTTAGTTGCGCGATCTCGTGAACTACCTTCTCCACTCCGTCGCGCAAGATGATGCGATGTTCGATGTCCAAGGGAGCGATTCCCGACAGCGCGTTCTCTTGCGCGACCCGCAATTTCTCTCTGTCCTCCGGATGCACGAACTCGAAAAAACTCTCATAGGTATTCGCGAAGTCTTGCTTGGGAATGCCGAAAATCTCATGGACTTGATCAGACCATTCAAGCTCGCCGCTTCGGAAATCGTACTCCCAGCTGCCCATCCTGGCGATTCTTTGTGCTTCCATGAGGTGGTTGGCGATTTCCCGAATGCGCGCCTCGGTGATCTTGCGTTCGGTGATGTCGAGAAAAATGCAATGAATCGCGGGCCAACCAGACAACTCCAGCCAACGGGCGGAGATGTAGACATCCCGAATCTCACCCCCCTTGGTTCGTTGCTTGGTCTCAAACTGGCCTTGTCCCTCACTCACGATTTTGGCGATGCGGAGTTTGGATTCTTCCCGCGTCTCCATGGCTTCAATGTCGTGGATGCTGAGTTGACAGAACTCACGCGAGGAATAGCCCAATTGATTCGCGGCCCGTGAATTGCATTCGATGATCTCCGCAGTGACGGGATCGACGACGACCACGCCGACCGGCGCCTGTTCGAAGAGAGTGTGAAACCGAAGCTCCGCGTCGCGTAGCGCCAGTTCGGCGCGTTTGCGCTCGGAGATGTCGATCCCCACGCCGACCAGGCAAAACCCCCCTTGGAAATCAATACGCCGACCGGTGAAGAAATAGGGGATTCGTTCGCCACTCTTGGATAGAAACGAGGCTTCGACCGACGATTCCCCCTTTTCAAAGACCTCCCCAATCCGCTGTTGAACGAGTGCTTTGTCCTCCTCGGGGAAGAATTCCAGCGGGTGCATTCCCGCAATCTCCTCGGAAGAATATCCCGTGACGGTGGCGAAATTCCGGTTCCAGCGCAAGAACTTGCCGGTCGAATCGTAAAAGTACAGGGCACCCGGCATGCTTTCGACCATGGTGTCGGTGAATAATCGTTCGTCGCGAAGTGCGACTTCGGCCTTTCTTCGAGCGTCATCCTTGGCGAAATTGTCGAGGGCGAAGGAGAGATCCGTCGCCGCTTCCTCCAGTAGCTTGATTTCCTTCTCGTGAAAGAACTCCCGCTCCTCCGTGAAAACGTTAAGCGTGCCACCGGGCACTCCGTTCCTCAGAATCGGGAAGGAAGCGAAGGCACGCGGTTCTCGCCCTTGACGCAAGAGTCGCCAGTTCATGGTCGCGGGATCGTCGAAGAGCTCGTTGCTAATGCAAGGTCGCGCCGTTCGGAACGCGGTGGCGGAAGGACTGGATTCTCCCTGCCGATCCTCGTCGTGGACACTGGACGGTACCATGCCGAAGTCTTCCTGGCCCCACTGCGCCACGGGCACGAGTTGACGCGTCTCGGCGTCATTCCAGCCAATCCACGCCATGCGAAACCCGCCGAATTCGACCAGTACTTCGCAGACTTTATTAAAGAGTTCCTCGCGATCCCGCGACCAGACGATCGCCTGATTCACTTGGCTGAGCGCCGCGTACAAGCGCGACAGACGTGAAATCTCGCGCTCGCGTTCCTTGAGCACCGTAATGTCGCGAACGATCTTGGAGGTGCCGACGATGTTGCCACGTGCGTCGCGGATCGGCGAAGCGGCGATCGACACGTCAATCAGTCGACCGTCCTTGGTTCGACGAACGGTCTCGAACTGTTCGATTCGGCCTCCTCGTCGAAGCAGATCGAGTATGACCTCCTCCTCTTCGCGCCTGTCTTCGGGAATGAGCCTCGAAATCGGACCTCCAACCATTTCGGCGCTCGAGTATCCGAACAGCCTTTCTGCGCCAAAGTTCCAACTATTGACGACTCCGTTCAAATCCCTGCCGATGATTGCATCCGGCGAGGATTCGACGATTGCCGCGAGATGTTCGCGATAATCCTGCGCTTTGTTCCTATCGGAAATGTCGCGAATCATGCCGATCAGAGTTCCATCCGGCATGCGGGTGGCGATTACCTCCGCGACGAAGGTCGAACCATCCTTGCGACGAAATTGCCATTCCTTCCCATGACCTCGGCGTTCGCGGATTTCCCGGAGAGCGGTAGGGATGTTCGGCAACTCGGTTTCGGTGACAATGTCGGAAGCATGCTTGCCGATCAATTCCTCGCGGGAATAGCCGAGCATCTCACAAATGGCCGCGTTCGCGTCCATGTAGACGCTTCGAGCGTCGGCAAGGAGGACGCCGACTTGTGCATGGTTGAAAAGCGTTTGAAAGCGCGCCTGACTGGCGGCCAAAGCGGCTTCGGCGCGAACCCAATCCTCCCTCGTCGGCTCGACGCGGTGCAATTGCAGAAAAAAACCATTGCATTGATTCGAGCGGCCCAGGAAGGGAGTCACCGTGAGCGCGACTCCAAGGCGCGCTCCGTCCTTCAATTTGCATTCCCCTCGGTCCTCGGCGATCCCTTTTGCCATGGACTGGTGGAGGAGCCGATTCCAGTGATCCTTCTCCACTACCCCGTCGCTAAAGAGAAGAGAAATGTGCCGTCCGACGATCTCCTCGGCGCCATAACCTAGCATCCCAGACAGGACACAATTCCAACCCGACACGCAACCGAACGGGTCCAGCGTCATAACGGCGTGATTCATCGTCGAAGGCGAAGCGAACAAGCGACTGCCTTTACTCATGCTCGCGGACGAGCGCACCTTAGGTCCAGGCGACAAATGGGGTGGCACGGATTGATGTGGATGAATGCCATCTTCCATTCCAAACCCCAACCCCGCGCATCGCGATCGAGATGTTAGTTACCCGTCCGCGGTGGAAAAGCCGTGTTCCCGAAGGGAGTCGCGAATCGCAAAGGCACAGCGATTCTAACAGGCGCGAGCTTGCGCCAAAAGAGTTGGAATGGAAAAGTGATTGGATTGCATACGAGCGATACTATTGCCGCTCTGAAAAATAATGCAGCGCTCCAGCTCCAATACATGAACGCCGTGAATGGCGGCTCGCAGCAACGCCCTCCAAGCGATCGGGCCCACGAAACACGCGACTACCTTCCTGGCGTTCGAGAGCCCCGCGACATTAACAGGCGTCAGCCGCTAATGGGGAGCGCGTCGCATCTTCAGTTTTCACTGCTTGACAGATCGTGGATCGGACGAATCTCGATGGTCCCTTTCCTTGCGGGTGGAATTCTTGACGCCAAAGCGATCGCCTCATCGAGATTTGCCAGATCCACCAGATAGAACCCCCCGAGTTGTTCCGTGGTTTCCGCAAAGGGCCCATCGGTGATGAGCCGTTTTCCCTGTCGAATCCGAACGCTCGTTGCCGTGGCGACGGGATGGAGCGGGGCGGCGTCGATGAATTGGCCGAGCCGTTTCAACTCTTGACAGAGGATCACGGACTCCTCCCTACATGCCGTATGCTCCTCGTCGGTCCAGCCTGCTTCGTCGCAGTAAACCAAGAGTAAGTACTTCACGCAATTCACCTCGATCGTTTTCCGCCGAGTCTTTGCAAACAGTCAATGGACCGACGCGCCGCTTGAATAACAAAGCGCGAGGGGCCCATGCCGATCGCCGCTCAAAAGGTAACATCGTGGCCCGGCTCCAATTCAAGGACGCCCCGAAATACGCCATTACTCTTTTGAAGCTCGATAACGCGACCTTGAACCGGCGCTTGGCATGGCCCCGGGTACGTCCGACAACGGCGAATGCCTTTACGCCGTCGGAGCCTGCGCAAAAGCTTCCGCCATGCCCTTCTCCATTTCCTCGGGTGTCAGATCCTTGACATGTGTCGCGATCGACCATGAATGCCCATAGGGATCCACGACCACGCCATAACGATCTCCCCAAAACATGTCGCCTGGGGGCATTTGGATGGTGGCGCCTGCCTTGACCGCGCGATCGATCGCGGCATCACAGTTCTCAACGTAACGGTGAATCGTCACCGGCGTGCCGCCGAGCGCCAAAGGCGTCTGCGATTTCCCGCCACAATATTCGGGAAAATCGTCGACCAGGAAGAGGACGCTTTCGCCGATCTGAATCTCGGCGTGCATGATCCGTTGGCCATCGGGGGAAGTCACGCAACCAACTTCCTTCGCGCCAAACGCCTTTTCATAGAACTTGATCGCCTCCGCGCAAGGACTGCAAACCAAGTGTGGAATTACGCGGTCACGACCTTTCGGAATGGGTTGAGTCATCGTTGGCCCTTTCTTTTCGATCACCTGAAAACAACCGACGGATTCTTGCCGGCGCGATTCCGACGTGGAAAAACGCCCGCGAACAACAGCCGAACGTCCACCGTTACTTCTTTCGCTGGAACTCCAGCTTCACCATCGTGGTCCATTGACCGTCGGAACCTTGGACCGATGAGGTGAATACGCGGTGGTTGTCGTCCTTGACTTCGATCACCTCCTTGAAAGCGGAAATCCTCCCCGGCTCGGCGGGACAGAAACCCTCGGTTTCCAGCGTGAGAACCTTGCCTCCGGCATCGAGCGTTCCTTGATAATTCCAGAGGTTTCCCGACATGGAGTCCACCCAAGTCCCGACGAACTTCTTCTTTGACGCGTCATAACCCAAGGTCATGAGGCCCGTGAAGGGAACGCCAAACATTTCGCTTTTCTGTTCCGAGAGGATCCAAAACCCCCCCAGGCTCCGGACGTGATCTTCCCCCTTTGCCTTGACGGGTGGTTTGTCCTTCATGAACATTTCCGCTTCGTACTCCCATTCCCCCACCAAGCGTTGCAGCCATTGATGCTCTTTTTCCGGCTTGGGGAACTCTGGGACCTCGTCGGACGTCGCGGAGGTACCAAACACCAACAACAAGGCGAATAAACTCTTGCCCATAAACGACTTCATATACGTCTCCTTTCCTCGAGGGGCTCGTGCCCAAACGTGGGACCGGGGCGTTCCGAACACCCACCATCGTCATTGGTCGATGGGCGGAACGCGAATTCGACAGGGATCTAAAAAAACGCGATTTCTTTTTTTCGGGCACATGAACTTCGCCCGAAGGAATCATGAATCAGCTTAATTCGCGGAGACGGCGCTCGAGGAATCGGCGTTCCGGCTCTTGTTTTGCGAGCGCGAGCGCCCTGCCATAGGAGACGCGCGCTTCGTCCGCTCTTCCCAGCCGACGGCAAAAATCCGCGTGGGTCGCGTGCGCCAGGTGATAGTCCGCGAGTTCGCCCCGCGCCAAGATCTCCTCCACCAAGGCAAGTCCCGCCTCCGTGCCGGAATGCATGGCGACCGCCACCGCTCGATTCAGTTGCACGATGGGGGAGTCGCCAGCCTGGAGAAGCAAGTCGTAGAGTGACACGATGCGGCCCCAATCCGTTTTCTCGCTCGAGAAGGACTCCGCGTGAACCGCAGATATCGCCGCTTGAATCGTGTAGGCCCCGACGCTCCCCGTGGACATCGCCCGATGCACCAGCGCGCGCCCTTCGGCAATGAGCGCCCGATCCCAAAGAGCGCGGTCCTGATCCTCGAGCAGAATGAGGTCCCCCGCCACGTTCGTCCGCGCCGATCGGCGCGATTCGTGGAGCAACATCAACGCGAGCAGACCCATTACTTCCGGGTCGGGCAGGAGTTCCGCGAGCAATCGCCCGAGCCGAATCGCTTCACCGGATAAATCCGCGCGGATTGCCGTGCCTCCCGACGAGGCGGAGTACCCTTCGTTGAACACCAGGTAAATGACCGATAAGACGGAATCCAAACGGGCGGGCAACTCCCCGAGCGTCGGCACTTCGTAAGGGATCCGCGCATCACGAATCTTGGCTTTTCCCCTCACGATCCGTTGCGCAATCGTCGCCGTCGAGGCGAGGAACGCGCTTGCGACCTCCTCCGTCGTCAAGCCGCAGACTTCCCGGAGCGTGAGCGCCACTTGCGTGCTTGACGCCAACGCCGGATGGCAACAAGTAAATATCAGCCGCAGTTGGTCATCTCGAAATTTTGCCTCGTCAAAATCTTCGACGGCAGGAGTCTCTTGCTTCGTCTGCTTGGCAATCTCGGCTACCGTTGCATCGAATCGGGACCTGCGGCGAACGATATCGATGGCCTTGAACCGGCCGGCGGAAACCAACCAGGCTCGCGGGTTCGCGGGAACTCCCTCGTCCTTCCACTGCTCGACGGCGGCAGCGAACGCTTCGTGAAGTGCTTCCTCCGCGAGATCGAAATCTCCGATCAGCCGTATCAACGTCGCGAAGATGCGCCGGGACTCGGTTCGATAGACCTCTCCCACGTACGCGCGGAGGTCTCCCCGGTCTTCGGGGGACAGCATGGATTCTTGAAGCTTCATGGCGAGTCCAGTTACCTTCCGAACCATGATCCATCATTCAGCCCGCGAATCGATCGAGCGGCTCTTCCCGTGCACGCTCCCTGGAATCTAGTCGAACGGCGCGCAAACGGACGCCCGGGCCCCTAGCGGAGCGTCACTACGACACGCGTCCGATACTTGTTTCGTCCGGTCAGTGTACTACAAATCGCAACAATGTGAACACGCGAACAGTACTTTTCACCAAAATTCACCCAAAACTTGTCGGATGTCGGGGTGTTTTTTGTCTTGTGAAGCAAGAACGACCCGTGCCGAACCGCGGACTGGATCCTGGTTCGACAGGGAAATGGTCGGCGATTCACGCGGAGTAGCCGATTCTTAACGCCACGAACCGAAAGACCAATGCCATGAAAGCCTGGAAACGAGTTCGATGGATCCTGGGTCTGTTGATTTTGGATATCCTCACCCTGACACAACGGACCCAGGCCGACCTGAGCGCCTCCTCGTACACCAACGTCATTCTCCTCTTGGTCGACGATCTCGGCTATGAGTGTCTGGGCGCCAACGGTAGCCAATCCTATCGAACGCCCGTCGTGGACCGACTGGCGCGAGAAGGAATGCGGTTTGAACACGCCTATGTCATGCCCAACTGCACGCCGACGCGGGTCGCGTTGATGACGGGCAAGGTCAATCAGCGCAACTACGTGCATTTTGGCGTACTCGAATCGAAGCAAAAGACGTTTGGTCACCTTTTCCGGGACGCCGGCCATGCCACGGCCGTTGTGGGCAAATGGCAACTTGGCGGCTCACTCGCCAACGACACGCCGAGGCACTTCGGGTTCGAGGAACATTGCCTCTACCACATCCGTGGAGTGCCCAAACCTCAAGGCAAGCATCAGGACGGTAATTCCTCGCGTTACATCAATCCCGGCCTGGCGATCAATGGCGAGGGAAAAAGATATGGCGACAACGCGTACGCTCCTGATCTCTGCAATGAGTTCGCCCTCGATTTCATCAGCCGCCATCAAGATCGCCCGTTCTTCCTCTATTATCCGATGATGTTGACGCACGCGCCGTTTGACCCGACTCCCGATAGCTCGGACTATCCCGGCAAAAACGGGCCAGCTCGGTCTCGGGAACAACATTATCGAGACATGGTCACCTACAACGACAAGCTCATTGGCAAGCTCATGGCAAAACTTGAGGAGTTGCACTTGAGCGATCGGACGCTCGTGCTCTTCCTCGGCGACAACGGCACGCCGGGGGGATTTACTTCGAAACTCTCCGGGGACGAGACGATCCTCGCCAGCAAGGGAAAGACGACTCGCGCGGGAATGCATGTACCCCTGGTCGCGTATTGGCCTGGCAATATTCCCGCAGGGCGAGTTTGCCAGGATTTAGTCGACGTCACCGACATACTGCCCACTCTCTGTGCCGCGGCTGGCGTCGATCTCCCGTCCGACTGGATCGTGGACGGCGTAAGTTTTTTGCCACAACTCCATGGTCAACCTGGGACGCCACGCCCGTGGATTTACCGGTGGTTCAATCCGATGATGGCAAAGTGGAACGGGACGGTCGAAATGGCGTTTGACAAGGACTTCAAGCTTTATCGGACAGGCGAGTTCTATGATTGGCGCGTCGACCCGGAGGAAAAAACGCCACTCATGGCCACTTCATTGACCGCAGAGGCGGAAGCCGCGTCGAAAAAGCTTCAGGCCGCGATGGACCAATTTCAAAACCAACGCCCCCCCGAGATCGAGGCGATCGCCCGCAATCTCGCGGCGGAGGATGCCGCCAAACGACCGACGGATCGTAGTCGCAAAACCCGCAGGGCCGCCCAACGGAAACCCGGCGTCGATCCCTGACGGGCGTCCCTTGGAACGTTCGACTCGAATTCCATCCAAGAAGCGTCCTCGAACCGACCCGAAACGATTCAAGGGAATTAAGGGCAGAAGCAACTCACCGTTTCTTTAGGGACTTCACGAACTCGTCAAGCACCTTGAAATCGGCGTCGTTTCTCGCGGGATCGAATTCGAAGGAGCGCTCGCGCGCCTTGAGTTTCTCCGCACGTGCATCGATCTTCGACCGCATCCCTGGTTGAGCGGAAACGACAAAAAGCCCAACCTTGTTCATCTCACCCGACAACTCGATCCCCGTTTCCGTCAACTGAAATTCGACATCATGAGTGCCGTCCGCATCGACGCGAAAAACCTCCTTGGACTGCCGGCACCACGGCGGTAAGTCGAAAGCCCAACGGCCAGGTCGCGGAGGATGAAATTGAAAGACGCGCTGCTCCTTGTCTGGTTGGTAATCCAGGTCAAGCACGAACAAAAGCGTTCCCTCGGGAGCCACGAGGGAGGCGAGATCCCAATCCAGACGACCATCGCGCAGCTCTCGACGATACTGGTAGGCGTCGCCAGCGAGATAAAAATCCTCCAACATTCGAATCTCTCGACCGACGCGCTCGAGCTCTACCAGCGTGTCTCGGTACTTCACCAAGGACGGAAGGCTCAAATTGAACCAGTAAAGAGACGTGATCCGACTCGATAATGCATGATAGGCTTGAAGTCGAATTTCGTCCGCGGTGGGAGAAGCCCTTCTCCGACCCCACATCGGTCCCCAACCCTGGTGAGGACCCTGGGACCAATACGCCGTCGGCATCGGCTCGTTCAATTCACGAAGTGAACGGCACATGTCACCGATCGTTTCGAGCGGAGCTCCCCAGCCAATCTTCTGACCACCCCAACGGTCGTACTTGAACCATCGATCCGGCGAAGGGGCACAAACTCGGTATGCGTCGTAGTGCGGATAGTCAGAAAGACCGGCGTAGTAACGCCAGATTCGCTCTTCGCTATGAGTGACCGAAGTGGGCAGCTTCGTGGTTTGAAAATCCGAGAGCTTCCGCCATACCTCCATGGGGGCGACCGGTCGCCCACCGCCGTATTGCGGTTCTCCCAAAAACTCCACGGCATGCACGCGCGGCAACATCTCCGCTGACTCATACTTCGCCGGGGGGACAAGATGGCCGAAGAACTTCAAAGGATATCGGGCGTACAAGCCCCCGGGTTGCGTTTGGTCCGTGTACCCGGGAATGCCGTCGTTCATATGCGCGGTATTGACGTGCAATCGATGGAGCGTCTTCAAAAACGGCTCGAACGTCATGGTCTTTTGTGCGTTCTCGCCTCCCTGAACCCATCCGCCACTGATGTCGAACGCCTCCCGCTTGACTCGTAGGTGGCTCCAAATCGTAAACTCCCTGCCCTTGTCGTCGGTCCAGCGAACCTCGATCGCCGTGAAACTCAAGGGAAGAGGTCCGGTCCGCGCGCGAAGGATACCCTTGTCACCCGCGGGAATCTGGCCGTCAGTCGGCCAGACCTCGAAGTCATGGATCGGGTCGCCGGGGAACAATGCGCGGAACGACTCCGGACTCTTGGGGAACCATAGTCGAAGCAAAGTCGGCTTTATCGCCTCCTCTCGATCATTGGCAATGTGAAGCAACAGGGTTCGCGGGATGACGTCCGCTTCGTCATCGGACAGAAATGTCGCCGCCGTGATCCGAACTTCTGGCTTGGAAATGTCGATCAATACGTCGGCCGGCGATTCGTTTCGATCCTTGCCGAGACCGGGCCAGCGAACCTCGGCGCGCGTGCCGACTCCCCAGTCCGCGCGTTTCCCGTTGAAACTCCAAACCGTCATGGCCCCGGGCGGCAAAACTGATTTCGCGTTTGGATAGGAACTTGGAAAGTCATGCCATGTCCATTTTTCTTGCTGCAGAAGTTCGTCCGGCGTCTTGCCATTGATGAGCGGAACAAACTCCGGATTCAGCGTGATGTCGGAAGTGCTTGCGTTCCTAACGAACAGCTGCACGCGCGCGCCGAGCTCCGGGTCCGGATCGCGTGCATAACGCATGTCGCCCGCGATCACGTGCGGCGTCACTCGCGTACCCGCCAACTCCAAGGACTCTTTTGCTTCGAGGCAAAAGGACGAACCCGCAGACAAAAGCACGCACGTTGCGACCAGCAGAGAAGTCGAAAGTCCCCGAATCTCTTGCTGGTCAAGCTCGCATTTCACTGCCATTTGCCACCTTACACCCTGCCGTACGATTTCGATTGTGAACGGACTTGAGGAGCCGCTTAACCTTTGGCCGACCAAGTAAACGTCGACACACTTCTTTTGGGGAGCTGCACTTTGGCGTGATTTTTCCGCCAAACCAGCGTCACGTCGCGAGGCGTGAAGTCCGTGTTCACCACGACGACGGCAATCTCTCCATCCGAATGGCTCACCGCGACCGCGCCGATCTGCTTGTCGCCATTCGATACGTCAATTCGCTCTGCCCCTCTGCGAAAGAACCGGAAGAATTGGCCATATTGATAGTAGTCGTAATGAAATTCAGGTTGTCCGGTCTTTCGATTCAACGTGACGCAGGTTCTACTCGCTCGGAAAGGGCCCCGGTTTGGATTCCCCTCGCTATCGATCATCGTTACCCAACCGTTGTAGCTACTGGCCCAATTCCGCAGCAGCTCGACCAACCTTCGCCCCCCTTGCGGACCGAAAACCGAACCTTCCGTGAAATGAATGGGCACATGAGGGAACTCTCGATGGAATTCGCTCATGCCTGCCGGCTCCCCCGCGTAGCCGTGAAAGGCCACTCCCGAGACGAATTTCGCCGCCTGGGGATCGCGAAGCACCGCGCGCGGATACGCAATCCCAGGATCGTCCCCGTCCGCGGTCATCGCGACGTTGTAATTATGGTCGTAGGTCCAGATCTCGGTTTTCAATCCTGCTTTTTGAAGCGCCGGGCCCAGATGCCCCTTGATGAAGTCCCTCTCTTGCTCGGCGGTATAACGGCAGGAGGGATAGCGCCAACGGGGTTTTTCCTGACTGCGATCCACCCCTGGCTCGTTTTGAACGGTGACGGCGTGGATCGGGATTCCCTCTCCTTCGTACGCCTGGATGAACCGGACGAAGTATCGAGCATAGCTATCGTAGTGCTCTGGCAACAGGTGTCCGCCGATCATATCCCCGGTGCTCTTCATCCAGCCGGGCGGGCTCCACGGCGAGGCGAAAAACAACAGACTCGGATTCACCCCGAGAGCCTCCTTGAGGATCGGCAGCACATACTTTCGGTCACGTTCGATCGAGAAGTGCTTCAATTCCGGATCGATTTCCCCGCCGGGAACATCATCGTAGGAGTACCAATCTTCTCCCGTGAAGTCCGGCGTGCCAATGCAGACGCGCGCCAGATTGATGCCAATTCCCCGGTCTGGATGAAATAGCCGGACCAATACTTCGCTACGTTCCGTCGCGGGCAGGCTCGACAGATTGAAACACGTCGAATGCTCAAGCGATGAGCCCATGCCCAAAATCGCCTGATACCGCTTCGTATCGTCGACATCGAGAACCACATTGCCCGCCGACACGTCCGCGACTCCCTCCGTCCAGGCAAAAGGTGGCTGTTCCGTCAGCTTCTGCTGCAGATTCGATGTCGTGAGCCACCACCGAACCGGTGCGTCCGCCCCCTGCGCCCTCGAAGCGAGAAGCAGGCAGGAACCGGCAAGGACTCTAAGCCATGTTGAAAACGCCACTGTCTTCCATCCTCCATCATTCATCATTCGAACCGCAGCCCCGCAAGGTGTGTTTCGATCCAACGCTGGTCGATCGGCCTTTCATCGATCACCGTGTACCACAGGTGGGGACGACTTTGCACGAACGTCCTGAGCGACAGTAAAGAATTCACGAGATCCTCGCGGCGAATTGCCATGTCCGCGGGGTGATATCGCAGTCCAACCTCGTCCATGAAATCCGTGATCCGATTCGGTTCATTCTCCTGCAGTCGACTGAGCAGATAGATGCCAAGCCCGACGATGTTTCCGTGAATGAACGGTCGCGCGAGCCGCTCTTCGAGTTCGTAGAAGAGATAGTGTTCGGAGCCCTCCTCGACCCTGTAATGTCCCGCGGGAAGGCAGATAGTGTTCATGCGCATGTAGCCATCGACAATCCCCTGCAGACCGGTGTCGGTGCACCTTCGAATCTCCGCCGCCTGGCCCATGATGTCGGCGAGAATCTGTCGCGCGGCGTCAACATCCGCCGCGGAAAATGGATATTCGCTCTTCCCCGCCTTCTCCGCCAGGCACCAATCGAACGTCGCGGTGTGCATCGAAAGAAGATCTCCCACCCCCGCGATGTTCAGTTCCGGGGGAGCCGTGCGCAGGCTTTGATAATCGATCACCAGCGGATCAGGACTCGTGGTCCCCAGATACTCTACGCGATGAACTGCGTCGAACCCCGCCGCCAGCGGCGCGAGCAAATGCTCTACGCCGAGGGACGGTCGGAATGCTCGCCGCGCCACGACGCCAGGAGAAATACTTCGCCAGGTCGATCGCTTGTCCCCCGCCGATTCCCACAAAAGTATCGCAGGGCGGAATCTCGGCGAGTTGCCGCTCGAGCACGTCGACTTCCATCGACTCGACGAAAATCACGGTTTCCGGGGTGCCTCCCAGTCGCTCTTTGACGATACGCCATGGAACATCCATGGTCGCCACCACGAAACGTCCCAACTCGCGACCCAAGCCATCCACGCTTCCCGCACCAAATCTTTGGGAACGAACGTTCGTATTGCCTTCGATCTGCATACTCCAACCCCGTAATCATTGCCGTTCGAGCCGATACTCGTCGCTTACGCCTCGTCGATTGCTCCCGCGCGTGGTGGGCCTGCCTCTCCTCGCCGAATGCGTCCGCGAATGATCGTCCAATAGATTCCCGCACCTACCGCGCACGCCGCGAAGGTGCTCTTCGCGGGGAGCCGCGAAATTGCGTTCGGTGAGCTATCCGCCTCCGGGATGGTCAAGGCTGCGACGATGATCGTGACCCAGACAAATGCCGCCGCCCGAACGGCGAATTGCATTCCCCGCAGGGAAAAGCCTTCCGCGTCACCGCGCGCGCGAAACGCCGCAGCGATGATTCCCATGTAGCCGAGATATCCCGCCGCCGCCGACACACTCGTGATGATCTCCAACCTCCGGAACCCCAGAATGACTGCGGTTGACACCAACCAAACCAAAACGATGGCGCCAGCAGGGGTCTGCCACCGCGGGTGCACCCTTTTCAACGGATGGGAGAAAGGAAGCATGTTGTCGCGCGCCAGCGAAAACACCAGCCGAGTGGTCGCCGCCATGCTTGCAACGCCGCACGCGAATATCGAAATCGCGACCACCAGCATAACGAGCGGCATCCACGTGTTTCCCAGGGACTCTTCAAGAACGGAGACGACCAGGTTCTCTTGACGAAATGCTTCGCGGGGGTCCCTGACGCAAAGGATCAGGCCAGCCAGAAACAACGCCCCCGCCACGGACGAAGAGAGGGCCGCCGTCAGGATCACTCGCGGGACGACTCGCTTGGGTTGGTGGATCTCTTCCGCGAGATCCGCCGCTGCTTCGAACCCGGTCAGGCACCATGCACCCATCAAGAGAGAGAGGGCAAAAGCGGACAATCCCGCTCCAACGCCATCAATCTCCCGTACGTTTTCAAGGAAGTGGGACAGGCTGGGACTGCCACGATAGGCGTGGATGGCGAGCAGCGCCACGGTGATCACCGCAGCGCCCAACAATTCCGCCACGACTCCCGCGTCATTGACGAGCGAGACCAACCGTATGCCGAATAGATGCAAGAGTGCCGTCACGCTGACGACTCCAACCGCCACCCAGGGAATCCATTCCGCGGCGGCGTCGTTACCCAGGAACCAGGCGCACAAAGCGGTCGCCAACGTATGGCAAACTCCGGGAAATCCGGTGAGAAACTGCATGAGCAAAAGCCAGCCCACGAAGTAGCCAAAATGCGCGTTCACCAATCGGGTGGACCACTGGTAGCCGTAACCGGAAAGAGGGATTCGACTCGCAAGGTCCGCGAGCACCAAGGCGACGAGAAACTGGCCGACGGCCACCAGTATCCAGGACCAGATCACCGCTGGCCCCATCTGTCGATAACCGAAAGTCAAATTCGCGAAAATGCCGGTGATGATGGAGACGAGGGAAAAGGAAATGGCGAAGCTAGAAAAGGCTCCCATGGTTCTGCGGAGCTGCTGAGCATAACCGAATCTTTCCAACTCCGCCGCGTCTCGATCGTGCTCTGCTGGTTTCAATCGCTCTTCGTCCATGTTACCTCTTCGCGTCCAAGGATGGCCGTGAACCGGAGACCGCGCCAAACAACTTAACGCGTGGAACATTGAGGTTCGATCGATTCTCGGGAAATCCTAGCAAATCTTCCTTGAAGATTTGAAGAAGTTTCAACCGTCGACGAATCGCCGACGACCAAGCCTCTCGCATAACGAGTTCGACACCAGCCGACCTTTGCATGGACGATCAAGAGTTCAATCTCCAAAGTGCAAAGTTGAGAACGGCGGCGAAACAGCACCAGAGAAAATAAGGAACGAGCAATAGCCCGGACCACGACGAGCGTTTCCAAAAAGTCACCATCGTGCCAGCAATCGCCGCCAGGAGAAAGAGGATCTCGGCAAACGCCAAACCTGGATTACGCATGGCAAAAAAGATGCCTGACCAAAGCGTGTTCAGAAGCAACTGCGCGCCAAAGAAGGTCCACGCCGCCGGTACCTTTGAAAAGCCGGCGGCCCGCCAAAAAAGGAACGCGGACGACGCCATCATTAAATAAAGGACACTCCAGACCGGGCCGAACAGCCAATCGGGCGGGTTCCAGGAGGGCCGCGTTAGCGTTTGATACCATCCCTTCACGGATTCCGCCGTCCAGGTTGCCCCCACGCCCGCGGCTCCGAAACAGAGAATGAGAAATACGATAAAGACCAGCACTTGAGTGAGGATGGCCGGGGGATTGACACGCTCTTCCTTCGATTCCCTCGCGATAGCGCGGTTCGCAATGGCGCGGATCATTCCCTCAAAAACGATTTGGTGTAGGGGGTACACCAGATACCAATACAACCGGCCCGCGACGCCCACCGGATCAAAGATCGCCGTCTGGTGGAGTCGGCTCACTCCACCTTGAGGGGTAACTTCGAACTCAAGCCAGGCTCGTCCCGGCAGTTTCATCTCCGCCGAGAGCCTCAGGAAGTGGCCGGGCTCGATGGCCTCGACGCGCCAACAATCCAAGGTATCGCCGACTTGAACGGAATCGGGATTGGGTCGTCCTCGCCGCATTCCGACGCCCCCGACGACCAGGTCCATCGCGCCCCGGAGAGACCACAGCCAGTTGGCATAATACCAGCCATTCGTTCCACCAATGCGCTCCACCACGGCGAAGAGTCGATTGGTGGGGCAAGGAACGTCTAGTGTCCTCGCGTCCATCAGCCGCGGAGCGAACGAACCCGCGTTCCAATGCCGAACACTTCCTGAGGAAGACACCGCGTCGGACCACCGTGACTCCGCGATCTCCCTATCCTCGTTTCGAAGCGCTGCTGCAATCGCTTCCCGATACCCCATCGGCGTTACCCTAAAGGCGCGGGCGGATTCCTCGTCCTTTACCACCGTCGGATGTCGAATACTATCGACGAGCGCCCTGCCGACCCGTGCATACAAAGGGGTCACAAGTCCAAGCCAAAGGCTGGATAGCCGGGGCGTGAGAACGGGAACGGGAATGATGAGCCGACGGAGCCCACGTTGACGAGCGTACTCCTGCATCAGGTCACCGTAGGATACCTGATCTCGACCGCCGATCTCCACGATCGGATTGCCCGTCAACTTGATTTCCCGCGCTTGACAAAGATAGGCCAGAACATCGTCGATGGCGATCGGCTGCGCGAGAACGGAGACCCATCGGGGAGCTACCATCACCGGCAAGCGCTCCACCAACGCACGAATCATCTCGAACGAAAGGCTCCCCGATCCGATCACGATCGACGCGCGAAACTCGATCACCTGCACACCACTGGCGCGCAGGATCTCTCCTACTTCCTGCCGACTTTGCAAATGCCGCGAGAGGGACTCGCTGCTGTCTCCCAATCCACCGAGATAGATGATTCGCCGAACCCCCGCGGAAGCAGCGGCGGCTCCAAAGTTGGAAGCGGCTTCGCGATCCATCGCCTCGAACGACGTGCCCGTGCCCATCGAATGGATCATGTAGTAAGCGGTCTCGACCCCTTGCATGGCGCGCCCGAGGGAACTAGCGTCCAAAGCGTCCCCTTCGACGATCTCCGTGCCCGGCCTCACGCGCGTCGCCAGTTGCTCTGGCCGTCGAGCCAGGCACCGCGCGCGCACCCCTTCTTCCTCTAGGACACGCAGTAGCCGCTTCCCCACGTACCCCGTCGCCCCCGTGATCAGCGTCCAACCCGTTTCGGCGCCGCATGAATCCGCCATGTTCACCTCGACTTCAAGCCGACCGAGAGATGCAGAGGGCATCCGTGCCTTCATTCGATCATTTCAACTGTTAAAATGATATCCGATGCCAATGCCAGGATGGACTAATAACCCATAATAAAGCATTATTTTCTCATATTTACCCGACAGGGATCATTCTTTATCGTTCATTTCGATCATTTTACTACAATTCAATTGGTTCGCGGCAGATTTGAGGCCGTAGGAAACACGCCATGAATGTCCGGCTGGGACTTTGCTGTTCTTTTCACGAACAACCAATCAAGTTCACGAACACTACCGCGACGGCGATTGCGCGTCTATCCCGGCACGAGGCAATCGAGAAGTTAAGCCGGCTGTGTCTCGCAAACGCGCGGGCCCTCGAGGAGGCGCTCCGATTCTGTCGGGACCACGGCATCGGCGATTTTCGGGTCGTCAGTCAGATTCTGCCTCTCAAAACGCATCCGAAAGCGGGATATCGATTGGAAGAACTGCCCGATGGAAAAGAGATTCGGCGCCAGTTCGAGCGATGCGGTGAGATCGCGCGTAATCACGATCTGCGAACTTCGTTTCACCCCGACCAGTTCGTCGTGCTCAACTCCCCCCGGCCGGAGGTCGTCGCCGCGTCGGTTCGCGAGTTTGAGTATCAAGCCGAGGTCGCGGAGTGGATCAACGCGGATGTGGTCAACATTCATGCCGGTGGCGCCTACGGCGATAAGCGCGCCGCCCTCGATCTCCTCGAGCGAAATCTCGAAAAACTGTCCCACCGCGCGCGAGAACGACTGACACTCGAAAATGACGACACCACCTACAGTCCAGCGGACTTGCTTCCGTTCTGCCAACGCACGGGCATTCCCTTGGTGTACGACGTTCATCACCATCGCTGCTTACCCGACGCGTTGTCCATTGATCAGGCAACGGAAGAGGCGACGGCGACGTGGGACCGCGAGCCGATGTTTCACATCTCGAGCCCGCTCGAAGGTTGGGATGGCCCCAAACCCGCGCGCCATCACGACTACATCGACGCACGCGATTTCCCCGATGGCTGGCGCGGCCGGAAGATCACGGTCGAGGTGGAGGCGAAGGCCAAAGAATTAGCGGTTCTGAAATTGCGCGACCAACTGATCATGAAGCGTTCCGATTTGAAAAAATCTCGCAAGCCAAAGGCCACCAAGTGAACTCGCGTTGAGCATCGTCCATCGCATGCCCTTTGATTGTCGGCGACCCCGAGCTCGCGGTCACGATTTGCCGCGGGGCAGCTCGATGGGGAAAAAGAGTGGCCGGTCATCGAGCGTTCCCTTGCCGAACTCGGCGACCCCTCGTTGCGAATTTGGATCTCTCAGGAACTGGGCCAGCCTTCGCGCCGCCACCTGGCTGGGTTTATCTCCGTCCGCGGCAACGACGAGGTATGGCCGACGCATTCGCGGATCTCCCGCGACCATGATCTCCAGTCCGCCGCTGGCGATTTTGCCATTCATGAAGGGTATCCGTCCGACCAACGTGTACGCCTTCTCCTTCGCGGCGCGGTGGAGCATTTCGCGATGTCGGTCGGTGGGCAGGCTTAGGGTGTTTTCGAGATCCAGTTCCAAGGAGCCTTCCGTCAAAAGATCGTGGAGAACCTCATTTGCTCCAAGGCTTGCGTGAACGAGGATCTTGCTTTTCGACTCAATGATCTTTTGCAAGGCGAGCACCCCGTCCGTCATCCCCTTGACGCCCGCGGGGTCGTCCTTGGGTCCCACCAGCAGCAGGTCATTCCTGGCCCAAGGCTGCGGATCGACACCAAAACCGTCCGCGACTAGATTGATGATTGTGTCGCTAGCGTGCATCGTGATGAGGTCCGCTTCTCCCCGTCGAAAAACGGGCGCAACGACGTGCTTGGGACCGGTCGCGACAAGTTCCGCGTGGATGCCCGTTTCCTTTTCAAATCGATCCACGACACCGTCCCAAAACCCCGTGTCGGTCATGCCACCGATGACGGCGCAGCGGACGACGACCTCGGGCCGATCGACGCTTTCCTCATCCGCCAACGCGAACCAGCCGCCGAGGCCCAGAATGAACACCGCCATCGCGACTAACAAATACGCCTTCATCGTTCGCCAGGTCGCCATGATTCAAATAATCCTCGATGAAACCCTTGTGGCTTGTCGCCGTTCAGATAGGTGATGCCGTCGGCCCGGCGCGATCTACACCAAGGCTCTACAAGCGACCGAACCGGGGATTTCGACATTACGGTTCTGTTGCTCGATTGTGTTCCCGCGCGGCCGCCCCGACGCGCGTGAGTTCCCCGGTGACCGTGGCGCCATAACCAGGCAGTTCGGCAAGACGGTCTCGATAATTCGTTGACCGCATGACCTTAATCAGAGCCTGAATTCGCGGATCATCGGAGTATTTGCTCGGGAAGCAAAGGTCATAGGCTTCGGTTCGCACGGACAGAAATCGCAGCCCCGCTTCTTCCGAAGGGAGTTTCAAACAGACTCCGACATCCGCCCAGCCACACCGGATCGCGTCCGCGACTCCTCGATGGTCGCGCGCGATCATTGCCGGCGCTTCTCGGTCCGGCAGAAGCTCCTCCAGGCATTGGCGCGCGCCCGAACCGGCTTCCCGGCCAATCCAAACCAGATTCGAACGAATCACGTCCTCCACGGACGACGCGTCGACTTGCGGCCGAACCGCCAGGCCTTCATCCCAATGTGCGCCGGCAAGTAACGAAAAATCATCGTCGAGCATTTCCTTGGCAAGGCGCGCGTTCATTTCTGGCTCGCTGGCGGTCGCCAGGTGCAAGCCCGCCACATGCGCCGTTCCACTTCGCACCATATCGAGGGCTAGCCGACTCGATCGAGGTAGAACCAGAAGTCGAAACCCACTCGCGCGTTCATATTCGGCGGCAAGAAGGCCGACGGCGGGATCGCAACAGGCGACCACCAAGGTTTGACGCGGGGCGAATGAAGCCGACAACCGAATCGAACCTGCTTCCATCACTCCGTCGTGCGGCGTGTAACCAACAGTCGTGGATTCAGTCGGATAGTAAAGGACGCGTCCGTTCACCTCGGCATGCCAAAATCGACATGGGTCCCGGGGCGCCGGCGTTGCCCAAACCACCCCTCCCGCCGGTGCCGCCGCGCCAAAAAGCTCTTCCACGGAACAGGCGAAAACGGACGCCAATTGCAACGCGGCTGCAACGGATGGAACGATCCGACCACTTTCAATCGCGCTGACCGCGGCGCGCGAAATCCCCGCTCGCTCCGCGAGTTCGATCTGTGACCACTCCTTGCGCAACCGAAACTCTCGAACCAGATTTTTCATGGAATTCCCGATCGACATCATCTTGTCAAAACGTGATTCGATATTAGCATGTCGGTGTCACGAGACAAAGATGCTTTCCGTTTTTTTGACACACGCATCCAGAAAGAGGACGTAACATGCGTTTTCGCATGGCTTTATTGTCGTCAGCACTGCTCATCGGCGCACGCGCCCATGCCGACATGGTGGATCTTCACCCATCCAAGGACAATACGCTCATTCAACAGTCCAACCCCATGAACCAACTCAGCAATGGACAAGGGGATATTTTTGTCGGTCGGACCAACCAAGACGGCCAGGGGATCGCAACCATCAGTATCCGCCGAGGACTGATCGCATTCGATATCGCCAGCGTCATTCCCGCGGGTTCCATCATCCAGTCCGTTTCCCTAACGCTTCGGGACGTGATGGGACTCAACGGCGATCCCACCGTCCGTCTACATCGAGTGTCGAAGGACTGGGGCGAGGGAAGTTCGTTCTTTAGTGGAGGCGTGGGTGCTCCCGCGGCTTCTGGAGATGCGACCTGGCTTTACACCTACTACAACTCCCTCGATCCCACCGCGAGCAGTGCGTGGGCCACGCCTGGTGGAGACTACAGTTCGACGGTCAGTGCCTCTGCCGTCATTTACGACGATCTAGGGGGCGGCCAACTCTTTACCTGGTCCTCCGCCATCGATCAGCAGATGCTTTTCGACGTTCAAGATTGGCTGGACATCCCGGGGAGCAATTTCGGCTGGATTCTCCTTGGAGATGAATCGCGCGGCCAAACCGCCAAACGGCTCAACAGCGGCGAATCGGCAACTCCCCCACTGCTTTCCATTACTTACACCACGGCCGTTCCCGAAGCATCGACGTTGTTTCTCTCCGCGTCCGGGCTCCTCGTCTTGAGCCTCGGGCGTCTCCGCCAAAAGTTTGCACTAAAAAGTATCGATAGCCCTTGATGATTTCGCCATGAAGCCAATCCACTCGCCATCCCGTCATTGGAACCTCCGCCAGGGTTTTACCCTGGTCGAGGTACTCGTCGTCATCGCGATCATGAGTTTGCTCGTCGCCTTGTTACTGCCCGCCATCCAGGTGGCGCGCGAAGCCGCCCGGCGGACACAATGCGCCAGCCAGTTGCGGCAACTGGCGATGGCGGCTCTCGTTCACGCGGAGGCCCAGAAAAAATTCCCTTCGGGCGTGGAACAGTGGTTTTTCAACGAAGCGGTCTCGTATCGAGGCATTCCGCTGTTCGCTTACCTCCTCCCCTACCTCGAGAACCAGAACGTGCTCGTGAGTTGGGACTACGTGAATCCCATCAACAACACGAATAAAGGAAGCGCGTCGAACACGGCTTACGTTTTGCCGATCTATATCTGCCCCTCCGATCCGATTGCCGCCAATCCGATCGTGATGGCCAGCCGCGACTGGCATTACGGAATCGGCAGCTACGGCGGCAACGGCGGCACGCGATCCTTTTTTCCCCCCCAGTCGACGGCGGACGGCGTGTTTCACACCACCGGCGAGGCTTCCGAGCCGAAAACGTTTCAGGTTCCCGCGCGGATCAAAGACATCGCCGACGGCCTAAGCCACACGCTCCTGTTCGGCGAACGCTCGCACGAAGATCCCCATTACAAGTCCTTCAACGCGGCCGGCTGGGGAGATCCCCTCGACGAGCAGGGTTGGTGGGGCGCATCCACGAGCCGCAAAATGATCGGTCACGTGACCATGAGTGCCCATGCGCCCATCAATTACCGCCTGCCATTCTCCTATGAACAGCGCGCCGGCCGAACGCCCCCCGCCGACTCTTTCAGTCAGTTTCAGGAATACGTTGACCTGCGATTGTGTGCGTATGGCAGTTCGCACCCTGGAGGAGTAAACTTTGCCTTCGGCGATGGCTCCGTCCGCTTCGCCGGCAACGGCATGTCCATGAATCTGCTCCGCGCCCTCTCCACGCGAGCCGGCAATGAGCCAGACCAGGCGGAGTAAATCACTCTTGCCCCCCGTGCGTAATGTTTCCCAACAACTTTTCCTTGCAGTGAAGAATTGACGACGACGGCGTCCGCGTCGATTCTTCTGTCGGATTCTCCGTTCTGGTCGATGAAAAGCATTGAAAATGCGGGATTCGAAAAGCTTTTCTTCCGGGATGGCGCAGCATTCCACCAAGTGGAAAAAAAACTCAACTTTGGCTAAACCGACCGGAGATAGACCTTGGCGATATACAGAACGTTTCGTGACGGCAAACGATCTCTGCTTGCGATTGCAGCGATTCTTCTTTTCAACGCCACCGCTTTTGCCACCGACCTAAGCGGCGATTGGAAACGGCATTGGGAAAGCTGCACGACGGGACACAAAGGACCGCTGAAGGCGAGTTTTTGCAAACTCGACGACGCTACCTACGAGGTGACCTTCAAAGGCCGATTCTTCATCGTGTTGCCATTCAAGTACAGCGTCACCTTGAACGTCGTTAGCGACGATGGCCAGACCGTGACGCTCGCGGGAGAATCCTATCTCGGACGGCGGTACGGCACGTTCACCTACAACGCCACTGCGACGGACACGGAGTTCGTCGCGAACTACACCTCCTGCAAGGATGAAGGTAAATTCATCCTCTGCCGCGAAGTTCCCCCCTGCGGATGCCCGTGAGTCCGTGGCGCGAACTCATTCATGGGTCGCCGGCCAGGACGCCAACCTGTCGGCGACCTCGAGGAGAAGGGCTTCATCCGTGTCGTCGAAGGCGCCAATCCCGTTCGAATCCGCATCGATCTGCCCGAGGATCTTTACTTCCTTTCGAATCAGCACCACGATCTCGGAACGGGTATCGAGGGAACAAGCGAGATAATTCGAGACCGTTGTGACGTCTCGAACAATTTGATTCTTCCCCTCCGCGACCGCGGTGCCGCATACCCCTTGGCCCACCGCAATCCGGACGTGCTCCGTGGGAGGCCCGACGTAGGGCCCAAGGACCAGGGTATCGTCCTTTAGCCAGTAGATGCCGACCCACTGATAATGGCGGAATCGATTCGCGATGAGTCGCATGACCGCCGCGGGTGGGTCGGCCGACGACGCGAGCACGGCATCCAACTCGTCCAAAAACAAGGCCGCCTGTTTGGGATCGATCATTCTTCGGATCCCGCGGCTACGCCGCCGGTCGAACCATCCGCCTTCAGTTCGTAGCAAACGATCACGTCCCCTTCGCGAACGAACAGTTTGCCGTCCAGAATGACCGGATGCGACCAGCCCGGCCGATCGCCACTGGAAGGAAGTTTGAAATGGGACACTTCCTCCAATTTCTCGGGGGAAGCTTTGATCAGCGACATGGTGCCGTCCGCGTAGTGGACGTAGAGATGTCCATCCGCCGCCACCAGGGACGCGGATTCCTGCCGCTGGCGCGCGACTTCCATCGGATCTCCGTCATGAGGTCGGCCTTAGTAAGGGATCCAGAAGTCCTCCGAATCGCCGTAGAGATAGTCGCCGCCGACACCACGCCGCCGTGCTTGTTCCCCAAATCGGGCTTGAGGGGATAAACCTCCTCGATCGCGACTTCCTCTCCCTGCAGAACCTGCTTGAGCAACGCGCCCGCCGCGGCCAACACCCCGCAACGAAAAAAGACGAGATCGTCACGAACGATCGGCGTCGGAATGACGACGGTCGTCTTCTCGATATCGTATTTCCAAAGCAACTTGCCATCGCGCGCCGAACTCCCATCGACCCGCTTCCGGTCGACTGGACATAGACGCGGACGGACCCGCCTGGGAAATAACGATCGATGCGTGGCCGGCTCCACGATCTTCTTCGCGCACTCGTCCAGATCGTCGCCCCGTCTTTTTGTCCAATGCCATCAAGGTGTTGGTCGGTCGCCGGAATTACAAACCACTCGATCTCCGTCGACGAGAACCGATTCACTGTATCCCCAACCATCCGCCTTCTTGCCGCCAGATCCTTGAGCAGATCAACGCGCTTAGAAGCTCCTTGCCATCCCGCCGTCGACGGCAAATCAACGCGCTGCGGGTGAGGGACATAGACCCGATCGCCATCCACGGTCGGCGTGCTGCGGGAACTTTGCCAGGTTGGCTTTCCTTCGGTCCACGCCTTCCCGGTCTTAGTCTTCCAGATTTGCTTGCCATCTTTCGGGTCAAAGCAGAGGAAATTATTCGGAATCATCGTCCGCCGTCGAGAGCGCATCACCGGACAGATGCGGCCCTCCTCGATCGCCAGGCTGGAATAGCCTCGGCCCGCGCCCCTGCGCCTGCCATACCAGCTTCGGCCCCGCTACGGGCAAGACGTAAGTAGCCCTTTGTCGGGCGACACGCCCGTTCGCTGGTCCCCGGAACGTCGGCCAGTCGTCGCCGGTTGAACTCCCCGCGCGCCCGTCGTCCTCCGATCGCAAGAGCCAACGCCGCGAAGCGAGGGTAGTTTTCTAATCATCGTTATCTCCAAGTCGGTGTGAACGGATTGTCAGCAGCCCAAGGGGGTTTCATCCGCGGATTTTCGATCTCTATTCTTATGGAGTGCTTCGACAGGAAACTCGGCGGCGAGTTCCAGCCGCGGCCTTGGTGGACTCCTGATAACGGGTCAGGCAATAATCATGGCGAGGTCTCCGGGGAACTTTACTCCGTTTCGCACGGGCGAATGGCATGACTCCATCCAAACATCACCGCCGTTCGACGTCGCGTTACTCCGAAGAGTCACCTTCTGTTCCCGCCGACATCATGGGAATTCGCTCCAAGCAGACGGACCGGATTCTTCCACGTGTCGTCACGGATCCCCATAATTCAACACTCGACCTCGCCTTTGGTGTTACCGGTTTCACCGTCTTTGTTGCGTCATCGGCCTCACTTATGCCTTCGCGCGATATTGGCGACTCCTTGACTCGCAACACGGTTCGTCTGGCAATGGCTTGGTACGTGGCCGCAGCTCCTTCTGATGATCCGTATGGAACCGAGCGGGCCGGCGCATCTAACACCGCGAGGCAAGGGGCTCCACGGGTGCTGGACCTGGGGAATCGCCTGCTTTCTCGTTCACGTGGGGATGGCGTTCCACTACTTTCATCATTGGTCGCATACGGATGCTTTCCACCGCACGGCCGCAGTAGGAGGCCTTGGCGAGGGGATCTACGCTTCCTACTTGTTCACCGTACTGTGGTTCAACGATGCCATCACCTGGTGGCTTTTTCCGACGTGAGCATGCCACCCGTTCCGTTTAGCTCGATCGCTTGCTCCATGGCTATCTCGGCTTCCTGGCGATCAATGGCGGCATCGTCTTCGCTCGGGGCCCGATCCGCTGGGCGGGCATGGTTGCGGTCGTCGTTGTCGCTTCTGCCAGTATCTTTGCTCGTGGACAACTTTCCCGTTCCACCAAAGCAGGCATGAGTACCAATAACCACTCAGCAGAGTAAAGCCGTGGCCCAGCGCGCTTCGCGTCCAAGCCCACCAAGGGACCGCGCCGGTGGATACGAAGGCGGGCGACCAAAGCCACCAGAGTCGATTCGTCCCTCGCTTCGGTCAATTCACGATGGTTGCACGCGAAGGAAGAAGGAACCAATGAATAGTCCTCTTCCCACTGAATCCTTCGAACCTTGGGAATCGTGGGAACAAGTTCTTGCACGTAACGCCAAAGTTGGTCGACGGCGGGCTTGATATCCGGGCGAGAAAAGAGCCTTTGGAGGATCGAAGGTTCCGCGACGGGAAAAATTCTCCATTCGTTTGTCTCTCCCTCCACGTTGCCGCAACCGAGCCAAAGTAGAAATGGCTTGCGGGCAACCATCACGACCCAACCAAAATCCTCCGGAATGACTCCTTCCACCGGAACCCCACGCGCATAATTCCCTTTCCAGCCAAAGGGCAGGCGCTGTCCGAAAACGCCCGGGTTGGTCTTCTCCTCCTCCCCGGGTTGAACGTCGAAGTAATCCGTTTGAAAAGTAACACATGCCGTCATGTGCGTACGATAACCTCTATTGAGTTCAAGGCGAAAACACTCACGGCAGCAGAGCTTTTCGCCGGTCATTGAATGGAACTGGATTTCCAAGGTTCGGCCGCTTGGCTCATAGCGAATGCCGAGAAAGCCGCCACGGCTGGCGGCATGGGCGTTCGACCCCCTCGCCAAACCGGGGGGGACCTGCTGCGTATGGTCGTCGCTGGTGGGGCCGCAGCAGAACTCATGCACATGCCGACCGTTGCGCTTATCGATCGAGTGGTATTGCCAATGCCGATCGCCGCAGAGGATGATCACGTTGTCCAACTTCTTCACTTTCAGCCAATCGAGAAATTCCTGTGCCTCGTGCCAAAAACCGTTGAGATTCGCGTGGTTGTCTCCCTTCATCAGCCGGTCGGGACCGACGATCGGATTGGGGGAAATAATGATGCGAAAGTCCGCGTCACTGGCGAGTAGAGTCTCCTGGAGCCAAGCCTTCTGCTCCTTTCCCCAGATCGACTTGCCCGGCCCGTCCGGCATGTCGTTGGGAGAACGGTAATCGCGATTCTCCAGCAGCCAGAGATGCACCCCCTTCCCCCAGCGGACGTCGCGATCCGTCTTGGGTCCCATGGGAAACACTTGCTTGAAAACGTGGATGCCTTCTTCATGGGACAGCCAGGCGACATCGAGCCTCTTGTTCCCCTTGGTCTCGGTGAAACGGGCCCCGGGGTCGGCTTGCTTGGCGGTGACCCATTTCCCTTTCATGAACGGGTCGGCGTCGTTGAAACGGTAGTCGTGATCGTCCTTCATGAAGTAGCCGCCGACATTTCGGTAATATTCCTTCATCGCGGGAAGCCCGAACATCTTCTGATAGGCCTGCCATGCCTGTGGCACGTTGCGCGCGAGCCCTTGGCCGTCGTAATAGACGGTATCTCCCGCCGACACGCAGAAATCGGGATGCTGATCCTTCATCGGCACGTAGGTCGACTCGCCATGCAGATCCTGGCAGGTCGTGAGATGAAAGAATACCGGCGCGCGCTCGTCCCGCGGCGGAGCCGTGACGAAGGAGTGGATCTCCGAAAGCTTCGTGGGCTCGCTTTCCCCGCCGCGCATTTCGACGCAGTAGTGATAACGCGTGGCGGGCTTCAGTCCCGTGAGTTGAAACTGAATCGAGTGATCGTCGCCGGGCTTGGCGGACTTCCAGTCGGTTTGCTCGGCATTCTTTAAGTCGGCGCTCGCCGAATAGGCAAGGCGCGCCTGCCCTTCGCGTCCGGGAATCAAACCGTCCTCGACCTGCCCCGGCGTGGAGGTAAGCCGGACGTGAACCACGGCCGAGGTGTCGGTCATCTCCCCGGCCTTGGCCCCACTTCCAAGATACGGACCATCCAGGTCGGCGGCTTGTGCGAACTCGTGTGCGACGGAACCGAGGGCCGCCAAGATCAGGAGGTCGAAAAGAGCCGTCCGGACACCGATTCTTGTAATGGGAGCATACATTAATACTTCTCGCGTTGGTCCAAGTGCAATAGGGATGGGACATCAGGATTCGCCAGCGAGAGCCGACGAAGGCCTCGTAGTTTTCTATCGTCACGGGTTCCGCTGGGAACCCTGCGAATGGGTGAAAACCTCTCGATACTGAATCCGTTCCCATCAAGGGCGCAAGGAACATCAGCGGAGAAACAGTCGATAGACGGGATTCGCCGACTCGTCGACATGGCGGTAGCCGAGCGTCCCCAAGAATTCGCGAAAGGCCGACAGATCGTCGTCGGGCACTTGGATACCCACGAGGATTCGTCCGTAGTCGGCCCCTTGATTGCGATAGTGAAAAAGACTGATATTCCAGCCAGGGTGCATGCGGGAGAGAAATCGCATGAGCGCGCCTGGCCGTTCGGGGAACTCGAAACGGTAAAGCCTTTCGTTTTCTCCCCATTGGCTTCTGCCACCCACCATGTAACGTAGATGCTCCTTGGTGAGTTCGTCGTCCGCCAGGTCGAGCGAAGTAAAACCCTCCTTGGCGAGGGACTGGTTGATGTCCGGCACTTCACTTCGATTATTGATGGAAAGCCCCACCAGGACATGGGCCTCCCTCGTATCCGAGATGCGGTAACTGAACTCGGTCACGTTCCGGGCGCCGATCGTCTCGCAAAGTCGCTTGAAGCTCCCCCGTTCTTCCGGAATGGTGACGGCAAAGAGGGCCTCCCGCTCTTCGCCCGCTTCCGCTCGCTCCGCGACGAAACGGAGGCGGTCGAAATTCATGTTCGCGCCACAGGTGATCGCGACCATTTCCTCCCCCTTGAGGTCATGGTGCGCGATGTACTGTTTCATCCCAGCCAGGCTCATCGCGCCCGCCGGCTCCAGGATGATGCGGGTATCCTCGAAAGCATCCTTGATGGCGGCACAGACCGCGTCGGTGTTGACGGTGACGAAATCATCGACCAGTTCTTTCGTCAATCGAAACGTCTCGTCCCCCACTCGCTTGACCGCGGTTCCGTCGGAAAACAAGCCCACTTCGGAAAGGGTCATTGGTTGGCCAGCCTGGAGGGAACGGATCATGGCGTCGGAATCGGCCATCTGAACGCCGATCACCTTGATCGAGGGGCGAACCGCCTTGACGTACGCCGCGACGCCGGAGATCAAGCCTCCACCACCCACCGCCACGAACACCGCGTGCAGCGGATGCTGATGCTGGCGAAGGATCTCCATGCCGACGGTTCCCTGGCCCGCGATCACGTCCGGGTCGTCGAAAGGATGAACGAAAACGAACCCGTGCCGGTTCTCCAACTCCAAAGCATGAGCATGCGCGTCCGAATAGCTGTCGCCGTGAAGTATCACGCGTCCCCCCAGGGCGCGCACCGCTTCGAACTTCAGCCGCGGCGTCGTAACCGGCATGACGATTACCGCCTGGCAACCAAGACGGCGCGCGCTGAAAGCGACCCCTTGGGCGTGATTGCCTGCCGACGCGCAGACGACTCCCTTGGCAAGCGCCTCGGGAGACAGATGGGCCATCTTGTTGTAAGCTCCGCGAAGCTTAAAGCTGTGCACCGGCTGGGTGTCTTCCCGCTTGAGCCAGACCGTGTTTCCCACCCGCTCGGAGAGTTTGCGCGCGTGTTCCAGTGGTGATTCAATCGCCACGTCGTAGACGCGCGCGTTCAATATCCGCTGCAGATAGTCCAGTAGTCGCTTTTCCATAAGTCGCGTCGATTCCCGAGAAACATCGTTCGTAGTCGCCTGTGATCGCTCAGAAAAGTAAATCCGTGGGCCGGTGCGTTTTGCGAGAACGCCCTCCAATCAACCGGACCGGACGTTGCGACATTACTTTTCTCATGCTCAATATCGTACGGATTTCTGGGCCTCTCATGGTGCCTTGCCGGTCCGGAAAGAACGACGACAGCTCGCGAGGACACTTTCCGGCCCCGGCATGGACCAATTCGAATTCCGTACGCAAGACAACTTCGATCTGCACCTTGCTCTTCACGGTGGAAACGACGCGTTTGCGACGGATCCTACGAGCGACTGACGAGCCACTGATCGAGGCGCGTCGGACCTAGCCGGGACGAATGAAGGGGCGTGAGAGAATCCACCTCGAGCGCTGCACCGTAATACTTTGCCTTGGGATCTTCCACCACGGGCAAGGCATCGGCGGTGGCGGAAAGGAATCGGCGAACGGCTTCCGCCATCGGAAGCAGTTCCGGCCCAGCGACATCAACGATGCCATTTACCGGGGCACCCAAAGCAACGTCAGCAACCGCGGCAACGACGTCGTCGGACGCGATCGGCTGCAATCGTGCGGGAGGAATGTGGGCTTTTCCTTCCACGACCGAAGACTGTCCAATCGCGCCCAGGAATTCGAAGAACTGCGTCGCGCGGACAATGGAATAAGGAATCTTACTTGACTGGATCAACTGTTCCTGGACGACTTTCGCCTGCATGTAGCCGCTATCTTTCATGCGATCCGCGCCGACGACGGACAACGCCACGTGATGTCCGACACCCGCCGCGGACTCCGCGTCGAGAAGATTGCGCGTCGAGGTTTCAAAAAATGTGCGCACCGCCTGGTCTTCGAAGGAAGGGGAGTTGGAAACGTCGACAACGATTTGCGCGCCCTTCAATGCCTGGCTTAATCCCTCGCCGGTGATCGCATTGACGCCCGTTGAAGGGGACGCGGAAACCACTTCATGCCCCCGCGAACGCAACGTGGCGACGAGTTTTTTTCCGATCAATCCGTTTCCGCCTATGACGACGATCTTCATGGCTGACCTTTCTTTGCCTATTTGTACAGGGTGATTCTTTAAACGATGGGCTGAATCCGTTGGACTCAATCATTGCTTCTTTGTTTCTGGGACCGCTATCTCTTTCGCGTCGCGCGGGTGCAGCACGAACGCGACGAGACGCGTGCGCCCCTTCGTCGCCGGGTTCTTCGACACCCGATGCAGAGACCCGGAGGGCTCGAAGAACACTTCTCCCGCATGGAAGATCTTTGTCGGCTGATCGTCCACGCCAAGTTCGTACGTCCCTTCGATCACGTACACGAACGCCGGCCCTGGATGACGGTGTGGCGCGCCTGCCTGGCCAGCGTCAATGGTCACGCTCACCGCCGACACCGAGGCGTCCTTTCCCGCCAACTTCTCCTCGATATCCCAAACCTTCAAGAGCTTAACCTGCTCTCCGTCATTATGCCGATGGGCAAGGCTGGTTCCGACCACGCCAAACACCAATCCGGCAACGAGCAAACCAACGCCCCGTTTCATCTTTCCCTCCTCTCGTGGAACGAATACGCCAACTTCCGCTGAGCCACTTTTCATTCTGGACGTTTGAGATCCGGGATACGTGACGGGAGGAAGAGATTTTTTCTCACGCGGCAGCGGAAGCGGCCTCGGCCCCCGAGAACCGTCTACGCGCACGTGGATCCGATACTCAATAGTGGCAGCGAGTTGCGATTAGAGAAATTGGAGTTTTACGCAGGCGGATTGGCGATCAGGGACTTGGATGTTTTTTTCTCGCAGTGAACTCGCGTACCAGCTCTCGGAGCGCGTTCTCGACGTCGGCCAAACTGCCGACGGCGACGAAAAGACGGAAGGGATACTGACCGGGCTCGATCCCTTTCGCGGAGCCGATGCGAAACGCGCAATTCCATTTCACCACTTTCTCCGGTACGAAACGGAAGCGGCCGTAGCCCACCCGTTCCCAACCTGGGGACGGCTGGTCGAGCGAATAACACCCATGGCATGACTCCCGTCCTCCGTCGCCAGAACGACGGGGAACGGTTGCTCTCCCGGTCCATCATCCAGAGGCTCGAGTTTCTGGCTGTCCGGACTGAACTTCCAAAACCGCTGAAACTCGGCCGGCATGTATCCGGTAAGGGCCTCGAACTGGGCGAAGGTATGCCGTTCCCCCGGAACCGTGAACATCACCTCGTATTCGAGAATATTCGCGTGCGTGCCGTGCCCGATGTGAACACGTTTCTCGACCAAATGATCCGAAAGAATCCTGTCGTTGAGAGCCGGTCTACCGGAGGATTCTTCACCTGGCGCGAGCCAGAACGCCATCCGCGTCTTGGTGCGAAGTTCCGCCCCTTCCGCGTGGATCTCGAGCAAACGACTGGTGGAACGCGCGCCAGCTCCATCCCGCCGAGAGCCTGCTTCCGTTGGGTTGTAACATTCCGCCCAGAACTCCCCCTTGGCGGCGCAATCGAAGCTTGCCGCGGATTGCAATTGCCTGCCATGATCCACGCTGTCGATGAATTCCTTTCCGCCCCAGGTCAAGGAATGAATCGCGCCCGCCAAACGTTCGGTCGTCGTAATCACAATTTCCGAATCGCCCGCGAGTGTTCGAATCACCGCGTCGCCGGACGGCGGATGGATCGGTTCACCCGTAAATACGACTCCGAAAACAGTGAGCCAAACGGATCGAACCATTTCAGGCCTCTCATTCACTTTCGCCCCACGTCAGACGATCCAGCGCCTCGAGCTATAGAGCTTTTTAGCGTTCGTTCTTGAGAATCCCAGAGTCGTCTCCAAGCGAACGAACGTTGAACGGATGCCGGTCGGCGGATGGTCACTTCGAGCCCGTTCCGTTGCATGTCGCGCGACTGTCCATCGCGCGTCTACGCGATTCGATGCTTTCCCCTTGACGATCTAGGGGAACTTGTTTACTATTCCCCTAAGACATCTAGGGGAGAAAACGTATTCATGGAAAAGTCGAAGAGTTCCGTGCCGCAAGGGAGCCTGGACATGCTCATACTGCGGACGCTGCAGGCGGGGCCGAAACACGGCTATGCGATCGCCCGCCACATTCACGTGGTGAGTGATGCATTGATTCAGGTCGAGGAAGGTTCGCTTTATCCCGCTTTGCATCGGCTGGAACGTCGAAGCTTAATCACTGCGGAATGGGGACCGTCGGAAGCCAATCGACGGGCCAAGTACTACCGGCTGACCGCCAAGGGCACCAAGCAACTGCAGGCGGAAACCGCCGCCTGGGAACGGATGCAACGCGCGATCGAGAACATTCTGAACTATCGTCCTTCGGAGGCGTGATCATGGCTTGGCAGCACTGGATTCGTCATTGGCTCTCGATGGGAGACAAAAACTCCCGGCACGAGGATCTCGACGACGAACTGATGTTTCATTTCCGCCAGCTCGTGGAGGACAAACTGGCCACGGGGTGCTCGTTCGACGAGGCCTGGAAAGAGGCGGAGCGGTTATTTGGACCGGTCCGCCGCCATGAAATCGAATGCCTTAGGGAAGAATTCTCCCAAAAACGAGCCAGACGACCGGCTACGCTGATCGTGACTTGCGCCCTCGTAGTGGTTGGCGGATTCTGGTTCACGCAAGGCTGGCGTCGGAACCAACTCGAACTGGCGGCGAAACAAGCGGACTTGGCGAATGAAAAGATCAAGGCGGCGGATTCACTAACGAAGAACCCTTCCGCGGGCGCGCGAGTCCCCCTCCTGGGAACGGTCGTCGATATCGAGGATCGTCCCATCGAGGGCGCGCAGCTACTCCTCATTGTCAAAACCTGGCCGAATGGCAGATATCAACAAGCCTCCCATCACTCAGAAACGGGAATGGACGGCACTTTCCATATCGAAAACATCATTCCAAAAAACGATCGACACGCGGTCCTCGTCGCCGCGGTGAAAGAGGGCTACGCCTTCCGGTCGATCTATCGGATCAAGGAAAACGGGCATTGGGAACCGGTCCGTCTTGTGCTCGAACCGGCATCCACAATAACCCTGGAGGTTCACGACGAAAAAGATCAGCCGATCGCGAACGCGAGGGTCTTCCCCTCGGAAAGACGCTCGCGCGCCGGAGAAACCAATCTCATCTACTTCATGGGCTCGGAGCCGATTCACGCCACGACCGACGCTGATGGAAAGGTCCCGTTGAACTTTTTCGCCGCCGGCGATCAGGCAGAGGTCTATGTCCAGTTTCCCGGTGAGGAATGGCAAAACAGGAAGATCGAGATTCCCACGAACGGGAACTTCATTCGTATTTCCGCGCGGGCCGCGAAACTGGAATGGCGAAATCTCTCGCAGAAGTAAGCGATCGACAAGTCCGACAGAAGGTTGGACGCCAATCCCGAACGTAGGAGGTATTCGCATGGCCATTCGCCAGTGTCGGGCAACGCTCACGATGTTCTCGATGCTACTCCTCGCGATGACAGCGAACGCGCGGGATGACGCCGCGGACCTGCCCACTCGCGACCTTCGGGCCGGCGACGATGTGCACCGTCACTATATCCTCCATGGCCCGCAGAAAGGGAAAGCTCCTCCCGAAAAGGGTTACGGACTCCTCCTTGTGCTGCCGGGTGGAGATGGCAGCATTTCGTTTTCACCCTTCGTTCAAGCCATTTATGCAAACGGGATACCCGAAGGATATCTCGTCGCGCAGCTTGTTTCACATCCTTGGACGCCAACGCAAAAGGTGGTCTGGCCGACAAAAAAGAACAACGTTCCGCAAAGTCAGTTCACCACGGAAGACTTCGTCGATTCGGTGATCGACGACGTCGCCAAGCGGGAAAAGATCGACGGTGATCGCGTTTTCACCCTCTCTTGGTCCTCCAGCGGCCCCGCCTGCCACGCCGTGGCTCTTTCCAACGACAAGGTCAAAGGCTCATTCATCGCAATGTCCGTGTTCCACCCTCGGACATTGCCACCCTTAACCAACTCGAAGGGACACGCCTATTACCTTTTTCATTCGCCCCAGGATCGCGTCTGCCCCCACCGTTTTGCCGAGCAGGCATCGCGCGAACTCAAGACGGCGGGCGCCAAGGTCCAGCTCACGAACTACGAAGGGGGTCATGGCTGGCACGGAGACATCTTCGGCGAGATCCACGCGGGAATCGAATGGCTCGAACAAAACGTGTCCGGCAATCCAACACCATGAGTTCACCGTCCGATCGCTCGCTTCATTGAATTCCCCTCCCCGTGAGTAGTGGCCATGACGAGACTGAAGATTCGACCTTGGTACTTTTTGATCGGCGGTCTTTGCCTTCTCGTAATATTTTTCGCGTGGCCAAGTTCGCCGCTTTCGGAACGAGAGGAACTCCAAGCCGCGATCCTGGCGGAGGACAACGACCGCTGGGAGTTCTTCGCGGAGACGGCCGACATGATCTTCGCCAACGTCGGCATTCCCGTGCGCCTCGATCAACCGGAGGTCCATTTCCGGGACCTGGCACGCAAGATCGCGGATCGGGAGGGCCAGAAATCCATTCCTCTTCTCATCGGCGTGATGGACGCGGACAACTCAGTTGATACCGTCTATCAACTCGGCTACTTCTCGCTGCAAAAACTAACGGGGGTGGAGTACAGCCCTTTTCACGACGGCCGTTGGTGGCGGCGGTGGTGGGAGAAAAACCGGCACTCTTTTCCCGAAGACGTTCGCGAGACCCCCATTCCTATCTTTTCCAAAAGCCGCCACGGTGAGTCCTACATTCCCTTTCCCAACGACATCTACACTTTACAAGGGAAGCTCCGACTTGCCGTTCACCTCGCGCAATACCCGCGCGATAGCAGCGTTTCGGGGATAATCCCGTATGTCGACGCGTCCCAATTCGCCGAAGAGGTGGCCAAACATTACGATCCGCGCGCCCTTCCCTACTTGATCGCGCTCGCGGAGACGGATACGTACATCCGATCGCGCATAGCGAATTCGCTCCGAACACTAGCCGGTATCGACCGCGACTTCGTCCCCGTGGCGGCAGGAACCGGGGAGTTCCGCGATCCAAAGACCGGTAAATACTTTCACGATCGTCAGAACGACGCCGGCTGGTGGAGAAATTGGTGGGAAGCCCATCGTCATCAGTGCGCCCGCGGCGCCTGCAAGATCGACATCCCCGACTTAACAAAGCCGCTGACGTTCTCATGGAAGGAATAGTTCGAAGTTCATCACCTTCGATCGGGACTTTGAGTCAAGCAAGGATATCCTTGACGACGACCCCATGAACGTCGGTGAGACGTTCGTCGCGCCCTTGATGAAAATAGGTCAAGCGGGTGTGGTCAATTCCCATCAGGTGAAGGATCGTGGCGTGTATGTCATGGACGTGGACTTTGTTCGTCACCGCTTCGAAGCCGAACTCGTCGGTCTCGCCGTAGGCGATGCCCCCTTTTACTCCGCCACCCGCCAACCACATCGAAAAACCGTAGGGGTTGTGGTTTCGGCCGGGCTTGCCCACCCCTTCCGCGAACGGCATTCGACCAAACTCCCCACCCCAAACCACCAACGTGCTGTCGAGCAGCCCACGCGACTGCAGATCGGTAAGTAAGGCGGCTATGGGTTGGTCCACCTCCGCGCCGTGTTTGCCGTGATTCTTCTCGACGCTTTCATGCGCGTCCCAAGTATCCTCGAGATGACCCCCACCCGAGTAGAGCTGCAGAAATCGGACGCCTCGCTCGACAAGCCGGCGCGCAATGAGACAGTTCCGGCCGAACTCGTCCGTCGGCTCCTTGCCCACGCCGTACAAATCCAACGTCGCTTTGGTCTCTTGAGAGAGGTCGACCGCCTCGGGTGCTTCCGCCTGCATCCGAAAGGCGAGTTCGTAACTTAACATGCGCGCTGCTAACTCGTCCCCACCCGGTCGCTGGGCCAGGTGTTCTTCGTTGATCTTGGCGAGCAGATCCAACTGTTCCCGTTGCGCCTTTCGATCCACGTGAGCCGGCCCACTCAAGTCGAGAATCGGGTTTCCGGTCGGTCGAAACAAGGTCCCTTGAAAGGTGGCGGGCATGAACCCACTCGACCAATTCGGCTGACCACTAATGGGGCCGCCTCGTTTGTCCAATATGACGACGTAGCCAGGAAGACTCTGATTGTCCGTCCCCAGGCCGTAGACCGACCAGCTTCCCAGAGAAGGGCGGCCGATCAGCGGTTTGCCCGTGTTCATTTGAACCAACGCCGAGCCATGCGCGTGACTATCGGCATGGCAGGATCGGAGGACGGCAAGTTTGTCCGCGTGCTCCCGCACTTTGGGGAAATAGTCGGAGATCAAGAGCCCACTTTGCCCGCCGGGACGGAATGGCCGTTGCGCGGGAGTGAGATATCCGATTGCGCGTCCCCCGGAGTTGATGAACTTCTTCCCCTCTGGCAATGGCTTGCCTGCGTACTTTTCGAGTTCTGGCTTGTAGTCAAACGTATCCACCTGGCTCGGCCCACCGTTCATCATCAGAAAGATGACGCTTCGAACCTTGGTGGAAAAGTGCGGCGGCTTCGGCGCCAGGGGACCCGCCGCCGAGCCATTGGCCGCCTGCGCGTGACGAGCGAAGAAGCCGTCCCGGTCGAGCAAACTCGCAAGGGCAACGCCCGCGAATCCTCCACCCATCTCCCAAACGAACTCGCGACGGGTCACGCCACAGGGAAACCGTCCGCCACGGGAGCGCCGATCGTGATTGTTTCGACGGAACATCGGCCATCTCCTAATCGACGTAAATGAACTCATTGGCGTTGATCAAAACGTGGCACAACGAGGCGAGAGCAAAACCTCGCGCGTCCTGATTCAAAGAATCGCCGGCAGGACTGCTCGCGCGGTTTAATTCTTGAGCCTCCATGTGACGAGCGGAAGCGGACCGCTCACGGTCGTTGGGCAAGCGACCGAGACATCGTTTCCACGCCTCGTCGATTTGAGCATGACGATCTTCGCCCGCGTCCCTGCGAACGCATTGGGCCAGATCCTGGCTGACCTGATGCACAAAGCCGTTATTCAGCAGGGTGAGCGCCTGGGGCGCCACCGTCGTCACGTCGCGGCGCGCACAGGGTTGTGATGTGTCGCAGAAGTCGAACACCGTCATCATCGGGGAAAGGAGCGATCGTTTGCAGAACATGTAAATGCTTCGCCGATTCTGTTCCTCCGGTGGAGAAGCCTTCCACGCGGCCATTTTCATCGAGAGCCCCTCGAGCGCATCGTCGCTGATCTGGGCTTTGAAACCAGGCCCGCCGATCTTTTCGTCCAACCGGCCGCTTACCGCGAGCATCGCGTCGCGCAGGGATTCGGCATCGCGACGCCGCCTTTCGGCATGCCACCAAAGCCGGTTACCCGCGTCGCGATTGTGATAGGTGGCTCCTTCGGGATGCACCGAGGATTGCCGATACACCTGGGACATGACCATCAGTTTGTGCAGCCTTTTGGCACGCCAGCCGCCGGCCCGAAACTCAGTGGCGAGCCAATCAAGCAACTCCGGGTGCGTCGGTCGTTCGCCATTGAATCCGAAATTGTCCGGCGTTCGAACCAATCCCTCCCCAAAATGGTGCTGCCAAAGTCGATTGACGGCGACTCTGGCGGTGAGCGGATGCCGACCGTCCGTCAGCCACTTGGCGAGTTGCAGGCGACGCTGGGAAGTCGTCGCCTCCGCGGAAGGGCCCGCCATGGATTGATCCAACGCCGGCACCAGCGACAAATACCCCGGCGCGACGACTTGTTCCGGACGATGCGGATCCCCTTTTCGAAGCAGTTGCATCGGGGGCGGATCCTTGGCCCTATCCGTGTAGCCAAAGACATCGAAGCCAAGTTCCTCCTTCGTCGGCCCGCCTAGAAGAGCCGCGTCCCTAGGCTCGACATGACCCGCCCAGAAAATGGCGGCCATCCGGTAATAGTCCGTCTGCGGAATCGGATCGAACTTATGGTCGTGGCAGCGGGCACATTTCACGGTCAAGCCGAGAAAAGCCGTGCTGGTGACATGGACGAGGTCTTCGAGCCGCTCATACTTGTATTCCAGAGCATCATTGGGCTCATCGTTCCAAGTTCCCATGCGCAGAAACCCAGTCGCGATAACCTGCGATTCGGTTCGGCCGGGCAACTCGTCGCCCGCCAACTGCTCCGAGACGAACTGATCGTAGGGCATGTCGTCATTGATCGCTTGAATCACCCAATCGCGATACTTCCAGGCACCGGGCTTTTCCTGGTCTCGTTCATAGCCGCAGGTTTCGGCATATCGAGCCACATCCAGCCAGTAGCGCGCCCAACGCTCGCCAAAGTGGGGAGAAGCGAGCAGCCGATCCACGAGTCTTTCATACGCATCCGCCGACGGATCGTTCGCGAACGCTTCCACTTCCGAGTAACGGGGGGGCAAGCCAAGAAAATCAGCATACAATCGGCGGATCAATACCCGTCGATCGGCTTCCGGCGCGAGTGTCATGTTCTCTTTTTCGAGCGTCGCGAGGACGAACGCGTCGATGGGATTGGATACCCGTTCCACGGTCTTGACCGTCGGCACGAGCGGACCTTGGATCGGCTGCAGGGACCACCAATCGAAACCCGCACGCGCGCTCGTCGAGACTTCATAGGGGCTTAGGGTCCGCCCTTCCGGCCAGGGAGCGCCCGCGGCAATCCATTGCCGTAGCAGCTCGATTTCGCTTTCGGGTAGCTTGTTCGACTTGCCATCCTTTTCGGGCGGCATTTCCCCAGCTTCTGCTCTCAGGAGCAGATGACTTTCGCCCGGATTACCAGCGACCAAGGCAGGCCCGCCCTCGCCCCCTTTTTGGATCCCTGCGATGGTGGAAAGCTCCAATTCCCCTTGTTTTTCACTAGCGTTATGGCAACCGAGGCACCGCTTCACCAGTACGGGAACCACCTCTTTCTCGAACCGAATGGGGGAATAGCCCGTTTCCTCCGCCACAGCCTCCGTACCGTGGAAGCACGCCAGAATCAGGCATGCCAAATAAACGGCATGGGAAGCGCCAGAGACGGAAGCCGAGTGTTGCCTACCGCCGCGCTGATTCGTTTGCAGAGGTCCCGATTGTCGCTTCATACATGGCATGGGGTGGTACCGGTGGTTTGATGGAACCATTCACTCATCGCGGGCCGGAGGGCATCGTTTTGAGATATGGGAACACCAACTAGCGCGAACAACGGCCAAGCGAATCAATACTCGCCCATCAAGCCGAAGCTTCGTATCGCCAAGGGAGGTGTCGCGCGTTCTCTCAAAAGCGCATTTCCCACTGCGTTATCATGCTAACTGGAACCGTGAGGATTTGAAGAAAAATCCGCGATCTTCAGCAATAAACGTAATTCCGCAACGACGCGCAAACGGCGCCATCCACACGACGTTCGGCGTGCCGACGTCCTTTTCCTTGATTGGTAAAGAGCGGGTCTATTGCGCAACGGAAAAGTCATGCCGTGATTCCCGGTCCGGTCGTTTGAAGGGCGTTCGCGTAAAGCGCGCCGGGCCCCCGGCATTACTTTATTAAGCGGCACAAAAATCGGGAGATTTCCATGCGCGAACGGGAACAAGGCATTATCCTTCTCCCCTTTTGAATTGCCGGGACCTATCGACGAATTCGCTAGACCGGTTTCACGCCCGGCGAGCCGCTTTCGACAACGAACGAAGCTTTTGTAACGAGCGGCGCGCCCGGTTTGGAAACGTATTCCACGATCCGGTAGTCCGACCGCCATTCCTTGGGCGTGACCGTGCACTGCACGTACCCTCGCTGGGCGTTGGCGAACTTGACGAAGGGATTCTCGGCGAGTAGCCGATCCAGGTTAACGCGCGCCTTACCACCGTCCCCGCCCGAGCTGATCGAGGTACCGACGAATTCCGCGGCCACCGGCGTACCTTCCCGATCGTCGAAATTCACGAGCAAATCGTTGCACCAGTTGGAATGAATATCGCCCGTCAGCACGACGGGGTTCGGCACGCGCCGGGTCGCGAGGAAATCGAGCAGACGGGTTCGCGCCACGTCGTAGCCGGACCACTGATCCATGGAGAACGCCTTTTCTTCCCCCTCTTTGAAATCGACGCGCGCCATCATGACCTGCTGGGCGAGCACATTCCATTTCGATCGAGATTGAAGCAATCCGCGAAACAACCAACCCTCCTGCTTCTTGCCGAGCATGGTGGTTTTCGGATCGATCGCGTCCCCCGTCAAAGGCGACAATCCGTCACCGTTCGGCTGATCGGAGCGGTATTGGCGGGTGTCCAAAACGTTGAACTCCGCCAGGGATCCAAACTGGATCCGTCGATAAAGCTGCATGTCGGGTCCCGTGGGGATCGAGCCATGACGAAGGGGCATGTGCTCGTAATATGCTTGATAGGCATTCATCCTTCGCGCCAGGAACGAGGCGCGATCGACATTCTCTTGCTCGGAAATGGCGCCAGCGCAATTGTTGTCGAGTTCGTGATCGTCCCATGCCACCACCCACGGACAGCGCGTATGCATCCGCTGCAGGTGCTCGTCCGTCTTGTAAAGCGCGTGGCGGTTGCGGTAATCCTCAAGCGATTGGATTTCGTTGCCCAGGTGAAGCCTTACTCCTCCTGGTTTTCCCGGTCCTTCGTAGATGTAGTCTCCCAGGTGGAAGACCAGATCGAGATCTTCCTTGGCCATGTGTTCATAGGCGGTGTAGTAGCCGGACTCGTAATGCTGACAGGATGCGAACGCAAAACGAAGAAGATCGGATGGCTCGCTTAACTTAGGCATGGTTCGCGCCCTGCCGACGGGACTGGTCTCGTCGGCGACATGAAACCGATACCAATACCATTGGTTCGGCTCGAGCCCGCGCACCTCGACGTGCACGGAATGCGCCAATTGCGGGACGGCAATCGACTCCCCTTGGCTTACGACCTGCTTGAAATTCTCGTCCTTGGCAACCTCCCAAGCGACCGCGACTGAGTCCGCCGGCATGCCACCCCCTTCGGTCGGCTTGGGAGCAAGTCGGGTCCAGATCACGAACCCGCTCGCATTGGGATCTCCACTAGCAACCCCAAGTTTGAAGGGATAGTCCCCGAGCGCGGGACGTTTTTGAACCACTTCGTCCGAAGACCAAGACCGGGACGCGATGAGCAGGCAGGACGTGCTTGCCGCCAGGAAACCACGACGCGCTAACACCGATTCAGTCGCTACTTGCTTTTTCACCATCCCCAAGTCCCTTCGCACCACTCCGATGAACCTGTCTTCGACGACACGCTCGATGGACGCGTGCGCCATGTCCACGGCCATCCTTCCGATAAGTCACACCATCGGCGGATACCGTCGAAAAAAATCGCCTTCGCCGCTAGCTGCCTGTTGAGAAATCGCGATGATGCCGATCGGTCCACAAGCCATTGGGTGTTATCAAGCTCGCAGCCAAGATACACCGTGGACCGATCCCGGCGCGCCGGGATTGGTTTGCTCAACAGGCTCTTAGACTACCCGATTATTCCCACATCGCAACGCATACCGCGGATTTTCATGGGAACATCATCCAGCGTTCGAACGACGAACTTCTACGTACACATCCGGCGCGCGAGTTTGGCGTTGGCAAGGATTCCGCGATCGATCACTGCGACTTCCGTTTCTTGACGGCTTTCGCCCGCCGATTCTGCGGCTGTTTGTCAAGCATGTTGGAATAACTGTCGCTCGGCCAATTCCCTTCGAGCTTCGCCTTGAGTTCATTGGCGATCGCGGCGAGTTTCGGATCGTTCGCGAGGTTATGGTACTCGTGGGGATCCGCGTCATGGTCGTAGAGCTCGACCCCTTGCCTGCCATTGTCCCACTCCGTGTAACGCCAGCGTTCCGTCCGGATGGAATGCCCGGGAAAGTCCCCGCGATACACCTGCGTGAAAGCCGGGCGATCCCACGGCGCGTCGGGATCCCTCAATAGTGGAACGAGACTGGCTCCCTCGAGGTCGCTTGGCGGTTGCAGGTCGGCAAGCTGCGCGAGCGTCGGAAAAAGATCGACAAGTTCCACCGTCCGGGGCGAAGTCTTTCCGTTCCCGCGCTCCCCGGGGACGGCAACGATCAACGGAACCCGCGCCGACTCTTCGAAGAGACTCTGTTTCTTCCAAAGACCGTGTTGACCTTGAAGGTAACCATGGTCGCTCCAAAAGACGACGATCGTTTTGTCGGCGAGTTTGAGTTCGTCGAGCGCGTCGAGTAGTTTTCCCACTTGCGCGTCGACGAAGCTGATGGTCGCCAAGTACGCCCGCCGCGCTTCGCGCGCCTGCGTCTCCGTCACGCCAAAATGCGGGTACGGCTGGACGGAACTCAACGCGGCAGAGGGAATCTTCGCGACGTGGTCGGCGGGCTCCTTGGGAAGCTGGATCGACTCCATGGGGTAGTGATCGAAATAACCTTTCGGCGCGATATAAGGGCAATGCGGCCGATAAAACCCGGCGGCGATGAAGAAGTTACGATCCTTGTTTTCCCGGAGCAATCGGATGGTCTCGGCGGCAACCTTGCCGTCCGTCTGCTCCTCGTCCGTTCCCTCGGCGGCGAGAAAACTCAGCGAACTCCCCAGCCCCCTCTTCGGCGTGTGGTTGGTGAGTAAATGCTCTTCCTCCTTGTCCCGACCACGAGGATTGACGCGCGTTTGCCAAGACGCCGGATCGTCCAGGCCGTCGGTTCCAATGTCGCCTGGATTGCCATAATGAAATATCTTCCCCACGCGCGCGACGAAGTATCCGTTCTTCAGGAAAAGCTGTGGCAGCGTGACGACGTCGGGAAGGCTAGTTTTGCGAAAATCCTTTCTCAGGTCGAAAATCTGAGTCCTGTCGGGACGCAGTCCAGTCATCACCGAGACCCGGCTCGGGCTACAGAGGGGAAATTGGCAATACGCCCGCTCGAATCGAACGCCTTTTTTCGCCAATCGATCGATGTTTGGAGTCTTGGCCAAGGGTTGGCCATAACAACCCAGATCAGTGTTCATGTCGTCGACGGCGATGAACAAAACATTTGGCCGATCGGCTTCCGCGACGGATGGACTCGCGGCCAGTATCCACCACGTCGCCAGAGCTATCCCCTTCGCGACTTGTAACATAAGCGTCTCCCCCTCCGGGCGGTTCTTCAACAATATTCGGATCGAGTCCCAATTCTGATGCTCCTCCGTTGGCTGTCGCAATCAAAAAGTGATGTAGGGCGAACATCGCGCGCGGATGCTCACTTCTTTTCACGAAGTCGCGCGAACCAATGGCAATCGTTGTCCAACCTTCTTGCCGCACAGAAAAGTAAAGCCGTGTCCCGGCTCGCATTTCGCCAAGGAAATCCAAACGACCAGGCGCGAGATACGCCATCCCATTTCTGAAGCGCATTAGGCGTTGGCGGCGAATTCGAATGGCCTGTTACTTCTCGAACTTCTACCGCTCGACCTCGGAGGAACGTCCTTCGATTGTTCGCCTTTAATGGAGGAGGGAGGAAACTTGACAGGAATACCGGCACGCGGCCAGCCGGCTGTCTCGGGGAAAACCGGTGAGCCAGCTTCCAAGAACTCGAGCAACCCTCGACAAGACTGGGCAAATCACCGGGCCACGACTCGGCGAGCAATCGTCACGCGGTTTGAATTTCGTAGACCGCCGCGGGAACAGGTTTCAATGTCGGCGATGTTCCTATCTGAATCACGTTGGCATCGGGAACGCGGCTGACCTTGGGGCCACCACCTCGAATTAATGAGGCACTGGTAATCGGATTGACCTCCGGCTCGACGTCATCCGCCATCTTGGGAGTCGCGGTTTCCACGTGACTGACCGCCATTCCTCCCCAAAACCGTCGCAGAAACATCCAAACATAAAGAAGAAGCTGGCCGATGGGATAGGTGCGCAGGATCATATACCAACGGAACGGGCTCATCAGATAAAAGCGAATGTAGGCACGGTCCTGCAGTTTCTTGAGATTGACGCCATACACCTGTTCATACCAGGAATTCTTGGCAACCGAGAACTCGTGGCTGGCATTGGGTCTTCCGGCTGCTCCCCCCTCCTCTTTTGCCAATTCAAACAGTGGCGTACCCGGCTGTGGGACGACGGTAAAGAAACAGGCGAGGGCCAACTTCGATTGGATGGCGAAGTCGATGGTCCGTTGGATTTCTTCAACGGTTTCCGAGGGAAATCCGACCATGAAGAAGCCGCGCATGAAGACCCCGCGTTCCCAGAACATGTCAATGGCGCGCTTCGTCGCATCCATCTTCAATCGCTTCTTCACCAGAGACTGAAGACGGGGGGTCACCGTTTCGATGGCGACGGAGACCGCGTAGGTTCCCGCGTTTACGAGCGCGTCCACGTCTCCTTCGTCCAGAATGTCAAAGCGCAGGCCGTTCGGGAAGCAAAGGTGCACCTTGTACTTCTCGATTGCCTTGCAGACTTCCCTCATGCGCGCGGAGTTCATGTTGAAGATGTCATCGACGATGCAGATCTCATCGACGCCATAGGTTTCGACCAGGAGTTTTACCTCCGCTTCGACGTTCTCCGGACTGCGCCAACGGAACTTCTTGCCAAAGATATCGTGACAGTAGGTGCACAGAAAGGGACACCCGCGGGACGTGAACAAAGAGGAGATCCGTTTCCCCTTCTTGACGCACATCATGGTCGTGCGGCGGGAATACTGATCAAAGTCGATCAAATCCCATGCGGGGAATGGAATGTCGTCCAGATTGTCCACCACGCCCACCATGGGAACACCGTGCCGCTCGGTATTACGCTCATAACTCTCGCCCGAGCGATAGACCAAACCAACGATGTCGTGCAGGTCCCGATTCCCGAAGAACCACCGTTCCAAAGCAATGGGGAATGCCCAGTCGGCTTCCCCGTCAAAAATCCAGTCGAAGACCCCCGTGGAAGTGATCGCGCCGACGTTCTTGTGCGGGTAGGGGCCTCCGAGGGTTAACAACGCGCGTGAACCTCGTTCGCGAAGCCGCCGGGCCAGGTAGTAGGTTTCCTGCGCCTCCCAATTGAGGGCGGAAAATCCGACGACGTCCGGTTCGAATTCCTCAATGTAACGGAGCGCTTCTTCTCCCGACGTGCAGGTTAACGCAAAATTAACCTCCGCCACCTCGACTCGATCTTTCAGCAATTGCCGACAAGTCGAAACGAGGTAGAGATTTCCGAGCGACGGCATGCAATTGTTGACGGTCGATTTCTGGTAGGACTTCACCAGTAGTACGCGCAGTTTCTCCATGATGGGACGAGTCCTTATTCGAGTTCACGCGAAAACGAAACCAGTCGATTAGACGACTTCCACTGCTGTTTCGCGGGGGCAAGGAAACTCAAACACCGAACTAGAATCAAGATCTGTCTACGAGCACCCATGCCGAGAAAAGGCGAAAACACTGGACAAAGTGCGTCCGCGAAGAAAAACCACGCGGGGAGACTTTTCGCCCACGCGGAAGTTCAAATCGGCAACGGATTGCCTGAGCATCAACGGCAATACCGAGCATCAGAAAAGCAATGCCGTTTTTCCCGGCCGGGTCGCAGGGAGGGCCTTGGCGCTGGCCACAAGATGCGGCGTCCATCCATGAGCGGGAAACCGACCCCGAAATTACTTTTCCGAGCGGCAATATAATGGTGCCCACGACAACTCTTGTCCGGGCGGTGTTACACATGCCTTGGTATGCGAGAGCGCGGATTGGCAGAAATCAAACATCGAGTACAGGATGGCCACCGCGGAACCCGCGGACCCATGCGAATAAGGGACCGTAAGCCTCCACACCCTGATCGACGAACCATTCTCCACGCTTGGGCAAATGCCCGAATACCACCAGTTACACAAACTTACTCTCTGACGGCGTCCTTCGTCAACAAAAAACTGCGCAATCGTGGCACCTCCACATGTGCAATTAAGGGGCAAACTTCCTCGATTTGAACCGTGAACCCCCGATTAACTTCACCTCGTATGAGAAACTCGTCATCCACGCCGTCGCCGTGCTTCCACCGACCGCATGCGCGGCTTCGTCCCTCTGAGTTGGCGGTCCGACGAGCTCGTCCACTCTCGCTTGGCGTCAAGACCAAGCGAAATCCAGCGGGGATGGGCCGAGGGATTACACCACCTGTGTCTCCAAGATTCTTGGGGCGACCATCGGTTCCCTGCTGCCAAAACGAGAAACTCGGATAAAATAATTTTTGCCAATGCTCAGCATCGGGAATGACGTTTGCCGTAGTGGAAAGTGAAACGGCTTCATCCGCGGAATTTTGCCCGCCACGCGACGAGCGCTAGCGCACGGGAAAAACGGGAATCGATGCCTTACTGTAGCGGGGGCCTCGGAAGCGAAACGGAAAAAACGCGGGTCGCCGGCAACCTTCGCGGGAATCCGCAGGTACTGCTACCATGCCGTCGAAAAGTAAGGTCGTAGGTCATTCTGGACAGCCGAAGAGTCCTGGAGGAACGCACGCCAAACCGCGACTTTACGTTTTCGAGCGACGAACTTATCGCACTCGCCCGCGAATGGGCGACGCCCCGCCAAAACCGAGCGAACCACGGCTCGACGCACTGGTGGCATCCGTCGGTCTTCCTGGCCAATGCTTGCTGGATCGCATGAGGGAGTGATTCATGCCTGAAAGAATTCTTGGACTTGCCTTCGCATTTGTCGTCGTCTCAGGCTCGCGACTCTTGGCGGGCGAGATCGAGTACAATCGCGACGTCCGCCCCATACTCAGCGAGGCATGCTTTGCGTGCCATGGTCCCGACAGCGCGGCACGGAAAGCGGACCTCCGGCTGGACCGGCGCGACGACGCGATGACCGCCAGCGCCCTCGTTCCGGGCAAGCCGGAGGAAAGCGAGGCCCTTCGTCGCATCCTCTCGACCGACCCGGAAGAGGTCATGCCTCCGCCCAGTTCTCATAAGGAAGTAACCGAGGCGCAGAAAGAGATTCTTCGCCGATGGATCGCCGAAGGGGCAAACTATCAACCTCATTGGTCACTCATTGCCCCGCGGCGGCCGAACGTCCCCGCGGTGAAAAACGCTCCATGGCCACGGAACCCGATCGATAATTTCGTTCTCGCCCGACTGGAAAGCGCCGGCTTGACCCCGGCGCCCGAGGCGGACCGGCACGTTCTCGCCCGCCGCGCGAGTCTCGACCTGACCGGTATGCCTCCCACGCCCGAGGAAGTCGAACGCTTTGTCAAGGATCCTTCGCCCACGGCCTATGAAGATTACCTCGATCGCCTGCTCGCCAAACAGGAGTGGGGCGAACATCGCGGTCGGTTTTGGCTCGACTATGCCCGCTACGCGGATACCCACGGCATCCATTTCGACAACTACCGTGAAATGTGGGCCTACCGCGACTGGGTGATCAAGGCCTTCAATCAAAACATGCCGTTCAACGAATTCACGATCGAAAACCTCGCGGGGGATCTACTACCCAACCGGACGCTTGATCAGCAGATCGCGTCCGGCTTCAACCGCTGCAACATGACGACCAACGAAGGGGGGGTGATTCCGGAAGAGTACCTCGTTCTTTACACCCGCGATCGCACCGAGACGACGTCCGCCGTCTGGCTGGGCATCACCGCCAACTGTTCCACCTGCCACGATCACAAATTCGACCCGCTGAGTCAGCGGGAGTTCTATGAGATGGCGGCATTCTTCAACAACACCACGCAAGGGGCGATGGACCTGAATATCAAGGACACCCCTCCCGTCGTGTTCGTGCCCGACGGCAGCGACCGCCAGCGATTCGCGAAGATCGACGCCATGCTCAATCAGGCCAAGCAGGAGTTGGAACAACACGACGCCGGCGCACGCGGCGCGTTCGATGCCTGGCGAACGACGGTCTCCCCGGCGGAGTTTTCGGAACGAGTGCCGACCGAGGGGCAGGTCTTTCACGCTCCCCTCTCCGAAGGGGCGGACGGCGCCCAGGGAAAACTGGCGACCGGAGGCGAATCCCTCACGCTCACCGCTACCGCGGCCTGGGAGCCAGGCTTCGTCGCGAACCACGCTTATAAAGCGACGCCAGGTTTAGTCCTTTCTCATGCCACTGCCGGCGATTTTGAAAAGGATCAGGCTTTCACCGCCGGGGCCTGGGTGAAACTCCCCGCGGATAACGCGAGTGGATCCATTCTCGCACGTATGGACGAGGATGACGCGCATCGGGGTTGGGACCTGTGGGTGGAGGGGGGCAGGATCGGTTCCCACATCATCCACCGCTGGCCCGAAGACGCCCTCAAGGTCATCTCGAAGCAAAAGCTCAAAGGGGGAATCTGGCATCACGTCATGCTCGTCCACGCCGGCAACGGCAAGGCGGATGGATTGAGCATTTACATCGATGGAAAGAAGCAGGAAGTCGACGTCGCGGCCGACGCGCTCAAGAGCACGATCAAAACTTCCACGCCACTCAAGTTCGCCCAGCGTAGCCGCGGCGCGCGAATCGACAACCTGACTCTCCAGGACGTCCGTCTTTACAACCGCGCCATCGCCGCCAAAGAGGTCGCGAATTTGGCGGCGGCGACCCGTGCCGTGTATCTGACCGCCAAGCCCGCCGAGCAACGGTCTCCCCAGGAGACCGACGAATTGTTCAAATATTGGCTCACTACCGTCGATCCAGTCCACCGCCGGCTCGAAGACAAGGTGACCCGGTTTCGCACGGTTCGTGAATTCATGGAGAAACGGGGCACCGTGGCCCACGTAATGCAAGAGAAAACGACCGAGCCGATGGCGTTCATTCTGGCGCGTGGAGAATACGATAAGCGAAAAGACGAAGTAAAGGCGGACACGCCCGATTTCCTACCCCCCTTCCCTGCCGATCAGCCGCGAAATCGATTAGGCTTCGCGAATTGGCTTCTGGCGGACAACCATCCGCTCACCGCGCGCGTGACCGTGAACCGCTTCTGGCAAGAGGTGTTCGGCACGGGCCTGGTCAGGACCTCCAACGACTTTGGCGTCGCGGGGGAACTTCCCTCTCATCCCGAATTGCTCGATTGGCTCGCGATCGAGTTTCGCGAGAATGGCTGGGACGTCAAACGGTTCTTCAAGCTACTTTTGACGTCCGCGACTTACCGGCAAGCGGCAATCGCGACTCCGGAAAAGATCGAGAAAGATAACGCCAATCGCTTGCTTTCCCGCGGCCCTCGGTTCCGGATGGACGCCGAGATGGTCCGCGACCAGGCACTCAAAGTCAGCGGCCTGCTCATTCCCAAAATCGGGGGACCGAGCGTCCGACCGTATCAGCCGCCCGGAGTCTGGGAAGCGGTCGCGATGATTGGTTCCAACACACGCGACTACAAGCAGGACGCGGGCGAAAAGCTCTATCGTCGAAGCATGTACACGTTCTGGAAACGCGCCGCTCCACCCGCGTCGATGGAGATCCTCAATGCTCCCAGCCGGGAAGTCTGTACCGTTCGCCGCGAACGTACCAATACACCCATTCAGGCTCTCGTCACGCTTAACGATCCTCAATTTGTCGAGGCCGCCAAGGTGCTTGCGGAAAAGACGCTCAAATCCAGCGAAGAGCAAGAGGCGCGGATGGACTTTCTGGGCATGCGTCTCCTTTCACGTTCCTTCACCGGTCAAGAAAAGGACGTGATCCGAGCATCGCTTGCCGACCTATCGGCGTACTATGCCGCGCATCCGGATAACGCCAAAGAGTTGCTCGCCGTGGGCGAAACCAAAGCCGATCCATCGACCGACGCCTCGCTGTTGGCATCGTGGACCATGTTGACCAACCAATTGATGAACCTCGACGAGTTCCTCAACAAGTAAGTGCGGCCCGAAGGCCGTTCCTGGTGGATCGTTAACAATAGGACTCGAAAACTATGTCTCTCTGTCACGAATGGATGAAGAACGAGACTCGGCGACATTTTCTCGGCAGAGGCGCCAACGCCTTGGGCTATGCCGCGATGGCATCGCTCGGATTGCCCAGCCTCCGGAGCCTGGGAAGCGAGTCCGGCGGCACGGAACCCATTCCCACTCACTTTCCCGCCAAGGCCAAACATGTCATTTACCTGCACATGGTTGGCGGACCTTCGCAAATCGACCTGTTCGACTACAAGCCCAAAATGCAAGAATGGTACGACAAGGATCTACCTGAATCGATTCGCAACGGCCAGCGTCTCACGACCATGACCTCCGGCCAGAAGCGATTTCCCATCGCTCCCTCGAAATACAAGTTCCAACAGCACGGCCAATGCGGCATGTGGATCAGCGAACTCTTTCCCTGGAAAGCCAAGCTTGCCGACGAAATCTGCTGGGTGCGCAGCATGCACACCGAAGCCATCAATCACGAACCAGCCATCAGCTACATCCAGACCGGCAATCAAGTGACCGGTCGGCCCTGCCTGGGGTCTTGGACCTCTTACGGCCTGGGTTCACTCAACCAGAATCTTCCGACGTTCGTCGTGCTCGTGGCGCAACCGACCAATACCGAGCAGGTACAGGCGATTTCCGCGCGGCTATGGTCCGCGGGCTACCTTCCCGGCGAACACGCGGGAGTCACGTTCCGCTCGGCGGGGGATCCGATCCTTTATCTCAATAATCCGCCCGGGGTTCCTTCCGAAGTTCGCCGCAAGACGCTCGACGGCCTCAAGACCCTCAACGAACTGACCTATAATGCGGTCGGCGACCCCGAAACCCACACGCGGATCCAGCAGTACGAGCTTGCCTACCGCATGCAGTCGAGCGTTCCCGACCTTGTCGCCATCGGAAACGAACCCGAGTCGACCTACCAACTCTACGGCGAAGCCGCCAAGAAGCCCGGCACGTTTGCCTACACCACCCTGCTCGCGCGGCGCATGGTCGAACGGGGCGTCCGCTTCGTGCAGGTCTATCTCAACAATTGGGATACGCACTCCAACGTCGCCGGCCGACTTCCGGACCAATGCCGCGACGTCGACCAGGCATGTTATGGGCTGATTCAAGACCTGAAGTCCCGGGGCTTACTGGACGAAACCCTCATCATCTGGGGAGGCGAGTTCGGGCGAACGATCTACTCGCAGGGCCAACTCTCGAAAGAGAATTACGGCCGAGACCACCATCCCCGCTGCTTCACGATGTGGATGTGTGGCGGAGGCATCAAGGGGGGGACAATCTACGGCGAGACCGACGATTTCTCTTACAACATCATCAATGATCCGGTCCATATCCGGGACTTCCACGCCACCGTGCTCAAGCTCCTGGGTTACGATCACGAGCGCTTCGCCTATCGTTTCCAAGGCCTGGACCAAAGGTTGACGGGGGTCGAGCCGGCGAGGGTGGTAAAGGAACTACTCGCCTGAGATCCCGTCGAGTCAGTTGCTCAAAAGTAGCGGGAGGAAACGGACCTCGACTTGGGCCGCGAATAATAGAAGGCGAAACGTGAGCATCATTGACAAGTCGAGCTACCGACTCAGTGAGGAAGAGCGCGCGGTCTATCGGCGCTTCGCGCGATTGGCGCTCCCCCGCCACACCTCGTATCCGATCGCGCCCGTTTGGAAGGAAAGCTACCGCGCGCGGGAGTTCGAGACTGATCTTCGCACCTCCGGTCGCCGATCCAATCCGATCTCCCTTTACGTGCATCTCCCTTTTTGCCGTCAGCTTTGTTACTACTGCGCATGCACCAAGGAGATCGTCCCGGACGGCGCGCGTAGAAAACGTGACCCGGTGGACGAATTACTCGCCGGGCTCGCCATCGAGATCGACCGCGTGGCAGAGATCCTCGGCGAAGCGGAGGTGGAGCAACTTCACTGGGGAGGGGGGTCGCCGACCTTTCTCACTTCGCCGCAACTGTCGACGCTTTTTCGACTGATCACGCGTCGGTTTCCGATGACTCCCACTGCGGAAATCGCCTGCGAAATCGATCCGCGGATCACGAATACAGACCAGTTGGAAACCCTTCGCGACCTCGGCTTCAATCGGATCAGTCTCGGGATCCAAGACTTCGACGATCGGGTCCAGAACGCGGTCAACCGCAGGCAGCCATTCGACGTGGTGGCGGCGGCCGTCGAAACCTGTCGCCGACTCGATTTCGACTCGATCAACTTCGATTTGATCTATGGACTTCCCTTTCAAACGCTCGACTCGATGGCGGAAACCGTGGAGAAAGTGATTCGCCTCTCGCCGGACCGGATTGCGTTTTATCGGCTGGCCATGATTCCGGAGATGTTCCGCTGGCAGAACGCCTTCAAGCCCGAGGATCTTCCCACCGGCGATCTGCCGCTGGATTTGAACCTGTTGGCGATCCGTCAGTTTCTCGAAGCCGGGTACGAGTTCATCGGTCTGGACCATTTCGCCAAACCTCATGAGCCGCTTGCCAAGGCGGCGAAGGAAGGTTCGCTTCACCGTAATTTTCAGGGAATGACGACCAACAAATCCTTGGAGATCGTCGCCCTCGGTCCCTCGGCGATTTCACAGCTCTCCTCCGCCATCGCCCAAAACGTCAAGAATTCGGAAGACTGGCGACATGCCATTGATAAGGATCTGGCGACCGAACGGGGCCTCAAACTCTCCGACGACGATCGGCTCCGCCGGGAGGTCTTGCAGCAGCTCTACTCTTTCGGGTCCATCGACACAGGGGAGATCGAACGCCAGTTCGGCATTCGCTTCAGTCACTATTTCGCGGAGGAACTCGACCGGCTCCAAGAACTCGAGTCGCTCGGCCTTCTCACCGTCGGCCGCGAGATTCGTTTAACGCAACCTTTGGGACGCCTTCTCGTCCGAGCCCCCGCAGCGGTCTTCGACCACTACCTCCCTCCTCTTGCGTACAAGAACGGCCTTCCCGCTGGCCAATCATCCGCCGTCGGATGATGGATTCCATCGACGATGGTTTAAAGGGCCGACGATCTTCCGCGGTTCCGTCCCCACTCCTTTTCTACTGACCCGGCAAACTCGTCTTGTCACGTCCGTGGGAAAAGATAAGATTCCGCAAGTTAGCCACCCTTGCATCGCAATGGCGGGCCGCTGCCACCGGGCAGTCCCGTAGCGAGCAATCCGGGTGGCTTTTTGCGTTTTTGGATCCTTCGCGATTGGGAGTAGGCCATGACCACGAAGACGGACTATCTTCACACCCCCATCGAACACCTGGACTTCACCAAGTTCAATGCCGTCGAGCTGATCGACGCCATGGGCAAGATGGCGTTTACGGCTCGCGACCTGGCGCGCGCCGCCGACATCACTCATCGAATGCTGGCGGACAAAGAATGCGGCGTGATTCTCTGCCTGGCCGGCTCTCTCGTGAGCGCGGGTCTGAAGAAAGTGTTCGCCGACGCCATCCGATACCACATGGTCGACGCCATCGTTTCCACCGGAGCGAACATCGTCGACCAGGACTTTTTCGAAGCGCTTGGCTTTCGCCACTATGTCGGTGAGGAGAAACTTCGCAGCGGCATGTTCGACGGGGAGCTACGCGATCTGAACATCGATCGCATCTACGACACACTCATCGACGAAGACGAACTGCGGATCTGTGACGACACAACCCGTCTGATCGCGGATGAACTGGAGCCGAGGCCGCATTCGTCACGCGAATTCATTCGAGCCATGGGGGAGTACCTAGACAGGCACGGTTGCAGAACCAATGACAGCATCATTTACGAGGCCTACAAGGCGGAGGTCCCCATCTTCTGCCCGGCCTTCAGCGATTGCTCCGCCGGCTTTGGCCTGGTGGCGCATCAACACTTTAGGGGCAACGGACCAAAACTATCGCTCGATAGCGCCAAGGACTTTCACGAGTTGACCCAATTAAAGATCGCCAACCCGACCACGGGGCTCTTCATGATCGGCGGCGGCGTGCCCAAGAACTTTGCGCAAGACGTGGTGGTGGCGGCGGACCTCCTGGGACGCGAGGTCCCCATGCACAAATACGCCGTTCAGGTGACGGTCGCGGACGTTCGCGATGGCGCGCTCTCCGGCAGCACGCTCAAGGAGGCGTCGAGCTGGGGCAAGGTAGACTTGGCCCATGAGCAAATGGTCTTCTCGGAAGCAACGCTTGCGGTTCCGCTGATCTTCAGCTATGCCTACCACAAGAATGACTGGAAGTCGCGTCATGGGAAAAAGTGGAATCAACTGCTCGAACAGGAAGCCGAGGTCTTGAGCCGATAATCGGTGCCCGACTTTCCATAACACGAATGAAAAGTGGTTCGGCCATGAGACGCGCCTCTTTGGCTCGGGACGGCAAGGCCTGCTTTGGAGCAGCAGGTTCGTAATGGTTCCCCTCGCGTCACCTTTTTGGCGAAACGGGACGAGCCCATCGATCGTCATGGTTTTTTATTTGCCCCGCGCGGCCGGCGTTGTTCCCCTTCGGGGACGGGGCCGGCGAGAGGCGGGGTTTCGAAGTACTGACCATCTCCCGTCACGCGCGGATCGCCGGTGTTCTCAAGTTCCGCCATCAATCGATCGTGCAGCTCCGCTCGGATCTTCTCATGCGTCGGATCCGCCGCCAGGTTCCGCATCTGCTCGGGATCGCTCGCCAGAAGATACAGCTCCTCGCGCGGGCGTTTTCCAAACGCGATCTCATAGTACATTTTCCACCGAGGATCCTCACGATGCTCGACGAGCCAGGCTTTGGTAGGACCAGCGTCCATGTCCCTGAACGTAACAAAGGTATTCACGGCCAACAGTGCCGCCGATGGCTCTACCGCGTCTTGGAGCCCGAAGGGATCACCCATCGGCCAACGGTCCGGCTTGAAGTTGAGGATGTAAAGAGCGTCTTTGGTCCTAATGGCTCGCTGGGGATAGGGAACCTCTCCCGGCCTGGCGGTGTCGACGTGGCGTTCGCGACCCGTGATCACATAGGTCCTTGAGGGGTCCACGAGTCCCGACCTGTCACTCTTAAGAATGGGAAGCAAGCTCTTGGCGGTCATGTTCGACGGTGGATTGACCTCACCCAGTTCCAGAAACGTCGGGGCGAGATCGGGAAGCAAAGCAAAATCGTCCACGACGCGTCCCCCCGGGACTCCCGGACCACGAGCGACGAGCGAGACGGCGACGCCGAAATCGTAGAGGTTGCATTTCCCGCGTGGAAAGCCGGGCGCTCCGTGATCGCCACTGACGAAAAGATAGGTGTTGTCCCATTCTCCCGCCTCTTTCAGGACTTCAACGAGGACGCCGACGGAAGCGTCGAACGCCTGGATTTCCCCCAGATAGTCCGCCAGGTCTTCGCGAACTTCAGGGACATCCGGCAAGAAGGAAGGGACCTTTCCCTTCAGACGCTCGGGATCGATCCCCCAAAGGACTTTGCCCGAACCTCGAACCCAAGGTCGATGCACGTTCGTCGCGCCATACCAGTAGAGAAACGGCTGCCCCGGTTTGCGTTCGGCCAGGAACAGGCGAAAGTTATCGCGAACTTCCTTCAGTAAACGATGCTTGGCTTCTTCGACCGACTCGCCCTTTTTGACCATTTGCGTGGCGTTTTGGGAGAACTGATTGACCTTCCTGCCCGACTTCTCGTAGGCAAACTTCTGGCCGCCAAACGGCGCGTCCGCGGGCACGCCGGGACTCCAGACCTTGTAGCTCTTGCCGATGTGGTAGCCGGCATTCTTCAACAAGAGAGGAAAACTGGGAATGGATAAATCCCAAATCGCGCCACGAAGGATGGCGCCTCGGCCGGTGCGCCAAAAGTACTGGCCGGACAGAAGCGAGCTTCGACACGGGGTGCATGAGGGCGCGTTGACGAAGGCATGGCGAAACGCGACTCCCTCGCGCGCCAGGGAATCGATATTGGGAGTCTGAACCACGTCATTGAGAGTACCCGGCCCATCGATGCTGGCGTAGAAACTCGCGTATCGGCCCAAGTCGTCCGCGAACGCGAAGACGATGTTCGGCGGGGCGGCAGACAACGGCGCGACCGCCAAAAGGAACCATCCCCATGCAAACCACTTCGTCGACGGTGCCCAGGCCCGGCTCATTTTTCGCTCCGCCTCAAGAGTTTCCCTCATCCCGTTCGCATTGTAACCGCGAGAACCGCGGATAGTAGCGCGTGGTAACAGGGATCAGGCGACTGCCTCTCAAGGACCCTCTTTCGGGTTCTCGGGCCAGGCGTGTTTGGGATATCGTCGGCGGAGTTCCTTGCGAACAATGGGATAGGTGTTTTTCCAGAAGCTTTCGAGGTCGTCGGTGACTTGTTGTGGTCGCATGTTCGGCGCCAGTAGATGGAAAAGAATAGGGACCCTGCCGCGCGCAACTTTGGGAGTGGCCCACAGGCCAAAGAGTTCCTGAATGCGCGCCGCGAGAACCGGAGGCCGACCGGAGGAGTACTCCAACAGGACTCGCCGACCACTGGGAATCGTCATTCGTTCCGGCGCCTCCCGGTCCAAGGTCTCTCGTTGCAGCGGGGTCAAGCGTGACTTAAGCCAGTCGACGAGCGGTTGTTTGCGCAAGTCCGCAAACGATCGGCAGCCGGCACAAAGGTCCGGGAGCAGTTCGCCAAAGGATTCCTCGTCGAAAGATGGCATCGACAGTTCGGGCAGCCATTCGCCCAGACATCGAACCCGCGCCAAGAATTGCGTCACCTCGGCCCGATCCAAACCCAGGGCGCGCGTGAGATCTTGACGGGCGGCTTCCGCGAGAATTCTTGAACCATCGACATCATCGGGAAGGTCGGTTGCCGCCTCGTCGAGAATAAGGTCCTCGTACCGGGTCCGTCGAATGGCGAACACCTTTTCACGTTCTGGATCGAACGCCACGTCGATTGACACGCGAAGTCGATCCTTGTCCAGCCAGGCGCGATCGACGGCGGAAGCCTGTCGGACCATGGACTCCGCTTGCCCCGCGTCGAGATCGACGCAGACGAAGAGTTCCGCTTTTGTGACCGCGCTTTCCGGCCGCAGCCGAACTCCGCGGCCACCGATCATAACCGCGCGCGGACTTTCCACCTCGCGACGACGGGCCAGTCGATCCGAAAACGCCGCAAAGAGCGAGCGGAGGAGAATCTCTTCCTCGGGCTCCGTTCGACGGGCGGGACGACCCAACTCTTGGCCCGCCAGACGAACCAATTGATCGCGCGCGCGGAGCAGGAATCTCGCGGCCCCTTCATGAATCTCGCCGAACGCGGTTCGTTTGTGACCACGCTCCTCAAACGCCTCGACGGCCAAGAGCCGATCCAGCGTATCGGATTCGGAAACATGGGACGCCGAACGGGCCGTCCGATCCATAAGGAAAGGATCGCGTTCGGACAAGAGCGCAGCCAACAGGCAAACCCTCTCGATTTCCCCCCGTCGATGCCCCTCCACGAGCATGCGTGCAATTCGGGGATGAATGGGAAACCGAGCCATGGTCTCCCCCAACGGTGTCAACTTACCGGCACGGGTGGCACCAAGGGAATCGAGAAGTGTCAGGGCATGTTCGACGGCAGCCTGGGGCGGAGACTCGAACCAAGGGAACTCGGTAACGTTTGGTTCGCCCCAATCAAGGATTTCCAGTATTGCGTTCGCAAGGTCGACACGACGAATTTCAGGCTCGGTCCAATGCGCTAATCGTTGCTGCTCGGCCGCCGTCCAGAGACGCAGGCAGACGCCCGGCCCCTGTCTTCCCGCGCGTCCCGCCCGCTGGTCCGCGGATGCTTTCGAGATTCGCCCGAGCACCAGCCGATCGAGTCCAACCGAAGGATCGAGACGCAGTTGCCGAGCCATGCCGGTATCGACGACTCCAGTGACGCCGTCGATCGTCACGGAGGTCTCCGCGACATTGGTGGCGAGCACTACTTTACGTCGATCGCCGCGTGCCAGGACGGCATTCTGTCGTTCGAGAGGAAGGTCGCCGTAGAGTTCCAGGACCTTGATGTCCCGCCGTTCGAGGTCCGAGAGTTCGCTCGCGGTCCGTTTGATTTCCCCCACGCCAGGGAGGAAGACAAGCACATCGCCGGGGGTCCTGTCGAGTAGTTCGCGGGTGCCAGTTGAAGCCTGGAGATGAAGCGGCCTCTTGTCGGGCTGATCGCGGTAAAGGATTTCGACGGGAAACAACCGCCCTTCCGAGGTCACGACGGGGCAATTGCCGAGAAACTCCTTCAGTCGTTCGGTTTCCAACGTGGCGGACATGACGACGATTCTGACGTCCGGCCGAACTTCCGCGCGGAGTTTGCGAACCAAGGCGAGCGCCAGATCCGACATGAGATTCCGCTCGTGAAACTCGTCAAAGAGAACCGCGCCGACGTTCTCGAGAAAGGGATCCTCCTGCAACATGCGGAGGAACACCCCCTCGGTCACGACTTTGATTTTGGTTGTTACGCCCGCCTGGCGTTCAAAACGGACCTCGTAGCCGATCTCCTCTCCGACCTTGCAGGCGCGTTCCTGGGCCATGCGGCTGGCGGCGGCGCGGGCGGCGACTCTGCGTGGTTCAAGCACGATGATTGATTTGCCCGAAGCCAATCCCGCATCCAAAACGGCGGGCGGAACGCGCGTCGTCTTGCCCGCTCCCGTCGGCGCGCGCAGAACCACGCAACCCTCCACCTTCATCGCCGAGAGTATCTCTCCCAGGACCCGGTCAATGGGGAGTTCGTCCCGCGTGGATCGATCGGTTGAGTTCAATGGTCCATGCACCGCGCGTGTCTCGCTATTCACGAGAATCGTTCTAGTGCTTTCGAGAATGCGTTCGAAGCCAGGGCATTGAAAAAACGGCTCGGATCCTTTGGCCATGAACCAGCCACGCTACGCGGTTCCAAAAGCGAGATGGAGAAGTTCCCTAGGCGGAGTAAGCCTTGGATCGGGAGCGCGCACGAAGAAAGCGGCCGTACTGCCAATGAACGTCAGCAACGCCAGGTAGCCGAGTATTGAACCGAAGGCGTACGCTTTGCTGTTAGCGTGGACCCACTGACCGAGGGTGGCGTGGGTCTGTTTCAACGCGACCGTTGAAGCGGAGCCTCTTTCGCGAAAGTGCTGTTCCAGCCGTCGGCTCGTCGACCGGACGATCGGCCGATTATGCGTGATGTCGAGCCGCCAGAGATCGAAGTTGCCGTCCGCTGTTTGCGTGAACCAGGCGACTCCGAGCGTGCCGACCGCGAACGCGGGGATGGACCGCATGATGTTGAACACGCCGGCGCTGCGAAACACCTGAGCCGGGCTCAGGTCTTCGAAGATGGTGAGCAATGCTGGGACCACGACGATACCGGCGGCCAATGCCCAGAGAAAGATCACGCACGCGATCCAAACCTTGCTGGTATAGAGATCGACGTACGAGAGTAACCAAGTCGCCGATGCCATCCCCACGAGTCCCAGGCCCATGCGCGCCTTCCGCGTGCGATGCCCCGTCCACAACAAACCAGCCAGGATCGACGTGAGCATGGCGGCAGCACCGAAAACGAGCACCAATGCTCCTTCCCACCATTGATAGCCGCGTAGATCCGTCATGTACGTGCCGAGAAACGATAGCTGCACGTACATGTTGATGGAGAAAATCACCTTCACCAGGATGCCAAACGAAAAATTCCTGACGCGAAACGGATGCAAGTTGATGAGCGGTTCCGAGGCAAACAGGCCCCACACGACGAACAAGAACGCGGCGACGAGAAACATTGCCAACCAAGGGACGAAAAAGGGAGAATTCGTCCAACCCCAGTATTGACCCATGTCCACCATGACGACGAGGGGAATGATCCAACCAATGAGCAGAAGGTAACCCAAGAGGTCGAAAGGGGCCGGCGTTTTCTCCCCGGGGGGATCGGGATCCAATAACCAGGCGGCAAGCGCAAAAAACAATAGCCCCATTGGGAGGTTCAGAAGAAAGAGCCGGCGCGCCATCCGATCGTGGCCGTGACGAACCTCCCATGGCTGGCCCAATGGCGACGGAAAGGTAGAGGCCGACGGCATAGATCGCCATGGCCAACCCCTTTCGCAAGGGAACTCGCGCTAGAGCATCGTCATCGCGGTGGCGACGACCAATCCCATGCCGAAGCCCAGCCAAGCGAAATGGGGCCATCCATGAGAACTCATCCTTCACCAAGCCGCAAAGCCGCGGAGGTCGCCGAGAACAGGAGAAGGCCGCGAGGTATACCAGCAGGACCCACCCGGCTGCCGATGAAACGGGTCATCGCCATGCCGCTCGCGGCACCGACCAGATACGGCCCCACCACCCACCGGAAACGATACTTGTCCGAATCGACCGCCCGGATCACGTCGACCTTGACGAGATCGAGGAATGGAGGAATGGAGAACGTCGTGGCGACGCCAGGCAGTAAAGGATGGTCGCGTGCCAGCGGCGTCGAGCCGGCAAGGAGCTTCGGTCACGAAGGATTCATCGGTCACGGCCTGGTCTCCTTGACTCGCGCTAATTCGCGAGCTTTTACCAGTCGTTCGAGTTCGATCTTCGCCCAGTCGGCGTCGCCGTCACCATGTTCGATCGCCACGCCGAACGGACAGTCCCGGCTTGAGTCGGTTCCAACGTTCGTCCTTCTCGATCGCAATCCGGACGGGAACTCGCTGCACGACGGTGAACCCCGCCGGAAGAGACGTCGCGAGGAATGGGAGCGAAAAGTTACGTCTGGGGTCGTCCTGATCCAGATGACGCGGCCGGCAAAGGGTCGCGGGTACGCGGCCAATATCCAGTCGAGCGTGACAACCGGGATTGACTCCCCGAGGCGCGTCTCTTCAAGATGCACCGTGACGTAGAGGAAATTGGGATCGCACATGCTGAAGATCGGCCTCCCGTCGCGGCGCAGTCTCCAAATGGGCGCCATCACGGCGCGCGATGACGCCGTCATACGGGGCGCACTTGCGTGAACTCCAGCTTCCGAGCTCGACAGGTCCAGGAGCGCGGCGTGCCTCCTCCACCGATTGCGACCGCTCCGCCACGAGTCTTTGGGCGGTGCGATCTCCAGGTTCCCCAATTTCGAGAGTTCGACGAACTCCGTCCTCCATGATCGCGAATCGGGCCGACTGTAGTTGTTGCTCCGCGATCGAGACTTGATTGCGATCAGCTTCCGCCTGACCCAGACGAGCCTCGGCAATGCAGGTGCCGCTGCGCGGTCTTGAAGATCTTGGTCGCTTCTTCGTACTCCTCCTTTGGAGGGAACGGCCTGATCCTTGAAAAGAGCGGCGTAACGGACGTAATCCTCTTCCGAGAGAACGAAGGTGGCTTGCGCGGCATCGACCGCGTGGGTCGCTGCCAGGATCTCCTTGTCCACGTCCGCGGTGGTCATGCGAAGCGCGTCGGTCGCCCTGGACTCATTGTTCGCGCGATGGCGAGTTTCAGATCCGCTGATCGCAATCCGCTTGGGAACTTGCGCCACGAGCAGGGCAAGATCCGCCTGACTTTTCGCCAACGCCGCTTCCGTCACCTGGAGTCTTGCGGCGGCGAGGTTGACTTCCCGCTGGTATATCGTCGGATCCACGATGGCGAGCACTTCGCCTGCCTTGACCGGCATCTGCTCCTGAACGAGAACACTCACCACGTCCCCCGCGACCTGAGGAGCGATATTGATGAGGTGCGCGTCGACAACGCGTCATTGGTAATGGAGGCGTGAACGAAATCGCAACCATGGCACGCCCAAGACGCCCGCCACGATCAGCACCACAAGCGACACCGCGACCGCGAAGTACTTCGCCTCGCGGAAGTACGAACGACGGTGGGCGTGGAGGACGCATGCGATTCCATTACCGGGGAATCAATCGGGTCCATGTTCGCCTCCTTCTTCCTTGAAGGAGTGGGCCGCTGGGCGTGGCGTCTTCCGTCGTCGCTTTCGAACGTTCGAATCCACGCTGATAATGCGAACTGTCGCCAAAGAATCCGTTCCCAAGGCATATTTCAGCTTGGGTAACGGCGATCTGGTAATCGTAGAGAGCGGATTGGTAATTCTGTTCCGATCGGGTGATTGAGAGTTCGGCGTCCACGACATCCGTGGAGTTGCATCCCCTCGGAGAAACGGCGGTTGTAAACACGTAGATTCTCCGACGCCCGCCTGACGGCGGAACGTGACAATTCGATCCCTTGCCTGGCGTCACGGATGTTGAGAAAGGCATCGTTCACCTCATAGAGATGGTGCCGCAGACTTCCTCTTGGCCTGCGCGACGGCGGGCGCGTACTCTGCCTTTGCCAAGCGATCTGCCCCAAAGCGGCGTCCACCTTCATGAAGAGGCCGAGTTCGATGCCCAAGCCCCGGCGAGCAAGGCGGCGTTATCGATGTTTTCACCGTTCAAAAAGCGATCCTCCCGCCGCGACTACCTGCGCGACCTTGGGAAGAAAATCCGCCTTCGCGACGCCGGCCGCGAATTGCGCTTTCTTCACGCTGACCTAAAGCCGCGGCGAACTCCCGGCGATTGTCGACTGCGAGTTGAAGACAGTGAGCCAAGGACATTTCTTCCACCGGCCTGCGGAGCTGTCTCCACGATCTTCGTCCTGGACGTGACATTGATGCCGATCACCGATTGAGATCGGCGACGGTGATCCCTTCGCTCGTCTCGGTGGTGACCAGATAGAGCTCATCTCCGCTTAAATTGAAGCTCGGGCGCGGAACAGATCGTTTTGCCAAATGTTCCCCTCTCGCTCGAGAAATGGCGCAAGCGTCGCGAAGATGGGATTCGGCTCGGCGTACCGCTTCCGCCGCGATCACGTGATTCGCGCGCGCGTTTTGAGAGCGCGTGCGGCGCCGCTTGAGGTTGAAGGCGAGTGTCTGGCGCGCGCGATGATAGAGTAACTCCGCGATCGCCTCGGACGAGGTCGCTTCGCCATACCTCCCCGGCGTCCTGCCGAAATCCCAGACGGTCCATTGCAGATGCAACTCGGCGATCTGGAAGTTGTCCGACAAACTGCCGAAGGTGCATAATTCCCCACGAGTGTTGGAATGGCTTTAAAGGCTGAACTTTTCATGACGCGGAACACCTTCGATGTGCCGATAGATGGTCTTCGCTTCCGGTAAAAAACCGGCGAACGCCATCTGCCTACCCGCACGTGCCGCTTCCACCTGTTCGCGCATGTATTGCAATCGGGGACTCGCTTGATAGCCGACTCCAAGGTCTTCTTCGAGCGACATCGGCCTCCAAGGTGAGATCCTCTTGTTCTTCAGAAGATGGAATCTGGAGCCGCACGCGCTTGTTCTCTCGATGTCGGGCTTGAGATCTCCTTGTTTTCGGAAAGGCGATCTTCGAGGCGAGAATCTTCCAGGTTAGAGGGTGTCATGGCTTCTTCGCGTATTGGCTGTAACGTCGATTCCGGCGACGATTCGTCGATGACTTCGACGGGCTCCCACCGACGTTGGGTAACCGGCAGGCGGAAGAATGCGTTGACGGAGCACGCCAACCGGAGGACTCGGCCGGTGTAGGCACAGCCGAACAGCATCACGGAAGATAAGCAACCAGTGCCAAGGAGTATCGGTGCGCGCGGAATTAGCCGGTGAATTTCGAAGATCGAATTTGGCCCGAGCCATCGCCGGCATGGATTGAAGTTCCAATCATCCTTCAGGACCCGCGAAAACGTTCTCTGGATCCCCCGTTCCCACCCCTCGATAACTTCAAAGAAGCACCGTTCTCTCCTCCGTTCCCCGCAGGGCCGTCGGATGGAAGTGGAGCGGTCGAAGAGAGTCACACGGCACCCGTTGCAATGCGATGCTCGTTAAGCGCCAGTGTTCTTCAAGTCCAATAGCCGTAATGACAAACGTCAGCCTGATACCCGGCGAACGAGAACTGTCAATGTACCTGAACTCAAAAGGATTCGGTCTTTCGAATGGGGCTTCCGGAAGGAGTTCAACGGCAAGGGACAACGTTGCGGTTTCGGCGATTCGGCAATTTGGTAACCTTGGAAAGTTGACCATCGGGAAGGAGAGGCGATTCACGCAAAATCGAACCCAACGCAGTCCAATTTCAGCGACACAGGATTACGCGGGAGTTCAGAGAGGCATGGGTCGCCCCGGCGAATAGTCAATCCGCGACGGGAGAGGGAACAGGCCATTGCCAGCCGTGACTAGGAGGCCATACTGGTGCTTTCTGATTTCCTTGGGATATAGTCCGATGCGCTGTTGGCCCCTCCTCTGATCGTTGCCGTCGCCGCAGACGCGGCTTGGTTACGCGCGGGAGAGCGACCCGTAACGCGGGTCGACAACGTCACCGAATCTCTCCACGGTCGGGAGTTGGTGGATCCCTACCGCTGGCTGGAAAACCAGACGAGTCCCGAGACACGCGCGCGTGGATTGACATGCCCAAACGCCTGGTACGCAAGCCATTCTTGCCGAGGTTCTCGGCAAAGCGATCGAAAAACGCGTGGGGAACTGCTCAAGATCACGCCGTCGGCATGCCGACGCTTCGTGGCGGGGCGGTACTTCTATCTGGGAAGCGATCCGCCGACCAGGACCCAGTGCATCCCCTGGTGTTTGCCAAGTGCGAGGGGATCGAGGAAGTGCTGGTGGATCCTCATCAACTCAGCGAGGATCATACGCCGACCAGCGTGTCCTTCATGCATGGATATCCCCGCGACGGCCGCATGGCCGCCTATGCCGTTCGCCAGGGAGGCGAGGACGAGATTGCCATCCGGTTCCTCGATGTCGACACGCGAAAAACAGATCGACGACGCGCTTCCCAAGGCTCGCTATTTCGAGGGTAATCCTCCTGACCGGTCGGGCTTCTACTACACACGGTACGATTCGCGGGGACCGCGAGTGCGCTGTTTCACGCCATCGGAAAGCCGGTGACTGCGGACGATGAAATCTTCGGCAAGGAATACGGTGCTGGGGAGAGATCGTGAGCATCGATCTATCCGAAGACGGCCGTTATCTCCTCATGACCGCATTCTTCGGTTCGGCGGCGGATAAAACCGAGATCTTTCTGCTCGACCGCGAGAAAGGTGGCTCCATTGTCCCTGTGGTGAAAGACATTCACGCGCGATTTACCGCGGGCTTCGCCGGCAATCAGATAGTCGTTCACACGAACTGGGAGGCTCCAAACGGTCGCGTACTTTTAGCCGACTTGGAGAAGCCACAGCAACCGCACTGGCGCGAGATCCTTAAGCCACAAAGCGGGGTGATTCAAAGTGTCGCCGCGGTTGGCGGAAAGTTATTCCTGAACCTGCTGGAGAACGTCCGTTACCGCATCGCGGTCTACTCGATCGCTGGCGAATCCCAGGGGGAAATACCACTGCCCACGCTCGGCACGATAAGCGGCATGCGCGGTCATTGGAGCGATGACGAGGCATTCTTTGAATTCACCTCCTTTCTCGTCCCATCGACCATATTCCAGTACCAGGTCTCGACGGGTCGGGAACAAATCTGGACAAAATCCAAGGTTCCCTTTGATGACAGGCCGTTTGAACTCAGGCAAGAGTGGGTCACCTCGAAGGACGGCACGCGGGTTCCGATGTTCCTCCTTGGCCGCAAGGATCGATCGAGCAAGTCTCCCCAGCCGACGTTGCTGACAGGCTACGGGGGTTTCAATCTCAGCATCACGCCGCGTTTTTCCGCTTTGGCGGCGGTATGGGTGGAGAATGGTGGAGTGTACGCCGTCCCGAGCCTCCGCGGCGGAGGAGAGTTCGGAGAAGCCTGGCATCAGGCGGGAATGCGGGAACGCAAGCAAAACGTCTTCGATGATTTCCTTTCCGCGGCGGAATGGCTTATTCGACAGAAGATCACGTCGGCGGAGAAACTGGCGATCGCCGGCGGGAGCAACGGTGGCCTGCTCGTCGGCGCTTCGCTAACGCAGAGACCCGAGCTTTTTCGCGCGGTCGTTTGTTCCTACCCCCTTCTGGACATGGTTCGATACCACCAGTTCCTGGTGGCGCGTTTTTGGGTACCCGAGTACGGCTCTTCGGAAGATGAGCAACAGTTCAAGACGCTGCTCGCGTATTCGCCCTACCATCATGTCAAGGAAGGGGTGGAGTACCCCGCCGTCCTGTTCGTGACGGGGGACGCGGACACTCGAGTCGATCCGCTGCACGCGCGAAAAATGGCGGCGTTGTTGCAAGCCGAGACCGGAAGCGATCGCCCCGTACTTCTCCATTACGACACCAAGGCGGGACACTCCGGCGGCAAACCGACGTCCAAGGCGATCGAGGACTTGACTCTCGAACTCCAGTTCCTTTTTTGGCAACTCGAAGTCACGCCTGCATCAACGGGGGGGAATCATGCCGCCCAAAGACTGCATGAACTTTTTCAAAAAGAATGGGAGTACACGCTTCGCGAACGGCCGACGTTCGCATCGCATCTCGGCGACAAACGGTACAATGATCGCTGGCCCGACGTAAGCCTGACACATATCGACCTTCAGGCGGAGCATGTCCGCGAAGTTTTGAACGAACTCGAACAGTTCGACGCTGGCCAGTTCGATGCGGCGGACAAGTTGAACCTGCTCCTCTTCCGAAAGAAATTCCAGACGAGCGCCGACGGCGAGAGGTTCCGAGGCTATCTCTTGCCTCTCGACCAGCGCGGGGGAATTCAGACGGCGGACGAGTTGGCCGATTCCCTCAATTTCACCTCCGCTAAGGACTACGAGGATTGATCGCTCGTTTGCGTGGATTACCCGCGTACATCGCGCGCACCACGGACTTGATGCGGGAGGGCATTCGAACCAAACGCGTGCACCTGCTAAAGGTAATCATGAAACGGGTACCGGATCAAATTGCCGCGCAGATCGTCAAGGATCCAGCGACCAGCCCATTCATGAAGCCATTTTCCAAGTTTCCCGACGCCATCGCCACCGACGAGCGAACCCGACTCACGGAGCAGGCGAAGACGGTGCTCAAAAGCCAGGTGATTCCCGCCTATTCGGAGTTCCTTAACTTTTTCAACAAGGAATACTTTCCCGCGTGCACCGAAAGGGTCGGCATCTGGCAATTTCCTGATGGTCAAGACATGTATGCCTTCCTTGCGCGCGAGTTCACGACGACGAGCCTTTCCCCCGAAGAGATCCACAAGATTGGCATGCGCGAAGTGGAGCGAATTCGGGGAGAAATGGAGCGAATCATTCAGCAGGTCGGATTCCAGGGAACGTTTGCCGAGTTCCTGGAACACCTCCGAACCGACCCGAAGTTCTATTACCCGGACGGCGCCTCGTTGCTGGAAGGTTACCGGGCATTGTCCAAGCGGATCGATCCGACACTAGTGAAGTTATTTCGGCGTCTTCCACGAATGCCGTACGGCGTCGAGCCAATTCCGAACACCATAGCGCCGGACACGACGACGGCCTATTACCGCGGCCCTTCGGCGGATGGGAGTCGCGCGGGAACCTACTTCGTCAACCTATTCCGGCCTGACACTCGACCCAAATATGAGATGGAGGCGTTGTCACTTCATGAAGCCGTTCCCGGCCATCATTTGCAAATCGCCCTCGCGATGGAACTGGGCGAACTCCCCCATTTCCGCAGACATTCAGGTTACACCGCGTTTGTCGAGGGATGGGGACTATACGCCGAGAGCCTGGGAACCGAGCTCGGGTTCTACCAGGATCCGTACTCCAAATTTGGTCAGTTGACATACGAAATGTGGCGCGCCGTGCGCCTGGTGGTTGATACGGGCATGCATTCTCTCGGATGGAGCCGTGAGCAGGCAATCGACTTCTTCAAGGCCAACGCGGCCAAGAGTGAACTGGACATCACCAACGAGATCGATCGTTACATCGCCTGGCCGGGCCAGGCTCTCGCGTACAAGATCGGGGAGCTGAAGATCAAGGAACTTCGCGCGCGCGCCACGGAGGCGCTCGGTCCCAAGTTCGACATTCGAGCGTTTCACGAGGTTGTGCTTGGAAGCGGAGCCGTGCCACTGGACGTGCTCGAAGCCAACGTCGATGCCTGGATTGCTTCCCAACACGGCTGACGACCCTTGGATTCCAATTCTGGGCGCAGGGGAACCAGCGCGAGCAACCAGCGTCACGGTCACGTCACTCGCGGGCCACTATTTCCCAAAGGTTGTGGATGGAACAATCCCCAGGTGGTCAAGTGCGCTTCCCTCGTCGAATCACCGACCGGTGAACGTAAAAAATTTGCATTCTTACCTGGACGAACCACGGCAAAGAAATCAAGGCTCGCCGTATGAATGGCTCGGGCAAAATGCGACTGGCTTACGAAATTACTTTTCAGAGCGGCCATGGGTTCCGTGAAAAAACAAACCCGCGATCAGTAGTCCACTAATCGCGGGCGTAGGTTTTTCAGTGTCGCAACAGACTACGGTTAAACGAGCGCGAGCGAGGCGCGACGACGAGCTTGCCGAAGGTCCTCGGCCAGCTTACGGTCCTGAAGGTCCTCGGCCTTCGCGATCAGCTTGTCCAAAGTCCGCTCGATTTCAAGATAACTCTCGGATTCGGGCTTAACCGGAACAGCAGCGCCGTTCGCCACGACGTTTACCGCCTTGCGTCCCCGGCCCCGGCCTCGTCCTCGGCCTCCCTTCATCAGCCCCAGTTTCTTTTTCGCGATGTAGTACAACGTGGGGTTGAGCTTGTCCTTGTAACCTGCCGCCTCCCACGCCGCCTGAACGTCCTTGCTAGACGCCTTGGGGTTGCTCGTCAAAACGCTACGAATGAACTCACTGCGGTTCGGACCGCCGTCTTTCGGCTGCCTTCCCGGTCGCTTTTTCTTGGTCGCCATGAGAACTCCTCGGAAATTAACTCTGACCCATCGCACTCGAGAGTCGCGGGCCGGCACGCACCGGAATACATCATTCGAAGGCGCGTGAGATTCGCTAGGTGCTAGCCCGAAATGGCGAAATTACTTGGCCGACGCTCATTAACGCCAATTATGTAACTGTGGAACGCCGATTCAAGCCAACAATCTTGCTCAATTCCCGTAAATTTTTGATAATTATTCCAACCTCGCCGATTTCACCGATTGCAAAAGCCCACGAGTGTTTATCAGTCCGACTGCCTTTCCTCCAACGAACGTCGGTGGTTCGATGTGTCGCGATGCCTAGAATGAGACACGATATCGAGCGACCGAAAAGTAATGCCGCAACGCCAGGGCCGGCCTGCTTGGATATCCTTTCGGTACGCAGAAAGGGCCCACGACTATTCTTTTCCAAGCGGCAACAAGAGACGGGTGACATCCCCTTGTCAAGGGATGCTTGAAACGAGGAGTTCACGCATGGCGGTGGAAATTGACGTGGTCTACGATGGACAATTGCACTGTTCGGCCACGCACGGGCCATCCGGAGCGACGCTTTCGACCGACGCGCCCGTGGACAATCATGGCCGGGGAGAGTCTTTTTCGCCGACCGATCTGGTGGCAACGGCCCTAGGCGCATGCCTGATGACCATCATGGGAATTGTCGCGGAACGCAACAATATCGACCTCGCGGGTACCAAGGTACGCGTAGTTAAAGAGATGGTCCAGCAGCCCGTCCGTCGAATCGGCACGCTTCGCGTCACCATTCAGGTGGCAAACGGCTCCCGACTTTCGGAGGTCGATCGGACGAAACTGGAGAATGCCGCCCGCCATTGTCCAGTACATCAGAGTTTGCATCCGGACATCGCCATGCCGATGGAATTCCACTATCTTTGAACCCCCGGGGCAGGCATGGCGACGTAATTCTACAGCCGTTCAGGGAGGCAAAGGTGGTTCCGGCAAGGGAAGCCGGCCGAACATGCCCAGTTGCGCCAGTGGCCGAGGTCCGGCAAGTCTCGTCAAAAACTCTGCGTCCAACGCCGCCACGCGAGCGTGGTGGGGAAAGTAGGCGACGATACCTCGGTCCCCGGCAAGTTCTTTCGCCAAACGCCCCGCGTGCCTGCGAATCTCTCCCTTGTCCGCCGATTCACGCAACGAAAAGATCTTCGCCGTCACGCATCCTTTTGCCTCCTTGATGGCCCTGGCAGTTGGATCGTTCATACCGCGGAAGTCCTCGGCGGTTTCGCCCCAATCCAGCACGTTACCGCGAACAAGGAACAAGTAATCGTTCGTTTGAATCTCAAAGAGATCGTTCCGGCCGCGTATCTTGAGCACCCCGGCGTCTGGACGGGACGCGTCCGCGATCTCAAGGGTCCGCTGGAGCGACTTCAAAAGTGAGTCGGCCTCGAGCGATGGGGGTGCTGCATACGCGATTACCACTATTTCGTCCGCCTCCTGGTCGTATTCCCGCTGCATCCAACGGAAGCGTAAATCCGCGAAGACGACGGCATCTAAACTGGTTCCCAAATCCTCGTCCACGAGGTAATCGAAAAAGCTCCCGTCGCTCCACTCAAGACTCCGAGCGATGCAGGCTTCCGTTTCCGCCACGTTCCCTATCGCCGCGTGTGCGATCGTCGCGAGCCAGGGATCGCGATCGGTTTCCGGATCTGTTTTCGCGACTCTGAGAGCCTCTTTGCCTTGACCGGTTCGGATCAATGCACGTACGCGCAAGTCGAGGTAACGCTGGAACACTTCGTCGGACTCGGCGTCGACGAGAGCGCGCTCATGGTCTTCGAGGCATTTGGCAACGCGTGCCATGTTCCCTTGAAGCCAATAGAGATCCGCCTCGGCGAGAAACAGGCGGGGATCGCGTGGATGGATGACTCGGTGCGCATCAATTAGCGTCTCGAGCAAATCGGGCTGCTTGTCCTCGAAACAGTAATCGGCAAGTTGTGCAAACGTTCGCTCTTGCGGTGGAATCCGCGAGTAGGCGGAAACGGCTTGCCCGGCGGCATAGCGCGCTTCGACCCGCGCGATGCGGAACGTTTCCTTGTCCTCGTCGGAAGTCACCCGGGCCGCGCCGGCCTTGAATTCCTCGTCCGCCTGGTCGAATTTTCCCTCGCCACTGAGCATTAGTGCCGTGTAGTAGTCCAGCCAGGGATCGTTGGGATGCCTCTCGCGGTGGAACTTCAACAGCTCTTCAAGGGGAGCGGGATCTTCCTCTTCCGTCAATCCATCGGCAATTTGTCGAAACAGTCGCGAAGGGTCGTCGGCCTCCGCGTAGACATCCTGCCAACGTTTCGCTTTCAATCGAGAAACAAAGTAATCGAACTGAAACTCCGCGGTCGAGTCATCCTTCGTGACGCGAGGCGAAACTTCGTCCAGCCATTTCGCCCCTTTTGCGTATTCTTCCCTGAGCAGGCAGGCGCGGGCGCGATACCATGCGGGCTCAAAATCATCGCCATACTGTCGCGCGTAGGCTTGCGCCAACGCTTCAAGAGCCTCCGCGTCACCTTCCTCGTAGAGTTCCTCTCCCACGGCGTGAAAGAGGTCTCTGGGAAGCGGTTTCTGCAGCAACAGTTTCGTCAATTCATCCTTACGCGCACGAGGCAAGGTCATGCCGAAAGCGAACCAGTATTCCTCTTCGTTCGAATCGCTCTTCAATGACCTCTGTAGCAGATTCAAGCTCGCCTCGGTATTTCCCAACCCCGCGAGCGCGCGAGCCTCCAGACACCTGGCGGTCGCATCGTCCCCAAGTAATTCGCGGTACTTGGAAATGACGCCCAAAGAGCGGCGAAAACGGCCGAGCTTCTGCAAGGCGGTCGTCTTCAAAGCCAAGACCGCGGGCGCGCCCCCCTTGAGCTCATCCGCGACGTCCAAATGTTGCATCGCGTTCCGATACCTACCCTCCTTGAGGGCTAATAGGGCCAAGAGCACTCGCCGGTGTGCGTCGAAGGCCTTGGGCAATCTCACATGTACCAGATCAAAGAGACAGTCTCGTAACTCGACATGGCCAACAGCTTCGTCGGTTGCGCGTTCGAGAACGCGCAGTGATTGTAACACCTGCTCTCTCGGATAGAGGTCGGGCAACAGATTCATTGCCAATTGGGTCGACATACACAAGCCGACGGCGGAATCTTCCCGGTCAAAAGCGCGCCATTCTCCGTTCTCCCGACTGAGCCACCAGCGCGCAAGCGAGCGGTGCCTAGCGGCATCGGAATGCTCCACGATGGCTATGCGTTCGTCGGGGATTCCCGTCTCAAGCAACCGAAGGACCTTGGGTTTTCGGAAAAATGCAGCGGTCTCTTCTTCCTGGTCTTTTCGATGCAAGGTTCCTTCGATGGCGAGTTTCAGCGCACCCCCGAACTCGCGACGCACGCCCCCTTCCAGCCGAGGAATCCCGCCGGCGTCATGGATTCGATCGCCCAGTCGGTCGACGTCGTAGAGATTTGCCAAGTCTTCGCCGGCGCGTCGATCGAGCGCGCTGGACATGCGATCAAAGAAGATCTGTACCTGACGCAAATCGGATTCAAGCTTGCTAGGAATCCCCTTGTCCGCGGCGTCGACGGAGGTTGCGGGATGGACGCCAACGACGACCAGCAACGTGGCCGTCAGGCTAATTATCTTCGACATGGTTTCACGAGCACGATGGAACACGGGTAGCGGCACTCGTACAAGTATTGTCGGGGCCTCGTTCGCCATTGCGGATGAGGGTTCCCATGAAAACTCGGCTCTCTTCCCGGGCGCGCCGACGCTCCCCTTATGTGATGGAGGGAGGGGAGGAAGTGGCGAATCGAGACCAGGCACCATTAGCTCTTTCCGCGAGATTTCCCGCGTTACGGGCGAGAGTTGAGTCTTATTGCCGCTCAATAAGCTCCTGAAATGGTGGTGATTGAGTGCTGCAGTGTGCTGGTTCAACTGACAGCGGGCAAGCCAACGGCAGGGACGGAAACGGGCGTGTACGAAGCAAAAATCTAAACGACTGACGCGGGGAGACCAAGGGGCCTATCGCCAGCATTTTGCGTGGCGGTTTTGAACCTGGCACGAGTCGGTTATGCAGCCGTGACGAAGATTCGCATCCGGCACAGATTCTGGCTGGCCGCGACTGCGCGGCCTCGGTCCCGGGTGATCAGCGTGGGAACTTGACGGTCGGAGGAACGGGTAAGACGCCGGTTGTCGAGTACCTCGCCAAGAGATGCGCGAACGCCATCCCCCGGGTCGCCATCCTGAGCCGTGGGTATGGCAGCGAGGACGGCCCCAATGACGAAGCACTCCTCCTGGAACAGAACTTGCCCGATGTGCCTCACTTGCAAAGCCGAGACCGTGTCGCCATCGCGGAGATCGCGGTCCAGGAGCTCGAAAGCGAGATCCTGCTCGACGACGGTTTTCAACATCGCCTGCAAAGAGACTGGGATGTCGTTCTTCTCGACGCGACCGATCCTTGGGGAGGGGGAGAGCAATTGCCTGCCGGCTTGTGCCGCAAGGAGAGTGCGTCTTCAATTGGCGTGCTCACTTCGTCCTGCTGACACGGGTTGATCTCGTCGATCCCTCCGTTCTCCAAGACATTCTCCGCGAGATTCGCCGACGAGCCGGCGACCTCCCGGTGGCATCGGTCCGCTTCACCCCGAAGCTGCTTAAGCGTCACGGGGACGTGGATCGCCCGGCGAATTGGCTCGAGGGAAAGAGGGTGTTCGCGTTCTGCGGCATCGGCAATCCCAGCGGTTTTTGGCGGACTTTGGAGCGCCTCGGCGCCACGATCGTTGAACAGCGCGGTTTTCCCGACCATTACGGCTATCAGCGGGAGGATGTCGAGGACCTGGAACGCTGGGGGGCATCGAACACCATCGATGCCGTCGTGATGACACAAAAGGATGCCGTCAAGATCCCGATCGGAAGTCTCGCCGGCCGTCCCCTTCTCTCTTTGTGCATTGAAGCAGAAATCGTTTCGGGAGAGGAATCCCTTCTTGCGGCCCTCGACCGCGTGGCTCCTTTGCACCGATGAACCGGAGCCGTCGTTTCCCATTCCGAACGTCGAACGACAACGCGGACAATAAGACAAGGATCGGGCCGTGCGGGAACCGCATGTTCCCGCGCGGCCAGGAGAGAAATCAGTCGCTAAGCGTGAAACGAATGAGCGAGGCAAGGGACGCCAGTCGTTCGATCGGCGAGAGGAAGTTGTCGAAGAAAACGCTCACGCCATAGCCCTGGGTGCGGGGAATCATGACTCGGTCGCCCGGAAGCAATTGGAAATTGGTCCGGGTATCGCCGAATTCAGTAATGGCATGATAATCCACGTGCAAGATCTGATCGCAACCCCCGCCTGGATTGGGCCGGGCGACGTGAATGTCTTTGACCTTGGCAAAATTGGTCAATCCGCCGGCGAGCGTGATGGCGTCGAGCACGGTTTCGTTTCCCGTGACGGGAAGTCTGCCAGTCTGCTGTACCTGCCCTAGCACGTAGTACACTTTGCTGTTGAACGCAGCGACGTCCACGTAGACCTGCGGATTCTGCACGTACTCGCCGAGACGATCGCGAAGCTTGTCCTCGATCTCCGCAAGCGTTAGGCCGGCAACGTGGAGTTGCCCGTAATATCCCAAGCTGATCGTGCCATCTTGTCGAACGAGCCGCTCCCCCGCCACGGGCCGATTGGGGAGTAGTTGCAAGGCTTCGATATAGAGCACGTCGGGCGGCTCGACGACATACAGCGGATGGCTGGTCATGCGCAGTTCGCGAGGGAAACAAGGATTGGCGCTGATGTCGCGTTTTTCCTGTTTCTTTTTCTTGAGATTCGCGAGCCCCATCCCTTCGAGCATCGACTTTTCTTCCTTGGCCGCCGATTTTTTTGCCTTCTTTTTGGCAAAGAGTCCGCTCCCGACTTTCCCGGGCGGATCGAGAAGAATCTCCTCTCCCTCCTCCGCCATCATCGGCGCGGTCTCGACGAACGTCTCGGACGAGGGTTCCGCCGATTCCGTGGCGGGAATGTCAGCAACCGCGGAAGTCGCGGAGGCCCCCTCGGACGGCATGGGCAGCAGGATCACGTCCTCGTCACTGGACGACGTGGCATCGAACGCCACCTTTTTCGCCTGATGCCGACCGCGATCATTGCGGGCCAATTGAGGAACAGGGGCCGAGGAGGCAGGTCCCGCCTGAGAAAGCCAGGCGTCGCCGATTTCGCCCTCCGGATTTGAAGGACGCGCGCAGCCACTCATTCCAAGCAGCCCGGACATTGCCAAGCACAACATCCCTGTTGACCGACGGGATAACCTCATGTCTCCTCCCGACTCGGGTCGTTTCCTTGCTCTTGGAGGCCGTTCCAATCACGAACCGTCGCCGCTCGGCCCGTGAGGCTTGAAGCAGGCGCATGGTTCAGCAGGACCCGATCGCTTTCGCACTTTTCGTCCTGGCGACGCTACGGGTGTGAACCAAACCACACACTCCCGCGGTTGGTGACGACATTGTCACCGTCTGGATTGACAAAACCTCCCCAAGTGGACCTCGATTGCGGTTTTTTTCGCGGATGGACCGCAAATCTCCATGGTCGAGACTTGGACTTGGAGTTTGCGGAATATAACGGATTTTCCATTCCTTGGCCGACAAAGCATTGTCGCCATCGACCGGGGATGGCAGAATTCTCTTCGACATGCACCAGCACGGCGCGCTAGGGGAACGGATGGTTAGAACAACAACCCGCCTTGAACGATGGACGCGGCGGGGAGCCGAAATACGAGGCGTGGATCCCTACGGGCAATTCCTGCACGGTCTGGTTGCCTTGGCGGTGGTTTTTATATCCGGTGTCGCCGGTTACGTTTTCCTATGCCATTGGAGCATCAGTGACGCGGTCTACATGATCATCATCACGGTTTCCTCCGTGGGATTTGGCGAAATCGGTCCGCGGACCACTTACGACCGGGTGATTACCAGCTACGTCGTGCTCGCCGGCATCATGGCGGCTGCATACACTTTCTCCGGACTCATTCAAATGATGTCCGAAGGACAGATTCGTCGCGTGGTGACCAGACAATTGCAGAGTCGCAAGATCGAAAACCTGAAGAATCATCACATCGTCTGCGGCTTCGGCCGAATGGGGCAGATGATCTGCGAGGACCTGTACGCGCGTAACGAAGAGTTCGTCCTTTTGGAACTGAACACGGATCGAATCGCGTTGGCCGCGAAGGCGGGCTATCTCTTCGTTCAGGGTGACGCGACGGACGAGGCCGCGCTCGTGACCGCCGGGATTCATCGCGCCCGCACACTGGTGTGCGTACTTCCTTCCGACGCGGACAATGTATTCGTAACCTTGACCGCGCGCGACATGAACGAAAAGTTATTCATTGCCGCGCGGGCGGAAAAGCTAACGACGGAGAAAAAACTCACGCAGGCCGGCGCCGATCGTGTCGTCGCGCCACAAGTCATCGGCGCCCAGCGGATGAGCAGTCTCCTCGTCCGCCCCACCACCGTCGAAATCCTCGAACTTGTCACCGGGCGCAACAGCATCGACCTCGAAATGAACGAAGTCACCGTCAAGCCAGGAGGCCCCGAAGTGGGCAAAACCCTGGCACAAGCAGAAGTGCGGGCGCGGACGGGAGTCATCGTCGTCGCCATCAAACGGCGGGAAGGCAACGTCATCGTCAATCCCGACAGTTCCGTGGCCATCTATGAATCGGACACCGTGGTCGTTCTCGGAAAGGTCGAAAACGTCGATGCGTTCCGCCGCCTGTACGGCGCGTAGCACGGCGACGCGGAACCCCATCGAACATCAACCGTCGTTATTCAAGGGCGTGGTCACGGGGATCACGGCCTCGTCGAATGTTCGGCTGGAATCGATGAACCACGAGATCAACTCGCTTGGGCGCTTTCGGATCGCTCCACGATGTGTCCGTCCTCGGTGACGTCGTCCAATCGGACGGAGACGCGGATGGAAACCCCGGATTCCCGCTGGGTCACGCCATGAAGGACGTCCGCGGAGGCCATGGTGGTCTTGGAATGCGTGATGAGGATGAACTGCGAGCGGTCGAGAAATTCGCGCAACGATGCCACGAAACGGCTGATGTTCGCCTCATCAAGTGCCGCGTCCACCTCGTCCAGGATGCAGAACGGAGTTGGCTTGGATCGAAAAAGTGCCATAAGCAAGGCAACGGCCGTCATGGTCTTTTCGCCACCGCTGAGCAGCGAAATGCTTCGCGGTTCCTTCCCCGGAGGACGGGCGATGATTTCGATCCCGGACTCCAAAACATCCGTGTCATCTTCGAGGAGGATATCGGCTTTGCCTCCGCCAAACAACTTACGGAAAAGGTCTTGAAAATGTTCCCGCACGGTTTCGAACGTGTCGAGGAAAAGTCGCCGGCTCTCTTCGTTGATCTTGCCGATCACTTCTTCCAGGTGCCGTTTTGCCGTCGTTAAGTCGCTGATTTGATATGCAAACGTGCTACATCGTAGTTCGAGATCGTCGAGGTCTTGGATCGCGGAGGCATTGACGCTTCCCAAACGTGCGATTCTGTCTCTTAGACCCTCGACTTCGCCCCGGGCTTCGACGAGTTGATCCTCCGCGGGCGGAACGTATTCCTCTTCGATCGATCCCTCGATCACAATGCCGTAGTCCTCGAGGATTCGGGCAGCCATCGTTTCGCGTTGCAGGCGCAATTCCGTAGCCTGTAATTCGTGCGCGTGGAGCAGATTCTTCGCGTCATCGATTTCCTTGCGATGGGCGGTGATGTGTTCGCGAAGCACGCGGCGTTCGTCGCGAAGCGCCTGCAGGCTCGCCGGGTCGTGGCCCGGTTCCGCGTGCACGAGGTCCTTGAGCCGATAGAGACTCGCCAATTCCGAACGGCTGGCGAGCATGCGGCGGTTGAGTTCATCCGCGCGCGTCTGGTCGGCGCGAAGTTCGGCAACGATGCCCGACACGTCTCGCTCTCGGGACTGCATCTCGACGGCGAGTCGAAGCTTCTGCTCGGACGAAGCCGACAGCCGTTCATCCATTTTGGCGGCTTCGATGCGCGCCGCTTGCAACCCCTCCTCCAACGCGCGCGACGCCGACTCGCGATCCGCGAGCAGCCGCTCCACCTCGCCCTTGCGATCCGTCGAGGTTTTTATCTCCTCGTGCACGCGCCGCAAGTCGGAGGCGATGCGAACGCAACTTTCATCGACCTGTTTGATGTCGCGATCGACCCGAGTGAGTTCCTCGGTCGTCGCGGTTCGCTGTTTTTCCAGATCCGAAAGCCGCTGTCTGTTCTGCCGCAACACGATCTCGAAATGTCGTGACTGCTCGGTCAGCGTGGACTGAAGGATGTCATGCTGACCCACTCTACTCTCCAATTCCGCGACCCGGCCCGCGAGTTCCTCGAGCCCCCGTTCCCGTTGGGAAATCTGCTGATCCAGGTCCATCGCTTGTTCGGCGAGTTCGCGAAGTTCCGCGGTTCGAGAGAGAATGC
>JAXMAQ010000007.1:0-148187 GCA_046350335.1 Planctomycetota bacterium
GGGGGACAGATCGTCGGCTCGACCGATCGACTGGGGGAGCGACCCAAGGATCGCCCGCTGACTCCCGCGAACATTCACGCGACGCTTTACAAAATCCTCGGCATCGACCCTACCATCCACTTCCTCGATCACGCCGGCAGGCCGGTTCCCGTCCTCGACGACCGCGAACCGATCGGCGAGTTGATTTAGGAACAAGGCCGATTTCGTCGGCGATCGGACCTTCTCCCCGCATTGGCGGGATCAGTTTGTTCGCCCGTTGGCCTTGGTGGGCTTTTGCAATATCTGGCCATCCGCCAGCAAACGATCCCGAAGCAAGTCGTAGGGTAGCTTCTGGACGGAGCAATTGTTGTCCATCGCCAGGACGCCAGCCGTTGCCGCGGATTGTCCCAAAATCATGAATACCGGCTCCATGCGAATCGAACCGTAGGCGATATGCGAGCTGGAGAGGCAAATCGGAACCAGCAAGTTGTTCGCTTCCTCCTCCTTGGGAATCAGCGCGCCATACGCAATCTCGTAAGGGCCTCGCGTTGAGACGCCGATATCCCCTTCGTTTTGCACATGTCCTTCGGGAGTGACGTACCGCTGCACGTTATGGGAGTCGAGAGTGTACGAACCCATGCCGACGGAATGGGGCGTGGGACGTTTCTTGAGTAGTTCATGCTCGGTCATGACGAATTGGCCGACCATGCGCCGGGCCTCGCGGATGTAAAGTTGGTGTGGCCAGTTACCGTTGTCGGTGAACTCATCCTTCGCCAACCCCCATTTCCGCATTTTCTCCCGCACGTCGGCAGGAACGCGGGGGTCGTTGGCGATGAAATAAAACCAGCCTTGTTGATAGACGCGATGCTCGCGTTCGATTTCACGCCGACGTTCATAGCTCCCTTCCGGATAGTCGTAGTTCATGCCGATGTTGTCGGTGCTCATCGGGCCATGATTGTTCGTGTCGGTCTTCCGATTGGGAATGGGGTCGAACTTTTCGAAGGTCTCCCGCCAACCCGCGTCGAAAATCCGAACAAGCAGTTCGTATTGCTTGGGGTCATAACCCTCCGGCTTAGGAAACGGCAGGCGGTTGTCGGGGTGGTCGGTGAGGCAGACGCGGTAACAATAGGCTTGAACGCGATGGTCCCCCTCGCCGTAATTACCAGGCGGCTTCTCGCTAATACGGGGGAGTAGACCGCTCGTCGGATCGCCGGGAACGACATAAGGACTGATGGGACTTTTGAGATAGCCGAAATGATGGCGGTGGTGGAGCACGCCGGTTTGAATGCCGTTCCACTGTTCGCCGTATGTGGCCATGGATTCGCGTCCGACGTGATAACGGACGCTTGCCGCCGCCAGGAGATCTCCTTCATAGGTCGCATCGAGAAACATCTTTCCCGAAAAGGTCCTTCCGCCGAGCGTGGTGAGCGAGAGGATCGTGTTTTCCTGTTTCTTCACCCCCTCTTGTCGATCCAGTGGATCTTCGCGGAAGACGGGTATTTTGAATTCACGAACGAGGTCTTCGAAGATTGATTCGGCGGCATGGGGCTCGAAGATCCACATGGTCCTCCGCTCGCCATCGATGGCGGCTGTTCCCTGGCCCTTGTTGCCGTATTCTTCCCGTTTCTGCCAGCGCCACGCCTCCGGCTTTTGATAATGCCGCCAAACCCGGTGATAGAAGTCGCGCGCTAGCCCGCCAATCACGGCTTTGTTTCCCGTGTCGGTCCAGCCCAGTCCCCCGCTCGTGAGTCCCCCTAGATGTTTCTCCGGGGAAACTAAGATCACGGATTTCCCCATGCGCGCCACCTGTACCGCGGCGATCACCGCAGCGCTCGTCCCGCCATACACCACGACGTCCGCAGACTGCGCGGTGGCGTTCGCCGGGGAATTGGCGGCGTTAATTGGAATGAGAGAATTACTTGTTGCAACTTCTCCACGCGCCACGTTGCCAACGAAAACAAGCGCCACGACGGCGGACAAGACTCTCCAAGCCATGCGGCCTATTCCCCTGAGCCAAAAAAGGTTGCGAGTTCAGGCATCATGATCCCGGAGGAATGTTTAGAATTCCAGGATTCGTCTGTCGAAAATGCCCGAGCATGTTCGACAAGATGCTGGGAGGCGAGAAGAACGGTGGTTCCCCTCGCGAGGCGGAATCAGATGCGTCTTCATCCGCTTTCCGAGGTTTATTTATGTAAGGGATCAACGGAAAATCGCCGGAGTATAAAGGAGAAACCGATGCGCGTGATGGTCATGATTCGGGCGACGAAGGAATCCGAAGCGGGTGTGATGCCGGAAGAGAAACTGCTTACGGAAATGGGGAACTATAACGAACAGTTGGTGAACGCGGGGATCATGCTCGCCGGAGAGGGTTTGCATCCCAGTGCCAAAGGGGCGCGCGTCCGCTTTAGCGGCGAGAAACGAACGGTCATCAACGGTCCGTTTCCCGAAACCAAGGAACTCATCGCCGGTTTTTGGATGTGGAACGTGAAGTCGCTCGAGGAGGCCATCGATTGGGTGAAGCGTTGCCCCAACCCGATGCTCTCAGACTCAGAGATCGAGATTCGGCCCGTTTTCGAGATGGAGGATTTCGGTGCTGAAATGACGCCGGATTTGCGGGAGCAAGAGGATCGATTGCGCGCGAAGTTGCAGTCCTCGGAGTGACCTGCCTACCTTTTCGATATCGGCGTCTATCACGGCTCGACGGTGATGATGGCTCGCCGGAAGGCGAAGAGAGACGGCTTGCCGTCGTCCTTCACTTGCAGGATCAGGTGAATGGTCTGGCGTTGTTGCACTATCGGAGCCGTGAACTCGCATTCATTGCCGGCCGGCGTTTTCAGTTCGACGTCGCCACGATAGGTGCCGGGCTCCGGGTAGACAAACCAGCGGGTCTTGATGGCATCTCCATCAGGATCCAAGGTTTCCGCGGCGGACAATTTGACCGTGGAGCCGGCTTTGGCGTGGAGAGTCAGAATCCGCTTGGAGGAGTCGCCGTTGAGAAAGGCGCGCGGTGGGTGATTGGCGTCGGCGTACTTCCGAGCCACGCACCAGTCCGCGCGCGCCGCGAAGTCGTTTTGCAAGGCAACGGCCCAGCGCGCGATCGACTGGTATCGATTTGTCTTGCCTTCCCAGGAATCCGCCTGATTGGCCCAATAGTACGGTCGGTCCGGGAAGGTCTCATTCTGGCCGTAGCGTCCCGCCCAACTCCCCCATGTCGGTTGCTCGGGTTCATTCATTCCGGTCGGAATCAGGTAGATGAAGGTCATCGAATCCCCCTCCTTCTGCGGATGGGTGGTATTGAGGGGATAGAGCGCGCCCAAGGGACCATGGCCGGTCCGAAGATCCCTCTCGATGTCGAATCCTCCCGCTTTCGCCGTGATTCCGGAAAAGGCGTGATACCAACGGAGTCGATCCTTTTCGGGGCGAAACGTATCGATCCAAAGTGGGAACGTCGGGAGGATTTTGTTCGTGTGATCGCCAAAGGGATTAGCGGACGCAAGGCGGAGTCGTTGCTTGAATTTGGCATACCCGTGAGGTCCACGTTCTTTCAGAACACGGTCCAAGGCGCGGCGCAGATTGTTGGTCGCTCCCCCGACATCCGTTCCCCAATCGGAGTACCAGACCGGTCGGGGATCGTCGCTATCGACGGCCCTTAAAATGAGTTCGACGGCGTCCGATGTTTCATCATATCCCGGAACCAGACGCTCGCGGAGGTTCTCAATGGTGGGATATCGAGAGTCATGTTGAACAAGGTTAGGTAGGCAGGCTCCATACGCGTCGACGAGTTGTTGGACGATTCCGAGTCCCGTTCGTTGGGGATTCTTGTTCTCGCCGTCCCTGGCGCGCGGGCGGTTGGCGATGATCCCTTCGATATCCCATTCGTTCGCGTAGAGGAGGAAGCGGATGAGGGATTGCTCGTCGTCCGGGTCGCCACCCGCGTCGGTTTCGACAATGAGGCGTAGACGCGTCGGATCATTGCCGTCCTCCGCTCCCTTGGCGGACAGCGTCAAACCGATCGCGAAAGTGATCACCGCCAAGACATGACACCCTCGGTCGATCCACTTTTCTCTCAGCCGTGACGCAAGCGTCTTCATCGCATCCTCGTCGATCTTTCTTCGCATAGTCTATGGATCCGTTTCTGCGAAGCAGGCCGCGGGTCGTCCTGTTACAATTCCGAACCAGTAGGAAACGATGGCACGTGCACCATGAGGCGTGGCGAGCGATGCAGGATTTCGAAAAGCTAGGCGTTTTTTATCTCGGGAAGCTCTACGATCTCGATGCCCGGAAGGCGGGCGCGGAGCTACTTCTCTACGATTCGAAGGATCTGACCACGCATGCCGTCTGCGTGGGGATGACGGGTAGCGGCAAGACCGGTCTATGCCTGGAGTTGTTGGAAGAAGCCGCCATTGATGGAATTCCCGCGATCGCCATCGATCCCAAAGGTGACCTATCCAATCTGTTGCTCACCTTCCCCGATCTGAAACCCGAGGACTTTCGCCCATGGATCGACCCCGGGGAGGCCGCGCGGAAGTCCGTTACGGTCGAACAACTCGCGGAACAATCGGCGACGGCGTGGCGGGAGGGATTGGCGCAATGGGGCCAAACGCCCGATCGGATCCAGCGTTTTCGCGATGCTGCCGAGGTCTGCGTTTATACGCCAGGGAGCACATCGGGACTCCCCATCACCGTGCTTCGGTCCTTTGCGGCCCCGCCCGTTGCCGAGCGTGATGAAGCCGACTCGCTCCGCGAGCGGATCGTCAATGCGGTGAATGGCTTATTGGCTTTGCTCGACGTCGAGGCGGATCCATTGCGTAGTCGCGAACATATCCTGCTTTCCAAGATCTTCGAACAACTGTGGAAGGAAGGAAAAGATCTCGACATTGCCGGCCTGATTCATGCAATCCAGGATCCGCCGCTCCAAAAGGTCGGGTTCATGGATTTGGAGAGTTTTTTTCCCGCGAAGGACCGTTTCGCCTTGTCGCTTCAATTGAATAACCTCGTCGCGTCGCCGGCGTTTGCTGCCTGGTTTGAAGGGCAACCGCTGGACATCGGCAAACTGCTCCACGGGACGGAGGGAAAACCCCGCATTGCCATCCTCTCGATCGCACATTTGTCCGACACGGAACGGATGTTTTTCGTCACTATCCTACTCAACGAAATGATCGCGTGGATGCGACGGCAATCGGGAACCTCCAGTTTGCGCGCCCTGTTGTACATGGACGAGGTGTTCGGCTACTTTCCCCCGACGGCCAATCCCCCGTCGAAGATGCCGATGCTCACCTTGCTCAAACAGGCGCGCGCCTATGGGTTGGGGATTGTGCTGGCGACGCAAAACCCGGTCGATTTGGATTACAAAGGCCTATCGAACGCTGGCACCTGGTTCATCGGCAGATTGCAAACCGAACGAGACAAGGCACGCGTGTTGGATGGACTCGAAGGAGCGTCGTCGGCGGCGGGACACGCCTTCGATCGCAGGAAAACCGAGACCATTCTTTCCGGCTTGGGGAATCGGGTCTTTTTGATGAACAACGTGCATGACGACCAGCCCGTCGTGTTTCAAACGCGGTGGGCCTTGTCCTTTCTCCGAGGCCCGATGACCACGGATCAGATCCGGCGACTCATGGAACCGAGGAAGCCAGCGGCCGAATCGAAGCAAGACGGTCAGGCAACGCCGAGCGTGGTGGCTTCCGTTCCTTCCGCGACATCGAACCGTCCCGTGCTTCCTCCCAATGTGGCGGAGTTCTTTCTCGCCGTGGACGTTCCCGGAGAGGGAAACGTCTCAGGTGGGGAGGTCCTCTACCGTCCCAGTCTGTATGCCAAAGTGAGCCTTCACTTCACCAACAAAAAGGCGAACGTGGATCTTTGGCGTGAAAAGAGTCGATTGGTGCTTTTGCCGGAGTCGCTGCCGGACGCTCCCTTGCTTTGGGAGCAAGAGGATTTACCACGCGACGAAGAGTTGGATTTTTCGAACCAACCGATTGAGGGAGCGCGATTCACTGCTTTTCCAGGCGAACTCGCCAAAGTGAAGAAGTACAGCGAAATTTCCAGCGCGCTAAAGACTCACCTTTACCGCACGGAGACCTTGAAGCTCTGGAGTTGTCCCTCGCTCAAAGCCATGTCGCAGCCGGAGGAATCGGAAGCGGATTTTCGCATCCGATTGTCCCAGGCGTTTCATGAGAGCCGTGATGCTGCCGTCGAAAAGTTGCGAATCAAGTACGCGCCCAAACTCGCGGCGCTCGCGGAGAAGCTGCGGAAAGCGGAACAGAAGGCGGAAAAGGAAAGCGCCCAGGCGACGGAACAGACTTTTTCCGCGGCCCTTTCGGTCGGCGCGTCGATCCTCAGTGCGCTCTTTGGTCGCAAACTGGCCTCGAGTACGAATGTGTCCAAAGCCGCGACCTCCATGCGGGCGGCGGGGAGAGCCGCGCGCGAACACGCCGACGTGAGCAATGCGAAGGAGACGATCGCGGCGCTTCAGCAGCAGCACGCCGACTTGGAGGCGGAATTCAAGATCGAACTCGAGAAGGTGCAAACTGCATTCAGCGGCGCGCAGATCCCACTCGAAGAAATGCACATCCAGCCGAAAAAAACCGATATCTCGATCACTCAGTTCGCGCTCGTGTGGACGCCGTGGCTCACGGGAGACAACGGAAGAACGCTGAAGGCGGCGTTCGCGCGGACGTGATGATTCACGGAATTTCAGATGGGTGGATCAAGGAACGCCGATCCGATCGAGGAATTTGCTGCCACGCATCAACTTTGCCTTGCCCTGCCAATCGGCGCGTACCCAGTTGCCATCCTTGGCCGTGTATTCGATCTCGACGCTCCACGGTTCCGTGACAGGGTTCTTGCGATCATCGAGCATTTCTTCGCGCGTTGCATGCGGGATCCGCGGATGCAATTCGTTGTCCTTCTTGGCCTCTGCCACCGAGGGATGGATCAACGAGAAAAGTTCCCGGTACTGAACGCGCACGATTCCCTTGAGGACGTCCTTCGGTTCGCTCGGAACAATCTCGCTGGAAATATCGAGGACTTGGAATCCCTCACGCGCATAACCGGTGGGAAAAATCGTCTTATACGCGTCGTCGTGACTTTTGAACGCGGACTCGACCTTTTCCTTAACTTGCGCGAGGCTCGCGACGGGGTCGTTTCCGACGGCGATGGCGGGGGTGGTCGGTGTCCCTTGCGTGGGTGAAATGGATGTAGCATCAGCCTTCGATGGCGCGGTGTTTGGATCAGTCTTCGGCGCGCCCGGTCCGCAGCCCAAGGCCATCCACGAAGTTGACACCAAGATCCATGTCATTCTCGACCGTTGTCGCGTCATGGGGAAGCTTCCACGTTGAAGAGGCCATGGGTGGAGAGAGTCACTTCCCTCATTGTATGCGAGGACTAGGGATTGTCCGTCGCTCTCGCGGGGAGACCGGCCCGTTCGAGAACGCGGGCGGGCGGATTTTGGCCCTCCACCCGGACCTGGGCGGCGCGTTGCAGAAGGTCCGCGTCCGATACCGCCATCGCCGGCTCCAGCGTGTAGACGTAATTGCGTTCGTCGCGGATCCGCCAGGGGATCAAGGCTTCACTGATGAAGTCGAGTGGCGGATACTGATACCAGGGGGTCGAGACGGTCTGTTTGATCGTCTTGGTTTCATAGCCGTCTTTGACGAGTTTGATCTCGCGGTCCCCGTAATAGGTGAACGACGTGGAGACCGGAGTGTGGCCAATTTCCTGGCCATCGAGAATCACGAGCGCGTTGGTGGGATTGCTCCGCACGGTCATTCGCCGCTCGACGCATCCACTGGCGAGTAGCACCAGGGTCGCGGCGACCATGGCCCTTTTGAAACGTCCGCGATTTATCGAGTCATGATCGTCCATTGGGAACCGTTCCATCCGTGGAAGAGGATTCATTTTTTGATCTCGACGATTTCCGCCTTGAGCGTGACCGTATCCAGGAGCGCGATCGTGGGTCGCCCCGTGACCCAGCCGCAGGATTCTCCCGGATTGAGGAAAAGCACGCCTTCCTTGATCTCCTTCACGACCTGGTGAATATGACCGAACAAGAGGACGTCGCAATTCTCTATGGGCCGATGTTGATCGTCCGGCGGGTAGTGGTCCATGCTGATCCGCCTGCCTCCCCATTCGACCAGCACCGGGCCATCGGTGATTTCGGGAAACACGTTCGCCAAGCCACGGCGTTCCCCGTCATTATTGCCGTAGATGATTCGTAGCGGCCCTTGCCACATCTCCTTGAGAAGCTTTGCCGCGAAGGGCGCGATGATGTCCCCCGGATGCAATACCCCGTCGACACCCTCCCGTTCGAACCGTCGGAGCGCAAGTTCCAGGTGCGTCAGGTGATCATGGGAATCGGATACTATTCCGAGGAGCATTCGTGGACTCCCTACCCCAAGCCAGGATGGCATTACTCACCACTCAACTCCGTGAGTCCATCCTCCACTGCCGTTTCATCATCGTCCATCGACGCGCAGAGAAACGCCCCCGAACTCTCAGTCCGTGCGCTCCCCCTTGACCGTTCTCCTCGACGCCAGGAAGAAGACGCAAATGAAAACCCTTCGCTTTCGTCGCGTGGGTTTCTGGGTTCGTTGGGTGCTTATTTTGGGTGCTAGGTCTATACACCAATGAAGGAATCTGTCAAGAGGAGCACGGCTTTCTTATGGCTGTTCTTGGCGCAAGCAATTACCTGGAGATCCTTTCTGTCGAAAGGAAGGCGGGAGTTTAAGGAGTCGTGCTTTCGAATCGACGTGGCGCGGTAACCCCCTTGGTCCGCGTGTGGCGTAGAAGTAAGTTGAGGATCTCAGTCGGTTTCTTTCTCGAGGAGGATGAGGGCATTGCCGCCGCCCATGCAGGTCTCACGAACCGGTCGCCAGCCTTCTTCAAGGAGTTCGGGGACATTGATGGGACGGGTGACGTCTCGGGTGCGTTTACGCGTGTCATTAAGTAGTTTGCAGTCGCCGTTCTCGCTGACGATCACGTAGCAACAGATCTTCATTGTCCGATGAGTCTCCCGTCCCTTTTGTTCAAAACTTCCGACCTTGGCCACTGGGGGCGACGATGGCGTTTCAGCGCATTGGTCGGTCCCGTCCCGAGATATCGGGAAGCAGAGAATCGGTCGAGGCGCTTATGGCCGAAGACCATTTTCCCGGGGCAGGGGGGCGAATGCAATCATTTAAGAAACGGCCTAAAGTCGCCTGGTTCGGATTTATTCATCCGGGAAGAGTCGCGAGCAAAGTCGACCCGCAACCGTTCCCATCATTGGCGGTTACTTCGGCGGCATTCGCAGGGCGCCGTCCAGCCGAATCGTTTCACCATTCAGCATGGCGTTCTCGATGATGTGCACGGCCAAGGCCGCGTACTCCGCAGGGCTGCCCAGGCGGGGAGGAAAGGGAACCATGGCGCCCAGTGCTTGCCGAGCCGGCTCGGGAAGGGACGCCATCATCGGCGTGTCAAAGAGACCGGGGGCGATGGTAACGACGCGAATGCCGTTGCGCGCCAGATCACGAGCCATCGGAAGAGTGAGAGCGGCGACGCCACCCTTCGAGGACGCATACGCGACCTGGCCGATCTGACCATCAAATGCCGCGACCGATGCGGTATTGATGATCACGCCACGCTCGCCACCCTCGTTCGGCTTTTGCGCTGCCATGAACTCGGCGGCGAGTCGAGCGACGTTGAACGTGCCGATCAAATTCACCTGAATCACCCGGCTGAACGCGGCGAGGGGATGTGCTCCGCTCTTGCCCAGGGTCCGTTCGGCAATCGCGACGCCGGCGCAATTGATGGCGCCATGCAGGCCGCCAAACTCCCGCGCCGCCAACGCGACGGCCTCCTTGACCGACTCTTCACTACAGACGTCGACTTTCGCAAAGCGGACCTTGGAGCCCAATTCCTGGGCGAGCTTGTTTCCCATCTCGGCATTCACATCGCAGATGACGACGTTCGCGCCGCGAAGTGACAGAAGCTGGACACAAGCGGCCCCGAGTCCTGAACTTCCCCCCGTCACCAAGAACGTCGAATCTTGTACTTGCATGCGTGTTCCCTTTTCAAAGCCAAGGACTGGCCATGCCAATCCGTTCCCAATTCCCAGAGATTCTCTCGAGCCGTTATTGCTGACCTATACTCCGACGCGCCTCACGCTCCCGCAGCTCGACCCGCCGGATTTTTCCGCTCACTGTTTTAGGAAGCGATTCGACGAACTCGACCTCGCGCGGATATTTATAAGGTGCCGTCACGCGCCGCACATGCTCCTGCAGCTCACCCGCGAGTTCCGCGCTAGGCGAATAGCCAGGCGCTAACAGGACGAACGCCTTGACGATTTCATAGCGTACGGGGTCGGGAACCGAGATCACGGCTGCCTCTTGCACCGCCGGATGTTCGATCAGGGCACTCTCTACCTCGAAGGGGCCGATGCGATACCCCGCGCTCAGGATAATGTCGTCGTTGCGGCCGACGAACCAGAGATACCCGTCCGCGTCTCGGCGACCCCTGTCCCCCGTGAGATAATAGTCACCCTGAAACTTTCTCCCGTTCTCCTCGGGATTTCCCTCATAACCCAGGAACAGTCCGATGGGTCTTTCGGGCTTTATTCGAACGGCGATCTCCCCCTCCTGGTCCGCGGGGAGTGGTTGCAAATCGTCATCAAGGATTTCGATGGCGAAACCTGGCGCGGCTTTCCCCATCGAGCCGGGCCGTACTGGTTCCCCCGGAAAATTCCCCGCCAAGAGGGTCGTCTCCGTTTGCCCGAATCCGTCCCGAATCACGATGCCGGTCGCCCGTTCCCACGCGGCGATGACCTCGGGATTCAAGGGTTCTCCCGCCGCGACCGCGTGCCGAAGTGTTCCCAAAGGGGGCGTGCCCAAATCACAGGTCACCAACTGGCGGTAAACGGTCGGGGGCGCGCAAAACGTGGTGATGGGAAATCGGCGAATGGTCGCCAAGGCGGCCAAGGGTTCGAATCTTGGGCCGGGCTCCTGCACGAAGATCGCCGCTCCCTGACTCCATGGTCCGAAGAGACTGCTCCACGCGGCTTTCGCCCAACCGGTGTCACTGAGGTTCCAGTGCAAATCGTCCGACTTGAGGTCCAGCCAAAGTTTGCCGGTGATCGAGTGCCCCAAAGGGTAGGAGACGTGCGTATGCAGGACTCTTTTCGGTGGGCCGGTCGTCCCCGAGGTGAAATAGAGCAAGGCCGGATCGTCCGCTCTCGTCGCGACGGGCGAAAAGGCCGCCGAGGATTTCGCGGCGTCGTCGAAGGATTGCCAATACGGTCGTGATGAACCCGTGGCGATCCATGCTTTGACCTCGGGACAATGTTCTCGAACGGCGTCCAGCTTTTCCGCGCTGGCCTCGTCGGCGAGGAAGCCGCGAATCGATCCCTGGCGGATGCGGTAAAGGAGATCCCTGGAGGTCAATTGCGTCGTGCCCGGGACCGCGATCATGCCGGCGCGCAGAATGGCGATCATGCCGATCCACCAGGCAGGTTCCCGGCCGATCACGATGCCGACCCGGTCGCCGGGAACCAGTCCGCGGGCAACGAGTTCCCCGGCGAGGGATCGGCTCTGGTCCCGAACGTCCGCGAAGGTTAGACGCCGCTCGCGTTCGCCTCGTTGGTCCACCCAATGAAGGGCTAACTTTTGTGGGTCTTTCGCCCAGCGGTCGACGACGTCCGTGGCGAAGTTGAAAAACTCCGGCAACGGACCCAGGATTTCCTTTGCAGTCATCATTCGTGTGTCAATCCCGCGGATCATCCGATACGATGCCGACGATCGGCCTCACGATGATAATTCGTTCCAAGCCGGGGAACATCCGAAAAGTGTCGGAACCAGTCCCGCGATTTCTCGGCAGGCCGGATCGGAACGGGAATGCAGGTCGACGATATCCCCTTCCCAGGACCGGATCGTGGGAGCGGGAACGAGGGGCCACGCCGAAAGCTCGCCCCGGATGCGACGAATTGAATCGGCAATCCAAAATGGCGTTCTGTAGCGAGGTAACGGATGACGGCGACGAACAGTGTGGAGTTTTCAGTGCCCGAGAACTTGGACGGGTCCAGTTGGTCCCCGTTCGAATCTCTTTTCGACGCGCTCATGAATCGAGAATTGTCGACCGCCCAAGACCTCGAGCGGTGGCTTCTCGACCGGAGTGAACTGGATTCCGCCGCCAGCGAAGCCGCGGCTAATCTTTACATTCGCATGACCTGTCACACCGACGACCCGGACGCTCAACAAGCGTACCGGAACTATCTGGAACAAGTCGCGCCCAAGCTCCGCGTCGCCGGCTTTGAATTGGACAAAAAACTCGCTGCCTCACCCTGGACCAAGAGCCTGGATCGAAGCCGTTATGAAGTCTTGCTTCGTGACACGACCGTGGATGTCGAAACCTTTCGCGAGGAGAACGTTCCCTTACAGACGGAAGATGGGAAGCTCGACCAGGACTATAGCGCCATTCGAGGCGCGATTTCCGTATCGTTCGACGGTGCCGAGCGAACGCTGCCGCAAATGCAGCGTTATCTCGAGGAGACCGACCGCGTGGTGCGCGAGGCCGCCTGGCGCGCGATGGCGGACCGCCAGCTAAAGGATCGGGACCAGATCGACGCCATTTTCGACCAGCAGATTGCACTCAGGGACCGGATGGGAAGAAACGCCGGGTATCAGAATTATCGCGACTACGCGTTTCCCACGAAACACCGGTTTGATTACGGACCCAAGGAGTGCGAGGACTTTCATCGGTCGATTGAAGAATGTTGCATGCCGCTCGTTCGGGAACTGAATCGCGAGCGGGCAAAAGCACTGGGGATCGAGCGGCTTGGGCCATGGGACATGGCGGTCGATCCGTTCGGTAGGCCGCCATTGCGGCCCTTCGAAACGGCGGCGGGGTTGGTCGAAGGATGCGCCAAGATCTTTGTTTCCATGGACGACGAATTGAGCGCGATGTTCGATCGATTGCGGTCCGGGGATTGCCTGGATCTGGAATCTCGGAAAGGGAAGGCGCCAGGGGGATATCAGTATCAGCGGGATCGTTGCCGGCGCCCGTTCATCTTCATGAACGCCGCCGGCATGCAACGTGACCTGGTGGTCATGCTTCACGAAGCCGGGCACGCCTTCCATTCGCTTCTTTCGAACCACGAGCCGCTGCTTCACTATCGGCACACGACCGCGGAGTTTGCCGAGGTCGCCTCGATGAGCATGGAACTGTTGTCTCATCCGTATTGGAGCGTCTTTTACGACGAGCCCAGCCATGCCCGCGCGCGGCGGAGCCATTTCGAGGGGATCTTGCGAATCCTTCCTTGGATTGCCACCATCGACGCCTTCCAGCATTGGCTCTACACCCATCCCAGTCATTCGCGCGCGGAGCGGACCGCGTTCTGGCGGCAGCTCATTGACCGATTCGGGTTCCCGGAATTGTGGGAGGGGTTGGAGGAGCACCGCGACGTCCGCTGGCAGGCGCAGCTTCACCTGTTCGGGCATCCCTTTTATTACGTCGAATACGGCATCGCGCAGTTGGGCGCGCTGCAGCTCTGGCTACAATCGAAGCAAGATGCCAAGCGCGCCTTGGCGAATTACAAACGGGCCCTATCGCTCGGCGGTTCGCGTCCCTTGCCGGAGCTATTCGGGGCCGCGGAACTGGCCTTCGACTTCAAGATGGGGACCGTTGCCCGGCTCGTGGAGGAAGTGAAAAGCGAACTCGAAAAGCTGCCCCTTTGAGTAGTAGGTTGGGCACTGCCCACCACTTTTGGCTGTTTGGACGATCATTTGCCCGTGGTCGAATCAATTTTTGGGGGATGAAACGAGCCATCCGTTCCGGCACGCGCGCTTGCTCGCGTGCACGGTGCCATTGTCGCGACGGAAACGTTGCTCGAGTCCACAAAGAGGGGCCGACGGCCAAAAGTCACGATGGCCAGAAAGTAGGTTGCACCTTCCACGCGCCAGCCATGATAGTCCGGCATAGTCGAGCGTCCCCTGGGAACGAATGGTCGTGATCTTTACGCATAATCCGGGCCATTGACAACACTGAAATTTCGTGAATGGTGGGCTACAACGCTCATGCGGTGGATGGTCGGCGAAGCCATTCGATGATCAGGTCGTGAACCGTTCGATCGCGCGTTGCCGTCATGTGGTTGACGGGCAGAACACGGGTATTGCCTGCGGTCGCGTGCGGGATGTCGAGCGCGCTGGGGACGGTGACCGCCATGTCCCCTTGGCCGTCCGTCCATTCGGGGATGTCCCACGAGGGGGGGACGCGAATACGGAGCATGGGCAGGTCGATCCGGAACAGGGTGGGGACATTGCCGGCGATGGCAAAGTATCCGCCCGCCAAGGGGGGCATCTTGGAACACGCCACCTCCTGGACTTCGGGAGAGTCCGGCACCAATTGGCCGATCCCCGTAAGGAAAAGTTCGATCCTTTCGAGCAGTTGCAGATTCAGCCAATCCTGATTCGGGACCACCAACTGCGATTGGCGAAGCACGCTCCCGATCTGTTGCATGGTTCGATGCAGCGGGGTGGCGACTTTGGCAACCTCCGAGCCCAGGTGGGGGGTCGCGATGGTAATCAAGCGTTCCAGGTTCCGCGCCAATTGATAGGACGTCATGACCGCCGAATCGCGGAGCAGAGCGTGCCTGGCAATTAAACCCCCGCGACTGTGAGCGACCACGGTCACTGACTCGGATTTCCAACGCCTCATGGCGAAATCCGCCACTCGGTTGAGCTTTTCCACCGCGGTGTCGAGGTCGGCGACCGGCTGGAATCCGTCCTGATAGCTGTACGCGATGGCCGGCCGTCCCTCGGCACAAAGTCTTTGGAGCAGCCCCGCCCCTTCCCACAACTCGGGGAACTGCCACCACGTGGCCTTCCCAGCGTCGGACGCTTGATACATGGGGATAATGTGAGGAGGTTCGGGGATCTGGAAAGGGCACTGTCGCAACTCCGCCGTCGTGATCCAGCGGCGTAGATTGTCGAGGATTCCGTGCACGAGAATGACGGGGGGGCCGGAGGACGTTCCCGTCGTTGCGATCACGGAGCACTCGGCGGAGGTGACCCCGTCGATCGTAACGAGTTCCAAGGATTGACTGGCCGATTTCATCAACGTCGCCAACTATTGCGGAAAAGGAGTAGGGAACGAGGAAAATGGTCGGCAAATCACCAGATACGACCTGCCTTCCGAGGGCGTTCGCTGATAAGATAATGAAGGCGCGTGCTGCAGGCGAATTCAAGTGCCTCGTTCGATCTCGATGCTGCGGGGTACGTGCTTGCCAGGTTGGCGAGAAACCGGATCGAGCGCGTGAGTTCCCTTAATTTCGAATTGAAGACCTATTTTCCAGAGGCCAGGGGAAAAGGACATGCCGAGCAAGGTGATCGCGGAAGATGCTCGCGCGCGTTGGCAAGCGGAAGCCGACGCCGCCGCCGAACGGAATCTTAGTTTCGATACTCTCAGCGGTAACAAGGTGAAAGTCGTCTACACCGCCGACGACGTCGAGTCGGACCTTGAAGAATCACTCGGGTATCCCGGCCAGTACCCCTTCACGCGTGGCGTTCACGCGAATCTATACCGTGGCAAGCTATGGACGATGAGGCAGTTTGCTGGATTCGGCACTGCCGAGCAGACGAACGAGCGTTTCCGGTATTTGCTCGCCAAGGGACAGATGGGGCTGAGCACGGCGTTCGACTTGCCGACCCTCATGGGGGTGGACAGCGATCACCCGACCGCCATTGGTGAAGTCGGCCGTCTTGGCGCCGCCGTCGACACCCTCGAGGACATGGCTGCCCTGTACAACGGCATCGAACTGGGCAAGGTCTCCGTTTCCATGACGATCAACGCGCCCGCCGCCGTCATCATGGCGTTTTACCTCGCGGTGGCGGAACGGCAGGGGGTGAGCTGGGATCGGATTCGCGGCACGTTGCAAAACGACATGCTCAAGGAGTTCCATGCCCAGAATGAATACATCTATCCGCCGGAAGCCTCGGTTCGGATGGTCGTCGACGTGATCGAGTTCTGTGCTCGACACGTGCCACAATTCAACCCGGTATCGATCAGCGGTTATCATATTCGCGAAGCGGGTTCGACCGCCGCGGGAGAGCTTGCCTTCACGCTCGCCGACGGGTTCGAGTACGTCGAAAAAACGCTGCAGCGTGGTTTGAACATCGACGAGTTCGCGCATCGCCTCTCGTTCTTCTTTAACGCGCACAACGATTTCTTCGAGGAGATCGCTAAGTATCGCGCGGCTCGGCGGATCTGGGCAAGGCACCTTCGCGAACGTTATGGCGCCAAGAAGGATGCTTCGCTCAAGCTTCGTTTTCACGCGCAGACCGCAGGATGCAGCCTGCAGGCGAAACAGCCAGAAGTCAATTTGATCCGGGTTGCCTATCAGGCGATGGCGGCGGTGCTCGGGGGGTGCCAGTCGCTGCACACCAACAGCATGGATGAGACTTTGGCGCTTCCGACCGAGCACGCGGTTACGCTTGCGCTTCGCACCCAGCAAGTGCTCGGCTACGAGACCGGCGTGGTCAATGCCGTTGATCCCTTGGGGGGCAGCTACTTCGTCGAAGCGTTGACAGACCAGATGGAAGCGGAAGCGGAAGCGATTTTCCGCAAGATCGAGGAATTCGGCGGGGTGATCCCAGCGATTCATGCCGGCTACTTCCGGCGTGAAATCGCCGACGCATCGTTCCGTTATCAACGTGAAGTGGATTCCAAACAACGAATCATCGTTGGCGTGAACGACTTTGTCGAGGCTGAGGAGAAGCCGATCGAGACCTTGCGGGTCGATCCGGAAGTCGAACGGATTCAGATCGACCGGTTGATTAAACGGAAGGCGGCTCGTTCTCCCGCGCAAACCAAGGCGTGCCTGGATCGCATTCGCGCGACGGCACGCACCGATGAAAACTTGATTCCCGCGTTCCTGGACGCCGCTCGCAACGAAGTCTCCGTCGGAGAAATCATGGCGGCTCTTGAAGAAGTCTTCGGCCGTTACCAAGGAGGAACCGCATGGTGACCTCGACGAGCAGCAGTGCCGAGACGACGCCGTCGAGCGGTTCGCCGATTCGGGTGGTGCTCGCAAAACTGGGACTCGATGGCCATGACCGGGGAGTAAAGGTGGTCGCTCGCGCGCTTCGCGACGCGGGTATGGAAGTTATTTACACCGGACTTTGGCAAACCCCCGAAAGAGTGGTGCGCGCGGTGGCGGACGAGGACGCGGATTTTCTGGGAATCAGCCTGCTTTCGGGCGCACACCTCACCATCGTTCCCCGCATTCTCGAGATCATGAAGCAGGAGGGACTCGACGACGTTCCCGTGCTCGTGGGGGGTATTATCCCCGAGGATGATGTTTCCGCTCTAATGGATCAGGGAGTCGCCAAGGTGTTTGGGCCGGGAGTTCCACTGGACGAGATCGTCCAATTCATCGAAAAGCACGTGGCGTCCGCCGATCGTCATTGAGCCTCCGTGAAAACATTCGCGACGCCGAGGTTGGACGGCGTTTTCGACCTTGGCCCAACGCCGCTGACATCGGGTCTCCACTGTCTGCTCGACCACTGCAAGGTCAAATGTCGGTCCCAGCAACTCATGGAACGTTCGTGGAGCAAGCGTGACGAAACGGAACTTCGACTTGGAGCCGTTGCTGGAGCGATTTCGAGCGGGTCAGCGGCGCGCGCTGGCGCGCTTGATCACGGAAGTTGACGACGGCCGTCACGTGGACGAAATCCTCGCCAAGGTTCGTCGCCCTGATCGCCGGTCCTTGAAGATTGGAATCACGGGAGCGGCAGGCGCCGGAAAAAGCACGACGCTCGCCGCGCTCATCAAGCATCTCCGAAGCATCGGCCGAACCGTTGCCGTGCTCGCGTGCGATCCCGCCAGCCCGTTCACTGGTGGCGCCTTGCTCGGCGATCGGGTCCGCATGGACTACGATCCCACGGATGCCGGGATCTATCTGCGCAGCTTTTCCACGCGGGGCGCGTCCGGGGGGCTCTCCGACAGCGCCGAGGCGATCGTTCAATTGGTGGAGCAGTTTGGCTTTGACGTGATTTTGATGGAAACGGTGGGCGCGGGCCAGGACCAGGTTTCCGTTCAGGATCTCGTGGACTTGCTCGTGTTGCTCGTGACGCCGGTCGCAGGAGACAATATTCAGTGGGAAAAGGCGGGCCTCATGGAGGCTGCCGACGTCATCGTGGTGAACAAGGCGGATCTTCCCGGAGCCGACATCGCCTATGCGGGGCTTCGCGCGATGTTGGATCTGCCCGGCGGCGCGCTCGAGCATCACGAGGTCCCGGTACTGAAAACGAGTGCCGCGACGGGGCAAGGAGTCGAAGAACTGTGGTCGGCCCTCGAGACGATGGCGAAATCCGTTTCGAAACACCGGCATCGTGCGGCCGCTCGGCGGATTTTGGAAATTGCGCAGCGCCGACTCGCGGAGCGGTTCCGCCGTCAGAAGGATAGTAATCCCGCCGTCATGGAGATCGTCTCCCGATTCGCGAGCGGAGAGGCTTCCGCCCGTGTCGCCGCCGATGGCTTATTGAAGGTGTTGGCCGAGGATAATCAGCGGGATACGCGTTAGTTATTTCCTTTAGCCGGCTCGTTGCCGTCGTCCTTGGAGCGACTTTTGCGTTTGGATCCGGACGTGGTATCGCGGCGTGAACGCCGACTTTTGGAGTCGACTTTGCCTTTTCGAAGAGGATTCAATTCTTCCTCGGTCAGCGGTTCCCGACGAAAGACATAGATGTACCTGGCGATGTCCGTTTGATTGGTGATCGTGGCGTGTACTTCCGCTCCTTTGCCGGCTAAAGCGACTGCCGGTCCTAGATCGAGCATGACCCCTTCTTCTTTATCGCGTGGATGCACTTCAAACGTCTTTCCCAGCGACGGGAAGAGATGCGTTCGATTGGGCCGTCCCTCGGCATCCGTTTCCTCGGGAAAGTAGAACTCGCTCGCCACGCTGTTCGAGGCGCGGACGATCAACGGTTTCTCTTTCATCACCTGCGCGATTAATACGACTGGAATGGCGTCGCGGCTTTTGGCCTCCGCCAGGTAGGTGCGCCCGTATCGACTGAGCTGCGGGCCGTTGCCGAGATACACGGTTATCCGGGCATCCGTAATCACCGTGGGAGAGGTCGCGGTTCCAAAGACTTCGACGATGGCGCCCTGTTTGAGAAGCTTGGCGTCTCCGGGAGCACGAACCTGAATGCGGGTGTCGCCATTCACTTGAATGGGGGTCTTGGCACCTCCTTCGGTTTCCACCAAGAGGGCATTGGCGTTGAAATCGAGGAGCGTCCCCTCGAGGCGAGTTTCATACGAGTCGCGGCGAACGTTTCCTCGTCGAGATTGCGCGTAAACGAGCGAGCCGCACCAGGAAAACGCAAGGATTGCGGCAAGCATCGGAAATAGCAGCTTCCGTGGACCCGACGACCGGAGAGCGCATTGGTGAGTGACACGGAAATCAGGCAACGGAGGACGAGACTGCATGGCGATCTCCTTGGAGCAAATCGTGGAGACATCCAGCTTAGACCGCAATCGTGAAAAGCGAAATGAATTTCCGCGTTACCGTTTGATTTTTCATGCCCCCGCGTCTGTTGGCGAAGTCAAAAGGAGTGCGGGTCGTGGAACGAATGGATGGGACTTTGGGGAAGTGTTCGTCCACCGGCGATCCTGGTACGTGTTGATGGGGCGGGCTGGCTCAGATATCAAGCGGCCCCGAGATCGACGAGCGCGAGGGCTTCGGCTTCGGGAGCGGCATCCAGCATGACAGCGGTCGCGAACAAGGAAACGTCCAATTCCCCGATGTTCGGCCACTGGGAACAGAGGAGGGACCAGCCGGGATTGCGGTCGAGATTGATCCCTTCCACGGAATGCGTGTCTTCCATGTAGTTGGCCATTTCCTCGGCGATGCAAACGACGGCGGCGAGAACGCCATGTTGAGGAGCGGAAGCAGGATCGTGATGATATTGAATGGCCTCGATCATCTCGGGCGGGAGTTGCCACATGTTTGTAAGCCAGGCGCCCAGATCCGTGTGATTGAAGCCCAGCAGCCGTTTTTCCTCTTCGAGCAGCACGTACTCATCCGTGGTGTTTTTTCCCGCGAGTTTGGAAAAGACGTCGGGGTAACCGACGGCGAGCATGATGCGTCCCAGATCGTGCGCCAACCCCGAGGCAAACTCCTCCCCCACGAATCCGAGGCCGAGCTTTTCGTTAATCTGGCGGCAGAGGACGGCGGTCAAGCCGGAATGCCGCCAGAGGCGGTCGCGCTCTTCCTGTTGATCCTTGGGCATCCAGCGGAAAACGCTTCGAACGCTGACGGCGAGAATCAGATTCTGGGTCTCGCGGAGACCAAGACGCGTAATTGCCACGGTCAGATTGCTGATCTTCGAATTTGTGCCGTAAAAGGAACTGTTGACGAGTTTGAGAAGACTGGTCGCGAGGGCGGGATCGGATTCGATGACCCTGCTGAAATCTCGGACGGAACATTTGGGATCGTTAACGATGGCCAAGGCGCGGGTGGCTGCGGCGGGCAACGTGGGCACGTTACCTATCTGCTTGAACTTTTCCGTGAACGCCGCGGCCGGCACGGGGGACATAAATGCAAATCTCCGGTCGTGAATGCTTCCACCCGATCGCTCGACGTCCTTGGGACTGCCAACGTTTTTTCGATCGTTGACAAATTCTAGCTTTTTCTATTTGGGTTGAACACTGTATCCGGCGGCTTTTATCGGCTCTTGGCCATTTGTCAAATGCGACAGCATGGCTGCCGATTTTTCGTGTTGCGGATTGACCTTCAGGGCAAACTCCAACTGCTGGCGGCAGGAATCTACCTTCCCTTGATCAAACAAGATGCCCGCCAGTCGGTAGCGTGCCTCTGCGGGCCCAAGTCGAGTGGCGAACAGACGATACGCCTCGTCGTAGTTGCCCACCACGGCTTGCATTCCCGCCAGGTTCATCGTGTAGATTTCGTTGTCCGGTTCCTCTTGAACGGCCTCGCGGAGTGTTTCGATCGCCACGTCGTATTCGCCCAGCTTCGCCTTGATCACGGCGAATTCATTGAGAATCATCGGATCTCGCCGTTTCACTTTCTTTTCGGCGGTGGCGAGTATGCCGAGCGCTTTTTCCGGTTGACCTTGCGCCATGTAGACTTGGGCCAAGCCGACATAGGCGGGAACGAACTTCTTATCCAGCTTCAAGGAACGTTGGTAAAGGGCCTCGGAACTTTCAAACCGCCCGAGCGAGGCTTGAACCTTGCCGAAGTCCGCGAGGGCTTTCGGAGTTGGTTTCCCGGGCTTCGGCTTGACGATCTCCGCACCCTTGGGGATCTGCTGGGGATCGATGGTGTTCTGATCCATCGAGATTTCGTCGAACGAATCCGCCTTTTCAAACAAGGAGCAGCCGCTGAAGACGAGGCACGCTCCCAGGAGCGGGTATGCGAAACGGTTTGCCCAAGATCGCCTTGTCATCGCTATCCCCCTCTGTCCAAGGAATGTCTGAAGTTCCAGTTTGACTTCGAGACTTGTCCCTCGGTTACTGAAGTCCCCGTTCCATCGCCTCCGTGGATCGCGATGAACGGCTACAGGCTTGGGCACGGGAGATAGGTACTAGAGGTGTGAATCAAGCCCAGGCGGTTTGGCCCTACGTGGCCCGTCGGTCAACCGAACTGTCCCTTTTCGGTTGTGAGTGATCGCACTTCGTTTCACGCCCCCGGGAAACGTCAGAACTCGGCGATGAATTGCCGCGACGCTTCCACCATCAAGGCGCGATCGAGATGTGGCTCCTCCCCTTTGAATCGGCAAATCGAGACAACAATCTCTAGTAAATCCCGGGCATCGCTCGGTCGCGAGATTCGACCGTTACTGTAATAACGCTCGAACAGGTAGTCGACCGACTCCGGGCTCTCGTTGAGCCGAAGCTTGCGACAATAGAGATTGAAGATGTCCTCGTAGAGTTTGCGGTCCGGAGCGTCGATCCCGATCTTGTGGCGAATGCGGCGTAAAAAGGCGTCGTCCACCAGGTCCGACGGATCGAGGTTCGTCGAAAAGATGATTAGTTGTTCAAACGGCACCATGAACTTCTTTCCCGACGCGAGCGTGAGGAAGTCATGACGATCTTCCAATGGCAAAATCCAGCGATTGAGTAACTCGCGGGGACTGCACAGTTGGCGGCCAAAGTCGTCGATGAGGAAGATTCCGCCATTCGCCTTGATGTGGAGGGGAGCTTGGTAGACGTTCTTGGTGCTGCTGTATCTTAAGTCGAGCATGTCGAGGGTAAGCTCGCCGCCGGTGATAATGACCGGCCGGCGGATTTTCACCCAGCGTGGATCCTGGGAATCCTCGTTGAGGAGTCGGCGAACCAAGGCTTGGGTGTTAGGGCCGATACCATCCGATTCGTCCTCCAGCGGGCGATGGACAATCGGGTCGAAGACGGTGACGACTCCGTCCTCCGCCATGATGGCGTGTGGAACATAGATTTCCCCGCCGGAATTGTTCATATAGTCGCCGACCGCGCGCGCGATGCTGGTTTTGCCGGTACCCGGTGGGCCGTAGATAAAGACGGCCTTTCCGCTCACGATCGCCGGTCCCACGGTGTCGATCATTTCATCCGTGATGATCAGATGGGAGAAAGCACTTTTGATCCCCTCCCGCGTGATGGGAATCCCAGTGACCATCTGCCGGTACGTTTGCTGAATATAGGTTTCGAGTTGGACGGGGGCCGGTCCGACGTAGGCCAAGGTTTCCATGGCGTCACGGGCGCGTTGACGGCCGAACTCCGTGAGCGTGAATCGGTAAGAGACCGTGCCGATCAAATCCCCGCCGGAGATTTCAACGCATTTCTCGTCCTTGAGAAAGATGAGCGCCTCTTCAAGGATCTTGAAGGGTAGGGCGCAAAGTCGCGAGAGTTCGATCCCTAGCATGCTTCCGCGGGTGAACAACGTTTTGAGAACCAGGTCCGCGATAAAGCCTAGCGTCAAGCCGGTTTCCGCGAGAGATTGGGGAGTTTTGGGCGCAGGGGGAGAGAAGCGGTCCTGCGAGATCCCTTCGTCGTATAGATCTACCTTTCCCATGCTCGCTTATCCCCTGATTTCCTGAACAACCCGCGCAAGTATAACATGCGACCTATCGATGAATCGTCGGATATCGACCGTCCTATTCCAAGATCCTGGGGCGCGGTGGGAGTACGAGCATTCCTTCTAGATCAGAAACGATTGTCCGCCAAGGAAGGAAGGCATGCAAGCGTGAGTAAGCGGCGGCCGCGGCGTAAATACCCTTGAGAAGAAATCGACGTTGGGGATGTGGCCGAGCGATGCGGGAGAATTGGCGTGTTGGTTCGGGAGCCATTAAAAAAGGCCGATTCCATCCTCGGATGGAACCGGCCCTTCTTTAGGTTGGATAGGCCGAATGCTTAGTTGGCTGCGGCGTAGTACACGATCACCGGCTGGCTGTACTGGGTCGCGACGACAGGACGATAAGAGACCGTCCGCACGACCGGAGCATAAGGCTTGATGTAATAGGTGGTCGGCTTCGCTTCGGGAGCCGGAGCGGCCGGGGCAGCCGGAGCCGCCTCTACGCAAGAGCTGCAAGCCGAGCAGGCGCTGCAAGAGGAGCAGGCGCTGCACGAAGAGCAAGAGCTGCAGGAGCTGCAAGAGCAAGAGCAGCTGCAGCAGTTGTACTTCTTCTTCTTGAAGCAGCTGAACAGCCCGCACTTTTTGTGGTGGCTGTAGCAGGTGCAGCTGCAGGAGGAGCAGACGCTGCAGGTGGAGCAGGAGGTGCAGGCGCTCACGCAGCTCGAACAAGAGTAGCAGGAGTAGCAGCCATGCTTGTGGCCGCCAACCGTCGTCAACGCGATCATCAGAACGGTGCTAAACATGAACTTGATCCTTCAATTCACAGAACTCATTGACTGTCCAAATTCCCCACGATCCGAAAAGAGGCCTTTTGCGTCGTCTGGAAACCCACCTCCTTCCCTGGTTCCCGCCGGCTAATTCCGAGTGTGCGGGCAAACACCTGTGTAGGCATCAAAGCTTGTTAACGAGGCAGCAAAGTTTCGCTGACCCGATCAATTGCTGTATATTCCGCGAATGCTCCAGATGTCCTATCCTACTCAACTGGAACATTTTCGAATTTATGGCGCTGCAGCAAAGCTGTCAAACATAAAGCGGGAAGAACGGGCAAAATAGCGGGGACTGGATCGGACCTTGACGGTAGTAACGGTTGGCCCGACGGAAAGAGGGGTTCTGCCTTGCCGAAAACCGCTCTTTGACTTAAGATTTTACGAATGTAAAACGGCGGAGCGGCGATCGGGGAAGCCATTCGCCGGCGGTCGCTGGAACCAAGGAGGAACCGTCGATGGAGATCGATCTCTTCGAGAATCCGTGGCCGGCATTCGGGCTTATTGCCCTGGCACTGTTGGGGACCTGGTTGCTGCTGCTGCGAAATCAAGACGCGCGTTACCTCCGTGTCGCGTTGCTGCTCTTAGCCCTCTTGCCGGCGCCATTCTTGCTCGATTACCTCGTCACGACCCCTGCGGAAACGGTCAACGACCAGCTGGATCAATTGGCCGCCGCTGCGCTCCAAGGAGACGCCGAGAAAATCGTGGGCGCAGATCTCCAGAACCTATTCGCACGGGGATTTGGACCATGCGAGCCTGACCTCCCTCATCCGCCGCGAAATCGGGGGGACACAGCTAACCTCGTTGCGGTTGAACGGGCGCGAAGTCGTCGCCGAAAACGAGACGGAAGTGACGGCGAACTTTGTCGCGATACTTGCCGGGAGTCGTCGCGGATTCTCCGCGGACTACGTTCCCGTTCGCCTGCGACTCCACTTTCGCAAGGAGCCAGAAGGTTTCCGCATAGTGCGCGTTCAACGTTTTGAACCCGCGTTTCACACGGACCGGGAAATCCCGCTGCAGAGTCATTGAAGCCGTCAAAGACCAGGCAAACAGGACGAAGGCCCTTCCGAAAAAGGGCCTTCGTGGATTCCGGGCAAACTCGCGCTTAGCGGCGACGTTGGCACGAGGGGCAATAGAAGTAGCTCGAGCTCTCCTCGACCGGCTTGGATTCTGCCGGCTTGGCGTCGGACTGCTTCTCTTCGGCGCTGACGGTCTGGGTGGCGAGCACCTCGGCCGTGGGCACGCCATTGGCGTCGGCGGTAGCCGTGAGGACCTTCTTGACTTCGCCGGCGTCCAGGTCGCGGAGATAGCGGCAGAATTGCCACTCTTGGCTCTTGTCGACCACGACAACCGCGCTATTGGACGCGATCTTGAACAGCTTGAAGAGCTTTTCCCCTTCGGGAGTTGCCTTGTTCGCGGCGAGCAGGACGAAACGGTCGGTCAGATCCTTGACATCCTTGAAGCGAGGATCTTGTGCAAGATCCTTGGGAGCATCCGTGAAATAGGCGAAGACGGGCTTGTTTTGTGCCTTGGCTTCCTTGAGAGCCTCGGCATAGTCCGTCTGCAATCCACCCGCGAAAGCGACCGCGGGGACCAATCCGACCAGCATTGCCGTCAATGCTGCTTTCATCGAAACCTCCTCAAAACAGATGCATCGCGCCACCATGGCGTCGTGCAAACAGAGACAGAGGTCGTGACTTCCCTGTGCCCCCGCCTACTGACATCTCAACCGAGCCCAGCCCGGATGAATCCGTCCCCCGTCCGGGGGGACGACAACAGCGTGGCATCACGCAAGATCACGTGAATCCACCCCCGCGCCGCGGAAACGCCTTGTCTCCACGTCGCGAACCGGAAACGAATCCGGCGATTGTCTCGATGGTCGCCTCGACTTCGCGTCAGCAGCGGGACGTGCCTCGAACGATTGCGTCCTTTTGGCATTCGAATCCCTGCCTGCCTCGCGACGAGGCCTTGAACTCGGGCGTCTCCCGCGCTCGGGAGATTCGTCCCTGGTGAGCCGCGGCCAACGCGGCGAGCCGAATCCTTCTTCCTGGCATTGGACGTCAGGTTTTAGAAAGGGAGGCACGATCGCCAAGCGAAAAAGTCCGCACAATCGTTAAAGTTTTCCCAATCGTCAGTTTCACGGAGACTTAGGTCAGGAAAAAAATCCTGAGATTTTGCGCCGATTGACCTTGAATCAGATTGTTGTGCACGCTCTCGGGCGGGTTTTTGAATCCCTGTTGGCCGCAAATAATTTGTGTTATTGTGGTTATGTTTCCGGAATTACTGACGATCTGGTGGCACTGGACTGTCCGTAAAGGTCACCTGGGACGGCAGTAAGGGCGTGCATGCCGGTCGAAAACGTGTCGGCGTGGGGGAACGGGTAAAATGTGTGGAAATCGGTGACTTCCCGAACTTGCGATGGCTGGTTTGCGGACCTGCTCCCGGATCGATAGGATGCTGGGGGGGAGAGACGGGCACTCCGCTGGGATTGCCAATGGCAGGCACGGACTCGCTGCGGCGCTTAATGGGATGGACGCAACTCACGCCAGGAAGTCAGGGGATTCGAACCGATGATTGAAGGTCTGCTCGAACAGTATGGAGAATTGACGCAACAGGTCGACCTCTTGCGGAGGTCCCTTTGACATCGAGACCAAGACGCGCAAAGCCGAGGAACTCGAAGAGAAGATGAAGGCCCCGGACTTCTGGAACAACCAGGAGCAGGCCAAGGGAACCATCGGAGCGTTGAAATCGCTCAATCTCGCGATCAAACCTTTTGAATCGCTCGAAGGGCAATGCGGTGATCTCGACGCTTTGTTCGAACTTGCGCGCGAAGAGGGAGGAGAAGAAGTTGTTCCCGACATCGAATCGTCGATCAAGAAGCTGAAAAAGGTGATCGAGGATCTCGAGTTCCGCGCGATGATGAGCGACGAAGCGGATTCATGCAACGCGTTCGTCACCATCCATGCGGGAGCAGGGGGCACGGAATCCTGCGACTGGGCGCAAATGCTCTACCGGATGTACACGCGTTGGGCCGAGGAACACGACTCCGAACTGGAAATCATCGACCTGCAGCCGAGCGAAGAAGCGGGAATCCGCGGGGCGACTGTCGCCATCCGGGGAAGTTACGCCTTCGGAAACTTGAGGAGCGAGATCGGCGTCCATCGACTTGTCCGCATCAGTCCCTTTGATTCCCAATCGCGTCGGCATACCTCTTTTGCTTCCGTCGACGTGATTCCTGAACTCGACGACGATATCGACATCGAGGTGAAGGATGGCGACATCGAAATGGAAACGTTCATGAGCGGTGGGCCCGGCGGGCAACATCAGAACAAGACCGCCAGTGGCGTGCGACTCCGGCATCTTCCCACCGGCATTGCCGTCGAGTGCCGGAGCGAGCGCAGTCAGCACAAAAACCGCAAGACCGCGCTCAACATGCTCAAAGCGCGACTTTACCGCATCGAGCAAGACAAACGCGACGCGGAGCAGGCGCGACTCTACGACGAAAAGGGAGAGATCGCTTTCGGCAGTCAGATCCGCTCCTATGTTCTCCACCCGTATCAGATGGTGAAAGATCACCGCACGAACGTGGAAGTGGGGAACGCCGGTGGAGTGCTCGATGGCAACCTCGATCCCTTTATCGAAGCGTTTCTCCGCGGGCGCATGGGACAAAAGACATGACCGTCCGCCTCGTCGCCTCGGGAGATCATGGACATCGTCTCCAGTCGGGATCGCGAGTCATCGAGGCGGTGTGGGAAGAGGACCGCTGGCTCCTCGCGATGGGCATCGGAACCTCGGACCCGGATGCTTCCACCGTTCTCGATGCCGGCTTGGTGGCGGAACAGGGGGGATCATGCGAACTCGGGCCGCTGTTAAACCCCGTATTTCAACAGGCTTTTTCCCGTGTGAACGGCGAGGGGATCGGCGAGATCTTGCTTGTCGGCCAGCATGGATTGCGCCATTTCTCCGCGGTGCTTCGACTCTCTGATCGAGAGGTCTGTTTGGAGGTTGCGGACCGGTGGACCGCGGCATTGCCGATCGGCCAATTTCAACTTACTTGGAAAACGGTGGGAATCGTGTCTATCGATGCGTCAGGCGCCGCGACCATACGGGGGGACGACGGGAACATTTCGCTGGTTGCCTTGGCGACGGGGGGGCGGCTCAATTTGGTGGACGGACGCCAACTGCTGCACCTGCCCGCGCTAACGGTCGGCGGCGGACGACTGACCGTGGCATGTCAGCCTGGTCAAGTCACGGTGGAGCCTGGGACCTTCCAGTACGGCGTCCGCGCGCTCTTTGCCTGAATCTGGCCCGTCCTCCCATCACGAGCGTCATCGTGGCGTTGGCGGACGCACAAGGGATCGACTCGAGTGGTGCGAAGGCACCTGGACGCCTGTTAATCCGTTCATTGCCCGCGATCGACCTGCGATGGCAAGCGCATGAATCCTGCTCGAAACACAACGGATTGTAGGCCGATCGGTAATGTCGCGATTTCGCAACAGGCTAGGCATTGCGCTGAGATGGCGCCGAAGACGGGACCCGTCCACGCACGTCGCGGCGACCGGGAATCACCTTGGCGTGCTTCTTACGGGGCTTGACCGTCGGTTCGTCGGTAAACAAGTGCGGGATCACTTCATCCATCGAGCGCACGAAGATCATGGTCAGGTCGTCCCTGACCTCCTTGGGAAGTTCCTCGGTATCCTTTTCATTCTGAAACGGGAGGACAACGTGAGTCATTCTTTCCCTGCGCGCGGCGAGCAATTTCTCGCGGATGCCGCCAACGGGAAGAATACGGCCGGTAAGGGTGATTTCTCCGGTCATGGCCAGACCGGGGCGTAGCGCTTTTCCCTTCGCGAGGGAAAGGAGGCTGGCGGTGAGGGCTACTCCCGCCGACGGGCCGTCCTTGGAGATAGCGCCCGCGGGCACATGGATGTGCAATTCGCTTTCCGTGAAGAACTTGCCGTCGATGCCAAGCGGCGTCGCGTGGGCGCGGAGGTAGCCAAGCGACGCGTGGGCCGACTCCTTCATCACGTCCCCGAGCGAGCCGGTAAGCTTTAATTCCTGTTTGGAACTGGACGCCATCACCGATTCAATAGTGAGGATTTCCCCGCCCGCGGGGGTCCAGGCCAAACCATTGGCCACGCCGGGAACGCTGACTCGTTCGGACTCGTCGCGGAGGTATTTCGGGGGGCCCAGGAGCGCGCGGACCTTTTTCGAGTCGGCTCGGACTTTCCGCTTGTGCCCTTCCGCGTGATTGCGGGCGACCTTTCGGCAGACCGAAGCGATCTCGCGTTCGAGATTTCTGAGACCCGCCTCGTGCGTGTAGCCGCTGACGATCGCGCGGATTCCTTCGTCCGTGAACTCGATGGCGTTTTCCGCCAAGCCATGTTCGCTCAGTTGCTTGGGGACCAAGTAACGGTGCGCGATGGCGAGCTTTTCCTCTTCGCTATACCCCGAGAGTTCGAGCACTTCCATGCGGTCGAGGAGGGCGCTCGGGATCGTGGAAAGGACGTTTGCCGTGCAAATGAAGAGAACTCGCGACAGATCGAATTCCACGTCCAGGTAATGATCTCGGAAGGTGCAGTTTTGTTCGGGATCGAGCACTTCGAGCAATGCGCTGGCGGGATCTCCGCGGTAGTCGCTGCCAAGTTTGTCGATTTCGTCGAGCATGAAAACGGGATTGTTCGTCCCGAGTTTTCTTAAACCTTGAATGATTCGGCCCGGCATGGCGCCAATATAGGTTCGGCGATGTCCGCGGATTTCCGCTTCATCGTGCACGCCGCCGAGGCTGACGCGAATGAACTTGCGGTCCATGGTTCTCGCGATGCTCTTGCCGAGACTGGTTTTGCCGACACCCGGAGGGCCGACGAAGCAGAGGATCGGGCCGCGCATGTCTTTCTTCAGCCGACGGACCGCGAGGAACTCGAGAATGCGCTCTTTGATCTTCACGAGGTCGTAGTGGTCTTCGTCGAGAATCCGCTTGGCGCGCCGAATGTCCAGCCGGTCTTCGCTCGATTCATTCCAAGGCATGGTGAGAATGGTGTCGAGGAAGGTGCGGATGACGTGATATTCCGGGGAGCTGGGATGCATTTGCGCCATGCGATCCAGCTCGCGCCTCGCTTCCTTCGCGGCGGCTTCCGGCAATTTCGCCGCTTCGAGGCGCTCGTGCATCTCGCCAGCTTCGGAAAGATCCTCGTCCGAATCGCCGAGCTCACGGCGAATCGCCTCCATCTGCTGGCGGAGAAATTGTTCGCGTTGCGCCCGGGTCAGTTCGCTGGAGACCTCGCCTTGGATCTTGCTCGAAAGGTCCTGCATCTGCACTTGGCGCTTCAAGAGCGAGGTGAGGCGGCGTAGCCTTTTCTTCAAGTTAGTCTGTGCGAGCAGTTCCTGTTTCTCTTCGGTCATGAACGGCAAGCCACTGGCGAGCAGGTCACAAAGCCCGGCCGCCTCGTGCGTGTTCATGGCGGCGACTTGAAGTTCCTCGGCGATGGGGGCTCCCCCATCGATCAACTCGTTGAAGAGTCGGCGGGCCAAGAGCACGAGAGCATCGGTCTCGACACCGTCCTCCTGCTCGTCCTCCAGAACTTCAACCTTACCGATCAAGTAAGGGTCTTTTCGGACGATCTCGACCAAACGGGCGCGCTTGAGCCCCTGAACGACGATCCGCGTCGAACCGTCCGGGAATTTGAGCATTTTCAGGATCGATGCGATGCAAAGTGTCGGGTACAAGTCATCGAACGTTGGCTCTTCGACGTCCGCGTCGCGCTGGGTCACCAGGCCGACGAGTTTATCCCCTTTTTGAATCTCGTCGATGAGCAAGATTCCCCTTTCGCGTCCCACCACCAGAGGCATGATGACCCGCGGAAAGGGGACGTCGCTGCGCAAGGGTAGCAAGGGGAGAGTGTCGGGGAGTTCACTCTGCTGCTCGTCGCCCGCGGCTGGAACCTCCACGCCGCTTCCCATCAGCAGTTCGCTATCGATGGGAGTTTCCGTCGATTTCGGGTTTTTAGGATCGGCGGGAGCCGAGGAATCGGTCATGTTTTGGTCCTTTCGGACGCCCATGGATCGGGTGGGGAGACCCGCCTGCCGATGCGCGCCGCGAAATATCGTGTGGGCGCATAATCTGCGCACTCCTAATTAGTTTATCAAAATCCCTTAGCCGACGATTCCCGAATATTCCGAATCCTTCACGGCGACACGCCGTTAAAGTCCGTAAGACCGAACCTTTACGCCGTTTTCCGGCCGCGGCTCGCGCGCTGGAACTTCGGTTGGATGCCGGGGGGGCCACAGTGGCGGAACGAACGATGCATTCGCGAGTCGGTGGACCGGAAATGCACGAGGAGCCGATCCCCTGGCTCGTGGTAGCCGACGGTTGGCCGGGTCCGTTGACGGCGGCGCTAGCGGGTTATAACTTCAAAAGTGATCGGTTCCTATTGCCGCTCAGAAAAACAATGCAGTTGCCGGGTTCGCTTTGCGCCAAGATCCTCCAAGCGACCGGTCCGGAAGATTCGCCGTGACCTTTTTCTGAAGCTCAATAGGGCGAGCGACCCATTCAAGCCGGCCCTTTGGGACGGCGCGAGGTGTTCGGATTGGGCTGCGTCGAATCGGCGAGTATCCGAAGTTGGCGACCGGCCAGGGGACCATTGAGGAGTTGTCATGCGTGCAAGCATTCACCGCGCGTCTGTTTTGTTTCTGCTGACTGCAAGCGTCGTGTCACTCCCCTCGCGGGCGGACACGCCGACCGCGAAACATTCTCCCACCGCGCTCAAGGACTACGTCGCCAAGCCCGAGCCCGCGTACGGCTGGAAGTTTCTTGGAAAACGAGGTGGAACCTACCGGCTGGAACTCACCAGTCAAACCTGGCAGGGGATCACCTGGGTCCATTCCTTGTACATCTTCGAGCCGGCGCAGTTGCGGTATCCCAACAAGGTCCTCGTGTACAACGCGGGGGGAAATGTCGGCGACACCGTGAGCGTGCCCGATCAATTGCTTGGCCTGAAGTTGGCGGAGCTGACTGGCGCGCGTTGCGCTTTTCTTCTGCAAGTTCCCAATCAGCCCTTAATGGACGGCAAGGTTGAAGACGATCTGATAACGGAGACCTATCTGAAGTTTCTCGAAACCAATGACCCGAACTGGCCCCTCCTTTTTCCCATGGTCAAGAGCGTGGTCAAGTCGATGGACGCCATTCAGGAATTCGCCAAATCCGCGGATTCCGGCTGGAACCAGGAGATCGACGGTTTCGTGGTGGCGGGGGCGTCGAAGCGGGGTTGGACCAGTTGGTTAAGCGCGGTCGCCGACAAACGGGTCGAAGGGATCGCCCCCATGGTGATCGATACGCTGAATTTCCCGGCGCAAATGAAGCATCAGATGGACTCTTGGGGCAAGTTTAGCGAGCAGATCGTGGACTATACCCGCAAAGGTCTGGTCGACGTCATGTTCAAGCGTCCGGACATTCCGCTCATGGCCTGGGTGGATCCTTACACCTACCGCCGGGAGCTGACCCTTCCCAAGCTGCTGATTTGCGGCACCAACGATCGATATTGGGTGGTGGATGCCATGACGTTGTATTGGGACGGCCTGGTCGGCCCAAAGTACGCGTTATACATTCCGAACGCCGGGCACGATTTGAACGGCGGCATTGACACCGTGATGGCAAGCGTGTCCGCGTTCTTTCAGCAGGTGGTGACGAAAGTTCCCCTCCCCGAGCCCAAATGGAGCTATGAGGAACGCCCCGACGCGGTTACGCTAAAAGTCGACGCTTCCGTTGCCCCCAAGGAAGTCTTGCTCTGGTCGACGACGGCGGATACCAAGGATTTCCGGGAATCAAAATGGGAGTCGCGCGTGATTCCCCGGTCGACGGAAGGCTTTGTTGGCGAGGTCGAGGTTCCGGCCGGCAAGCACGTGGCGCTTTACGGCGAACTTCGATTCGAGTTCAATGGCGCGCCGTATTCCCTGTGCACGTTGGTCAAGACCAAGTGACCTGCCGGTTGGCGGGAACTCTCGGACTCGAAATCGTCGTCGTGCTCGGCGTCATGGGGCTTCGGTGGTGGAAGCAGCTTTCCAGACTTCAACGGCAATCGTCCTAGTAAGGTGACGTCGATGACAAGTGGTTCGCAGGGCAAGATCTTCATCGTCGGGATCGGCGACGACGGGATCCAACAAGTCCCCGCGTATGCACGGCAGCGGATCGAAGAAGCGGATTTGCTGATCGGACCCCGCCGAGTACTCGACATGGCGCTGTCGACCAAGGCCGAACGGGTCGTCGTCGGCACCGATCTTGGTGAGATCGTTCGCCGTATCCAAAGCGAACGTGGTTCGCGCAAGATCGTCGTGCTCGCGAGCGGAGATCCGTTGTTTTACGGCGTCGCGAGATTTCTGTGCGAACAGCTTGGCAAGGAACTCTTCGAGGTCGTTCCCCACGTCAGCAGCATGCAGCTCGCTTTCGCGCGCGTCATGGAAAGTTGGGACGAGGCGTATTTGACCGATTTGTCGCAACGCCCGCTGGAAAGCGTGATCGATCGCATCCGCACGGCGGAGAAGGTTGGTCTATTCACCAGTGAGGAAAACTCGCCCCCCGTCATTGCCAAAGTGCTTCTCGACGAAGGAATCGACTATTTTCGCGTCTACGTCTGCGAAAACCTGGGTGGTCGAAACGAGGTTGTTACCCAGGGTTCGCTGGAAGAGATCCGGGAACTGGAGTTCGGTCCGCTGAACGTCATGATCTTGATTCGAAAGCCCGCGGTTCCCGATCGTCCGCGTCGGAAAGCGGAGAAGAAACTGTTCGGCAACGCGGACGATGTTTTCCGTCAGAGCCGGCCCAAGCAAGGTCTTTTGACCGCCGCCGAGGTGCGCACGCTCGCGCTTGCCCAACTGGACGTTCGCCTGGATAGCATCGTTTGGGACATCGGCGCGGGGTCCGGGTCGGTATCCATCGAGTGCGCGCAGCTCGCGACACAAGGAGTCGTGCACGCGATCGAAACCGATATCGAGGATTGCCATCTGATCGCGGACAATGCCGCCAATTTCGCCGTGCCAAACGTGAAGGTGGTACTCGGCCGCGCGCCGGACGCGTTCCAAGGTTTGCCCGATCCCGATTGCGTTTTCATCGGTGGGACGGGGCGTGAAACGGTCGGGATCATTTCCGCCGCCTTTGCCCGGTTGAAACCGGGGGGACGCATCGTCGCGAACGTGGCGAGTCTGGAGCAAGTATCCGCCGCCACGGAAACGCTGAAGCCTCTCGTGCCGGACGTCGGGCTGCTCATGGTCAATCTCGCCCGGGGAACGCATCAGCTGCAAAACATTCGATTCGAAGCTCTGAACCCGACGTTCCTGGTCTTCGGCAGGAAGCCGGCCTGACGCGCCCTCCCTGACCCGCGTATGCCAGCGAGTGGGTTTCTCCGCTGGTATCAGCAACTCGTGACTCCAGCACGTCGCCCATTCGTGCAACGAGCTCCTGGATAGGACGTTCCGGCGTTTTCCAGCATTGCCTTTCACGCGCCAAGTCCGCCCCTACAATATCAAGTGATCAATTCTGCATGCGACGTCGATATGTCGACTGGCATGTCCGGGACAAGGCGGGGATATGGTTCCCAAAACTCGGATTCGGACATTGGTGGATCGCGCTCCCAACCTGGACGCGGATTTCGTGTTGTATTGGATGATTGCCAACCGAAGGTTGAACTGGAACTTCAGTTTGGATCGCGCCGTGGAGTGGTGCCGGGAGCTGAGGAAACCCTTGCTGGTGCTCGAACCGCTAAGGCTGGGTTATCGCTGGGCGAGCGATCGACTCCATCAGTTCGTTCTCGCGGGCATGGGATGGAATCAAGCGGAGGCGAAGCGCGCGGGCATTGCGTATCATCCATACGTCGAGCGGACAAAGAATGAGGGCAAGGGATTGCTCGAAACCTTGTCGGCTCGTGCCGCGGTCGTGGTGACCGACGACTTTCCCTGTTTCTTTCTCCCCCGGATGCAACAAGCCGCCTGCGCGCAGGTGTCCGTTCGGTTCGAGGCGGTCGACTCGAACGGCCTTTTGCCGATGCGATCCACGGATAAGGTGTATCCGAGCGCCTACGCTTTTCGGCGATTTCTGCAAAAGGAGCTTCCCGAACATTTGGCGTCGTTCCCCATGGAGTGTCCGCTTCAGACATCGAAGGCTCCGTTGGCCATGAAGTTGCCCGCGGAATTGCTGAATCGCTGGCCGCGGGCGGAGGCTACATTGCTGAACGGGACAGCCGCTAGCTTGGCTGCGCTTCCCATCGATCATGCCGTTGGTCCAGCGCCTTTCAAGGGGGGAACGGGGGCCGCGCGAGAACATCTCTCGACTTTCCTTGATCTTGGGTTGCCCCGCTATCGCGACGACCGCAACCAGCCGGAGGCGCGGGTGACGAGCGGACTGTCGCCTTATCTGCATTTTGGACATATTTCGGTGCATGAAATCTTCTCTCGTCTCCGCGAGACGGAGGCTTGGCACCCGCGACATCTCTCCGATAAATCGAACGGACACCGCGAAGGCTGGTGGGGAATGTCGCCGGCAAGCGAATCGTTTCTCGACGAACTGGTGACGTGGCGGGAATTGGGATTCAACTTCTGTTCCAAGCGAGACGACTACGATCGGTACGAGTCCTTGCCGGATTGGGCACGGCAAACCCTCGACGAACATCAGGTGGATCGTCGAAAATACGTCTACTCACTCGAAGATTTCGAAGACGGTCAAACCCATGACGAACTGTGGAACGCCGCCCAGAATGAATTGCGCAACGAAGGGCGAATCCACAATTATCTTCGCATGCTTTGGGGAAAGAAGATCCTCGAATGGACGGCGAGTCCCCGCGACGCGCTCGAGGTCATGATCGAACTCAACAATAAGTACGCCGTGGATGGCCGGGATCCCAATTCCTACAGCGGTATTTTCTGGGTGCTCGGTCGCTACGATCGCCCATGGGGTCCGGAACGTCCTATTTTCGGGAAGATCCGCTACATGAGTTCGGAGAACACGGCGAGAAAAGTTCGGGTCGATGCCTACGTCGCCAGGCATGGCCATGGCAACGCCAGTCTTTTCGATCTCGAATAGCGAACAGCCGCACCAAGCCGCATTTCCCTTCCGGCCCATTCTTTCCTTTGCATCCGCGTTTTCACGGGATACCGTGGGACGCGTGTGCTTCGAGGTCGGTGACTTGCCTTCGTCGATCGCCGCAGGACCGCGGCGATAAATGGCGAAATGGATCGTTCCGCGAAAGAATCCCCGCGCGTGAGGTATCAATGCTCGTCGGCTATGTCAGTGATGAACGATTTGTTGCCTTGCCGGACGTGAGCTTGGAGTTCGAACGCGACGGAATATCCCTTCCGGCGTTATCACGCGCGACCGGTTCGGTGCACGCCGACTTGGAGCCAGGTCGCTATCGAGTTACGTTGCAGAAAACGGGCTTTGGCGCCAAGAGAGTCCACGTGGATGTTCCTTTGGCGAAACCGTTCCATTTCCGGCTCCTATCCGATCAGCTTTTGGGGTATGCCTGGCCCAAATGGGTAAAGGGGGGGGAACGGTCGGAATTTCGCGTGCACTCCCCCGAAGCGTACAAACTCGAACTCTGGCGTTATGGCTGGGAGCGGCGGCGCGTGAAGGTCCTTGGCTGGTTCGATGAGCACGGCCCGCGGGCGACCGTTCAAATCACGCCCGACGGGGACTATAGTCAAACCGGCGTTCGTTGGAACGAACAGGGATACACCAATCCTCATCACAAACAGTTCGTCCAAGCGCCCGGAGAGAGCGGACTTTACTACTTTCATGCCCTGACGGCCGGCGGACGGCATTTTGCCTTTCCTTGGATTGTCGCGCCCGCGGAGCCAACGGCGCGCGTCGCGGTTCTCGCCTCGAACATCACCTGGAACGCGTACAATAGCTTCGGCGGTCGCAGCAACTACATCAATCCCGACCGACTTCCGGACGTGCCCACGGTTAACTCTCGATTCGACCTCAAACGGTACACCGATCCGGACAACATCGATTACGACGCCGAGGATTATCTCCCCTTGTCGTTTGATCGCCCGGAACCGATGAACGATGTTTCGCCATTGGAGGAGCCCACCGATCCCATCGAAGGACGTTCGGCTTGCCACCTTGCCCCCGCGGAATGGCGCTTGCTCGCTTGGCTGGAAAGGGAACAATTCGCTTACGACTACCATGCGGAAACACAGCTTCATGACGGGACGCTGCGACTAGAAGACTACCGCGTACTGATCCTCAGCACGCACCCGGAGTACTGGTCACGTCTGATGTACGATCGGGTGAAGGAATGGGTCTTTCACCGCGGTGGAAGGCTAATGTATCTCGGGGGGAACGGGCTCAATTGTGCCGTTGAGTTTAGCGATCCCCACACCATGGTGGTCAAGAATGGCGACAAGAGGCGGCTGCAACGGGAAGGACGCGAGAGTCGATTGCACGGCTACTTGGAGTCGGAGGCGAACTTGCTCGGTGTTGTGTTCACGGACTCGGGCGTGATGACTGGCGCGCCTTTCCGCGTCATCGACCCGGACCACTGGGTATTCGAAGGGACGGGGCTGAAGAAAGGGGACTTATTCGGCGAAAGCAGTTTGCACATGCGATGTCACGGCGGTGCCTCTGGGCATGAAACCGACAAGGTCTCAAGGTATTCCCCCCCGAACGTACACTGCGTCGCCAAGGGGACGAATCCAGACGAGGGGGGAGCGGAGATGATCCTCCATGAGCCAGGCGGCGGTGGGATGGTCTTTTCCGCCGGCTCGATTGCCTATCCGGCGAGTTTGCTCGTCGACGCTTCTTTGTCTCGAATCACCGCAAACGTGTTGCGGCGATTCCTCGCGACTGAACAGGCACGTTGCCGCTCGGAAAAGTAATGTCGCCAATCCACGGTTGCCCGCCGCGAGCCGTTGACGACGGTCCACTGCAAGCCCTCGTTCGCGTTGATTCCCGCTTACTTTTTCCGCTTCCAATTGAAATCCGCCTTGACGGCGGAATGGTCGGAGAGGGCCACCACCTTCGGATCGAAGTAGGGATCCACTTCGATCTTCAGGGGGACGAGCGCACTGGCTCCTTCCATCGGGTTCGAGAAGAAGACGTAGTCAATCCGGCTGCCACCGTCGGTTTTGGACTGTTTGCTGGTTCCTCCGGGTCCTTTCTCCAAATGGGGCCAGAGGTCGAGGAAGGAGCCCATGGGACGAGACGAACCGAGGTTCTTGAGGAGCCGGTGGTAAGGGGCCTCGGGATTCGTCATGTATTCGGGATTTCCCCTTGTATTCATGTCTCCGAGAACGAGCATGGGGGCATTGGGAGCGGCATGTTCGCGGATGAAATTGCCCATTTCGACATACTGCAACTCCCGGATGGAGTCATCGCGAGCTTCCATGTGGGTGACAAAGACGTCGAGGAACACTTCCTTGGAATCCCCCCAGCCGACGCGTGCGTGCAGGACTCCCTTGGATGCAAAGCCGTCCGCGCCCGCGCCGTAGTCCTTGGGGAGGCTGATGTTCTTGTAGATCATGTCATGCGATTCGAGAATCGGCAGCTTGGTGAGAATCGCCAATCCACCGTTGTAACGCCAAGATTCTTTCGGCTCGGGGCCGACGACGGCGTGATAGTCCTTGCCCCACGCTTTCTGAAACTGTTCCAGCACGAGCGAGCGGTGACGTTCTTCAAAGGCCTCGTTGAGTCCGACGATATCGAATTCCGTCAGTCGCTCGCCGATTGTCTTCGCGCGATATTCGTTGTTGCCCCGCTTGTTGACCAGTTGCGCGGGGCCGGGAAGAAACTGAATGTTGTAAGAAATGATCTTCAGGGGGACGCTATCCTCGGCACTCCTAGTCGGAGCGACGGGTGCAAGGCATCCCATGACGACTCCCAGGCAGATCAACCATCGCTTCATCACTTGCTCCCTTGGAATGAAACTTGTCTTACCTTGAACGCCGACGAATCCGGCGATGAGAACGGTTGGTTGGTGACGCTTTATCGAGCAATCCTAGCGACCTTTCGCGCGAGATGCCATTCCTTACCGAGCACTCAAGGCAAGGTGCCCGAACAGGTAGACGTTGTTGCAAAAAAGCGAGCGCCGCCGGATGGCTATTGGCGAAATCCACAACTCGAGAATACTCGTTCGCGCTCGGCTCAATTCGTGCCCTTGAGGGACAACTTGATTTCGACCGGGGGAGGGTTGGCGCCTTCTTCGACGGTGACGGCTGCCTGCCCTGTAAGGTTGTAGCGTTCCGTCTTCAGTTCATACATGCCTGGCTTGACGTTGTTGAAGGTGAACTTCCCGTCGGATCCAGTGGTGGTCTCTTGACCCGGCACTCCGGTCACTTTGTAGCCTGCGACACCAGCCCCTCCGCGGGTCACCTTGCCGATGATCGTGCCCGTTTTCACCATCGCAGGTTTTCGGGAGGGAACGATCTTCACGCGCTGTAGAACTTCCGGGCCGATCATGTCCACTTTGCCGTCCTTGATTGCTTTGGGGTCGGCATTGTCCCCAGGTAGGGTTTTAGTGATTGCCTGCAATACGAGCGTCGCTGGACCCAATTTGAGTTCTTCGGGCGGAAGGGCAATTCGCAAGCGGCCATCCGATCCAAAGCGCGCGTCGTCGCCGCCTAGGGGAAGGAGTTTGCGTTCGTCCATGTCGAACATGCCGTTGCCGTTTTTGTCGAAGCCGTAGGCGAGCGCGTCGATCGCAGCCGCGTCCGTCGGGGGATTGCCACGAAGAACGAGCGAAATTGGTTCGTCGAGCGCTATTTCGCTTCCTGGCATTGGGGACTCCAAGGTGACGCTCGGCGGTTGGGCGAGAAAGTAGACGTGGACGTTTTGGACCACGCGGCGGTTGTCGGGGCCGATCACTTCCACGAGCATGTTTCTTCGGCTTTGCAGCCCGTTGGCGGGAACGTCCAAGGTCACGTCGTCCGCGCGGGCATAGACCTTGAAGCCAGGTCTGCCCTCCTCGGCGGTCAGACGAACCCGAATGTCGCGCCAGAATGGATACTCTCGCGACAATGGCTTGTCACTCGAATCGAAGGTTTCGGGATCGCCATCGTCGTCGCCGACACGTAAACGCAAGGGACCGAGATTCTTGGGCCCATCCGCCTCGACGGTTATGGGAAGCCTGGATTTCAAGCCGTACTTCGCTCCTTCGGGAGGTGCGGCGATGCGTAACGTTAAATCTTGATAGGGAGAGCCGCGGGTCTCGCTGACGCCGACTCGATAGCGAACCGCGCGTGGATATCCGACCAGGGAAAGGATTGCGATCAGTTCTCGGTCGGACACTCCTTGTTTGGGAAGGTCCGCCAAGAGCTCCGCGGCGTTTCCTCCCTCGGGCTTGAGTTCGGCCTCCAACTTGCCGGCGAGAATGCCGTCAGGAATTCCCGCGACGTGCAGCCGGACCCGAATGGGTTGCTCCCCGTCCGCTTCCCGATTGGAACTAACCTGCGCGCTGAGCTTTCGCTCGCGCGGATCGTACGAGATCGCTGAATCGAGGAAATCCTCGGGCGCGATCATGTTCGCTTGCAATACCGCGTCGTCGAGCAACTCTTGGCCGCGGTAAAGCAGAAGTCTTAGTTCACCGTTGACGATGGGGAGATTCAAGGAACGTGGGGAGGTCACTGGGACGGGACCTGCCCCCTCCGCTTTCAGATCGATCTGGTCGAGCAACTGATCCCCGCCGTGGAACTCCAGCCGAAGCGTCATCGGATCCGCCACGTTCTTGACCACTTCGATGGCAACGGGCAGTTCCTGGCCGGGGAACAAGTCGATCACCGCGTCACTACCAGCTCGATTCTTGAAAGCAACGTTAACCTCGGCGGCCTTGCGTTTGACTTCCTCGTCGGGAAACCGGAGATCGAGCCAGTCAAAGGCGCCACCGGGGCGCTCGATCCATGCCCAAACCTTTCGTCCTCCCGGCGCTGGCGTGCCCGCCGTGGAGCGTACGGCGAGGCGAAAGCGGCGGGTTTGGTTGGGAGGCATGGGTGGAAGGGGAAACGAGAGCCGGCCATCGCGACCAGAGACGCCGTCGATGGCGAGTTCGAATTGATCTTTCGTCCCATTCCAATCCAGGATTAGCGTTGCGGATCCTCCATTCGCCTGTCCCCTTCGACATTCGAGCTGCAGGTCATATTCCGCGGTCTTGCCCTGCAGCGGGACCTGAAAAACTCGGTTCGCGACGGCCGCGAAATGGGGTTCATTCTCCATCGGAGGAACTTCGTTGGAAACGGCGGTGGCAGCGCGGCGGAAGTATCCCGCCGTGCTCGTGCGTGGAAGGTTCGCGTCATCGCGCGCAAAGCGGGACAGCCGCCAACGAGTCACCTCCGCAAGCAGACGGCCGCGGAGAGAGCGAAACGCGAGTTCATCGTCGCCGGATTCTCGATGGGGAGCCGCCACTAAGGCCGCGACCATGGCCACTCGAAGTTCCTGGCCGACGACGCTGGAATCGTCGTTTTTCCACGCGTTCGATTGTAAGCGGCGCAAAAGTTCGAGCACCTCCGCGCCAGCGGTGGCCCGTTCGTTTCGCAAATCGGCATTGGAGAAAACTTCCCCACGCGTGATCAACGTGGGGTTGGCGGGATCAAACTTGTTCAAGATTTCGATCATGCGATCGGAAGCCTCTCGGCGCGCCACTGCCTGGAAAAACTTGGCGAGCGGAAAGGGGTTGGACGGTTGCTGGAAATGGTCACGCACGACCGTTTCCGCCCCGGGTATCTCCAGGGGATTGTCGTCCGCGCGAAAGAGGTTCGAGAGCAGTGTCTCGCGACGAGAGGTTTCCAAAAACGGCAATTGCAAGGAAGCCCAGGACTGTCGCCAGGAGGAGAATTGCCCGACCGATTGAGCGTACAGTTCACATTGGCGGTAGAGGTCGTCGGCGAGTTTGGCGAGCCGGCGAAGTTCGTCGCGGCCGGGGTTCTTTTCGAAGTTCAATGTCAGGACGAGGAAATCCTCGAGCTTGCGCAAGTCATCGACCCGGCCGTCGCGGTCAGGGAGATCGATGCCCAGCCATTGAATGAGATAAGGGACGTCCAAGGCCATGCGGAAAACGTTGCGAAGTTCCTTTTCGATGACGGCGGCTTCCTCCGCCGCCTGCTCATACTTCGCGCGAGCTTCGCGATAGAAATTGTTCGCCTCCGAGTCCCTGCCAAGAATTAGAGAAAGGTCTCCGCGACGCCGGTCCGCGTCGGCCGCGTCAATCATGCTCGCGACAAACGGGAAGACTTCCGGTATTCCCCAAATCCCAACCTGTTCCGCCTGCTTTCTGCGTTCCATCGCCAGTTTCACTAAATCCGCGTTCGTCCACTTGTCTCCGACGCGGCAATGTTCGGCAAGGGCACGCAACAATCCCGCTTCCGCGAGCGGTAGGTCTTTGATGGCATCGAGATTCTTGGCGTCCGGCGAATCGAGCATCATCTGGACGGGAGCGACGAACGGCTTGAGTGGATCTTTCTCGTCCTTCTCATTCACGAAGGCGAGGGACCACGTTGGTGGGGGAACGGGGTCGGTTTTCGCGAAACTAGCGAGGTTTAGCTCCGCTTTACCGAGCGTATCCTCGGCATCCTGGTATCTACCCGCGAGCAACAGCCGCTCCGCCCGGATCAATTGATCCTGGAACGCGGTCCACGGCAGGGGCTGGCTCAGAACCTTCCAGGTTTGCTGACGCGCCATCGATTCCCGTTGGCTCCAGAGGGCGAGCGCATGTTTGATCACGGACGCGCGCGTCGGCGGCCCTTCGCTTGCCGCTTTTGGTTCGGCCTTCGTTTCGGCTTTCGGCGTGGCCTTCTCCACTTTCGCTGAGTCCGCGACATCGGGACTAGCCGTGGTCGTTTCCGCGGCGCTTTTGGAGGCGTCCTCGGCAGGTTTGGCCGCGTCTTTACTGGCGTCCGGAGGAGGTGGAGTCTCTGACGTTTTGGCGTCTTTCGAGACGGAGGCTACTTTTGCCCATTGCATCAAGGTGCTCGGCTGCACCGTGGATTCCGTCGGCAAGATTTTGAAGTCTTCGTCGGGGCCCATGGCAAGAAGTAGGGGGACTTGACCCACTTTATCCCTGGAATTGAGAGCCCAAGCGGCGACCTGTCGTGTCGTGTATTCATGGATCTCTTTGGCGGAAATATACCCGTCCGTTTCCCCTTGGGAGTCGGGGATTTCCGCATTGGGGCCGCCGTGCAGGCAATAGGCGGCGGCGAGGCCGAAGATGGAATGCTCCAGGGAAGGGGAGGCCCATGCCATTTCCCCGTCGCTACTGGAACAAAGTATCCAGAGATTGCCCGGCGGTTGGTTTCCCTTGTTGGATGGCTCCCCCTTGATGCGCTCGAATTGGCGCGTCAGGTGGTATTGGAAATCATTTCCCAAAAGGCCTAGTTCCAGATTGCCGTCGATTCGGGTCGAGTCGAGAAGGAGCAACTTATTCCGCGCGGGGCAGGCAAGCAGGCCTTCGATCACCGTGGAAACGGGGTACCAGCCAGCACTCGATGTATCAGATGCCTCGGATGTCATGAGGTACGCTTCGCCGTTCCTGCTGATGCCGTGCGCGCTGAGGTAAACGACGATCGTGTCGTTGGAGATTTGCCGAAGGGTGCGTTCGAAGAATCCGCGAAAGCTTTCCTCCGTCTGCATGTTTCTGGTGTCTTGCGGTATGCCGGCGTCTTCGCCAGTGAATTGCGGGCTTGCCTGAATGAGTTCAACATCCGCGAGTGCGAAATCATTGGGGGGAAATTGAGACGATACGCTGAAGTCCGTCACCGACCAGGCGACGAGAAGGGGTCGGGGGGCGGAGGGGAGAAAGACCCAGAGAAGCAAGGCGACGAGGGCACTGACGGTCAGTAGAAACGCGAGCGAGGCGGCGAGCAGGCGATACCATCGGGGCGCTTCTCCCTGCCGCATGGCGGCGGATTTTCCTCCGGTGAAACGACGGCCGGTGGCGGGACGGGCAAATCGAGAGGGGGGGGAAGCGCCAACTCCCCCCTCGGACTTCTCCGAAGGTGGATTTCCTTTGTTGCCGGCCGGCGAACCGCCGCGCCAGGATTTCTTTCGGCCGCCAGTTTCGGGAGAATCGCCTTGATCGCTCATTCTTTCCTCACCCGCATGATCCCGAGACGATGACGGTTGCCAGGCCCAAGGACGGTCAATTTCCGCTTGCCTTCACGCAAGTCCTCCGGGATTATAAATCGCCGGTTGCCGCGTCGCCACGCGTCAACCCCGGGAAAGTCGCGCGCCGGCGAGGCAGGGGATGGAAACCTTCCCCGCCCGTTGCTTTTCTCCCAGGATTCGCGCTCATGAATGGGATCGGGCGCGACCCATGCCGCTTGAGACGGCAAAACGCGCGGGAATGGTCAAGCGAGCCTTGAGATACCCATCGACGGGAAATGGGGGGAAGAGGCTGAGGGAAAGGATCCGGAATGAGGACGAGGCCGGTACATTGGTCCGAGGGGATGCTGGTTCTGCCACATCATTTTCAAGCCTCGCAGGCCAATTTGCTGGATTGGTCCGCCAATGCCCTCGATTGGGTGACTCCCTATTCCTACGGTCTGAGACGCTTGGACCTCAACCTCGAAGCACTGTTGAATTTCGAGGTTCGCATTCCCCGCCTGCAAGCGCGACTCAAGGACGGGACCATGGTCTCGGTTCCCGAAAACGCGCACGTTAAGACTTTAAACCTCAAGCCCGCGATGCAGGAATCGACGGAGGTTTATTTGCATCTGGCTCTCCCCGAGGTCATTGCGGGCAAAGCCAATGCGACGAGGGACGCACAAAGCACGACCGAACGGTGGCTGGTCACCGCCGAGGAGTGGGAAGACCGAAATGACGGTGGTAATCCCCGCGTCATCGACACGCATCGGCTCAATGTTCAATTGATTCCCTTGCCAACGCAGGAAGGTCCGAAAGGCTACGAATCGGTGCCGATCATGAAGTTGCGCCGGTCGCAGCAAGCAGAGGCGGCACCCGAGATCGATGAATCCTATATCCCGCCGCTCCTTTCCTGTGATTGCTGGAAGCCGCTCAAAGAAGGTGTTTTGGCCGCCATCAACGCCAAATTGGGAGGTTTCATTTCCTCCCAGGCGGACTATCTCCGTACTCACGGAGGATGGTCGGAGGCCAATCAACCGCAGATTCGCATGGGAATCGCGCAATTGAACGCGATCAACTCGTCCTATCCGTATCTGACGCAACTCACCGAGGCGATCGGCATTCACCCGTTCCTCCTGTACACCGAACTATGTCGCCTCTTGGGGCAGCTTTCTTTGTTTCGACCCAATTGGCAACCGCCTGATCTCCCACGCTATGATCACGACGATCTCGGCCGGATCTTCAAGCAGATCAAGATCGAACTCGAGCCGTTGTGCATGGCGCACCGCGGGAGCGTCCAACGCTACCCCTTCATGGGTGTCCAGGAATGGATGGAGGTGGCGATCGATCCGAAATGGCTGAGAAACCACGGTTTTTACGTCGGGGTTCGCTCGGATCTGACGCCGGAGTTGGTCGAAAAACTCTTTAGCCAAAAATGGCTCGATTGGAAATTGGGAAGCACGCGAACCATCTTGCAGATTTATCGCAACGCGGAAGCGGGGCTCAACCTCAAGCGATTCGTCGGCGTGCACCAATCCTTGCCCGCGCTCGCGAACGTCACCTATTTCCAAGTCGATCCGTCCGGTCCATACTGGGAACAGGTATCCGAAACTCGAACGTTGGCACTCAAGGTCAATGAGCAACACGTGCGGGGTGCTTTCGTCGGCAAGAACACCATCACGGTGTCCGATCCTCGAAATCATCCGCGCGATCTTACTCTTGAATTGTTCGTGGTAGAAAATGAATGACACGTTTGCTGCGAAGGTCTATCCGACGATCCTTTACACGCTTGGTTTGCTCGACCGCATTCAGTCCGGACGCGGGCCCGAGCCCAAGGCGAATGAAGAGAAGCCGAGATTGAAGCAATATCTCGGACAGCTCGATTCCCGTGGAAGCGATCAGCGGGAGTTCGAACTCGCCAAGGCCGCGTTGACCTACTGGATCGATGAGTTGCTCGTCAATTCACGTTGGTCGCAGGCGAACGAATGGAAGAACAACACGCTCGAGCGTGAACTCTACGACGCGCGCGATCGAGCTTGGGAATTCTTCGAAAAAGCCAAGGCGGCGCGAAGCACTGGCCAGGCCAATGCGCTGGAGACCTTTTATCTATGCGTCGCCTTGGGCTTCCAGGGAATCTATCGCGACGGCGAGGTTCGGCCCGCCGCGGGGACCAATCCACCAGCGTCACCGCCTCCTCAAGTACAGGCCGCTCCCCGAAAGCCCTTGCCGACAAGCGATCAAGTCACGTGGTTCAACGAGAAGAGTGGGGATTCTGGACGGGGAGATGAGCAGACCTGGGGATTCGGCGACGTGCAGTTGCCGGAGCCGAAGTCCACGCCTTCCGCCCCGCCGCCCCCGCCGGTGGCTCCTCAACCGCGGTCGATGGGAAACACGGACCTTCCCAAGACCTTGCAAGAATGGTCCGCGCCGGTGTACGCGCAAATCGCGCCCGGCGGACTCCGTTCGTTCGTTCCCAATGCCGCGCCCGATTCTCAGAGGGATGCCCGCCCGCTCGGCGGATGGCTCGCCTTCAAGCGATCCATCAATCTTGTCATTCTCATGGGGGGGATCTCCCTCATCCTGGCCATCTGGGGGATCCTCTAAGTGCTTAATTTTCTCAACCAGATATTGGCGGTGATCCAATCGGTTTTTTCGACGCTGCTCATTCCTTTTCAGATGGTGCAGCGCCTGTTCGAGAAGAAAATCAAACTCACGCCGACGACGAGGTATTTGCTCGAGTTCGTCCTGGTTTTGGTCGTCGTCGGTGGATTGTTTGCCCTCAACGTCGTGTTCGATCTTGGACGCATCGTCGAACCTCCCCCTCGATTCCGTTCCTTCCGCAATGTCTGGCTTGCGCTCTTGGGGCTACTCGTCTATCTGGCAGTTCGGCTGTTCATTTTCATTCTGCAGCAATTGCCCAAGCCAATTGAAGAGTTCCCGGATATCGACGAAGCGATGGCTGAAGGGCTCGCGGCTCTAGCCGAAGCAAGGGTCGATATTCGTGACGTCCCCTTGTTTCTCGTTGTGGGGATGACGCCACCGGCGGAGGAGTCGTTCCAACAATCCTCGTTCGTGGGAAAGGAAATCCAGGTCCACGGCCGCGGATTGCCCATTCACTGGTATGGTAACGAAAAGGGTGTATGGGTCTGTATTCCGGGCGTGTCCGCTTTGACCCAGCAAGCCTTGCTGTCTTCATCGGGCGCGACGTCGAGTGCGCCAGCGCTCGAGGATCACGGCAAGACCTGGGGAGGTGCCGCGGACGCTTCCTCGACCTTGGCGGGGGATGCCGGCCGATTCGCCACCATGGCGGGAGGGGCCCAGTTTCAAACGCTCGGCGCCATTGGAGGTCCGTCCGCGGCTCCGGCCGGCGTCGCCGTCGCGCGCGAAGAAGGGTATCGGTCTCCCGCTCGACGACTGACCAACGACGAAAAAGATCTGGCCCAACGAAGGCTCATTTATTTCATCAAATCACTTCGCGATGCCCGCTATCCAGTCTGTTCGATTAACGGCGTGCTCCTCGTCTTGCCGTATCAATGGACTACCAGCCCCGGTTTCAGCCAGCTCTCCGATTGCGCGCAAGTGGACATGTCGACGCTGCAAAACCATTTGGGGGTCAAGGCGCTCTGCCTGACGGTCTTCGACGGCATCGAACAATCGCCGGAGTTCTGTGAATATGTGCAAAGGCTCGACAAGACTCAGCTCGAACGGCGCTGCGGTTGCGGTTTTCCGCCTCTCATCAATCCGGAAACGGCGGACATCGAACGATCCCACGGTTGGCTGATCCAGTATTTCGAGCGGCAGATTTTCGAGCTATATCAGAAGAAGCTCGGCGACAACGGAAATGGCAAGCTCTTCCGCTTGCTCGATATTCTGAGGAAGTCCCGACAGAATTTGACTCGGCTTTTGCATCATTCCTTTCCGGACGACGTTCCTGAACCTTTCTATTTCGGGGGCCTCTATTTTGCCGCCCTTGCCCAGATCGGTAAGGTTCAACGGCCGTTCTTCGATGGCGTCGTCGCCAAATTGGTCAAGGAACACGATGACATCATTGGCTGGAATGAGCAGGCGCTCGAGGAAGATCAACGTTATTCTCGGCTCGCGTACACGGCGATGTTTTTCGTCGTCGTGTTGACGGTTCTCAACGCCGCCCTGGTATTCTGGATACTATTCGGCAAGGGCTGAATCCCGGCTTCCCGGGATGAGATGGCATGCACTTGTCCCTTCCGCGACGTCACCTGGATGTTACCTTTGGAATGGAAGGGTCCGGCCGGAGGGGCGGAACGGAATTTCGCGGGTTCGAAAGAGGTGGATCGTGGGTAAAAAGCGTTGGCAGAGTAGGGAGGGTTCTTCGCCTCCTCCGACACCGGTGCCGCCCAAGTCCTCGACCCCCGCCGCTGGCGCGCCGGGGCGTTGGCGCTCGCGTGGCACAACTCCCGTCACGCCGGGCGTCAGTCGTTCGACGATCAAGGGGATCACCGCCCTTTTCGGGCTGGTCCTCGTAATCGCCGGCTTCATCATGCTCGTCCTTTGGCTCAATCCGGTCCCGCTTCCCAAATTGATCGTTCTTTCCGCGCGGTATCGAACGGACCTCTTGCCTCCCAACGGAATGGCGATTCAGGACGCGATGACGGTTTATTCGCAGTCGGACGTTCTGGACAATTCCGACGCGGACCCTCGCTCGCTTCCCCTGGATAATCTCCGAACGCAAATCGCCGACGTCCCAACGCAAATTCCCAAGCAAACGTGGTTTCACTGGGAAAAAACCACCACGCTGGTCTATTGCAATTTACTCGGGATCGCCCTTTATGAGCCGGATAAGAACCGATCGGTTCCCTATCTGCTCCCCGAGGACTTTCAGGTCCCGACGCAGCAAAGCCAGCTTGCCAACGCGGTCACGGTCCGCTCGCTGCTCGAGAGTCTGCTCAAGTCCCCCGCCGACCAGAAGGTTTTGGTTTTGGACTGCCAGCGCATGGATCATCACTGGCCTTTGGGAACTGCGAAGAATGAATTCGTCGCCGCCGTGAAACAGGAACTCGAGGAAATCGGCAACCAGGGGGCGGACAAACTCAACGGCCTGGCGGTCCTGTTTTCCTGCTCCGAGAACGAGATCACCTGGATTGATAACGAACAGACGCAATCGACGTTCGGATACTTATTCGCGCGCGGGATCGCGGGCGAGGCGGACGACGCGCGTTTCGGCGGAGATGGCAATCGGCGATTGACCTTGGCGGAACTCTCGCAGTACCTGAAGACCCGCGTTTCCGCCTGGACAAGAAGGAATCGGGCGGATTCCCAAACTCCAGAGTTGGTCAGTTACGGCGTCGCCGCCGATGCCTTCACTCTATTGGCGCCGGGCAGGACCGCGGAGTTTAGATTGCCTCCCAAGGCGGGCGCCAAGGATGGAACCACCGGCCGGGCATGGAGCGAATATCACGAACTGGGAACGCCAGCTAGTTTCAATCTCGCCCAAGGGAAAGAATCGCTGAAGAAAGGTTGGATTGAATACTACAAACTTGCGTCTCAGGACCCGCCTCCCTGGGAATACGCGCCGGAAGCGTGGCGCTATTTTGAAGACAGTCTCCTGCGCGCCGAGCAGTTCTGGCGGGGGGGCGACCTGACGGGGATGCGCGACGAACTCGCCAATGTGCCGGCACGGCTATCGGCGATCCAACGCGCGAAGGATGCTTACGCTCTCCACGGCGTCGCATTCTGCATGCCCCTGCAGAAGGTGTTCGGCAACAAGGACGTGGGTTTCGAGAAGATCGTGGCCGATGTCGTGGATGGTCAGATCGGAGTGACCGTCGCGGCTCGAAACCTTGCCGACGCGAAGTTCCGCCAGGAACGGTTTCCCATCGAAGCCTATTTTTTGCGAATGATGAACGACCACCTCTTGGGGCGCGCTGATCTGATGGCGAGTTTGGGGGACGAACCCCGGCGGCGCGCGGGAACAAGAGGGACGAAGCCTTGCAGGTTTGCGGGTGATGGCGGAGAAGGCTGCCGTCCCGGCGTTGGAAACGGCACCGGCTTTCGCTCCCGACCTATTCCGATGGGTTCGCGCGAAGGTGGACCAGGGGGACAAAGAACGGCGACTCGGCGAAGACCTATTCTTCACCCACGGTTCGTCTCGTTTTGACCTCAATAATGGAACTGGACCGGTTCCCGGGAGTTCCGCCGAGGAGGGGACGAATCTCGCGGAATCCGCCGAGCGCAAGTATTCCGCCGCCATCGAGGACGCCAAGACGCTCGCGGTCGCCACCAAGCTTCAGCAACGTCTGCTCTCCGAGTTGCCACATATCGCAAACCTCCTCGCCGCGAGGCCGTGGATCCGGGCCGAGGATCAATGGATGAAGAACGTTCGGGGGCTGGCGGATGCCATCCTCAAGGATGCCAAGGAGCTCGAGGATCGGCTCGGTCGCAATCCCGCGGAACTAGTGACCGTGGACGCGGACGTGCAACGGATAGGCGAGTTGTCCCGTTCACTCGATGCAAAGCACGAGGAACTTATCAAGGTCCTCGCCACCGAGGCGGGCACCTTGGGGGCCAATGATCGACCGCCGGAAACGCAGAACGAGTGGCACCGGATCAATGACATCCTCGTGGTCCCATTTCCCGCGGAAGCGGGGGACGCGGACGAATCGGCGCGCGTCCGGGTTCAATTGGTGAGCCGAGTCCTCGCGCGGGTAAGTCAAGAGAGCCGGCAGGCGGAGGAGTCCGGCGGGCAAGCCACGGCCGCCACCCAGTCGATCGTGCCCGTTAAGGAGTTGGAGGCGCACGCCGCCTATTCGGCAAACGTCGCCAACCGACTCTATTCCCTCGGAACGGGGGAAGAGGTGAATTTGCACGGTCGCGGCTTGGCGGCCATTGGCTATGATCTCGGACAAGCCTGGCGGAAGATCTACGATCTCGCGGTCGTCCGCAAGTCCGATCCGGACGACGTGACGACCTTGCTGCGCCAAGCGTCCGCGCGACGCATCCTAGAGGGTTACGCCGCCCTCCGGCAAAAGAACAGCCAAGATCTTCGCAGGCTTAACATCTCTCAATACATGACCTGGCAGGCGGATCGATTCGTTGAGGATTTCTGGGCGGGAAGCGAAGGGGATGCTCAGCCGTACTTTGTCCGTTCCGCCGGCGCGTATCTCGAACAGGCGGAAGCGGTCGCCCCCACCGCCGCGAGTTGGATTCCCCTAGCCAAGCAATCGCTGGAAAGAAAGGCTTCGCTTGCCAATGCGCTCGAGCTAAAGGCAAGCGAGACTTTGCTAAGATTTCGCGGAGGTGATGAGCAAACCTTCGATCTTGATATCACTCGGCCGGGGGATTACCCCGCTGGCGTCGCGACGCTGCGCGCCACGGTCCGTGAGCCCGAGAAAGCCACGATATCCATCGCGCGCATCACCTCGGGGGGAAGCCGCGTCCCCGTTACTTTGACGCGGCAGGGGTCGGCGGCAACCGCGACCTCCGTGGACGCGGAGCTTTTGTTCCGTGGACATTCCAGCCGGCTCGCCTTGCCCCTCGAACTACCGGATTACGAAGTAGGTCCGACGGTCGTGTATGAGAATCGACGGATTGGGAACGCCAAGATCAGCGTCCGCTTGCGCGAGTTCGAAACGAGCAATCGCAAGATTCTCTTCGTACTCGACTGTTCGGGAAGCATGCGTCCGAAGGGTGGCAAGGACAAGCTTTCGGAAATGAGCAAGATACTGGCGGATTTCGCCGCCAGCGTCGAGGATCGGACCGTCGACGTCGGAATTCGGCTTCTCGGTCATCGGGTTCCGTGGGTGGGCAATCCGCCGCCCGAATTGCTTCCCGACGCGATGCGGGATACCGAACTTGTCTTGCCCATTGCTCCCTTCGAAAGAGAAAAATTCGACGAAGTTCTCCGTCGGCTAGCCGCGACCGGAGGAACTCCCCTCTACCGCGCGGTCGCCGACGCCAGGAACGATCTCGAAAAGGTTCCCGGCGAGGACAAGGTTATTCTCATCATTAGCGATGGTGAAGATATCTTTCTCGGCCAAGCCGGGTATCCGTCCATCAAATCTCTTCAAGACTCCTTCGCGGGGAGTGGCATCGAGGTTAACGCCATCGGCTTCGGCTTCGAGGCGCGCGACGATTTCTCCCAACTCCAGTCCCTGGTGAAAATTGGCTCCGGGACGGGGGAGGCCAAAAAGGTCGACAGTGGCAAGGGGCTACTCGAAGCAATCACCCGCCTTTCGGGCGTGTACACGTTCGTTGCCAAAACGGAAACCAAGTCCTTTCCACCGACGCCGCAGCGGCTTGGAGTAGTGGATAAGGCGGTTGTCGTTCCGCCTGGCGCGTACGACCTCCAGGTTCTCAACACCCGCGATCAGCTTGTCGATCAGCGAAGTCCGCTACGCGTCGACGCGGGGGAATGGCACAAATTCGTGTTGCGCGCACGCAAGATCGAATATGAGTACAACGATTTTCCCGACGCGAGCGCCCGCGTGGATAGTTCACAATCGGGAGTCGCTTTGCGCATTCTGGAGGCACGGCCGATCCAGCGGCGCGGGAAAGCTACCGGGCAGGGACTTTTCCTCAAACTTGCCCTCTTCAAAAAAGAGGATCCGGTTTGGCGGCCACGCGACGTCCGCATCCTCGTCTACCCACGCGATCAAGAGCTTTTATACACCTGCCAGGATCTTACCTGGAATGAACCGGACTATTTCCTTCCCGTTTGGGGCGTTGTGATTGAAGATTGGCCAGAGAATACGCGGGACGCGGACATCGAGGTCCGCTGGAGCGATCCCGGCGATCCCGCCCCTGTCTCTTACCGGATCAGCATGGACGATTGGCGGAAGAAAAAGACCGCGGGCAAGCTCCCGGAGGGAGTCCAGATCGCGAGCTGGGTTTCTGGCCAGACGAGCGTGGACCAGCAAACCAAGAACACGACCCGGGTACTTTTGGAGTTCCCGGCCAACTTTCCCCGTTTCCAGGAGTGGTGCGTGAATTTCGGGGAACAGCCAATCGATTATGCCCGCCAGGTTTACAATGCTGGTTTGGGAGTTTACGCTGGTCGATTCATTCTGCGGAATGAAGAGGACCCGCGGGAGCTGGTGATTAATCCTCCACGGGAACCGGAACCGGGAAAATCGTTGAAGACGAAGTTTCGGATTGGAGGAAACCCCCTCTTCCAAAACTGACCGGGATGTTGTATTTCCTAGGGAGCGTAAACTAGTGCAAAATCTGACGGCATTGTGGGCCGGGCGCAGCCGTGCAAAGGAGCGCTCCCCGGGTCCTAACGCGACGTGGGTCGCGTGGGCGATTTCTTCCCCGAAACCGTGGTCGTGCGGGACGGCGTACTGCCATGCGTATGGCATCGTCGCAATTCCATGGTAAAGTTGTCGTCAAGCGTCAAAGTCGTGTCTCCTTGAACCACGAAGAAAAAAGAAGATGACGTTTCACATACGAGAAATCCTTCGCGATCCAGCGAACACTCCACCGGGTCAAAAAGTCGTCGCTGTGCTCCCTGCTTATAACGCGTCGCGGACGCTGGAGAGGACCCTGCGGGATTTTCCTCCCCACGAGGTGGACGAAATCCTGCTCACCGACGACTGCAGCAAGGACAACACCGCGGATTTGGCGGAATCGATGGGCTTGCGCGTGGTTCGCCACGCCAAAAACCGCGGTTATGGCGGGAACCAGAAGACCTGCTACAAGAACGCACTCGACCTGGGCGCGGATTACGTGGTCATGGTTCATCCGGATTACCAATACGACAGCCGCGTTCTCTCCTTGGCGATCGGGTTCATACGCCTGGGAATCTGCGACGTGGTGCTCGGCTCGCGGATTCGAACGCGCCGAGAAGCACTGGAAGGGGGGATGCCGTTGGCGAAATACCTCGCCAATCGGGGACTCACCACGATCGAAAACATTGCTCTCGGCCAGAACGTGGGGGATTTCCATTCCGGTTTCCGCGCCTACAGTCGCGAGGTCCTCACCAAGATTCCGTTCGAGAGAAACTCCGATAGTTTCGTTTTCGACAGCCAATTCCTCGTGCAATGCGTCCATCATGGATTTCGGTTGGGGGACATTCCGGTTCCCGTTCGTTATTTCGACGAGGCATCGAGCATCGATTTCAAGCGATCGACCATATACGCCATTCGGACTTTATGGACGGTGAAGCAATATTGGCTCCATAAACTCGGCATTTGGCGCTGTTATCTACTGAATCCTTAGACCGCTTTCACCGGGGACTCGTCCGCGGATGCAGCCTTGCGGAAATGCTCGCCTTCCGGGGGGCATCGGACGGGTATCGGTAAACACTCGCTTCGAGGGAACCAAGTCATGGATTTCGCGATTTCCAGTGAATCGAAAGAATTGCTCGCCAAGGTTCGCGGCTTCGTCGACCGCGAGATCGTGCCCCTTGAAAGCGCTTTCGCGACCAAGACGTTTGCCGAGATTTTGCCCGAAATCGAAGTCCGGCGTCAAAAGGTTCGCGACATGGGTTTGTGGGCGCCGCAGATTCCCAAGGAGCATGGCGGCATGGGGCTCGGCTTCATGGACCATGCCATGATGAGCGAAGTTCTCGGCCGGACGCCACTCGGGCATTTTACCTTCAATTGCCAGGCGCCCGACGCGGGGAATATGGAAATCCTGATGGAGTTCGGAACTGCGGCGCAAAAGGAGAAATTTCTCAAGCCGCTCGTTGCCGGCAAGATTCGCAGCTGTTTCTCCATGACGGAACCCGAATATCCCGGGTCCAACCCGGTTTGGATGGGGACGACCGCGGTTCGCGAAGGCAATGAATTCGTGATCAACGGCCGCAAGTGGTTCACGTCGGCTGCAGACGGCGCGGAATTCGCCATCGTAATGGCGGTTACCAATCCTGGCGCGCCGCCTCACGAACGCGCCAGCCAGATCATCGTTCCCACGAACAACGCTGGCTTCCGATTGATCCGTAACGTTTCCGTGATGGGGCACGCGGGGGATGGTTGGCCGAGTCATAGCGAAATCGTTTACGAGAATTGCCGGGTTCCGGTCGAGAACCTGCTCGGCAGGGAAGGGGCGGGCTTCGCGATCGCGCAAGCGAGGCTGGGTCCGGGGCGCATTCATCATTGCATGCGCTGGATCGGCATCTGCGAGCGCTCCTTCGACATCCTATGCAAGCGGGCGATTCAGCGGCAGTTGGCGCCGGGAGACCCGCTTGCCAATCGGCAGACCATTCAGAATTGGATCGCCGAGAGCCGAGCCGAGATCAACGCCGCCCGTTTGATGATTCTGCAAGCCGCCTGGCGGATCGACAACGAAGGGGCGAAAGCCGCCGCCATCGAAATCTCGGCCATCAAGTTCTTCGTTGCCAAGGTAATGCTCGATGTGGTCGACCGCGCGATTCAGGCGTGCGGGGCGCTCGGGCTGACCGATGACCTCATTTTGTCCCACTTCTATCGCATGGAACGGGCGGCTCGGGTCTACGATGGCCCGGACGAGGTGCATAAGTCCGTCGTCGCCAAACGCATACTCAAGGCCTACGAGCCAGCGCGCTGAGGAGGAGTCCATCGTGAGCAGTTTGATCGACAAGGCCCGCGCGGTCCGCGAAGGGGAAGAGCTGAATATCCCCAAATTGGAAGCCTATCTCACCGCGAGTATTCCGGGGAGCAAGGGACCGCTCGTCGTGGAACAGTTTCCCGGCGGGTACTCGAACCTGACCTACTTGCTGAAACTCGGCGATCAGGAAATGGTTCTCCGTCGGCCTCCGTTCGGCAACCAGGTCAAGAGCGCTCACGATATGGGGAGAGAGTACCGCGTGCTCAGCAAGCTTAGCGCGGTGTATCCTCCGGCGCCCAAGCCCCTCGCGTATTGCACCGATGCCGAAATCCTGGGCGCGGATTTCTACGTCATGGAGCGACGCCGCGGCATCATTTTGCGCAAACAACCTCCCGAAGGCTTGGATCTCAGTCCTCCCATCGCGCGTAAATTGTCCGAGTCCCTCGCGGACAATCTTGCTGCCTTGCATGCCGTTGACTACGAGGCCGCGGGACTCGCGGACCTCGGTAAGCCGGAAGGATTCGTCGAGAGACAGGTTGCAGGTTGGAGCAAACGTTACGATGGCGCTCGGACCGATGACGTTCCCGAAATGCACCAAGCCGCCGAGTGGCTCGCCGCGAACATGCCCAAGCACAGCGGCGCTTCCCTGATTCACAATGACTTCAAACATGACAATCTGGTGCTCGATCCCAACGACATCACGCATGTCGTTGCCGTTCTCGATTGGGAAATGGCGACGATCGGCGACCCTTTGATTGACGTCGGTACGACGCTCGCCTATTGGGTTGAAGAAAAAGATCCTCCCGGCGTAAAGGCCTTTGGCTTCGGGCCCACCACGCTCCCCGGCAGCCTTACCCGCGCGGAATTCCTCGATCGGTACGCGAAAACAAGCGGCCGAAACGTCAGCGACATGCTCTTCTATTTCGTTTTCGGGCTCTTCAAGCTCGCCGTGATCATCCAACAAATCTACGCCCGCTATCACCGTGGTCACACGAAGGATCCGCGGTTCGCGCACCTTAACCTCATGGTCGCGGTCCTGGCACAACAGGCGACCGCAGCGATCGAGTCGGGGAAGTTCTGATCAATCCCGTGCATGCACGGATCTGGCAGAAAATGCGAGTTCGTCTTTTTGGACTGTAAGCGAACCAACCGCGTCGCAGGCTGGGCGTTTCCAGTTCACGGCCGGAAAATCCAAGAATGAAAGTCGCGATCCAAAGCTCAAACATCACGCGATTTTTTCCACTCTCTTTGCAATTCAATCTCGCCGTCATGCGGAGCGGGTATTGTAACGTATTGCAGGAAATGGTTTTGCGTGTTGGCGTGGGGGTCGGGTCCGAGGTTGGGATGCACGGATTGCAAAGATCTTGGGGTTGACCCACCTTGCGGGGGCATTCAAGATGCCGAAGAGGCTCGATCTCTTTGAATAGGATCCGCGTGCGGAAGGATCCCTCGCAGGATTCTGTCCGGTCCGAAAGGGTCGGAAAGGAAAGAGCGACATGGAGGTTGTTATGAACGACCGTTCGATGGCTCAGGTCGACGTACGGGCTGCCAAGTCACTGATTCTCTGGAAAGCCATGTTTGCGGAGGAAGTTCGTAAACAGGCGTCCCAATTCGCGGATAGCTCCGATAATCAGGACACGATTCCCATTTCCCAATACCGCCGAGCCGCAGCTGCCGCGTTGCAGAATCTTCTCGCCGCCATTCAGCATGCGGAGAATTCCGACACGCAGACGAAGTCCGCGTAGTTTCCCGTCGTTTTGGTGGTTCGACGCGAGAGTGTCGAAGCGGCGATGGGAACCAATCCTCACGTTAACTCGCGATCGGATTCCCTTGCGGGCCGAGAAACCGTCGGTACAGGTCGAGCGTACGTTCCGCCATCGCCTGATCGCTGTACGATTGGAAAACGGACTCTCGCCCGGCGGAGCCTAGCGTTCGCCGTTCGTCGTGATTGGTGAGCAGGTGGTGGAGCATTTCGGCGAGGTGGGTGGCGTCGTTGGGGCGAAAGAGTTTTCCGCCTCCCGTACCTTTGATTAGCTCGGGAAACGCGCCGTGCTCGGGTTGCACGACCGGGACGCCGGAAGCCAGGGATTCGAGGACGAAGATCCCCTTGGGTTCGTGATAGGTGGTCGGCACGGAAAGAACGTCGATCGCCTGGTAGAACTCGAGCTTCTGGTGCCGATCGAGCACGCCGCGGTAATGGAAGTCGCCATCGTCGCCTTCCTTCAGGCCCGCGTTCTTGAGTATCTGCCGCTGGCTTTCGAGATACTCGTGATCGCCGCCGCCAAGCCACCCGGCGGCGCGGAGACGTGCCCTATCCGTCCCGGGCATCCTGCGGAGCTTCAAAAACGCCTCGATCAGCAGGTGCAGTCCTTTCGCCGGACATACTCTGGCCATGTAGCCGACGACCGGATCCGAGTTGGTGGCACGTGTCGCATGGCCCGTTCCCGCGCGCGAATAGTCCCTGAGTGCCAATCCCATGGGCACGATGTGGAATTTTGCACGCGGGATGTCGAGGTAGCTGGACATGAACTCGGCGTAGTACTGACTGAAGACGATGATGCCGTCCACTTCCTCCGCGATCCTGCGGATTTCCGCGAAGGCTTGCTCCTTGAAGGGGCTCGTTAAATCGTCGAGAAATAAATCGTCGCCCTGCAGCGTCACGAGGATGGGAACACCAAGTTCTCGCTTCATGGCGGGAACGCAGCCGGCGATCAGAATATTGCTCAGGTTGATCAAATCGGGACGCGCGTCGCGCGCGAGCCAGCGCACGAGTCGGCCCACCTCTTTTTTTTGGTGGCCATGCTCGCCCTTCAGCATGGAGACGGTTAACGCGCCCAACATGCGAGCGTCGGTCTCCATCGATCGGGAAGCAAGCCAATTGATTAGCCAGGGTTGATCCAGCCAGCGATCAAGAAACGGCGGTACGTGCCGAAAGAACGCCGATTTCTCCTGCAAAAAGACATTGATGCCCCCGAAAAACACCTTGTCGATGCTGACGTTTTCCTCGTCCGTGCGAATCGGGGTGTACGTGGGGATCAGATGGACGTCGCAGCCGAGCTTCATGAGGGCGGCGGCGAGCGTGTTATCCCGCATGCAGCTTCCGCAGAACATGCCGGCGGCGCCGGCGGTGAGAAAGGCGATCGATGGTTTCTGTGGTGGATTCATAAATTCCAAACGCGATGGCCAAGAACTCCCCGGAAGACATTTGTCGACATTATAGGCATTCCGCTTGGCAGGGGTGGGCAGCGCGTGGGATCGTGATATTTTGGCGCGAGAGGAAGCTCGACCGTTGAAACGGCTGGTGGAGGTGACTATAGTTGCGTTGATGGGATTTGCGGCCGCTTGCAGCCTTCTCTGCTAAAGAGCCAGCCAACGGGGACGAAGATGCAAGCCGCGGCGTGTTTCGCGGCTTTTTGTTTTCCGGGCGATCCCACGGTCGAACCAGTCAACGGGCCAGGGGAGTGCCATGGAATCGAAGTCTGACCTTTCCACTCATTTGGATTCCCAGCGAGGATTCTCGACCCGCTCGGTGCACGCGGGGGAAGCGCGACAAAAGGCCGGCGACGCCATTACCGACGCCATTTATTGTTCTTCCACCTTCACGTTTCAAAGCAATCAGGAAGCGATCGACTACAACGAAAAGAAGATCGATCGGGAGGAATACGGCCGGTACGGCAACCCGAACGAACGGGTGCTCGAACGGAAACTTGCCGAACTGGACGGCGGTGAGGCCGCACTCGTTTTCACCACTGGAATGTCGGCGATCATCACCCTGTTCATGGCCAAATTGAGCGCCGGAGACGAAATCGTCTTTTTCGACGAGTGTTATCACCGCAGCCGGGAGTTCTGCCTCTCGCACCTTGCGCGCTTCGGTGTCAAGACCAAACAGGTCAAGACCGGTGATTACGACGCCTTCGAGGCGGCGATCACTCCCGCGACCAAAATGCTCGTATCCGAGTCGCCGACGAACCCACACCTGTCGGTGGTCGATGTCGAGCGTTTTGCCGCCATCGGCCGACGGCATCGCGTGGATACCGTGATCGACGCCACCATCGCGACGCCTTACAACCTACAGCCCCTCGCCGCGGGTGTCGACTATGTCGCCCACTCCGCCACCAAATACCTTGGAGGGCACAACGATTTGCTGGCCGGCGTCGTGGTCGGGAGCAAGGAGAAACTCGAGCCGGTTCGCTACCTGCGCGGCATCATGGGAACGATCAATTCGCCCCATAACTGCTACCTGCTCCAGCGAGGTCTCAAGACCTTTGCCCTGCGGATGGCGCAGCACAACCGCAATGGGCTCGCGCTCGCGGAGTTCCTGGCATCCCATCCGAAAGTCGAGCGAGTGTATTATCCTGGAATTCCATCCCATCCCACCTACGCCATCGCGAAGCAAACGATGAAGGGATTTGGCGGGCTGCTTACCTTCACGGTTCGCGGCGACGCGTCGACCGCGAGCAAACTGGTCGATTCCGTCACCATTCCGCGAATTGGCCCCAGTCTGGGAGGGGTCGAGTCGTTGATCGAGCAACCGCTCGTCATGAGCTACTACCAGATGACTCCCGAGCAGCGAGCGAAGATCGGTATCGAAGATGCCATGGTTCGCGTCGCGCTGGGCATCGAGGATACGGACGACTTGATCGCCGACTTCAAACAAGCTCTCGAGAAGATCTGAGGAGAGTCGATGCACTTTCGCACGCGGGCGATTCATGTCGGGAGCCCGAAAGACCCGTTGACGGGCGCGGTCGTGCCTCCCATCCACTTTGCCTCTACCTACATTCAAGAGAAGGCGGGGGAATGGGGCCAATACGACTACTCTCGTAGCGGCAATCCGACGCGAACGGCTCTGGAGCAGACCGTTGCTTCTTTGGAGTCCGGCTGCCGAGGATTGGCGTTCTCCTCCGGCATGGCGGCCATTCACTGCGTCACACTGTTGCTCGAAACCGGCGACCACATTGTCGCGGGTACCGATGTCTACGGCGGCACGTATCGACTCCTGCACAAGATCATCAACCGGTCCGGCATCCAGGTCACCATGGCGCGGACCGACGATCTGGATCAACTCGCCAAGGCCTTTACTCCGAAGACCAAGCTCGTTTGGCTCGAAAGTCCGGGCAATCCGCTTCTCAGCATCACCGATTTATCGGCCTGCGCGGAGTTGGCGCACCGAAACAACGCATGGGTCGCGGTCGATAATACGTTTGCCTCGCCGGTGCTCACGAGGCCGCTTGAACTCGGTGCCGACATCGTCATGCATTCCGCCACCAAATACCTAGGCGGGCATAGCGATGTCTTGGGCGGGGCGCTCGTGGTCAAGGATCCCGAACTCGGCCAACGCCTCTACTTCACGCAAAACGCGACCGGCGCCGTCATGAGCCCCATGGATTCGTTCCTTTGCATTCGCGGCATCAAAACACTCGATTTGCGCGTTCGCGAACATTGCCGATCCGCGCAGCGACTAGCCGATTTTCTTGTGAGTCACCCGAAGGTCCGCCGCGTGCTCTACCCGGGATTGCCGAGCCACCCAGGGCATGCCATCGCGGCGCGCCAGATGCAGGGTGGATTCGGGGGAATGCTTAGCTTCGAATTGAACGCGGACTTCGACGCGACCCGCAGATTCGTCCAGTCGACGCATCTCTTTCAACTCGCGGTCAGTTTGGGGGCCGTCGAATCCCTTATCGAGCAACCTGCGTCCATGTCTCACGCGAGTTATGACCGGGCGGACCGGCTGGCCCATGGCATCGAGGATAGCCTGATTCGCTTAAGCGTCGGCTTGGAGGATGTCCGCGATTTACAGGAAGATATCGAGTCGGCGCTCGCGAAGATCTGAAATAAGCCGATTTCTGAAAATACCTATCGTCTTGCGCGTGTTTCCACGTGAAGTTTGCATGTCGTTCCGACAATTCGATCCGCGACAGGTGGTGATCATCCCCAGGACCGGAACGAATCCGTTCCATGAGGACTAGGGGTAGCGGTCGGTCGAAACAGTGAAGGGGACTTTGCGCGCATTTCTCGCCTGGATCTGACGCCGTGGTCCTCGTGGAGGTCGGTCGGTAGCCGACGTTGAAATGCGGCAACGCGGTTGGCAATTCATGCGGTTTGCACAGATCGTGGGGATCTTGACGATTCTCGCGGTTCCATTGCCTTGCGCGCGGGGTCAGGAGGAGGCTCCGTCCCCGTCGCCTGGTGAAGAAGAACCGTCGCTGAGCGACGACACGCCTCGATTCAGCACCGAGGAAGGGGAGGAGCCGGACCTCGACGAATCCCGGTTGATTACTCGCCTGCTCCACTTGGACAAGTGTGGCCTGACGTTTGAAGGAACGCTCCTTTACGACGTAACGTCCAACTTCATGGGAGGTCGCAAGCCCGGCTACACGCGTGGCCAGAATCTGTTGAATCTTGGGATCGTCGCCGACCTGGAAAAGATGTGTGGCGTCGAGAAGGGAACGGTCTTTCTGCTTTTTCAAAGCCATCGGGGAAACAACGCGCACGCCTACGCCGGGGATGAACAATTCTTCGATCAGCTCGATGCCGTTCCGTATCCGGACCGTGGTCAACTTTCGGAGGCCTGGTGGCAACAGTACTTCTTCGACGACAAGCTTCGGCTGAAGATCGGCAAAGTCGACGCCAATGAAGAATTCGCCTACGTGACCAACGGTCTCGATTTCATCCATGGCGCCTTCGGGAATGCTCCAACGATCTTTTTGCTTCCGACCTATCCGGATCCCGCGACCGGTATCAACGTCTTTCTTTATCCCAACGAAAAGTACTATGCCGGATTTGGCCTTTACGATGGGTCTTTTTCCCGTGGCGTAGCGACGGGCAGACGCGGTCCAGAGACTTTTTTTGAAGCACCCGCCACCTACTTCCTGATTGGCGAACTGGGACGCAACTACAAGTTTGGAAAGAATGAACTCGAAGGTCGCATCGCGGTCGGATACTGGCTGAGCACAGGCAAATTCCTCGACTACAGCCGATTAGAGACTGCCTTTTTGCGGCGGGGAGACCAAACCGTCCGGATTCCAGAACAGATCTTCGAACCGACGCATGGCACGGGGGGATGGTATGTGGTTTGGGATCACCCGTTCTGGAAGGAAAACCCCGAGGATAAAGAGGACAAACAAGGAATCGCGGGTTTTTATCAGTTTGGATCGGCGGACCCCAGGATCACGATCTTCGAAACCTATCACGGCATCGGCGTCACTTGGACCGGCTTCCAGCAGAGTCGGGACGAGGACGTCATCGGCTTTGGAATTGCCTACTCCGGCTTTTCCGATGATCCGCGCGCGGTCAACATTCGCAGGGAACCGTATCGAATCGAACCCATTCCCGGTAATGAAATCGCGTACCAATGGTTCTACAAGCGGAAGGCTGGAAAATTCCTTACCCTGCAACCAAACTTGACTTACGTCCACGATCCGGGTCAGGACCGCGCCTACAAAGACGTAATTGCCTTGACCATGCGGTTCATCGTCGATTTCTGATCTTCCCGGCCGATTTCGAAAGGGCTTGGTGAACGGTAAGACGCTACTCATGGGGGAAGGGAAAAATGTTCTCCCCCCGTCAACTTCATAAAACGTCTCCGTGTCACGGTTTGAATGGAGCGACTACTCGCTCACAGCCGTCTCTCGGCCATGGATGCCTCGCGGCCCCTCCTGCTGGCAACCGACGTCGAATGTGGGTAGAATCGCGATGCTTTCGGACCAGCACCGAACGGAATGTTCGTGCGTAGAACCTCTGGGAAACGGACCTGCGAAGTTTACCTGGACATCGAGGGATGCTAGGCATTCCCGGTTTCGTCGCTAGGTGAAGGGCGATTCTTGGTCGACATGAAGAACATCGTTGTTTTGGGAGCCACGGGCTCGATTGGAACGCAGACGCTCGACGTCGCGCGATCCTGCCCCACGCGCCTCAAACCGATTGGATTGTCGGCACATTCCAAATGGCGTGAATTATTCGATCAGGCTCGGACCGTGCGGCCGGCATGGATCACCTTGACGAATCCTTCGCTTCGTGGCGAGGTGGACCGATCTTCCCTGTTGCCCGGCACGGAGTTACTGTGGGGGGAAGAGGGAGTCGAGCGGATGGTGACGGCTCCGGAGACGCACACCGTGGTGGCGGCCATGGTAGGGGCGGCCGGCCTTCGCGGAACCGTGCGTGCGCTTTGCGCGGGAAAGGCGATTGCGCTCGCCAACAAGGAAACGCTTGTCGTCGGTGGGCCGATCGTCACCGGGCTTGCCAAATCGACCGGTGCGCGCCTGCTTCCCGTCGATAGCGAGCACTCGGCGATCTTTCAATGTTTGCAGTCCGGGCGGAGGGAGGAAGTCTCCCGCATCATCTTAACGGCGAGCGGTGGGCCGTTTCGAAAGACACCCCTCGAACGTTTCGAGAACATTACTGTTGAAGAAGCATTGCAGCACCCGACCTGGCGAATGGGGCCCAAGATCACCATCGACTCCGCGACCATGATGAACAAGGCGTTGGAGATAATCGAAGCTCATTGGCTTTTCGACTTGAGCGCCGACCAGATCGCCGTGGTGGTTCACCCGCAGTCCATGGTCCATTCGTTCGTGGAGTATGTCGATGGCTCGGTGGTGGGTCAGATATCCCCGCCGGACATGAGGCTACCGATTCAGTACGCGCTCACTTATCCGGACCGATTGAAAAGCCCCGCGCGCAAGCTCGGCCTTGCCGAGATGGGAACGTGGGAGTTCGAACTCCCCGATCATCAGCGTTTTCCGGCCCTTGAGCTTGGCTATGAAGTGGTCCGCCGGCGTGGAACCAGCGGCGCGGCTTTGAACGCCGCCAACGAAATCGCCGTCGCCCGATTCCTTCGTGGCGAAATCCGTTTTTCCGACATCGTTCGACTTTGCGAGGAGATCCTCGCGCAACATCCCTTTGATCCCCACCCAACGCTCGAGTGTCTCGAGGAAGTGGATCGCTGGGCACGACAGGAGGCAGGCGTTTGGACCCGGTCCGTTTACTCGCGATCCTGATTTCCCTCGGACTCGTCATCTTCGTGCACGAGCTCGGGCATTTTCTTGTTGCTCGCTGGGCCGGTGTGTTGGTCGAGCGATTTAGCATCGGCTTCGGCCCGGTCCTCCTGAGTTTTCGGCGGGGGGAAACGGAATACGCCCTCTCCGCGATTCCCTTGGGCGGCTACGTCAAAATGCTGGGCCAGACCGACACGCCGGAGGTTGAAGAGCAAACCGATGACGAGCGGAGCTACCAGAACAAATCCGTCGGCGCGCGGATGGCGATCATTTCCGCCGGCGTCGTGATGAATCTCATCTTCGGCTTCTTTTGCTTCATGATCGCCTACTGGCTTGGCGTCCCCTACCGTCCGGCGATCGTTGGTGAAACCATTCCCGCCAAGCCCGCGTGGACGGCGGGCATCCAGCCGGGCGACCACATCGTCGGCATCAACGGGACCGCTTCGGACGAGTACGAGACCTTGCTCACCGAAGTCGCGCTTACCCGTCCCCCCAACGGAAGGATTGAACTCGACGTCGAACGCGAGGGCAAAAGAATCCACTTCGAACTTACGCCGGTTCAGGACCGCATGAAGCCGGTGATCGGTTTGGGACCAAGCAAGAGCTTGACTCTCTATCCCACCGATCCCGTGTCCCCGGGTACCCCCGCTGCCCGCGCCAATCCTCCGTTCGAGGGAGGCGACAAGATCACGGCCGTCGATGGCGTGCCGGTTTCCAGTCATGCCGAGTTCTCCCAGCGGATGTTCAATAAGCAGCGGGAGGCGGTCACGCTCACCGTGGAACGAAAGGGAAAACAAGGCGCGACCGGCAGTTCCCAGGAAATCCGCCTCGAGCCGAACTTCATTCGTACGGTCGGCTTGGAAATGCAGATGGGCAAAGTGGTGGGCGTTCAAGACAATTCCCCCGCCGCGCTCGCCACTGATCCGGAAGGCAAGCCCGCGCCGATTCTGCCGACCGACACGATTGTCGCCGTCGATGGAGAACGAGACATCGATCCCATGCGTCTGCCAGACCGCATTGCCGAAAAGGCGGGTCAAAAGGTCGAACTGACTCTTTTGCGCCAGGGAACCGAGCAGAAGGAAATCAAGTTGCACGTCGTGCCGCGCGACGTGCAAACCTGGGCTGGTTTTTTTGAAGCGGCCATTCTCGAGGGAGACACGCCATTGACGATCCCGTCGCTTGGCGTCGCGTACGAAGTGCTCCCGACGGTTCGAAAGGTGATTCCGGAAAGCCCTGCCGCCAAAGCGGCGGTAGCCCTCAAGCCGGACGACGTCATCAAGAGCGTGGAATATACGGTCGAACTGAACCAGAAGGTGGATACCGTTAAGGTCGACGTCAAGGAGGAGACCTGGCCGAGCCTTTTCTGGTCGCTGCAGTTTCCGGTCGTCAAGAGCGTCACCTTTACCGCGGAACGGGCGGGGCAGGCCGAGCCCGTGGTGGTAACGCTAACGCCGCAACCCGACAACACCTGGCCACTGCGAATTCGTGGTCTCGGATTCCAGGACGAGCTTCGCGATCGCAAGGAAAGCAGTCTTTGGGATGCCGCCGTCTTGGGCATGCATCGCACGAAGGAGAGCGTGCTCAATCTTTATCTGTTCCTTCGCGGACTACTGCTGACCACGCTTTCGTTCAAGAATCTCGCGGGTCCGATCACCATCGCGCAGGTGGCCTATCATTTGGCGGCCGAGGACATTCCTCTCTTGATTCTGTTCTTGGGGTCGCTGAGCATCAACCTGGCAGTGGTGAACTTCTTACCGATTCCGATCTTGGATGGTGGGCACATGGCGTTGTTGACTTACGAGTTGATCACTCGCCGCAAACCGACCGAGCGGATGGTGCTGGCGGCCAACTATCTGGGTCTCTGTTTGATTCTGGGGCTCATGGTTGTCGTCTTCGGCCTGGATATCATGCGCTTGCTTGGCGTCCGCGGCATCTAAAGGATCCGCGGACTTGACGGACTTTCGAAGTTCCAACAAGAGGCAAGCGGAGGTTGCATGCGGTTTTGGATTCGAAGGACTGATTCGAAGGACTATTTCTCGGACGATTTCGCTGGCTTGACGTTCGCCCACCAGCGAACCTGATTCGAATCATCTACCCCATTGGCTGGAACGTCATTTGCGGGCGCGACGGGAACCTTGCCGCTATCGGAACCAGGGGCTTCCGCGCTCATCAAAGCGTGGGATTCGGAAATGGCGGCGAGCATGCCGTTGGCGTCAGGAACGAGCACGTCGCGCGCAAAAAAATCCTGCGGTCGTACGGACACCCCTCCAAACGCGACGGTCGTGTAGCGGATCCTCTGGCCGTCCTTTTTCTTCTGATGGAAACGGTACGCGACCACCGGTTCCGCGAGCTTCGGTTGAACGTCGGTCGCGATCGGAAAGCGATCCTCCCGCAAGAGAATGGACGCTTGGAACGGTTTCGCCAATCCTTCGTGCTTGATCAATGCCGCCACCATCATCAGGTCGAAAAGGTTGTGCAAATCCGAGAATACCGGATACCTTTTTTCAATCTCCGGAAAGCCTTTGGTGAAGGATTCGGAGAAAGGATCTCCGGCGGGATTCGATTGGCCGGACCCGCTTCTCCTTCCTTCCCGATCGACGAAGACCTCTTCGTTTTCCAGCTTCACTCCCTGCCCCGTGAACTGAAAAACGGAGCGCGCCTCGTTCGTCACCAGGGAATCGTAAGCAGGGGTAAACCACCAACGGGTCAAGGACGGTCGCTGAATGTCCCTTTCGGTCAGATCGACCAAGGTGTCGAGATGGCTGGCGACGCCGCGAACTTTTTCTCGTCCGAGCGCCATGCCTTTCATTCGGTAGTCGGCCTCGACCATGACGCGAGCGAAACGGGATCCGTCCGGGACGCCGCTGGTCGTCACGGTTTGCATGCCAAGAAGTTCGGCGACTTCTCGGCGAAAGGCTTCCCCTGAACGGGTATTGGTTTCCTTGGGATAGTTGAGGTTCTGGGTGGCGCGAAGCCCCGCCGCCGTGGGATCTATGGAACAATGAGCTTCCCCTGAACCGGCGAGCACGCAGCGGAGCGCGCTGGCGAGGTCTTCTAAATGCAACGTAGCCCGCCGGGTTTCCCTTCCTATCGGTCGCCCATCCCGGTCCAACTCCCATCCTTCCGCAGGGCCCGCAAGGATAACGTCCGGCCGCTGGCGATCAGGATCACGTACTCAATTTTTACCAGCCCGGCCAAATGCAGGATTTCCGGCGGCGTTGGTTCCCCGGCGTCGGCTTGGCAGTCCAACTCCTGAATCAACGCATCGAGCGAAACCTCGCGCATGTCCGCGTGCGCGTCCTTCGTCGATATCTTTTGGCTGGGTCCGCGTTGGTCTGGGCTTCGAAAGATAACGGAGAACGCCCTCGGGGTCGATTTGAACTCCACCCGCCCCCTGGCCGAACGCGACCCCCGTCCCACAGTATGCCGCGACTACGAACAGCCAACCTCGACATCGGCTCGGATAGTGACGCATGGATTCTCCTCCGCGAGCTATTCACCCACTTTGATGGTACTCCATCGTGCAAAGAAATGGGAATTTGGCGGCGAATTGAGTGGCAAAAGCGAATTGGGCAAACGCCGTTTGGCGATGGAACGCGCATCCCCTCTTGGACCCGATTCACGTTCGGAGTTCACAAACGTAGGGTAGCCGCCGAACGTCGCGGATTAGTTTTTGGGTTCTACGATCTCGGCATTTTGCAATTCCCTGGGAGTATTGATCGGGTTGGGGATTGCCGGGGCTCCGCTTTCAATGGTCACGGTGTATCCAGTGGCGGCATGGGTTTCTCCCGGTGGGTAGTCCGTGCTGACGATTTGAGCTCCGCTTTCCCACGCCCGTTTTCGGCGATCGAGCGCAGCAGCGGGGTTGCGGGTTACGTCGCCGTCCGCCGTCGTGCGGACAAAGTAGCCCGTCTTTACCAGCTTCGGAATCTCCTCGTCGCGCGGGTTATCGCGAACGAGCGTCGCCGCATCGGGACGGCCGGGCTCGGAACGAACGAACATGGCGCGTCCGGCGAGGGACGGATGACCTTCCACGTACATCTCGCGATTGTTTCCGCCTTCGTGAAGAATGAAGAGCACCTTGCCGCGAGACTCCTCCAAGAGAGGCCATGCTCCCGCAAGGACGGCTTCCTCCAAGGTCGCGAAGTTGCCGCGAACCTGGTCCGGCGTGATGATCCGATCGTCAGGAAAAACGTCGCGGATTTTCTTGTCGATCAGATCGAGCCCTTGCTTGTCGACCGGTTTGATCTCCGGATCCAGCCCGACGACCTCATCCTTAATCTCGAGCAAAAACGAAATCGGAACATGTCGAGGATGCCGATCGGACCAGGTTTTTACCAGCCTGAGGCAGTCGGCGAAATCGCGGCAAGAAGTTTGATCGTCGAGAATCGGCACGTGAAAAACCTCGAAATCACCCCTTTTGTAGTGCAGGTCGAGTTCGAAACTGCGGACGCCTCGATCCAGTTGCACGTCGAGCGGCGCGTGCTCATAATCCCATCCCTCGGCTCCTCGGTTGAACGATGTCGCCAATTTGAACATTGAAGCCTTGGGCCGCAGATGGTAACTGTTGTGCGTGCCGACCACCTGAAGCTGATTAATCCGTAGATCTTTCGTTGATGCCGGTTTTTCCGCGAAAACGAATGAAGGTCCAAACGCGACCTGGCCTACGAAAAAAAAGGTTATGTGTAGAAACGCCGCGCAATCATTGATTCGACGTAGGTTGCGTCATGAGCACTTTTCCAATCCTAAGCAGGTCTTTTTACCGCTCGGAGAAGTAATGTCGGGGCTCGGTGCCAATTCATGAACGCCGCAGATTGCGGCTGTCGCCAAGGCACTCCAAGCGACCGGGCTGGGGAATACGACACTTGCCCATTACTTCTCTGATGCTCTATAGTGGCATCGGGGGAACGAGGTAAAAAAGGGAGAACCCGGCCGAGTTCGTTTCTCGGCCCGCGTCATTCCGCGGAAAGATCGGCGCAGACGATTTCCTTGTCGTTGCGCGCGTAGACACACTTGTTGGCGAACGCCGGATGGGACCAGACAATTTTCCGGCCATTAGGTGGTCGGCTCGATCAGAAACGCCCGGCTTGCTCTTCGTATCCCTCCGGGGAGAGCTTCGCGAAGATAATGTCACCCTGCTCGTTGCAGATGATCGTCTTGTCTTCATGCTTGACGAGGAACGCGTTCCACCAGCGACCATCGCCCGTCGCCTTGTAGGTTTCCCAGAGCCGTTTGCCCGTCTTGGCCTCCAGGCAGCGCAACTGGCCGTAGCTGCACACGCCGTAGATGTAGCCGTTCTCGGTAACGGCGTGCACATAATCACGTGCAGACCGTCGATCTTGATTTCGCTTCGCTTTTTCCCTTCCAGAGCATGGTCGGCTGCTTTGGATTCATCGAACTGCATCATCAGCGAGCCGTTGTAGAACGAGGTGACGAGGAGATTCCCCTCTTTCACGGGAGTCGGAATGGAAGCCCGGCCTTGACCTCGGTTGTTGCCAATGGATTTTTCGGTTGCGGGATCGAGGGAGGATAGAGAAACAGGACCTCCCAGATGATCAGTTGACGCGCGCCCGCCGGCCTCGAAATCATCGGCGGGCAGTATCTACATGGGTCCGCGGCGTAGAGCGAATGCCAAACCTCGGCACCCGTGTCCTTGTTCAAGGCGACGACATTGCTGTCGTTCTTTCCGCCGACGAGCAGGATGACGTTGTCACCGTCGATCAGTGCCGGCGCGCTGGCGCCCCAGGTGTTCACCTCGAATCCGAAGTCCTTGACGTAGTCCTTGGACCAAAGGACCTTTCCGGTTTCCGCGTCGAGACAAAAGAAGTTCCCCATCGCACCGACGGAGTAGACCTTTCCCTGGTGAACGGTTGGCGTCGCGCGCGGGCCCGCCGGATAACTGATCGTGTATCTACATGGATATTCGTGTGCCCAGAGGATCTTGCCGGTCTCGGCATCGAGGCACAGGACCCGTTCGGTTCCGCCGACCGCGTCCCTTGAGAATGGGTTCTCGGGGTTTTGCGCGTCCTTGTCCAGGAGACGATCGGTGACATAGACCCGACCATTGGCGACCGCGGGACCCGTATAGCCGGCGCCGATCGGCGTCTTCCATTTGAATTTCAGTTCCTTGGGCAGGGACTTTACGATCCCCGACTCGCGCCAGACTCCGTCGCGCTGGGGGCCGCGCCATTGTGGCCAATCCTCCCCGCGAACGGCGGATGAGCAAACGAGCAGAAAAACAGCGATCGCTTGAATCGAATGTCCGTACATGGATGTCTCCCGCAGGATGGGGTGTACTCATTACCGCTTAGAAAAGAAACGTCGGGGCCCGGCGGCAACTCATGGACGCCGCAGAATGCGGGCTAGCGCCAAGGCACTCTCAGCGACCGAGCCAGACATTTCGACATTACTTTTCTGATGCTCAATAAACGGCATTGTCCTTGAGGGATAAGGTACTCCGGTCCGACCGTTGATTCCCCTCTTCATCCAAGGGATATGGGAAAACCCCTCGGGAGAACAGGGGTTCTTGCTTCCTTTCGCTCGAATGCGAAGAGGAATCTCGGCGGCGTGCGGACCTGCCGAGCGGGATGATCGAACAAGGAATGGGGAAATCCAGGTAAGCAAACAGCGAAAAACACCGCGAGCGGGCGCGAGGCACGCGGATCGGGAAATTCTCGTTAGCGGCGCGTGGGGCTTAGCCGCGCACCACCGTCGAGTGGTCGGCAATCCACATGGCGGCGTCCGGCCAGAGCTGTTTGTGTGCCTTCGAACTGACCACCAAGCCCACGTGTCCGGCGTTGATCGTCATCTTCTTGACCTCGGAGGAACCGACGTGCGGTTCGATGCCGAATGTCGAACTCGGCGACACCAAGTGGTCTCCGGTGGCCGCGAGCAAGAGGAGCGGACAAGTGATTTTCTTTAAATCCACTGGCATGCCGTTGAGGCGGAACTCCCCCTTGACGAGTTGGTTCCGCTGGTAGAGGCACTTGCAGAACTCGCGGAACGTTTCGCCCGCAACCGGCACGTTGTCGTTTCCCCAACGTTCCATCGCGAAAAAGTTGCCGAGGAAATTCTCGTCGTACATGTTCTCGAAGAAGCCGTTGTACTTCTCGAAATAGTTTTGCACCGGCTTCATGAGCTGGAAGGAATGCTGGAGAAACTCCGCAGGGCAGTTGCCGTAGGCATCGATCAACGCGTCGACGTCGAAGTTCTTCTCCTGGGTCCAGAGATGGAGCAGGCAATCCTCGCCGCTGAAATCGATCGGGGCGGCGAGCAGGATCAAGTTACGAACGATTTCCGGATGCAGCGCCGTGAACATGGTCGACATCGCGCCGCCCATGCAATAGCCGAGAAGGTTCAACTTCGACGCTTTGGATTTTTCAAGCGTGACGTCGGCGGCAGTCTTGATGAAGTTGCACACGTAGTCGTAGAGACGCAAACCCCGATCGGAGTCCTTAGGCACCGTCCAATCGATCATGTAAACGTCGAAGCCACGCTTGAGCAACTGGCGGACGACGCTACGGTCCGGCTGGAGGTCAAGGATGTACGGGCGATTGACCAACGCGTAGCAGACCAAGATCGGTTCGGCGAGATCGACCGAGTGTGGATTGCGGTAGCGGAGCAGTTTGAAGGCAGACTCCTCGTGCACGACGTCCGCGGGGGTGTTGCCGACTACGACCTTGCTCGCCATTTCGGGCACCTTGGCGGCGGTAAGGACCCGGCTCCACATTTTGAGCCCTTCGTTCATCGTCGACTTCTGCATTTCCAAGGCGGTTTCGAAGAGTGAGTTCATGATGTCGAATCTCCCGAACATTGTTCCCGTCGCGAAATCGCGTGGCCGTCGCCCTTGTCGGCCACGCCTCCATTGCGGTTCTTTACGCAACGCCTGGATGCCGTCGTCCGGCCTACATGGCGTGCCCGCCATTGATGTCCAGGACGTGACCTGTCACGAAGCCCGCGGGCTCGGAGGCCAAATAGAGGATGCCGGCGGCAATTTCTTCCGGCTCTCCCAGTCGGCCGACCGGCGTGTGCGTGACCACCCACTCGATGGCCTTGTCGGGAATGTCCTGCACCATGCGGGTGTTGATGAAGCCTGGAGCGACCGCGTTGACCGTGACGCCGCGGGCGGCGTATTCCTTGGCGAGCGTCTTGGTGAAGCCGATGAGCCCCGCCTTTGCCGCCGCGTAGTTTGCCTGGCCAAAGTTACCGTGTTCGCCGATGATGCTCGAGACATTGATCACCCGGCCCCAGCCACGATCGGCCATCCCGTCGATGAATTGCTTCGTGACGAGAAAGACACCGGTGAGGTTGACCGAGAGGACCGAGTCCCACATCTCCTTGGTCATCTTCTTGAAGGATTTATCGCGGGTGATTCCAGCGTTGTTCACCAGAATGTCGACCTGCCCGAAGTCATTCATCACGGCTTCGTGCATCTTTTCGACGGCGATTTCGTCCGCGACGTTGTTGGTGTAGACTTCGGACTTGCGTCCAAAGGATCGAATCTTTTCGCGTACGTCCTCGGCGAACTTGCAACCGGTGTAGCAGTTGACGGCGACATTCGCGCCCGCCGCGGCGAGAGCCACGGCGACGGACTTGCCGATCCCCCGGGATCCCCCCGTCACCAACGCCGTCTTGCCCAGCAGGCTGAAGCTCTGCAAACCCACGCGTTCTTCCGACATGACATCAATGTCCGTGGCCATGACTGAACCTCTCCCAGCTCTGTGTCCCTGTCTCTTCCCGTTTCCTCGTCGAACCCGGAGAACGGACGGATCAAGAGGGTTTGAACCGGCCGGCCTCCCGATGGATTACGATTTTAACTTGTTCTCGAGTGCTTCGAGACGACATTCCAGTTTTCCGAGCCGTTCCAGAATGTGACCCTCGGTTTCGCGAACCTGTTCGATGAGCGCTCCGACGTCGCTGGCGTGCGGAATGCCCATTGCCTTCGCCGCCTGTTTGGTCACCTGATTGATCTGCGTCTTGGCCTTGGAAGACAGGTCGGAGTTCTTGCGCATCATGTCGAGGAACGCGGGACTCCGAAGATAGGCGTCGCAACTGGCGCTTAAGGCGTCGAGCCAGCGGCGTTTCCAGGTTTGCGGGTCCCGGCTGAGTCGCATGCCGTCGAGCATGGATTTGGTCTGCTGGTTATAGTCCTCCAGGCATGAAGCCCAGAAGTCGACAAACGGCTGCATGACGGGGTCCTGTGCGGTCTTGGCTTCCTTGGTGGCACTCACGGTGGTTCCTCCGGTTAAATGAGTTCGACGGCCAACGCGACGGCTTCTCCGCCGCCGATGCAGAGGGACGCGATGCCGCGTTTTCCGCCCGTCCGCTTCAGGCCATTGAGCAAAGTGACGAGAATGCGAGCGCCGCTGCATCCGATGGGATGCCCGATCGCGACGGCTCCTCCGTAAATGTTGCACTTCTCCGCGGGAATCTCCAAGTCCTTCATCGCCGCCATCGAAACCGCGGAAAACGCTTCGTTGATCTCGAAAAGATCCGTCTTCGGAACGCTCCAATTGATCTTGTCCATCAGCTTGCGAATGGCGCCGATGGGCGCCAAAGTGAACCACTCCGGTTCCTGGCTAAAGGTCGCGCTCCCCACGACCCGAGCGATCGGTTTAAGCTGCAAGCTCGTGCATTTGCGATCCGAGACGACGATCAGGGCGGCGGCCCCGTCGTTAATCGAAGAGGCGTTCCCCGCCGTCACCGTTCCCTCTTTGCCGAACGACGCTCGAAGGGCGCGGAGCTTATCTTCGTTGAATCGTTGCGGCTCTTCGTCCTCGCTGACGACGATCGGTTTGTCCTTGGCGGGTATTTCGACGGGAACGATCTCGTCGTCAAAGATCCCCTCGTGCATTGCCTTGCGAGCCCGGGTGTAGCTTCGGACGGCGTAATCGTCCTGGTCCTTGCGGCTAAAGCCACACTTTTCGGCGCACTTGTCGCCGAACACGCCCATCGATTTTCCGCCGTAGATGTCCCAGAGCCCATCGTAGATCATCGCATCGACGATCTCACCATTTCCCATCCGGTAGCCGCTTCGGGCCTTGGTGAGTAGATAGGGGGCGAGGCTCATGTTCTCCATGCCGCCCGCCACCACGATGTTGGACTCGCCGAGCGCGATCGACTGGGCGGCGAGCATGACCGACTTGAGGCCGGAACCGCAGACCTTGTTAATGGTCATAGCGCCGGCGGCGGGAGGGATGCCGGCATAGATGGCGGCCTGCCGCGCGGGCGCCTGGCCGACTCCCGCGCTCAAGACGTTTCCGAGAATGACTTCATCCACTTCGTCGACCGGAACCTTCGCACGCTCGAGGGCGGCCTTGATGCAGGTTGCCGCCAGCCGAGGCGCGGGAACCGTCGACAAGGATCCCGATAGACTGCCGATCGGAGTACGCAAGCCAGATACAATTAAAGCTTCATTGGCCATCGTGATGAGAACTCCCGGTGCATGCTTTCATGGCGTTGCTGGAGGGCGCGTTCCACCCAATGCGCGGTTCGCGACTTGCGCCCCCGCGGATCAATGATTCTACCACAAAGGAAGGACCTGGCGGCAATCGCTTTTCGCTCAGGTTTCCCGTCCGTTAGCCGAGCTTACAGGTCAGCTCACCGGACGGGTCGCCAGCGACATGCATTTTTCCACGGTCGCTTGCGCTTGACGCAATTCCGACTCCGCGAGCTCCTTGGTCTTTTCGAGAGACTTCTTCAAAAGGGATTCGGATTGTGCCTTGAACTCCTTGGGGTCCGAGGCTTGGGCCAAAGCGAGCGTCCCTTCGAGGAGAGAAAGACCCGCGTCGAAGCGCGCTTCGAACACCGCCTTTTGACGCTTCGTTAAATCCGTGATGGTGTCCGCGTACTCTTTTTGAAGCTTCGATTTCTGATCCATCCAGGTCCCCGCCGAGAACGGGTTGCCAAAGAATGAACTGGACCATTGCTTGAAGAGATCCTTCTGCAACTGCAAAGAACTTTCGCCAGCCTTGCGGAAGTTTTCGATCATTTGATCGTACATGGGACTCTCTCCTCTGTATGTAACCAGCATGAAATCATTGCTTTATGGCAAAACAACCGGTTCGCGTGCAAGCTGCCTCTTCAGTGCACGTAATTTTGCATTTGCACACAAGGTAGTATCGCCGGCTTGACCGTTAAAGTCAAATCGGTTTTTTGCATTTGCAGCATTTTGTTGGTTGGCTCGGACGGGTTGGAGGAGATCCCCGACTTCCGTGCAGGGGGAACCAGGGAGTTGAAAGGTGGTTGGTTGCGACGGCCAGGCTCGGGCATTAGACTGACTGGGGTAACCGTCGTTTAAGTTCCGGAATCACCCATGAGCCAAGAGACGATTCAGATCCGTCGTTATCCCAATCGCCGCCTGTACGATCGGGAAAGCCGAAGGTACGTCACGCTCGCGGAGATCGAGGCGCTGGTGAAATCCGGCCGAATGGTCGAGGTCCGCGATAGCAAGACGGGGGAGGACATTACGCGGACCATTTTGACCCAAATCATTCTCGAGCGGCATCCGGAACGGATGGCGATGTTTCCCGTCGGACTCCTTCACGCCATGCTTCAAGCCAACGATAAGTTCGTGAATTTCTTCGAGGACTCCATGCGGCGTTCGCTCGAGTATTTCACGAATCTCCAAGGTCGTTCCCCTATGGGGGGGATGCCAGGTTTGCCCAAAGGAATGCCCTTTCCGCCTTCGATGGACTGGCTGCAGACTTTCATGGGGGGCTATGCGCCCGCAAAGCCATCGCCCGGGGACAGTGACGAAGAACCGCCTCTCGAAGACTCCGAAGAGAATAAAGGCATTCCTGGCGAGCCACCCGCCGACGAGCGTGAAGCCGTGGTTGAAGGCGCGTTGGACGACCGCTTGGCGAGCCATCTGACGGCGCTGGAAGCCCGATTGGCCCAACTCGAACAAGCGGCGCGCGCACGGGGAGGCAATCCCCCCTCTCAAGCGGAACTGATCGAACGATTGGAGAAACGGATTCGCGAACTCGAACAAACCACGGATGGCGGAACCCAGTACGACCTGTCGAGTGATTGACCGAGGAAACCAAGCCCTTTCATTTCATTCCCGCGCGTGAGTGTGCTCCGGTTTGTCCGTTTTCGGAATTGAATGGACTCCATTGCTTGCGGATCACAGAATCGGTGAACTCTTTTATTGAGCATCGAGTAAAGTAATGTCGTATTCCCGGCCCGGTCGCTTGAGAGCCTTTTGCCAGCCGCAATTCGCGGCGTTCATTGCGAATGGCACCGCGCCCTGACATTATTTTCCTGAGCGGCAATACAACTCGTGGACAAACACCGGACGGGCAACAAATCCAATATCGTTGACGAAGGGATCAGGGGAAATCATGTTGAACGTGGGAATGGCGCCGTTTCTTCTTTTGAGTGGTTGTTTGGCGGAGGAGCCCTTGCGCACTCGGAGTAAGCAGGGGACGGCTCCAGTCTGTCCCGGCGGGGTTTTATCGGAGGGTGTTTGGCGGCGGGAGTCGCCTGCGTGGCGGCGGCGATGACGCGCAAGGCGGCATCAAGATGGGCGCAAAGTTACGCATGGCGCGAGTTTCCCCTCGACCAGGCATTGGCTCGAATACCAGGAACTAGGCATCACGTGGAGTTCGCCACCGGCCCGTTCCGCTCACCTCCACCGACGCGCAACTCGATGCCGTCAAGCGGTTGTGCAAAGAGAACGGCATTACCCCAGCCGCGGCCGGCGTCTTTCCCTTCAGCAGCAACACCGACGAGAATCGAAAAGTCTTCGAATTCGGCCGTAAACTTGGGGTGAAGTCCCTTTCCGCCAACCCCACTCCGGACGCCTTTGACTCCCTCGACAAACTCTGCGAAGAGTACCAGATCTCCATTGGCATTCATCCTCATGGTCCCGTGGGATCGAAACTCCATTCGTGGTATTCGGCGGAGATCATCCTGGCGGCGGTAAAGGACCATCATCCCCTCATCGGCTCCTGTTTGGACACCGGACATCTCATTCGTTGCGCGCAGGAACCGTTCCTCGTGAAGCTCGATCCCGCGGAGCAAATTCTCGTCATGGGGAAACGGAACTTCGGCATCCATCTCAAGGATCACGACAACAAGAAGCGCGAAGACGTGATCTACGGCCAGGGGTCGCTCGACGTCGCCTCGGTATTCGACGCGCTCCGGAAAGTCGGTTTCGACGGCGCGATTTCGATCGAATACGAAGCGCATCCAGAGAACCCTTCGCCGGACGTCGCCGCGTGCCTGGAAGTGGTTCGCAAGCTAGCCAAAAGCTGACGTCCAAGGGGCAATCGACTTTGGATTTGCCGCTTGTCACCAAGGAAAAACAATGCCGGCGGCTCGATCTTCGGGAGGTCGAACCGCCGGCTTCATTTATCGTTCCCACGCAGTCACCGCCCGCGCGCTGCGCCGGGGGCCTCCAGGCAACCGGGCCGGGAATTACGCCATCACTTTGCGGGCACCTCTAGTCGGCAGTCCGCTGACGACGGAGGAAGGCAACTCCTCCGAGCCCCGCGAGAGCATCATGACCAAGGAGGAAGCTTCGGGAATTGCTTCCGTGCGTAGCGGTCCGAAGTCTTGGACGAACGTGCCGCTGGACCAGAGATTCGGCTGGCCGAAACTGCTCGAGGAGCCTCCTTTATAGCCGGTATTTCCGATCGATTGCCAGTCTTCGAAAGTTGCGGGAGCGGCGGGAAACTCCAGCTTGCCAACCTCTCGGCTGTTAAGTCCACCGAAGCCGCCGTATGCCTCGCCGACCGGGCCTTGTTGAACGATTCCCAGGGCGTCCACGACGAGAATCTCCCAGTTGTCATTGCCCACCGAGAAGCTTCCGGGCACATACGTCGTGAGATTCGAAATGGTGGTTAAGAGCGGCGCGGCGGCCGAAGCCTCTTGAAGAGTGCTGACATTCACATGCCAGTCGCCGAAGTGGGGGCTGAAACCGAGGTTCGTCGAAAGGTCCAATACGACCGCTTGTCCCTGGGCGTTCACGGTGGAAATGCTGGACTGCTCGGTGATCGTCAAGATGGTTCCCTGGCGCAGGTCGGACCAGAAATCGTCGTTGGAGAAAACGATCTTCCCTTGCGCGTCCACTCCGGCGAGGGTCCGCGTTGGGTCCCAAATCTCGGCCCCGGTCGCGGCGGCGTCATTTTCGTACCACCAGAGTTCCCAATTCCGCACGTCCATATGGTCGGAAGTGACGACGAGTTCGATCCAGTTTCCGCCGTTGCCCTGCACCCGGCCGAACGTGGTGTCGGACGCGGTCGAACCCGCCGCGTTGTTGCTGTCGAGCCATCGGGTGCTACCGACGGCATTGTACTCGTTGACGATAAGTCCCCCGTTGGCGGCGGGTGCCAGGAGGAGGAGCAGTGAAAAGATCGCGCTACGCATCAAAAACCCTTTCCAAAGAAACAGCATCCCTGAATGAGTCTGGTTGCCACGGCGCGGGGAATGCCCGTCCGCCCATGGCGTTTCGAAATAACCGGAGCACGCGTCGACTGCTTGTTGGGAGCCTTTTACCAGTTACGGGGATCGTCGATGATCTCGCTCCCTGCGATGGTTCCCATTGCTCGCCAGATGGGTCCGTGAATCGAGTCCCCCACGAATTGAACCGAGCCGTCGCCGAAAAGGGCGTGCACGCCGCCTTCGTGATAGCTCCGCGCGGTCACGGCCGCGAAGACCGGACCGTTGCCCGCGCGCGTTTCGCGGCGGCCCATCAGATCCACGTCAACCAGCTCCGTGTAGTTGGGATGACGGCCTAGTGTCATTCGATTCGGAGTCCATGCCGTGGTGAATCCGGTCTGCCGCACCGAGCCGTCATACCACTGCGTATGCGCCACCCCGCCGTCACAACCGTTTCGGCCATACTCTTGAATCGAATCCGTTTTTGAGTTCGGATCGGGGATTGGGATCGATTGACCGTCGGGGATAGCAGCGATCAGGTCGCCGGCCGTGTTGGGGCTGATGCATTCCCTCTTGTTGGGCTGCCAAGTTTTCACTTCGGCGGCGAACATGGTCTTGCTCATGCCGTCGACGACGTCGGCGATTCGCGTGGCGGAATTGACGGAGAAAGCGGACCGTGGACGATCCTTGAGGACCGGGCCGCTTCCACCGGGGAGGCCACCCCAGACGTACCAATCTCCCATGGCGTAACCGTAGTTGGTTCCCACCGCGCTGGCGGTAATGGAAGAGATTTCGTTCTGGTCGTCGTCCGAAGGATTGTAAGGTTCTCGATCGGTTCCCTTGGGGTCGGAGGGACACACGAAGAACTCGAGGGCCTGATTCACGGCGGTCATGTTGCCGATCCATTCCGGTTCGCGTCGGAAGTCGAAGTCGGCGGATTGATTCTCCCGACCGAGGAAAGGGAGAATCGCGCTATTGACGCCCCATTTCATGAAAGTGGGTCGCCGGCCCGAACTGGTGAATGGAGGCCGGGCCGTACCGTTGGGGGGCAAGACGCGCGAGGATCCCAGGTAAGTGTGCAGCGCCACGCCAATCTGTTTGAGGTTGTTGGAACATTGAATCCTGCGGGCCGCCTCGCGCGCCCGTTGAATCGCGGGTAGCAAGAGCGCGACAAGCACGCCGATCACCGAGATGGTGACCAAAAGCTCGATGAGGGTGAATCCCGCACCGCGCCCGTTGCTTCGCCATGTCGAGTTCAACATCCGGTTTCCTTTCCCTCTTGCCATACTCCTGCACGTCGACCTGCCGGCCGGAGACGATCGTCGTTGGGCGTCGAGTTCAGGCGGATGTTAAGTGGGAATGCAGGAACCGCAATCGGGTTTGGAGGAGACTTCAGGGAAACCTCACTTTCCCTTCGCGCGAGCTTCACAATGACAGCGGGCTGACAGGAGACCTCGCCAGCAAGAGGCATGTTGGCTTGTGGAACAATGAGGGGACGCGGGCCCGTGGAACGGGATCTCCGAGGTAAGGACATTTGCTCAAATCCGAAGGGTTTTGCGGTGGGATTCTTGACTCGGGGGGTTCACGTTACCACCATAGCTTCAACGTTTTCAGTCGAAGACATCACGCCACTCGGCTCTGGAACTCGTATTTGCGGGATACGTTGGTCTCGACGCGTGCGGGCGCGGGAATCGGATCTACTCACTGACGGAGTAAGCATGGGCAGCTCATTTACATTCCAGGAACTGGACGACAAGATCGGTCTGGTCACGTTCGACGTGCCTGGCCAACGCGTCAATACCTTCTCTCAGGGTGTCATTAAGGACCTGGGGGAACTTGTCGCGGAGCTCGAGAAGAAAAAGGACCTGCGGGGCCTGCTGGTGACCAGCGGTAAACCAGGTCAATTCATCGCGGGGGCCGACCTTAACGAACTTGGCGCGCTGGCGTACGTTCCCAAGGAGCAGTTCGCCAAGTCTTGCGAACACGTTCACAGTCTCTTTACCCGTTTCAGCCACCTCCCGTATCCGACGGTCGCGCTCATTGACGGGCCGAGCATGGGTGGGGGAACGGAATTCGCCTTGTCGATGGACTATCGCCTCTGTTCGACGAGCCCGAAGGTCCAGATTGGCCTGCCGGAAACCAAGGTCGGGATCATTCCTGGCTGGGGCGGCACGCAGCGTCTGCCTCGCCTGATCGGAGTCCACAACGCGTTGGCGATCATCACGGCAGGGGACGCGGTTGGGCCGAAGAAAGCGGCGCAACTGGGGTTGGTCTTCGACGCGGTTCCCGCGGACAAGTTAATCGAAGAAGGCAAGCGGCTCATCGACTTTGCCCAGAAATCGGGCGAGTGGAAGGAAACTCGCAAGAAACGGGAACAGCCGATCGGTCTTTCCGACGACCAATTCCATTTCCTCTTCGCCTTGTTCGAAGGGGGCGTGATGGCTCAGACGAAGGGTCAGTACCCGGCTCCGATGGTCGCGCTGCAATGCGTCAAGAAAGGGTGCAACGTCCCGCTGCAAGAGGGTCTTAAAATCGAGATCGACGGCATCATGCAGGTTGCCGGCACTCCGATCTCGGCGGCGATGATCGCCGTCTTCTTCATGAATAACCGTCTCTCGCGTGACACGGGCGTGGATGATGCCAGCGTCAAGCCCCGAAACATCAACCGCGTCGGCGTGCTTGGCGCGGGACTCATGGGAGCGGGCATCGCGACCGCGCATGCTCGTTCGGGCATCCCTTCCGCCATGGTCGATGTGGATGACGAGAAGGTCAACGCCGGTCTCGCCCGGGCTCAAGGCGTCGTTGCCGGTCGCATGAAGGCGGGCAAGGCCACTCCCGAGGACATGGCCAAGATGCTCGGCTGCTTGAGCACCTCGACGTCGACCAAGGTGTTCGCCGACTGCGACCTTGTCGTGGAAGCGATCATCGAGAACGAGGAACTCAAGACGAAAGTATACAAGGAACTCGCCGGCATCATGAAGCCGGACGCGATCCTTGCGAGCAATACATCGACGATCTCGATTACCCGAATGGCGCAGGCGGCGCCTAATCCGGAACGGTTCGCCGGCATGCACTTCTTCAACCCGGTGGATCGGATGGCGCTCGTCGAGGTCATTCGTGGAGAGAAGACCAGCGACGAAACGGTGGCGACGTTGGTTGCCTTGGCCAAGCGCGTCAAGAAAACGCCGATCGTCGTTCGTGATTGCCCAGGTTTCCTCGTCAATCGTCTGCTGCTCCCGTACATGAACGAGGCACTGATCGTGCTGCTCGAAGGGGCATCGATGGACGAGATCGACAAGGCGTGCACCCGATTCGGCATGCCGATGGGACCGATCGCGCTTTCGGACCTGGTGGGTCTGGATACGGGCATGTACGCGGGGAACGTGGTGATCAAGGCGTTCGCCGACCGCGCCGCGACGCCGCCGCCGCTTCTTGCGGATCTTGTAAAGGCGGGCCGCTTGGGCGAAAAGTCGGGCGCGGGCTTCCGCAAGTTTGCCGGCGGCAAGAAGGGCAAGCCGGTCGCGGATCCGGACGTCGCGCCCTTCATCGAGAAGTATCGCTTGGGGAACCGCAAGTTCACCGAACAGGAGATCGTCGATCGTCTGTTCCTGCCGATGCTCGTCGAGGCGACTCGAATCCTCGAGGAGAACATCGTCCGGGATCCTTCGGACGTCGACATGGGATTGATCCTGGGAACCGGCTTTCCTCCGTTCCGCGGCGGTTTGCTCCGCTGGGCGGACAACGAGGGAATCGGCAAGATCATGGACCGGCTCGCCCCCTATCAATCGATCGGAAAGCGGTACGAGCCGACCGCGATGCTTCAAGACATGGCCAAGTCAGGCAAGCAGTTTTATCCCCGGCCGAAAATCACCGAGACGATGGGAGGTTGATACATGCGACGTGCAGTGGTCATTGACGCGGTTCGGACGCCGGTCGCGCGGGCTTCGGCCGACAAGGGGTATTACCGAGATGTTCGCGCCGACGAACTCTCCGCGTTCATCATGAAGTCGCTCGTCGAGCGGACGGGCATCGATCCCCATCTGATCGACGACATCCAATGGGGTTGCGTGCAGCAACAAGGGGAGCAAGGTTTCGACGTGGCGCGGGTCGCCTCCCTGATGGCGGACTTGCCCATCGAAGTGGCCGGCGTGACGATCAATCGGAACTGCGCCTCGAGCCTCACCGCGATCAGCCACGCGGCAATGAGCATCGCGGCGGAGTGCGAAGACGTCCAGATTGCCGGCGGTGTCGAGCACATGGATCACGTCCCCATGTCCAAGAGCTACGACCCTCCTCTAGCGCTCTTCCAAAAGCATTCGGAAGGGATCATGAACATGGGACTCACCGCCGAGTATTTGGCGATGAAGTACCAGATCCCGCGTCAGGCGCAAGACGAGTTCGCCTGTCGCAGCCATCAGTACGCCGCGGCGGCGACCGACCGGGGAGATTTCAAGCGGGAAGTCATTCCCACTTGGGGCCGGGATGAAGCGGGGCATAAAGTCCTCGTGACCGAGGATCAATGCATTCGCCGCGACACCACGGTCGAAGGATTGTCGAAGCTTCCACCGGCGTTCAATCCCGCGGGTGGTTCGGTGACGGCGGGGAACAGTTCGCCGCTCAACGTCGGAGCCGCCGCCATGCTCATCATGTCCGAAGACAAGGCCAAGGAGTTGGGCCTCAAGCCCATGGCTCGGATCAAGGCGATGGCGGTTGCCGGCGTCGCTCCCGAGGAAATGGGCATCGGTCCGGTTCCCGCGGTGCACAAGGCGCTCAAACGTGCCGGCCTCAAGCTCGATGATATCAATTGCATCGAGTTCAACGAGGCGTTCGCCGTCCAGGCGATGTCGGTGTGCAAACTGCTAGGCATCCTGGACAAGGTGGAGCAAAAGAAGATTAACATGCGTGGCGGCGCCATCGCAATCGGCCATCCGTTGGGGGCGAGCGGCTGTCGCATTGCCACGACCTTGCTTCACCGGATGCGCGACGAAGGGGCCAAGTACGGCCTGGCGTCGATGTGCATTGGACAGGGGCAAGGAGCCGCGACGATTTTCGAAGCGGTGGATTGACCTATCGATTCGGCCCGCGGACGCCTCTCGTCCGCGGGCCCATTTTTCCATGATTCAAGGACGACGCGATCAGTTCTCCACGGCTTGGCCGCAGGGTGGATTCCGCGCAATCTTCGGCAGCTTCTTGACAACGGGGGGCGGCCGACGTTCTCATGGACACGTCTTTGGGCGGGCGCCATTTTCATTCCAAGACGGCCATCCTTCCCGGCGCGGGCGCCGGGGAATTCCGTCAAGCGGAAGAAAGTCAAGCGGCAGGCAGACGAGCGAATCGAAGCGGGTTTCGCTCGCGCGGAAGGGATTACCAACAAGGAGGCGTCATGAAGCATAAGAACCTGGCGTCGATGCACCGGAGTGTGTCGGAGAAGTTTGGGCCTCGCGTCGCGCTTCGGCACAAACGGCACGGGCGCTACGAGGATATATCGTTTACCGACTACCGCCGGCAGGCCGACCTGATTGCCGCTGGCCTTATCGCGCTGGGAATTCAGCCGGGAGATCACGTGGCGATTCTCTCCGAGAACCGTTACGAATGGTTGATCACCGACATTGGCATTCTCTCGAGCGGCGCCGCGGACGTTCCCATGCACGCGCCCCTTTCCGCGAAACAAGTCGAATACCAACTCGGACACAGTGATTCCCGAGGAGTCTTCGTCAGCAATCAAGGTCAAGCGGACAAAGTGCTCGCCGTTCTCGAACAACTCCCCAAACTCGAGTTCATCGTTTCTTTCGATCCGATCAAGGTGGACGGGCGGATCAAGCAGCTGACCTGGCAACGGCTGAAACAACTGGGACATCAGCAGGGGCCCGAAGGGCAAGCCGAGGTTCGCCGCCGCGAAGCGAACCTCGACCCCGAGAGTCTCGCGACGATCATCTACACGAGTGGAACGACGGGCAATCCCAAGGGGGTCATGCTAACGCATCGGAATTTCGTCACGAACGCGGAGGCCTCCGTCGACGCGTTGCACGCGCAGCCGGATGACGTCCTACTCAGCTGGCTTCCCTACAGCCATAGTTACGCGCGGATGACGGATCATTACTTGGCGGTGCTTTCCGGCCTCACGGTTTGTCTCGCGGAGTCCATGGATACGCTCCTGGTCAACCTCGCGGAGACGCAGCCGACGATGATGACCGCCGTTCCCCGGTTTTACGAGAAGGTGTGGTCCGCGGTGGAGAACTTGCCTCCCGACATTCGCGCCAAGCAGGTTCACCGCATTTTTGGTCGGCGGATTCGGCGGCTGTCATCGGGCGGCGCTCCACTCCCCGCGCACGTGTGCAAGGGATTTTTTGAAGCGGGGATTCCCGTCCTCGAAGGTTACGGGCTCACCGAAACTTCTCCCATCATCAGCTTTAACAGCATCGAACGCTATAAAGTGGGGACCGTTGGCCAGAAGATTGACGGCGTGGAAGTCAAGATCGCCGACGACGGCGAGATCATCACCCGCGGCCCGCACATCATGAAGGGATACTGGAAAGAACCTCAAGCGACCGCGGAAGCCATCAAGGACGGCTGGTTCCATACCGGCGACGTCGGGGAAATCGACGAAGACGGATTCTTGAAAATCACCGATCGCAAGAAGGATCTCATTATCACCTCGGGTGGTAAAAATATCTCGCCGAGCGAGTTGGAGCGATTGCTGGTCAGCGATCCATACATTGACCAGGCCGTCACCTACGGCGATGCGCGCAACTTCGTCACCGCGCTCATCGTGCCAAACTTTCCGATGCTCGAGAACAAAGCAAAAGAGATCGGCGGGAGCATGCAACCTGCCGACGGATTTCTCGACTGTCCGCGGATCCACCGGTTTCTCAAGGAGCGAATCGACGCGGTCATGCAGGCGGTGAGCAATCCGGAGCGGGTCAAGGAGTTCGTCGTCCTGGCCCGGCCGTTCCAACTGGAGAATGACGAACTGACGGCGACGCTGAAGGTACGCCGGCGGCACGTGATCCAAAAGTTCGAGGATCGGCTCGCCGCCCTCTATGACGGCCGGCATGCCGAGGTGGATTAACCTCGCTTCGACGCCTGTGCGGGGGCGATGGCGAGAACCGTTTCCCAAGCTAGCGGCAACCAAACGCCGCCGACTCCTCCACCGCGAAACAGTAATCAACGAAGGGATGAAGGTAAACCGATGAGTGCATCGATCAGTCTGGAAGGCAAAGTCGCGATCGTGACGGGTGGCGGTCGTGGAATTGGCAAGGCGATTACGAAACGACTCGCCGCGGCCGGCGCCAAAGTTGCTATTGCCAGTCGCAAACTCGAAAATCTTCAAGCGACTGCCGACGAGTTCGCCGATCTGCCGGGAAAGATTCTCCCGGTCGAATGCCACGTCGGCAAGCGAGAGCATCTCGAACACCTCGTGAAGTTCACCGAGAAGGAACTCGGTCCCATCGACATCGTCGTCAACAATAGCGCGACGAACATTGGCCAAGGACCGGTTCTCGAGCTCAAGGACGAAATGCTCGACAAAATGGTCGAAATCAACGTCAAGGCGGCGTTTCGGCTGATTCACCTTACCGTTCCGCGCATGATCGAAAGGAAAAGCGGCGGCTCGATCATCAACGTCGCCTCAATCGCGGGACTCTTTCCGCAGCCGGGGGGATTGCTCTATAGCTTCACCAAGGCCGGCCTCATCATGATGACCAGGAGTTGGGCACGTGAGTTTGGAATCCACAACATCCGGGTCAACGCCCTCGCGCCGGGATTAATCCAGACGGATTTCAGCGAGTACTTCTGGAAAGACGAAACGCTCCGCAACCACCTGATGGGCATGCAATCCATTCATCGGTTGGGGCAGCCCGACGATGTCGGCTTTGCGGCCTTGTACCTTGCCTCGAATGAATCCTCGTTCATGACGGGACAAGTGCTGGTCGTGGACGGCGGGCAAACGGCCTGACGTTTCGCGCTACGCGAATCTCGGTTCCCGCGAACGGAGATCCTAAATGGACGGCTCGTGGGGCCGAGCGACGGCGTGGGACTATTGAGCTTTAAAAAAGAAATGTCGCGGCCGGGTGCCAATTCATGGACACCGCGAAAAGCGGCTAGTGCCAAGGCCCTGCAGGCGACCGGACCGGGAAATACGCCATTGCGTTGTTAGGACGTGTGATGCGCGCCGTGTGCGCGCATGTTTGCCATGCGAAAAAGAAACCCCTCACCCCGGCCCTCTCTCAAAGGGAGAGGGAGTTCAACGCGGCTTCGCCGCTTTAAATCTCTGAAGCTCAATAGGTGACGATGCAAGGGGTCTCGACCCGTTCGGAATTGACGAATTGTGCGATCTGACGAAGTAGCAATTCGCGATCGATTGGCTTGGTGCAATACTCATTGCAGCCGGCGGAGAGACATTTCTCCCGGTCGCCGCGCATGGCGTGGGCAGTGAGCGCGATGATGGGAGTGGAGATTTGATGCTGGCGCACAATTTGGGTGGCGCCGTAACCGTCGAGAACTGGCATCTGCATGTCCATGAGGATGACGTCGAACGGCCGGCCGTTTGACGTCGCGTCGAGTATCCGCTCGACGGCGACCTGCCCATTGTCCGCAACGGTGACGTCAGCGCCCGCCTTTTTGAGGTGAAAGGAAATAAGCCGCTGATTGTCCGGTCCGTCCTCGGCCAGAAGGATTCTGCATTTCAAGTTTGCCACGTCGCTCGTTCGTGAGGTGTCCGGTTTCTTGGCGATGGGACGAGCGGCCTCAGACCAACCTTCAATCATTGGGACGCCGTCGAGTGGTCCCGTTTCGATGACGGCGATGAATCGGCTGCCCGAGCCGGCGGTGCTTTCCACCCGGATCGATCCGCCGAGCATTTCAGCCAGTCGTTTCGTGATTGAAAGGCCAAGCCCGGTTCCGCCGTACTTTCGCGACATGGACGCGTCCGCTTGGGTGAATGGCTGGAATAGCCTTGCTTTCTGATCGAGCGTAATGCCGATTCCGGTATCAATGACCTCGAATTGGATTCGGGGCGTGGGATGAAGCTCCGCCATCCGAATGACGATACGGACACAGCCCACCTCGGTGAACTTTATCGCGTTGCCGATTAGGTTGATGAGGATTTGTCGGACGCGGGTCGGATCACTTTCGATGTTCTCGGGAACCGGGCCGACGAATTCCACCGCGAGGGGCAAACCTTTCGCTTCGCTCCGGACTCGCATCATGGACGCGACATCCGCAATTACCTGCGGCAAGGGGAAGTGAATCCGCTCGACCTCCAGCTTGCCCGACTCGATCTTGGAAAGATCGAGAATATCATTGATGATCTCGAGGAGAAACTCGCCGTTTCGTCGAATGGTCCTGAGATTCTCGATGCGATCACTGGGCGCGGCCTTAATGTTGCCATCCATGAGCAGAATATCCGTGAAACCGAGGATGGCGGTCATCGGAGTTCGAATCTCATGGCTCATGTTCGCGAGGAACTCGCTTTTGGCGCGGGTCGACGCCTCGGCGATTTCCTTGGCGGCGCGCAGTTGTTCCTCCGAACGCTTTCGCTCCGTCACGTCACGAAAGTTCCCCACGATGATCCATTGGTCCGCTTCCTCGCGAACCAATTGACCAATGACTTCCAGCGTCCGGACCGAGCCCCCCGCATGATGAACGCGAAACTCCGTTTTCTCGACGCTTCGCGGACTTTCGACGATCCGCTGGATCATGTCGCAGGCAAGTCGATGGTCGTCGGGATGCACCAGGTCGATGATCGACGCATTTTCCAGTTCCTCGGGTTCGTAGCCGAGGATGCGGCGAGCCGACGGACTGACGTATCGGAACGTGCGATCGAGGTTGAGCACGGTCACGACGTCGTTGGTGTTCTCGATCAACGTGCGAAAGTGGTGTTCGCTGCGTTGAATCGATTTCTGAGTTTCAACACGGGCGAGGCCACCCGCAAGTACCATGGCGACCGATTGAAGAAAGTGCCGATCGTCCATCGAGAACGTTCGTCGCTGTTTCGTGAAGACGGCAATTACGCCGAAGGGGATGTAACGGTGCTGAACGGCGACCAGCAGCCCACTGACGATTTCCGATCGCTCAAGTAATGGATGAGTCACGCCGAGTCCGTCAAACCTTTCGATGGCGATCGATTCCTTGGTCAGCAACGCCTGACTGAACGCAGTGATTCCATCGACGAGTTCTTGATGCACGCCGACGAGTCCTTCCGGCCATCCCTTGCCCACGCGAAGCCGCAGGGCGCTCCCATCCGTGAGCAACTCAAATACACCGGCAAACTCGACACCCAAGGTCGACGCGGCGATCTCCACCGCCTCCTGGAATAGCCGATCGATGTTGGAATCCGCGAGCGAATGTCGCGCGAGCGACTCGACGGCTTGTTGTTGTCGCAGACGCAATTCGTCGGCGCGTCGACCCATTTGGTTCGAATGGCGCAAGAGTTGGCGTTCCGCAAGGAGGCAGATTCTCTTGGCGATCAAGGAACGCGATTCGCGATGGGAAAATACGTCGTCGATGCCAGATTCGAGCAAGGAGTCGATTTCGTGGTTTGGCTGGTTGCAGAGGAGCAGAAGCGTTGTCTGGTTCGTGTCCCACGTCGAGCGAATCCGAAGACAGAGGTCCGTTTCGATGGAGGAGCCGTCGGATGACACAACGACCAAGAGTGGCGGGGGCTCTGTGGCCAGGCAAGGATAGACGTCAAGCCGTTCGACGACTTGAATCGACCATCCTTGGGTTGCTAGCGACTCGCGAATCTCTTTTCCCGATCCCCCGGAAAGATCCATCCAGAGAATGTGATTAAGCTTCGAGTAATCCTTGCCGTGAGGCATTCGGTTCACCCTCCCCATGAACGCGAAACTCATTGACATCCGTTGGGGCGGTGAAACGGCGGAGTTGGTGCAAGTCAGCCTCAGAAAGGTAATGTCGCGATGCCCGGCCTGGTCGCTGATTGAGTCTTGGCGCAACGCGAGCCGGGTCCCGGCATTACTTTTCCGAGCGGCAATAAGTGCACATCCCCGCGATGACCGTGCCGTTTCTGTTTTCGAAGGTCGCGGCTGGAATGTCACTCAACGCCCAGTCTTCGGCGTTCCAGACAGTGAAGAGCGATATCCAATACCCGAAACGCCACGGTTCGTCGCTAAAAGCATAGGTCAGATATCAGTGTTGGTGAAATCGGCGCGGTGAATTTCGCAAACGGAGATGGAAATACCCTGGTAAACACCGCGCCTCAACGCCGCGCGCGCGAAAATCATCCGCAATGGTTCGAGTGAGAGTGGTTTCCACGGGTCGCCCGTCAGGGAGCGGCGGCGACGTTCTCGTTTTGGGCCGGCTCGATCAAGACGTCCAAGCCGATCTGTTCGGTCGTGATGGACCATTCCGAGCGGTCCCATCCGGTGATCATGTTCGCTGCCTCGAGCCGATCGAGCATTTGCTCGACGAAGGTGGGGACTTTATCCTCGAATTCTTGGAGAAGATTGAGTTTTCGTCCAAGAAGGTTGAACACGCCGGAAACCATCCCGCCGTCACCTTTTTCGATCACTCGTTTACCATCAGGGGACGCGGGATCCGCGCCGCTAAGCGTGAGAGTGATCGACTTCGCGGACTTTCCCACCTGCGCGAGGACGCCGTCCCCCAGGCCGATGTAATCTTTGTGGCAGATTTTAACCGTTTTGCCAACCACCTTGGCGGCGCTGTAGACCGGTTCGAGTTCGGTTTCGAGAAAGTCAGGCTGCAGCGCCAGATTGATCGCTTTGACCAGGTTTTGAAGCGCTACCTCGACCGATACTTTTTTGAGGGAGACCGGCAACTTCATGTCGGTGATCCCCCCCGCCCGCCGAGCCGTGATGCTCTCCTTGCCCGGTACCAGTGGAACACCGACGGTCAAATCGACTTCTGGATTTTTTGAAACACCTTGAGGGGGATTTTGCTTCTTGTCGGCGGCCATGGAGAAGGCTCCTTCGTGAGCAGCCCTGAAGGTTGAAGACCGTCAGGCGAGACAATTATCCGTCCGAAGCGAGGTTTCGACGTCGAGTTCCCGTTTCCCGCAGGGAATCATGGCTTCGGGACCAGTCAGGGGGAAACGACGAACTCGTGCTCGGCGAGCGGTTCGTCCGCCGGCTCCTCGCCACGCCACAACAGTGTAGCGTATTCCGCCATGTGCTGTACCCAATCCTGGCCCAGCGAGGCGCGATACGCCAGCGGAAGGAGGATGATGATTCGTTTGGCCCCCACCGCTCGACCGGGCCCAGGAAGCACCGCGTAAAAGCGGTCCAAATAACTTGGCATGGCCTGGCACGCATCATTGACGGCGGCCAAAACCTCGTCATTCACCACTTGCGGATCCGCCGTGGGTTCCAAGAGAATCTGCAGGGTTCCGTGCGGATTCCCCTTTTGCACATCGTGAATGATGGTTCGCATCTCCGCGACATGACGCGCTAAATCACTCCCCTTGAACCAAAGCGTGAAAACCAACGTCCGTTCGTCCGGCGGCGCACATGGGGCGCGCGTGGCTCGATCGAAATCCGTCTGCCAGCATCGCGATGGGTCGCCAGCGAGAGATTCGTCCAATTCCGGAGCAGGGAGAGGATCGAAGTCGATCTCGAACGCGTCTTGTGCCTCCTCCATGAGTTGATACATGTCGGACAGTTCCAAAGTCGGTGTCCGCAAGACGTAGTAGGGGGGCTTGGGTTGAAACTCCAAGCCAAGCTGCCGATGTTCCTGGCGAAACGCGGTGCCGGGCAAAATGGCGAGATTGAAAACCTGCACGTCGTCGTAAAGACCCTTCTCGCGCAAGTATTCGATTCCCTGGCGGACGGAATCGACGGTGTCGCCGGGCAAGCCGATGATCAAATCCACTTTGACCTTGATCCCCTCGTCCATCATCGCCTTGGCGCCCCGTTCAAACGCCTTGAGGTGATTCTTTCGATCCATCAGCGTCTGTGCATTGGGATCGACGGATTGCAGGCCGATTTCGACTTCATTGAAATTGGCCTCGCGGAGCAGCCGAGCGGTCTCGCGGGTGACTCCCTCTCCGCGAAGTTCGCCGAAATAGGTGAACTGTTTATCGGGATTGCATCGAGTCAGCAGCTTGAGGAAGTCCGTGAAATCCTTCCTTTGGTTGAGCGTGGGATCGAGGAGAACGACCTCGCGGGCTCCGCGCTGGCGCGCGTGTTCCAGGTTGGCGACGATCTTCTCTTCGGAGACGAAATAAAGCTGGTCGTAGCTCTTGGGGTAGTAACAGAACTTGCACTTGAAGACGCAGCCGCGAATGGTTTCGAGGAAGAGCATTCGCTCATCGGCGGCGTCCAGTATTCCCTCGAGGTAGGGGGAGGAGACGACGTCGAGACGGGGGAGCGGCGTTCGAAAATGGGGCGCCATCAACGAGCGATTCTTGACGTGGAGCCCGTGGATCGCGGGGGAAGCGACCGCTTGCGTTCGTAGGTCCGCTAATAACGCCGCGAACGTCTGCTCACCTTCGCCGATCACGGCATAATCGACCGCTGGGTTCGCCAACACCCATTCGTTATCCGCCGTAATTTCCGGCCCGCCGACGACGATCCTGAGATTCGGGTTCTGTTCCTTAAGACGCTCGGCGATCCAAAGCGACCGGTCAATGTTCCAGAGGTAGCAGGTGAACCCGACCATCCAAGGATCGCGCGCGAGGATCTGCCGGACCATTCCCCGATCGCTGGCGGTGTTGGCGATGGCGGAGGGAAGAATCTCGATGTCGTAATCGGCGTCCAGTCCGAGGTGCCGCGCGTAGAGCTTGAGGTACCCAGCAGCGAGCGGAACGTTGCCGCGGATAGGCTGCGGACCCGTAGGTGGTATCGGCAGTTGCGTCAAAAGGACCCGTCGGTTGGCTTTCATTCACTCGTTGTATCAAGGGAAAGAATGGCGCACAACCCGCGCGGCGACCAACTCCGCAAACGTTTAGCTCGAGGGATGTCGTCGTGGATGGCCTTTGCGGGTTGCAAGGTTGATCGCGACGAACCAGACCGGCAAGCTCACCAGCGAACTCATGATAAGTTGTTCCCAGCGATTGCCCGAATACGCCACGAACGACATGGCTCCGAGCACCGCGCCAAAAACCGCGAACAGGATGGCATCCAAGAAGAACGGATGAGTTGACTTCACCTCGGTACCCTTCCAAGTACGGAATACGCGACATGAACTTCTAGTTGAAAAATCAATCGGACGGAAATGCGGACGCCAAGAAACTCTGGTTCAAGGGCTTGGCGCCTGTATCGGAAGGATAACCTACTCGGTTCGATTTTGCAATCAGGGAACTGGCGTCTTCTCTTGCCGATTCACTTGATCGAGCAGAAAGTCGGAATCCTCCAGCAAACACCGGTTGTAGTTCGCCAATTTCTCACGAGTCCGCGTCAACGTCTGTTGGATAGGGGCCGTGAGTCTCTGAAAGATCTCCTTGGGACTATGCTGTTCCAGATCGCGGAGCGTCTCGACGCGCAGAAACTCGAAAATCTGGCGGGCGTGATAGTCCTCCTTGAAGAGCAAATAGAGCTTTTCGTCCGCGGAAATCCTCGGCCGACCGATGGGGGGGTGGGTCGGCTGGGAAGACTTTGTGGAACGTTTCGGCTGTTGGGGACGCGAGGTTGTTTTCGATTTCGGCTTGGCTCGGACGGCCGATTTGACGGCGATACGCGCCTTTCGAGAGCTGGCGGCCGAGGTTCCCCTCTTGGTTCCGGTGGTCGTCCTCTTCGCTCCAGGGCCCGTCTTCTTGACGGCGCGTTTTGCCGACACCTTCTTTTTCGCCATGTTTCCCCCGAAGTTTTGTTTGAAAAACCATTGTTGCATTTCGCTCGGATGCCTTGCAAGGGGCGGACATGCTCGAATCGTGAAGTGGATTCGTCAAGAAGTTTCCCTCGGGGGACTCTTTTCTTTTCACAAATATCGCGTTACACTTGCTTCGTCAGGATGCAATTCTCTTCTCCCCTCGGCACCTGACGAATTTCGGTGTTTGGAAGTAAACTTCCCTGCAAAAGGGGAAGCGTTCGCGCGTTGGAATCTCTTGGCAAACGGGCGTTCGAATCGGGGGGACGTGTGGCGAAAATTCCTCTCTCACAGGATACCGTCATTGCTCGCGGGGGAAGCGTTCCGGACAAGCTTTTGGCGACCGGCAAGAGTTGCCTCGTGCGCATCTATCCTGCCGGCGCTGGACAAGGTCTATTCGAACTCCCGCCACAAAGAATCATTATCGGCCGCGGGTCCGATTGTGACGTAACCATCCTGGACACGTCCGCCTCCAGGCAGCATGCCTACATCGAGCAACGGGCCGGCACCTTCATGATCGCGGACATGGAGAGCACCAACGGCACGTTCGTCAACGACATGCGGGTGGACAAGCGGCTTCTCGAGGCAGGGGATCTCATCCGGATTGGCAGCCACATTCTGAAATTTCTGTCCAGCGACCATATCGAGGCGCAATACCACGAAACCATCTATTCCATGATGATCGCGGACGGCCTGACGGGCGCGTACAACAAGCGTTACCTGATGGAGACGCTCGAGCGGGAATTGGTCCGGTCTTTCCGTCACAGTCGGCCGCTCGCCATGGTGATGCTCGACGTGGATTTCTTCAAGAGCGTCAACGACACGCATGGACATCTGGCGGGGGACGCGGTGTTGCGCGAAATCGCCAGCCGCATCCGGGACAACGTTCGCAGGGACGAAGTCTTCGCGCGCTACGGCGGGGAGGAGTTCGTGGTCCTGCTCCCCGAAGCGTCCGTCGAGGAATGCCGAGCCTTCGCGGAACGACTCCGGCAGGTCGTGGGGGATTCCCCCGTCCTCGTGGACGAAAAATCCATCTCGGTCACCATCAGCCTCGGCATCGCGCACACGGACGGCAAGGAGGAACTCCTCCCCGACGACCTCATCCAGGAAGCCGACCGAAATCTCTACAGCGCCAAACGCAACGGCCGAAACCAGGTGGTCTGAACTCCAACCAGCCGTTCCTCCTTGGCTTGGCAATTGCCGCCCCGCGTTTCATTCCATGGGCATTCTGAAGACGTGGATCGAGCCCGCAGACGCCAAAACTCTCCCTCGATCCGTTTCCCGTGTCATTTCATGGGGTTTCTGTTCTGAAAAAGTAGAATGTCCCATTTTTGCGCCCTGGGACGCGGGAGGCCGGCTCTCCGCGACCATTGATCCCCTCGGAAAAAGAACGACCTATACCTACTACGATGACGGACGACGAGAAAGCGTCACCAATCCGCTCGGTCATCGCACCACCTGGATCTACGACGGCGCGGGTCGCGAACAGGTCGAGATCAACGCGCGAAACTTGCGCATGACTTACACGCACGACGCCGCCGGCAACCAAACCGTGGTTCAAGACCGCCGAGCACTCCGGACGACTTATTCGTATGACCCCCTCAATCGACGGGTCGCGACCCAGAATCCCTTGAATCACCGGACTACCGAAACATTCGACTCCGTTGGCAATCGGCAAGCGATCATCGACGCCAACGGGAACCGAACGACGTTCACGCACGATCCCCTGGGCCGGCAAACGGAAATCCAAAACCCTCTCGGCGTCCGAACCACGTTCGCCTGGGACGAGGCGAGTCGGCGGACTCTCCGGATCGATGGCCGAGGGTTCCGCACCACGTTCACCTACGACGACAACGACAGACTGCTCACCCGGCAATACCCCGATGGGACGCGAAATACGTTCGCGTATGATGCCGTCGGAAACCGGACCTTGCAAAGACCGGCGACGACGGGCAATAATAGATTCACGTACACATTTGACGAACTGGATCGCCTGAAGACGGCGGAGTTGCCCACATTCGCCGGGGGCGGGATCATGACTTACACCTACGACTCGGCGAACCAAAGAACGGGACTCGAAAGCCCGTCGGGCCGGTTCACCTATACCTACGACCTCGCGGGGCGGATGAGTTCTCTGGTTAATCCCGACGGGGAACGGACCACTTTCACGTACGACAACGCCGGGCAAAGGACCGTCACCGAGCTTGCCAACGGTACCCGCGAATCGATCACCTATAACCAGGTCGGCAGCATCCAGCGGGTCGCCAACATCCGGTCGGACGGCACGACGATTTCCAGCTACCTCTAATTCCTACAACGCGGGGGAGAGCAGGATCGCCGAGATCTGGGAGGACGGCATCCGGGTCACCTGGACTTACGACAACGCCTACCGGCTGACGAACGAACTTCGGCCGGGAACGAACGGCTTCCACATCACGCATACCTATGACCCGGTCGGCAATCGGACAAAGAAGACCGAAGACGGCGTCGATACGGATTACACCTATAACGCCGGCAACCAGATCGTCACCGAAGTGACGGGCGGCAGCAGGACGACGTATACCTTCGACGGCGCGGGCAACCAGGAGACGGTCGAAAGCCCGTCCGATCGAACCACGATGACCTGGGATTACGAAAACCGCAGGACGAAACACGAGACCGGCGTGATCGTCTTCGAGGACCAGTACGACGCGGACGGCAGGCGATTTCGCGAACGATTTGCGATCGGCGCGACGGAACAATACGTGCGCAAACACGTCTGGGACCAGGAAAACGTGCTGTATGAAACCAACGGCTCGAACGTCCTCCAGGTCGCCTACACCCTCGAGCCCGCTCTCTATGGCAACCTGATCAGCCAGCGTTACGCGGGTAACTCGCGCTACTACCACTTCGACGCCCTCGGCTCGACGCGCCAGCTCACCGACTCCCTCGCCGCGATTCTTTCCGCCTATGACTACAAAGCCTACGGCGAACCCGCCCCCGGCTCCGCGATCGCCACCCTCGACCAGCCCTACACCTACGTCGGCCGCCTGGGCTACTACACCGGCATCGGGCCAGGAACGTACATCAGGGCAAGGTGGTATCAGCCGACGATTATCGTTTGGTTAAGCCAAGATCCGCTTTATACGGCGTCTGTTCAGATTGGTATATCCCGTCCACAAGTCGCGGCTCATGGCTATTCTTACGTCATTAACAATCCGACAAATTATACCGATCCTTCGGGATTTGTTCCGGTTCAATGTTTGTGTGCCCGCGCGAACCTTATGGGTGGATTTAGATACACTCGAATCGTTGAATGCCTGGGGCTAGCGTCTAATTGCTGCAAAAAAGAATGCGATTCCGATCAATTCCTGGATTTTGGTCTTCTTGGCTGCAATCCCGATTGGCCAGGACCCCCGCCGGACAAACGTTGCCTTGAATGGTGGCCGCATAATTGGGAATTACTGAATTCCGTCGACAAACGCGTTACGGACCCAATTTCTTGTGCGACTGCAATATTTCTGAGTCAGTTCCGGTATACTATTCCGGCCGAGCTTGGAGTCGGAATAATTGCGTATTGGACTGAGTTGAGTATAGCGGTCACTTCGGCGGCGACTTTTCTACATGTCGACGCATTTTTGTACTACACATTAATTGTATGGTGCATGGACAGAGATTGCAGGCGATATGAAAAATAGCTTACCTGCTAATGCTCTTGCACGACCGGCTCGTTGACCTTCGTGCCTGTGGATTTGACAATCGCAGAGGTTGAGTGTTAACGGAACTTCTGTCATGTTTCTGTCAGAATGCGAAATAAGCCATTTCGAGCTTTACTAGAGCAAAATGCAATTTTCGAAATGGAAACCATGCCAAGGGGATAATTGATAAATGGACGACAAAAGAGGATTTCCTTCCTTGCGCTGGGTATTTTTGCTGTCATCATTTATCTGCGGAGTGTTCTTGTGGGCGGCCGTAAGTCTGTCCGTCGATCCTGCAGTTCAAATATTGATTTTTCTTACAGTGGTATTATGTTTTGTTGCGGTGCAGTTAGCAACATTGACGAGGAGGAGGAAGGGTTCGTCTTGTGCTAAAAAGGAAGGACAGGATGGAGGAAATTGTGGGACTACTCGATTTCGTGTGGGCAGTTTTGTAGTTTTGTAGGTGGGCATTGCCACCAAAGTCGGCGACTTAAGGAATATATCCTTCGAAGATACGGGTCGACGACTGACATCCGATATATGTCGGCATTTCTTCTGCCGGGGCCGTGCGATTTCCATGTGGGAAGGGCTATTGTCACGGGGCGAAGGGGACGTGGCGGGTTGAAAAGCCCGGTCGGCGCGGTTACTTCTTGGCGAGGCGGATTTGAGCGCGCGTGCGAGCGAGACGCTTGGCCTTGTCGTCGAGCGTCTCGTCCGTCGTGGGGACTTCGGCGTTGATCTCGCCGAGCTGGCGCGACAAGACGTCGCCGTCGAGATCCTCGGCGGCACGCGCCCTGGGGGTCAGGATGGTGACGACGTCCTTGTGCACCTGGGCGAATCCACCGTCGACGAAGTAGCGGCGCGTGGACCCACCCGTCGTCAGGCGAAGTTCGCCCGATCCGAGACGGGCGACCAAGGGGGCACGTCCCGGCATGATGCCGACTTCGCCGTCGTAGGCGCTGAACGCGACGAAGTCCGCCGTCGCCTCGAGCACGGTGCGCTCGGGCGTGACCACGACGCAGGTTATCTTCTTGCTGGTGCCGTGAGACACGTTCCGACTCCTACTTGGCCATCTTCTTGGCTTTTTCCTCGGCTTCCTCGACGGCACCGACGTACATGAACGCGGCTTCGGGGAGGTGATCCCACTTGCCGTCGCAAATCTCGCGGAAGCTGCGGATCGAATCGGCCAAGGAGGTATACTTGCCCGGGAAGCCGGTGAAGACCTCGGCGACGAAGAACGGCTGGGAGAGGAACCGTTCCAATCGGCGGGCGCGATGCACGACCGTCTTGTCCTCTTCGCTCAACTCGTCCACGCCGAGAATCGCGATGATGTCCTGCAATTCCCGGTACCGCTGGAGAATCTGTTGCACGCGGCGGGCGACGGCGTAGTGTTCCTCGCCGACAATTTGCGGATCGAGCACGCGGCTGTTGGAAGCCAGCGGGTCGATGGCGGGATAAATACCCTTGTCGGAAATGGACCGTTCCAGGTAGATGAACGCGTCCAAGTGGGTGAAGGTATTCGCCGGGGCCGGGTCGGTCGGGTCGTCCGCCGGGACGTACACGGCTTGCACGGAGGTGATGGCCCCCTTGCTCGTCGAGGTGATCCGTTCCTGCAGTTCGCCCATTTCCGTCGCGAGGGTCGGCTGGTAACCGACGGCGCTAGGCATGCGGCCGAGAAGCGCGGACACTTCCGAACCCGCTTGCGAGAAGCGGAAAATGTTGTCGATGAAGAGAAGCGTGTCCGCCCCGGTGCTATCGCGGAACCATTCCGCCATCGTCAGCCCGGTGAGGGCGGCACGGAGACGGGATCCCGGCGGCTCGTTCATCTGGCCGAAGACCATGGCGGTCTTGGAGAGAACGCTACGCTCGGCGCCGGTTTCGTCCTTGTATTTGGACTCTTGCATTTCCAACCAGAGGTCGTTTCCTTCACGGGTACGCTCGCCGACTCCCGCGAACACGGAATAACCGCCATGCTCCTTGGCGATACGGGAGATGAGTTCGGTGAGAATAACCGTCTTGCCGAGTCCCGCACCGCCGAACAGTCCCGCTTTACCACCGCGGACGAACGGGATGAGCAGGTCGACGACCTTGATGCCGGTTTCGAAGAGTTCGGTGGTCGAGGTTAAATCGACGAACTCAGGGGGCTCTTGGTGGATATTGCGGCGTTCGGTGACTTCGATGGGCCCGGCGCCGTCGATGGTTTCACCGAGCATGTTGAAGACCCGGCCGAGGGTCTGCAGGCCGACGGGGACGGCGACGGCGGCGCTGATGTCCACGACCTTGGTGCCACAGGCCAAACCGTCCGTGGTGCCGAGCGCGACACAGCGGACGCGTTGGCGCTGGGGTGCTGCTGCACTTCGCCGACCAGGTTGAGCTGGACGCCGGACTTGGTCTTGGTGTCGATTTGCAAGGCGTTGTAGATCTTCGGGAGATGGCCTTGGGGGAACTCGACGTCGAACGTCGAGCCGATGACCTGGACCACTTTTCCCGCCACTTTTTCCGTTGCAGTTACCATGAACGTTCTCGCTAACGGTGATTTTCAGAACTGGTTATTTCAACGCTTCCGCGGTGCCAATGATTTCCGACAACTCGCTGGTGATCTGCGATTGCCGCGCTCGATTGTACTTGAGGGTCAAAGCGCGGATGAGTCCGCTGGCGTTTTCCGTGGCTCCCTTCATGGCCACCATGCGCGCGCGATTTGTTCGCTGACGGCCGCGTCGAGGAAACACTTAAGAGGCGGACCTTGAACGACGCCGGGACGATCTCGTTGAGAATGTCCTGGGCGGACGGCATGAAGTCATAGTCCACCCCGGTTCCCGCCTTCCCCTCCTCCGACTCGGCGCCGGCAGCCGACATCGGAAGCAGCGTCACCACTTCCGCCTGTTGCTTGCCCATCGAGACGAATTTCGTGTAGGCGACGTCGAGTCGATCGATCTTTCGGAGAGGAATTGCTCGATGTACTGATCCGCGAGTTCCTCGACCTCGTCGAAGCTCGGCTTGTCCTCGAACTTCATGTAGGATTTGGTCGTCGGGACTCCCCGGTACTTGAGAAACTATGCCACGCTTTCCGGAGACTTCGATGTCGACCGGATGCTTGGCGACCGCCTCTTCATATGCCTTGGTCGCGACGCGAAGGACGTTGCCACAGCAACCGCCGCAAAGACCACGATTGGACGTCAACACCAGAAGCGTGGAGCGTTTGGTCTCGGCGCGGGTTTCGAGCAAGGGGTGCTGGGCGGCGGAACCCGACTGGCTCAGATCGGCGACGAGTTCCGCGACTTTGCGTGTAGGCTTCCGCCTGGACGGCCCGGTCCATCGCCTTCTTGAAGCGGGCGGTGGCGATGAGCTCCATCGTCCGGGTGATCTTCCGGATATTGCGGATCGCCTTTCGGCGTTTGACAATTGCCCTGGTCTTGGCCATGGTGTCGTGATCGCTCGCTACGTTGTTGGATTACTTGGCGGACGCGTGAGAGTGTTTCCATCGCTCGGAGAACTTTTCGCACGCCTTCTTGAGTGCCGCTTCCACCTCGTCGGTGATCTTCTTGTCGCCGGCGAGCAGCGGCGGGCTTCCGTTTCTTCGTGGCGCATGAACAGGAACTCGGCTTCCCACTCGCAGGACTTTGGGAGGAGGCACGAGTATCGAGGAATCCCTTGGAGCCCGCGAAGAGCGCTGGGAACCTGGTCCACGACGTCGCGCGGCTGATACCTGGCTGCTTGAGCAACTCGACCATGCGGTACCCGCGATCGAGCTGTTGTTGCGTCGCCTTGTCGAGTTCGGTTCGCTGAGCGAACGCCTCAATTCGCGGAACGCCGCCAGGTCGAGCCGGAGGCTACCGACCACCTTCTTCATGGCGGGTACCTGGCGACGTTGCCGCCGACGCGCACGAACGAAATACCGACGTCGATGGCGGGACGGACGCCCGCGAAGAACAGGTCGGGAACCAGGTAGATCTGGCCGTCGGTGATGGAGATCACGTTCGTGGGAATGTAGGCGGAAACTTCCCCTTCGAGCGTCTCGACGATCGGCAACGCCGTCAGCGAGCCGCCGCCGAGCTTCGCGGACAGTTTCGCCGAGCGTTCGAGCAACCGCGAGTGGCAATAGAAAATGTCACCCGGGTACGCCTCGCGACCGGGGGGACGACGCATGAGCAAGGAGAGTTGGCGATACGCCGCCGCCTGCTTCGACAAGAAGTCGTCGTACACGCAGAGGGTGTCGCCACCCTTTTCGTACATGAAGTACTCGGCCATGGCGCTCCGGCATAGGGCCAGGTATTGCAGCGGGGCCGGGTCCGACGAACCGGACGCGACGACGATGGGTGTAGTCCATGGCGCCGTGGCGTTGGAGGATTTCGATGGTCTGCGAGATCGAGGACTCTTTCTGGCCGACCGCGACGTAGACGCAGATGACGCCGTCTCTTTTTGATTGAGAATGGAGTCGATGGCGATCATCGTCTTGCCGGTCTTGCGGTCGCCGATGATGAGTTCGCGTTGTCCGCGTCCGATCCGGCGTCATGGCGTCGATGGCCTTGATGCCGGTTTGCAAGGGGACCTTGACCGGTTGTCGCTCGGCGATTCCCGGGGCGGGATTCGACCGGCCTGCACGTTTGGTGGTCGCGATCGGTCCCTTGCCGTCGAGCGGCACGCCGATCGGGTTGACGACCCGGCCGACTAGTTCTTCGCCGACCGGAACCTCGAGCAGCGAGCCGAGCGTTCGGACCGACATCCCTTCCTTGATGCCCAAGTGCTCGCCGAGGATGGCTCCGACGGAGCCTTCTTCCGGGTTGAAGCAGATGCCGCGCGTGTGATGCTCGTCGTCGAATTCGAGCATTTCCCCGGCCATGGCGTTGCTGAGGCCGTGGATTCGAGCGATGCCGTCGCCGATCTCGAGGACGGTTCCTACTTCCGCCACGTCGAGATGGGTGCGGTACTGCTCAATTTCCCGTTGAATGATCGACGATATCTCGTCCGCTTTGAATTTCATGAGAGCTTCTCGTCAGGATACTTTCCCGTAGTTGATTGAGGTTCCACCGCACCGAGCGGTCGTACACCTTGTCGCCGACGCGCATCCAGAGTCCCCCAAGGATGCGCGGGTCGACTTCCGTCGTCAGGTCGGGCTTGACCTTCAATTTCGTTTCAATCAGTTTGGTCACCGCGTCGAGTTGGTCCTTGGCGAGCGCCTGCCGTCCGGACCAACACGGGCACGCGGCCTTCACTTTCGTCCCCAGATCTGGCGAAGGCTGATGCTAACTGCCTGCAAGAGACCGAGTCGATCGTGTTGATTAAGCGTTTCGCAGGAAACTGTAGAGCAGGTCGCTCGCCCGCCCCTTGAAGACCTTCTCAAGCAGTTCGGCCCTTCGCTCCTGCGAAATGGAAGCGAGCGTCAGGAAGGTCTCGAGTTCCGGCTAAGGATCGAGCACGTCCTTGACGAGGGAATCCAGATTCCTCGAGCAGATCCTTGGTGGCGTTTTGTTTCGCCGCCGCCGCCCAGGCCGCCTCCGCGTAAACGCGTGCCAGCCGAAGTTCCTCGACGGAGGGATATCGTTTGGTGGTTGCGCGCTGCTCATGCCGCTTCTCCCGCGGTGCTACCGATTTCCGCCATCGCTTCCTCGACGAGTCGTCGATGGTCGTCGGCGTTCAATTTGTTCGCGACGACCTTCTCGGCGAGCCGGGTCGACAGCGTTGCGGCCGTCGTCCACAACTCGTGCAAAGCCGTTGGGTCGCGATATGAATCTCGCTCGGCGCGAGCCTGAATCTTGCCGGCTTCCGTTGCCGCCGCGTCCAGGATTTCCTGTTTCGCCGGAGCGCGGTCCGCCTTGGCTTCGGCTTGGCAATTCCTCAGCCATTTGCTTGATTTTTACCTTAACCTTTTGATGTTCTTCCCTTGGCTCGCTTGAGTTCTTCGCTGGCGGCTGGGCCTGCTTCAAATTCTCGATGATCTGGTGTCGGCGGCGGCGAAAATCGACTCCGAGAGAGGGTCCCCACGAAGACGACCAGGACGGTCACGATGATGCCGAAGACCACCAGCGCTTGAATTTCCAGGTCAAACGGCCAGCCTGCATTGACGGCGGCGAAAATCATGCGAGCGTCTCCTCGACCAGACCGACGTCGCCCCGGTCGACCTTCTTCTACCACCTTGCCGGCAATCTCGACCGCCAAGTCCGCCGCCGAAGATTTCAATTCCACCAGAGCCTGTTGGCCGACGGCTTCGATCTTCTGCTGCGGCTTCCTCTTGGGCCTTGGCCGCCGCATCCCGCGCTTCGATTGATGACCCCTTCGCTTTCGCTCGTGGCCTGGGCGCGCGCCTCTTCCAAGAGCCGTTTGGCCTGGTCATGGGCGCGATCCAATTCGGCATTTTGCTCGTCGAGCAACCTTTGAGCTTCCTCGCGGACCTTGGCGGCCTCGCCAGGCTATTGGCGATTACCTGCTCGCGGCTCTTCGATGGAGTCAAGATTGGCTTCCAAGCAAATTGTGGAGAACCAAGCCATTGCCGTGAAGACACCGAGCGTCAGAAGAAGAGTCTTGGATCGACGAAGAGAAACTCCGTTCCGGTTTCCCTCGAAAATCGGTGCCGGCGGCTTGCCGTGGATCGGTAATACCTTAGCGGCCTGTCCGCGACCTCCCTCGCCGTGCTCGTCGTACGCGTGTTCCGCACTTCGGCGACCGCTCGTGGGAATGGGCATGCGGGTCCTCAGCCGTTAGCGGCTGGTTGACCCAAAGGCTTACCGCCAGCAACAGCAATGGCCGGACACTCCGCCAATCATGCATTGCCTTGACTCCTGCATTCACGTGACAACGACCCTTCGCCGTGAACCCGGCCGCACCGACGGCGGCAACACGGGTTGAGATCCGCCCTTGCGATTCGCGGTTTCATCGTCCACGTACCCCACGAGGAGAAAGTGACGAGCCGCCGCGAACCGTCCGTCGCGTCCTCGATTAGCCGAGGACGAGGATCGAAATGCACACGATCAGCGAGGAAGAGCTGGCACCCTTCGATAAGTGCCGCGCGCCTTTAACGATCATGGCACCCTGAACGTTACCGGCAACTTCCGGCTGACGAAAGCCATGCTTTCGACCGACTTGGCGGCGATGGTGGAGACCACCATCTAATAAACGCCCAAAGGATGGTAACACAAGCGCCCGATGCCGGCACCCAAGCCAATCGCCCAGCTGCGGGCGGGAGCAGCAGCGGCGGCATCCCCGGCGGCAACACCTTCTTGAGCGAACGTCGGCGCCCACGAACACAGCCATCACCGCCACCACCAACAGCATCAACTTCATCGTCTTCACTTTAGAGACTCCTCCTAACAGTTAGGAAAGCCGACCGATCGGCCTCCGCAAAAGATTCTTAACTCCACCCCTTCCGGAAAAGCGAAAGGGGAACCAAATTCCGCGAAACGCCACCTGCCCTGAAAGCCACTTCAATCCGACTAGTGGTGCGGGTGCACCGCCGCTCCGATGAAGATCGCCGTCAAGAAGGTGAACACGTATGCCTGAAGAAAAGCGACGAACAATTCGAGGAAACTGAGCAGGACGACTCCCAGGATGCTCGCGGGCGTCACGATGAAGTACAAGAGGCTCGGGCCGATGACGGCGATGAAACCCAGGATAACGAAAAGCACCGTGTGGCCTGCCAGGATGTTCACAAACAAACGAACCGCGAGGATCACCGGCTTGATCGTGTGCCCGATGATTTCAATCACCAACATCAAGGGATAGAGCGCCAGCGGAACGTGGGGAACGAACGCTTTCGCGTATCCGACCGTGCCGAGCTTCCGCATGCCGCTAACGTGAATCATCAGGAAACTGACGAACGCCAAGCCACCCGTGCATCCGAGGGCTCCCGTGGGGGAACCCAGAAAGGGGAACATGCCGAGGAGATTGCAGAACAGAATGAAGGTGAAAATGGACCAGAGGAACGGCACGAATTTATTTGCGTCGTGATGCCCGATCGCCGGGACCGCAACCTGATCGCGAATGAAGAGGAGCATGGTTTCCAGGACGTTGGCCAAGCGGCTCTTGGGGTATCCGCGACGCTTGAGGCTGACGGCCAAGGGGATGAAGGTAATGAGGAGCAGGCCTGCGGCGAGCACCTCGAGGGCCATGAACTTCGAGAGCCCTTCCAGGCCGAACATGTCAAGAAGCGTGCCGAACCTATCTCCCGTCCATTGGAAGACGTCGAAGGATCTTCCGCCCGGCAGGTGGATGACGTCGGTGTCAATCGAGTGCGACAGCGGATCTTCTAGCGGACTAGCCATGGACGTCGCATTACCTCGGCGGTGTTTCGTTCCAGCGACCGGTGACGGCGACGCCCGCCGCGCTTCCGGTTCTTTGTCGAATCGCTCCCATGAGAGAAACGACCTCGATAACCAGGGTTATCAGGTAGGCGGCGGCGATCCACAGCCAGAATTGCCAGTTCTTGCAGACCGGCAATAATGCGTAGAACGCGGAGCCGACCGCGAGGGTGAGGGCACTTCGGCCCAGCGACCCTCCCAGGGTCATGCCTAGTTGCCAACCGGTGCTTCGGCCCAAGGACCAAGAAGCCATCCCCAGGCAAATGACGGCCAGGGGCACGGTGATGGCAAAGGCGATGAGGCAACGGATCGAGTTTTCGTGCCCCCCGGAGGTCCACGCCGTGGCGAAGGCCAAGGCGGCGATCCCGAGGTTCACGACAAGCAAACGTGCCATCTCTCGATACACGGCTAATCCCGTGAGAGAACACTTTGAATCAAATGGTACATGGCCACCCCTAACCCGAGGAACCCGCAGCCCACCGTTCCCCAAGGCGACCATCCCCAGCGGTAGTCGACCCAGAGCCCAACCAAGAGGAATCCGATCAGCTCGCCGGTAAACTGCGAGATATACGCAAACCTTGCCAGCAAGAACTTCGCAGGGTTGCGCGGAGGTTCCGGCGGGGGGTTGGCGTCAGATTCGTTCGGCCGTTGGCCCATGGCAATTACCGTTAGGGACTAGGTATAGGTCCCTCCAGGGAATGTCAATCGGCTATTTGTGAAATTTTTCTCAAACTCGGGCATGGTGTATAACCTGTTGCAAGTTATTGATTTGTGATTTCAGATATTTTTTGCCAACGAGAAGGGGGGGTGACGCGTAGAGGTTGTATACGTCAATGGTTTGTGCACGGCTGCGCGGTGAGGTTTTGACAACGTAAATAATCAAAATCTCGTTGACAGCTGCATGACACATTGTTAGGATCGGCTGAGGTTGTTTTGAAAGCTTGAAGAGGCCGTTGGCTGTCGCGGAAGCGGGAAGTATAGGGAATTAGGGTTCGCGGCGGCGAAAGGTATCTCACACCAAGGGTGAATCTCGTCGAAACCTGTCTTGGCGCTTTGGCGACCCGGACTGACATGCCTGCTGGGACGAGGGTCGCTTTTCGGATGCCTTGGCGATCGAAGTTTGCGGCTCGAAGGACATTGTGCCCGAGGGTCGTAGGCTGCACAATTGTCTAGTGCCTCACCACCTACCTGAAACCATGGAAGTTGGGGTAGGATCGAAGCTCGGTCATGGATGACTCCAACGCCGCGAGTTCCGCGCTGCCGTTACGCAATGCCGGAATGAGCCGGAGTGATCCCAGCATGACACGCGAAAAGTTGGAAGAGAAGTCGAAACTGGAACTTGCTCGGCTGGCGAAGCGGCAGGGACTGTTAGACGCGAAAGATAAATCGAAGGCGGAACTGATCAAATACCTGGCCCGGAAGTTCGCCAACGCCGCCAAACGAGTGGTGAAACAGGCGGCCCAAAAACAGGTCGGGGGAGGGAAGGCGGCGAAACCGGCCGTCACCGCGAAAGCCTCCGGCAACGGCCATCAAGCGGCCAGCAATTCCACCCTCCTCATTCTTCAACGCAAAAACAAACGGGACCTCGAAATCCTTGCGAAAAAACGGGGCGTCATCGGTTGGAAGTCGATGCGCAAAGATCAGATCATTGATGCTCTGTCGCGAATCGCGACCAAGTCCGCAGGCGAAAATGGTCACGCGAAATCGAAGAAATCGTCCTTGACGCAAGCGGTCTCGGCGGCCCGCAGAACCAATGTTCCACGACCCAAGGGAAAAAGCAAAACTCACCCCGAACACCACCGCCGGCAATACCGGTCGCTATCTCGTCGCTCCAGGAAACAAAGGGGCACTGAAGGACCGAATCGTGGCCATGGTGCGAGATCCCTTCTGGCTGCACATCTATTGGGAGTTGACGCAAGCCGCCTTGCAGCGGACCGAGGCCGCGTTGGGCCAGGATTGGTACGCTGCCAAGCCGATCCTTCGCCTCCTGGACGTCTCCGCCGAAGACACCACTAGTTCCTCGGAACTTGCCGTTCGGGACGTGGAAATTCATGGCGGAGTGAATAACTGGTACATCGACGTTCCCAACCCGCCGCGTTCCTTCCGCGTGGATATTGGCTATTTAACGAGCCGGGGTCGGTTCTTCGTACTTGCTCGCTCGAATGTCGTCACGACTCCCAAGCCGGGCGCCAGCGACCATATCGACACGCATTGGCAAGGTGTCCAGGAAGATTCCGATCGGATCTATGCGATGTCCGGCGGGAGCGATCCTGGCACGGAGAATGTCGAGCTTCGCAATATCTTCGAAGAGCGACTCCGCCGTCCGATGAGCATGGGAACCCTCGGCAACTACGGCTCGGGGGCGTTGGGAAATGCCCGTCGTCAAGGTTTCCGTTTCGACATCGACGCGGAACTGATTGTCTACGGCAACACGGATCCATCCGCTCGCGTGACGCTGCAGGGAGAACCGGTTCAACTGCGACCGGACGGCTCGTTCACCCTTCGTTTCAGCCTGCCGGACGGCCGGCAGATTCTGCCTGCCGTGGCGCAAACCTATGATGGGATCGAAGAACGGACGATCATCCTGGCGATCGAGCGGAACACCAAGGAGCTCGAGCCGATGATCCACGACGGCCAAGAGTAATTCAAACTCCGTCTCCCGAATCGGAATAGGCACCGGGCCCGTGAACCAGCGTTCACGGGCCCGCGTCCGTTTTTGACAATCGGACGCCGGTTCCAAGGTCTGGGAGGGCATTCTATGCCGGGTGGGGACGTTCTGTCGGCAGGAAGAATTGCGCGGGACGGCGGAGCCTTTCCCGGCGATTTCGTCAAATCGGCTTATGGTGCAAATGGGATTGCCCATACGATAAATGAGAAAGCGGCATTTTGGGAGAACGCTCGCCAGGCGATGGGTCGGTAGAGATCGTCGTTACCAGGGCCGGATCCTTTTGCCCGTTCAACGGCAAATATCCGTCCCTGCGAGTCTTGTCTTTCCCAGGGAAAAGGCTCGCGGCGTCCGCAGTGCGTAAGTGGCTTTAACGTCGAGTCCGGAACAAGGTTGACAGCGATGGAAAACTCCGGCGTGATGTTCGATTTGCTCGCCAGCCCAACCGGCGAGCCCGTTCGAGCCTTCGAGCCCTATCGGCAAATCCCCGAGCCGGAACTTGTGAAGAGGATCCGGGCGGCAAAAGAGAAGCTCGGCGATCGACTTGTAATCCTGGGACATCATTACCAGAAGGATGAGGTAATCGCCTTCGCCGATTTGCGAGGCGACAGCCTGAAGTTGAGTCAACAGGCCGCCCAGTGCAAGAACGCGAAATACGTGATCTTCTGTGGCGTCCATTTCATGGCGGAAACCGCCGATATCCTTACCGATGATACCGTCGAAGTCATTCTTCCGGACATGTCCGCCGGCTGCAGCATGGCGGACATGGCGGATATCGATCAGGTGGAAGCTTGTTGGGACGACCTCGATCCGATACTCGACGTTTCCACCATCACGCCGGTGACCTACATCAATTCGACGGCGGCACTCAAGGCGTTTTGTGGTCGGAACGAAGGAACGGTTTGCACCAGTTCCAATGCGGAAAAGGTGCTCCAGTGGGCACTCGCGCGGCGCGATCGCATCCTCTTTTTCCCGGATCAACACCTGGGACGCAATACCGCGAAGCGCATGGGAATCCCGCTGGATCGCATGATCGTCTGGGATCCCAGTCAGCCGTTGGGGGGGAATACCGAAGAGCAGGTCCGCAACGCCACCGTTATCTTGTGGCGTGGCTGGTGTAGCGTTCACCAAATGTTCAAGCCGGAGCACGTGCAAATGTTCCGTAAGCGGGATCCCGAGATCAAGGTTCTCGTGCATCCCGAATGTCCGATGGAAGTGGTCGATCAAGCGGACCTGGTGGGTAGCACGGAGTTCATTCTCAAAACCGTTTCGCAAGCCCCTGCCGGCTCCAAGTGGGCCATCGGCACGGAGCTTCATCTTGTCAATCGGCTGAAGGCCGAAAATCCGACCAAACAGATCCAATTCCTCTCATCCATGGTCTGCATGTGCGCGACGATGTACCGCATCGACTTGCCACATCTCTGCTGGGCCATCGAATGCCTGGCGGAGGGCACGGTGGTAAATCGCATCAAGGTACCGCCGGAAATTGCGAAATGGAGTAAGGTCGCCCTCAATCGCATGCTGCAGTTGTCCTAGCCGATCCGGCTATCACGCGCATCGTACGCACCGTCGCGCAGCGTAGGAACCGCCGAACTAATACAAAACTCGCATGCCAGTGCGACATCTTCCGCGAAGCCTCGTTCGATCAGTTCGCGACCCGAAACGGAGCTCTCGATGACGGTGGTGAGTGTGGTTTGAACCGACGTGTAGGCCGCGAGCGCCGCGCTGGCTTCGGGAGACAACGAACCGTCGAACGCGGAAATGATCGCGCCAGCGGCGATCCAATCCTCGGCCGCGGGCCGAAGGCTACCGCCTGGCCAGCGCTCGCCGCACGGAATGACGGCAATCGAGCGGTACCTTTCACGTACATGGTTCGTCACCGCGCCGCAGTTGCGGAAGCAACTCGTGAACACCGCTTTGCGGAGCGATGACGCCTGGAGAGACAACTCCGAGCCATTGGGAGAGGGCAAAACGATCTTCATTCCTTCCTCGACGTCCACCAATGATTTTGGCGAAAATGAAAATTGGTCAACGGCTCCTCGATGGCCAGCAAGCTGCGCCTTGACCTTGGCCGCGTAGCGACTCGCCCGCGCGTCTTTCCACTTGCACGGATAGATCGCCGCGCCGCGCGAGACCGCGATATCCCCGCATGTCGAGAAAGAGAGAACGTCGACGAGAATAATCGCCTCCGCGAACGCGCCAACATAGCGCACTCCTTTCATGCCCCATTCGCAGCGAATATCGAAGGACGTCTGATCGTAGTACATCGTGTCCCCTGGCAGCGATCATTGAAATATACCCGGGACCGACAACCGGGATTTTCTGATTTCCAAAGCGCAATCCGCCCAGTAGGAATAGCTCAAACGTGAGCCCGCAAACAGTCGTCAATTTTGGTTACGGTCAAAAGAGGGCAATATTCTTTCGTTCCCCGGACGTGCGCACACCGAGTGTTGGGCCCCTTTGTCTCCGTTGTGCACGAGTACCCATTGCAATTTCTTTTGAAGCTTTCTGAACACTCGTCGCTGATTCCCACTATACTACATACCTCTTAACCTTGGAGGGGCATCGCGTTTTCTTTGATCCGCCAGCCGTGGCATGGGTCATCGATATCCGGACGCGATCAGATAATCCTTGTTGAGGCCTTGCGCGCCGCGCTTGGCGAGGAATTGTTGCTTCCTCCTTTAACGCCCTACACGGAGGATCCCACATCCATGAGGTTATTTTGTTCCCAGCGCCCCGGCTTTTGCAGCCCTTTCACCGTGTTGCTACTGTTGACGGGCATTTTCGCGGATCGACCCGCGTTAGCCGGCTATTCTTTCACGCCGCTTGGCAATGTCGCGGCAGGGAGTTTCGCGAGCCGTCCCATTGATGTTTCCGCCGATGGGACAGTTGTGGTTGGTTACAAAACGAGCTTCGCAGGCACTGATGCGTTCCGCTGGACCGCGGAAAGCGGAATGGTCGGGCTCGGCATTCTGCCAGGGGTGAATTTCAGCCGTGCCAATGGTGTTTCCGCGGACGGCGCGGTTGTGGTGGGATACAACTCCTATTCCACTGACTCCGCAGCGTTCCGCTGGACTGCGGATGGCGGCATGGTCGAACTCGGCGATCTGCCCGGAGGGAGTAATACCAGCCGTGCGAACGGCGTCTCCGCCGACGGGAAAGTTGTCGTGGGAATTGGCACTAGCTCCTCGGGCCAACAAGCGTTCCGCTGGACCGCGGGTGGAGGCATGATCGGACTTGGCGATCTGCCAGGCGGAGGTTTCTCCAGCTTTGCCCGCGACGTTTCCGCCGATGGGAAAGTGGTCGTGGGGTACAGCGAGAGTTCCCTGGGCACCGAAGCATTCCGCTGGACCGCGGGTGGAGGGATGGTCGGACTTGGCTATCTGCCTGGGAGCACTAATTACAGTGCTGCTACTGACGCATCCGCCGACGGCGCGGTTGTCGTGGGGTACAGCGGAAGTGAAGGGTTCCGCTGGACCGCGGAAAACGGCATGGTCGGACTCGGCGATTTCAGTGCAAGTGGCATTTCCGCCAACGGGCGTTACATGGCAGGCACGAGCAGCACGAATCTTGGAAATGAAGCCTTTTTCTGGTCCGAAAACTTAGGCTCGGTGCGGCTGATGGATCTACTGGTCGACAACGGTGTTACCAACCTGGCCGGGTGGACGTTGAGAGAAGCAACCGCGATCTCCGAAGATGGCCGAACCATCGTGGGATGGGGCGTCAATCCGCTCGGTCGAAACGAAGCATTCGTCGCCGTCGTGCCCGAGGCCTCGACCTTGGTCCTGGGCATATGCGGCGCATTTTCCTTGGTCGCCGCAACCCGACGACGCCGCATCTGTGAGTAAATGGACTCTTTCGTAAATTTGGTGTTTGTCTGATTCATGATTGCCTCCTGCCGCTAGGCTCCCCGTTATCACGTGAATTTGCATAATTGCAAGTCTGAGAAGGTTTGCGCGAATCTTCCTGTTTTACCGACTTTGTCGGAAGTGCTGAAAATCCCGGAATTGCGGGATTTCCTGCGAAGCGTCGCCGGGGAAATGTCGATAGTGAAATGGAGTTGGGGATTCGCTCTCGCGCTGGGTGAGCTCCGGACGCCGATGGACGTTGTCCAACAGGCGATCGTTTGGAGCCTCAAGCGTGGACGAGCGGGGTGGGGTTATCTTTCCCGAAGGATGCGGGGACTATCCAAATGCGTCGACCACGGGGATGGATGTGGATGCTGGGCCTGGCGCTCGTGTCCCTCCAATCCGGCTGTAAATGCTGGTTTTGCGGCGTCAAACCCTGCACTTCCATGGACGTCTGCATGGTGGATTCGCTACCCCGCGAGCTCGATAAGGCCTCGTTGCCGGAATACGTGGTGGAACCGCCGGACATTCTTTACATCGAAGCGCTCAACACGCTCCCGACTCAACCGCTTGGGGGAGAGAAACTCGTTCGGCCGGACGGCACGATCAATCTTGGGTATTACGGCGACATGCACGTGGCGGGTTTGACCCTTGCCGAGATCGAATTGAAGATCGAGGACCGACTCAAGCACTACGTCCGCAGCCCGCGTGTCCATGTGGACATGGCGGCGTTCAACAGCAAGGTTTTTTATGTCATGGGACAAGTCGTCCAGCCTGGTCGCTTGCCGATGACCGGTAATGAAACGGTATTGGACGCCATCATGCTGTCGGGAGGATTGACGAATTTCGCGGAGAAATGCGAGATCACGGTCGTTCGACCGGTTCCGCTATGCAGTTGCCACGAGGTGCTGCCCGTGGATTGGCCGGCCATCGTACGCTGCGGCGACACCACGACGAACTATCAGCTAATGCCAGGAGCACCGGGTCGTCGTTCCGCCACCGCGGGCTATTCCGCTGCGGTCTGGTTGGATAACTTCCTGACACCCGTCGAACGCGTCTTGTACGATTCTGCTTGGCAATCTGGCGTTTAGCTCGGAACAATAACAATAATTAGCGTGGATCGGCGTGACGGGCACGTCGACGGCGCTCCCGCTTGATCCCGCGGCGACGATGCCTCAGGCGTCGAGCAGAGTCGATTCGCCGTGCTTACGACAACAGTGGTCCGAAATTCACGCGAGAGGCAACCATGTCACGCGTTTGGCCAATGGCGGCGATCTTGGTGGTCTTGGTGCCGACGGTGACTCAGGCACAAATTGGGTTTTCTCGGCGGCAGCAAGCGGGCATGTTGGCCTACCAAGCCCAGATTCGCGCTAAGGAGCAGGTGCGGCAACAGGCGACTTTACAACAGATTCAACGGCAATTCGTCCAGCAGCAGTCCGAGATCAATCGTCAGCAATTTCGCAGTAATTCGCTCATTGATTTCCTGGAGTCCACCGATCCCGAAACCCAACAACCGCCCGGTCGGCATCGCGGTCACAATCTCAAAAGGACATGCACCACTTCCCCCTACTTTAACCGGATCAACCCCTACTACGACCGTGCGTTCATCCAGACACGCAATCGCCAGTTCATCATCACGTTCATCCCGTGTCGCGTGGCCTGTAGTATTCTCAAGTCCTTTTCTGGTTGGCTGTTTGCGGCGATTTGTGCTTTGCTCCCTCGTTACCGCTGTTCAAAGTTCGACGTCGTATTCTCCTCGCTCAATTCGTGCGTTCGGTAGTGTCGAAGAGTCCGGATCGGGTCCAGGGCGATGGCCTGACGGAAACCCTTGTCAAAGAGTCGTTTTTTTTGCACTAGGGTTTGAAATGTCGGATGTGGCCATATACTCTTCTTCGTGACGGTGTGGCCTGTCGGGCGGCACCAGGAAGAAGGCCGGCCCCCGAGGAAAGGACTCAATGGAACTACCGATTCGTGCGGTCAATGACCGTTTCGTGCCACCAGGTGAGTTCAACCGTGTTGCTTCGGCGCTCCGTGACCGACCGGAACACGGTGACATTCCGACATTGATCGTCAGCGCGTTCGACCATCGGACGCGGATGCTCCCCTTCATTCTGTGGGATCGGCAAATCATACCGGCCGGTGTTCGAGCGGTGAGTGCGGCGTTGTCGCTTGCTGGCTTCACGCGTCAGCGGGTCGTCAACCAAGCATGGACCCCGAATGTCCGTCCCTCGACCGCGCGAATCGACGGTAAATCGCCGGAGCTTCTCCTCGTTTCCGCCATGCAGATCCATAGCGATCCTGCCTATCGACTCATTCAGGACGCCCATCGGATGGGGGCCGATCGGCCGCTGATCATCGCGGGGGGCCCCAAAGCCATCTATCAACCTTGGGAGTACTTCGGGTTCGACGACGCGGGGAACTCCGCGGACATCGTTTGCACCGGGGAAGAGTTTGTTCTCCTTGAATTGATGACTCGTCTGGATGAGTGCAAACGAACGGGGGAGACCATGCGGGCGGCGTTTGAAAGGGCGCGCCGACGCGGTTTGCTGGACGATATTCCAGGCCTGCTCTACGATCGCGGCGATCAAACGGATCACGAACTAGTCGATACCGGCGTTCAGCGATTGGTGCAGGACTTCGATGAACTGCCACCCCCGGTGGAGGGCTATCGGTTCCTGGAGCGGCCGCACCGCGGCAAGTTCCTCGACCGCATGCCCATTCCGATGAATCAAGTTCGCCGTTACAGCCGCGTCGCTTCGATTCTCACGACGCGTGGCTGCAAGTTCCGTTGCGGCTACTGCCCGATTCCCGCCTATAACCAGTTCAGTTTCCGGACCAAGAGCCCCGAGGGACTGGTCCGGGATATCGCGGGGCTGCGCCGCGAAGTAGGCATCAACCTCTTCTTCGGCACCGACGATAACTTCTTCAATGACGAGAAAATCGTCGTCGAAACGTTCGAGGCCCTGGCGCGTGCCGAGTTCGAAAAAGGACGACATCGGCAAGGCGGCGCGTGGCACCGAGGCGACCGAATCGACGTTCACAAGCAAATGGAGCATCTTCCGCTTTGCTATCGCGGTGGATTGCGCGCCCATCTGGTTCGGCATCGAAGACATGACCGCGGATCTGGTCAACAAGGGGCAGAGCGTCGACAAGACGCGCGAGTTGTTCCGTGAGATGCGTCGCCAACGCATACTTCCGATGGCCATGATGATGCACTTCGATGGTCAGCCGCTCTACACGAGAGGCGGGTCCATGAAAGGCTTGCTCAACCAGGTCCGGTTCTTGTACAAGACCGGAGCCGCGAGCGTGCAAGTTACCGTTCTTGGGCCCGCGAGCGGAACCAAGGATTACGATCAAGTAATGAAGTCGGGTATCATCCTGAAGACCCTGGGATCAGAAGAGGTCTCCGATCATCTCTGGGACGGCAACCACGTGATCAGCGTCGGATCCTCGAAGCCGTGGAAGTTGCAGGGCAATTTGCTCCTAGCCTACGGCCTGTTCTACAACCCCGTGAACGTACTTCGAACGTTCCTTAAGAAGGACTGGAAATGGTCCGACCTGTTCCTGCAGTTCTGGGGCATGTGGGGGTTGGCGGTGACCAGTTGGCGACTCATTCCTTGGATGCGCAAGCTCCGTCACGTGGCTTCCGGCCGATATGACGTGCATCGGGAGCCGAGTCGCTCGCGCTGGTCGATCGTCGCGCCGGCCAGTGTCGCGGACGAGGGGGTCCTCGGTGGTCCCTATGTTCGCCAAACCGTCGGAGCTGAAGAGCAGGCGACCGGCGCGAAGCAAAAATCGCGGCGTGCTTCCTTGACGAAGTACTAGCGCCTCGACGTGGTTTGCGACCCTTTCACGAAAACTTCGCTGGACGCCGCCATTTCAATCCACCCGGCGGCGCCCGCTCGTCGGCTTTTCTTCGCGCGTTCCTTGCGTAAGCATGACTTTCGATCGGCCGGCTTTGTCCATCGCGATGTCATCGGCATTTCATGGACGAATTCCGAGACGAGAGTCGAGTGCAGCTTCACGCCAGTTCAAGGTCAGGCTTGCGAGTAATTCTCCATGCAATACAGATTCCAACGGATGTGCTCGGTTTGGATTTCGATTCCGGTTCTTTTGGTGATCTCGATTTTCTGGTTGCCGTCGGTAGGGGGCGCGGAGAAACGGCCGCGTCGCGTTCCCATTACGCCCATTTGGGCGCTGGAATGCTGGTTATGGGAAGATGATCACTCGACCGCCGCGGCCATCATCGAACTGCTCGACGGTTACAAGGCTCACGACATTCCCGCTCGAACCATTATCGTCGATGCGCCTTGGGCCACCCGGTACAACGATTTTCGCATGGACGAGGAGCGTTACCCGGAGCCCGAGAAGTTCTTTCGCGAGATGAAGCGGCGCGGAGTGCGAACCATTCTCTGGATGACTCCGATGGTCAATAGTGAGAGCAATGACGCCAAGATCAAAAACTCGACCGATTGGTACGAGGAAGCGAAGAAAAAAGGCTATCTCGCGGGGGGTGGGTATCAGCAACACTGGTGGCACGGATGGGGCGGCTTCATCGACTATTCCAATCCAGAGGCGATGAAATGGTGGCGGGGCATGCAACAGCAGGTGCTCGATTGGGGCATCGACGGTTGGAAGTTGGATGACTCGGCATTGTACTTCAATTCCTTGTTGGGAATGTTCGTGGGGACGAAGGGATTGCCTCCTCTTGCGGCGCGCAAGGATTGGATGACCACCCGTGAATACATGGACCATTTTTATCGTGATGAATACCAGCACGGGCTCAAGTTGCGCGGACCCGAGTTCATCACATTGGCGCGTTCCTTTGACACCAAGGCTCATCCCGAGGGGTTCGCGCCTCTGGACGCGGCTCCAGTTACCTGGGTCGGCGATCAACAACATACCTGGCTCGCGAGCGAAGAGGGAATTGAAGAGGCGCTCAACTACATCCTGGAAGCGGCGCGTCTTGGATACTGCGTTATTGGTTCCGACGTTGGTGGTTACCATGGATCCATGCCGATTCCGCCCCGTCTCTACATTCGCTGGGCGCAATTTTCCTGCTTTTGCGGGCTGTTTTTGAACGGCGGGCACGGCGAACGGGCGATGTGGAAAAGGACGCCCCAGGAACTCGAGGTCGTTCGTAAATTTGCATGGCTTCACAATGAACTTGTTCCCTACATGTATTCCCATGTCGTTAAGTGCCACCATGGTGACAAGCCGTTGATGCGGCCGGTTGGCAAAAGCGACGTGGCGGGCAAAGACCTTGGCGACTACCACTACCTGTTCGGCGACGCTTTTCTCGTCGCGCCGATCCACGAGGATTCCTTGAAGCGGACGGTTCGGCTTCCCGAGGGAACGTGGCGATATTTCTTTGATGACACGGAGATTATCGAAGGACCAACGACCATAACCCGAGAATTTCCGCTCGATGAGTTCCCTGTCTACGTACGCGAGGGATCGGTGGTCCCTCTCGCCGTTTCGCGTCCCTACACCGGTTTGGGTGACCGAGATTCCGAAGGAATGGTGACTTGGAACATTTATCCGAAACCGGGGGCGGAGTTTACCCAGCATCATCCCGAGGGGGGCGACACCACGGTTCGCGTGGACAAGGAATCTCCCTGGGTTATCGCGGTGCGCGGAGTGGAGAAGCCTTATGTTCTGCGCGTGTTCCTGAAACGCGCGCCGCAAAAGGTGCTTCTGGATGGTGTTCCAGTGGAGCGGGGGAGCGGCTGGCGCTATGATGGCGAACGACGCCGACTTTTCATCGTCAACCGCGCTGGTCGCGGCGGCGAATACCAGATTCAATAGAGGGTCCGCGTTGACGACGCTTTCCTGTCTTCTGGCGTTATGGCCCAGAAAGGACATGGACTAGCAGACTGTTAAGAAATCGCGATATCAACTATCGGACCACAATTCGTGGGGCATTGCGAGAGGCCAAACGCTTCCTAGTCTTGGCCCGATCCCGGCTCACCGCGATTGGATCATTCAACGGGTTCCTGGGCGCGCGACTCGCGGCCATCGACGAGAACCTTGATTCGTCCGGATTCCACGGAGTAGACCCAGCCGTGGATTCTCGGAATCGTTCCGCGCCGGTGCATATTCTTGATGAGCGAAATATTCTTCAGATGTTTGATCTGGAGTTTGACGTTTTCTTCGGTGAGAAGTTCCAGCTTGGCCGCAAGATCCATTTTTTCTTCCGCCGCGATGCGGTCGGTCTTTTCCTTAGCGCCGCTGGCGATCAATAGCCAGTCGGCGATGTAGTTTTCTTCGACACCCGTTTCGATCGCCTGGATGCCACCGCATTTGCTGTGGCCGCAGACGACGATATCCGGAATCTTCAGGTGGATGACGGCATACTCGATGATGGCCGCCACGTTCACGTCGTTGAACGAGACAATGTTGGCCACGTTGCGATGAACGAAAATGGTTCCCGGTTTGCTGTTGGTGATGACGTCTTCGGAGACGCGGGAATCGGAACAGCCGATCCACAAGATCTTGGGGGATTGGGCCTGAGCGATGGACTGGTAGTGAACCGCATTGTTTTTGAATTCGTTTTCCGCGAAGACGCGGTTGCCTTCGAGCAAGGATTCGATCATAACCCAATCTCCCAAGTCGCGATAGGGGGGGGAACCGAACGTTCGGCATCCCGGGTAGTCGTCACGCCAGACAGGGGAAATGTACTATCTGGTTCCGACGCCGTCATGCGGAATTCCCGCCGGTCCGCGGAATCGGGCGACTTCGGGGAACTGGGAACGGAGGAAATCCTGAATGGCGAAGGGTCAGACGCCCCAAGCTACCCAGGGCTTCGCCCTTTGCTTTCATGTGGTGGCCCTCCGGGCCGAGGGATTCACATGGGGGGACCGGCGGTGCAACGCGTGATAGCACCGCGGATCGCGCATGGCACCCAGGCGATCGCAATTGCATGTCCACGCAAGCGTGGGGCATGCCACCCGGCCGGAACATGGTGCGATGGAACTCATTCTTCCACGCCCCGGGGCACAACATAATAGCCTAGGGCAACGATCTAGGGAGAAATCAATGGGAAAGCGGGGAGTTTATCCTCGCCGTTTTCGCGTCGCGCGGCGTGGAGCACCTGGGTCGTTGATTCGTTCAGCTAGTCACTTTGAAGCGAGAGACGGCTTCACGGAGACCAACGACCGCCTGATGGAGGTTGTCTCCGGCGCGAGAGAACTCCCGAACGGAGTTGGCGGATTGCCGCGCGCCTTCCGAAAGCTGGACCATCGCGTCACGAATCTGTTCCGCGCCTTGCGATTGGCTCCGCATCCCTTCGTTGACGTTTTCGAATCGCGGGGTGAGCGCTTTGACTTGTTCGATGATCATTTCCAACTTGCCGCTAATGGATCCAACCTCGTCGACCGCCTCGATGACTCGTCCGGAAAACCGTTCCATTTCCGAGACCCCTTCGGAGACGGCGACGTGCATTTCACGAACCATGCGCTCGATATCGAGTGTCGCGACCGCGGTCTGGTCCGCGAGACGTCGGATCTCCTTGGCGACGACGAGGAATCCCGTGCCGTATTCGCCAGCCTTTTCGGCTTCAATCGCCGCGTTGATCGAGAGGAGGTTCGTTTGGTCGGCGACCTTGGTGATGGTGGTGACGACCAGGTTGATGTCGTCGGCCCGCTCGCGAATGGTGCTCAACTTGCCGGAGACGACGTGGGTGGCGTCGGACAGTTGCCGCATGGTTGCCTCCATGTCCGTGAGTCCGGATCGCCCGGAATCGGCGAGGGAGGCGGTATCGGTCGCGACGTGAGTCACGTCGTTCATCGTGCTCACCAGTTCCTGACTCGTTGCAGAGATCTCCTTGACGGCGGCGGTGATCTGCGAGGTGGACCCGCCAAAGGTTGCGACCGTCCGGTCTTGCTCCTTGGAAGCTGCGGTCAGTTCGGTGGCGGTGGAAGTTAGTTGAATGCTCGAATCGACGACCTGTTTGACGACGTTGTTGAGGTCGTGCGTCATGACGCGAAGAGCGGAGAGCAACTGTCCGACTTCGTCGTTGGTGCGGATTTCTAGACCACAAACGAGGTTGCCGGTCGCGACGCGTTCGGCGGCGTCCACCGCTTCACGCAGCCCCTTGGTGATCGAACGCGCGACGTAGACCAGCAAGCCGATGACCAGCGTGGCGCCGGCGACGGAAATAAGGATCACGTTGCGGATGGTCGCGGTAATCTGTTCCACGACGATGTATTCGGGGACGCGCACCACGATCGTCCAGTCGCCGATCGGTATTGGCGCGGCAACGAAATAGTACGACTCGTTGTCCGTCGGATCGGTGTGAACCTCGAGGACCACCTTCCGCTGTTCGTGCAAGTGTTCGAGAATATCCTTGTAGAGAGTCTGGCCGATTGGTTTGGTTTTCAACGCGGGATCCATGGTGGCGCAGACGATCTTGCCGAGCCTGCTGACGACGACGACGTCCACGCCCCACTCCAACGCCTCCTGGCGTAAATCACGCTCCATCTGGTCCAGGGAGGCATCGACGCCGGCGATTCCCATGAAGCGGCCGCCGATGACAATTGGATAGGTCTGTTCGAAGATCTGTTTTCCCTCGTAAGAGTATGGCTCGGTCACGAGGTATTTATCTTTGGCGCCCGCTTGGAACTTTTCACGGACGCCGTTGTAGTAGAGACTCGTTTCCATGTCGACGAGCGGGTTCAGTCGAATCTTGCTCGGATCGTTGTGATCACGAAACCAGTAGGGAATGAAGCGGCCTCGTTCGTCCAGTCCCCCCCGATCGTCACCCGCCTTTTTCAGATATTCCCGGTCGTCCTGGTCCGCGTTCGGTTCGTAGCCGAAATATGCGCCGGTAAAGTTGGGGTTTTCTTCGAGCACCTCGCGGGCGAACTTTTTGCTCTGTTCGCGGTTCCCGAACATTCCGGCCTCTTGAGCCATGGCCATGGCTCGGACCGTGGTGACGGCTTCGAGGGCTTTGGCGTTGATCTCCGCCGCGGCGTTCTCGGCATGCGCGGTGATGTTCTTCTCGTAGACCGCCAAGAGTTGGTAGTACATTCGATGCGCGGTGTACCCAATGATTGCGGTCAAGACGAAGGCAATCGGCAGGGCCGCGTACAGCAGGATCTTGCCCATCAGGCTGTGGTGGAATCGAATCTTGGTGGCAACCATGTTCCTGCCGGACATAAAGTTCTTTTCTCAAGTCGGAGGCGCGGGCCGCTTTTTCGCGGCGGCGACAAGCCCTACCCGCGAACCGCCGGGGAAACCTATCTCTTGACGCCCGTGAAGACCCACGGACAAAGCGTGACCGCGGCGCTTCCGCCACGGTGTTTCCGCGAGCATCGCCATTGCTCGTTAAGCGAGGTAAACGGCGTTTATTATGAGGCTTCCTTCGTCCTGAAGGAAGACATTTCGAGCTGGGGAGAAACAATGGGATCGCCAAATCTGCCGATTTTGACGGCAAGGGCATCGCGGAACGGGTAGATCGGTCGCGGAACCCAGGGAAATGCGGCAGTCTTGATTCTGATCCTACGGCCCGATCGTTTACAATGTTCTCCATGAACTTCAACGTTTCGGCACGCCAGGGCCTTTGAATGAGACTCAGTTTGCGGCAAAAGGTCGTCGGCTTGGTGTTCCTCGCGACGCTAGCCTCGCTACTCCTCGGGGGAGGGATGTTCGCGTTCCTCTACGGCATGTTGGACGAGGAACTCGCGGATGAAGCGATGGCAATGGCTCGGAATGAATCGGCTTTGGCCGCCAAGAGCGTGCTGTTGCTCGTCCGTTCCCAAGGGGATTTCTACAACCGGCGGCTGAGCGCCGATTTCAACGTTGCCAACAATTTTTTAAAACGCGCCGGCAAAGTATCCTTGGGAAGCGAAAAGGTACGCTGGGAGGCAGTCAATCAAGACACCAATCAGTCGACCGAGGTCGAATTGCCCCAATTCCTGATCGACGGCAAATGGATCGGCCAAAACCGCGACGCCGCCATTTCCTCGCCGGTTGTCGACGATGTTCGCGAGTTGGTCGGTGGCGCCTGCACCCTGTTTCAAAGAATGAACGACGCGGGGGACATGATTCGCGTAAGCACGAATGTCGTGGTGGAGGGCAAGGGACGCGCGTTGGTACCTATATACCGGCTTCGCTCGCTAGTGGAAAATCCAATCCCGTCATCAAGAGTCTTTTGGAGGGGATGCCATACGTGGGGCGCTCTGGTTTTGAAAACCCTTTTCTGGGCAACTATCAGCCCCTTTTGGACGAGAACAAGAAGGTGATTGGCGCACTCTTCGTTGGCATCCCGCTCGACGAAGCTCGTTCCGTCCGCGACGGGGTCGTGGACACTGCCGTTGGCGATCATGGATCGGTCCTCATCCTGGGGGCTGCGGAAGGAGATCGGGGGCGTTGTTTGGTTTCGAGGCAATCCTTGCGGGATGGCCGGCTACTCACCCACGAGACGGATATTCACGGCAAGCCTTACTTTGCCGAGATCATCGACAAGGCGACGAAACTGCAGTTGGGGCAGGTCGGATTCGCCGAGTATGAGTTGCGCGACGGATTGGGAGGACTGCCGCGGCGGACGTTGGTGGCGTTCACCTACTATCAGCCGTGGGAGTGGGTGGTCCTGGCCACGGCCGATCTCACCGATTTTGAGTTGATGATCGAAGACGCCCGCTGGCACGTATCCCGAATGGCGGGTTACTTCGCGCTGTTGGGGTTGGCGTTGCTCGGGACCTTTTGCGGCATTGCCTATTGGTACTCCAGTGGGGTTGCTCGAAGCGTCGACCAGGCGACGGAGGCGGCGCGCTATGTATCACGAGGACAACTTGCCTGGCCCCGTCGATGGTGGGCCGATGGTTTTCCAGGTGCCGCGAGATTGAAAAAGGCGGAACACGCGCCCCACGTCGTTCGGGATGAAACTTTGCGCCTGATGCTAGCATTGGATTCGATGTCCGACCGATTGCGCACGCTCATGCGCGGGTTGAAGGGGACATGCGAAGGCCTTTCGAACAAGGTCGGAGAATTGGCGCAGGTATCGCGGGACATACCGGAAGGGCAATTTCAGACGGAGATCTCTGGTCGCGAAATCGCCATTGAGCTTCGAGAGTTGTCCGTAAGCACCGAACGAATCACGGACGACATGAATCAGGCGTCCCGTTTGGCGGAACATGCGACGACGTTGGCGGAGGATCGGACGATCGGCCTGGACGCGATGGCTTCGACGATGCGAGAACTTCGCGACGTGGCGGGCGCGTTTGCCCTGCGACTTGAGGATATCCATCAGAAAACCATGGACGTCGATAAGATTGTCGATGCCGTCGAACGGGTTAGTGAACAGACCGATCTCCTCGCGGTCAATGCGGCCATTGAAGCAGAGAAAGCGGGTCAGCACGGCGCTGGATTCGCCGTCGTGGCACGCGAGGTGCGGCGCTTGTCCGATCAAACGGCGGTTGCCTCGGAGGGAATCGGAGCGAGTGTTCGGGAGATGCACGCGGCGGTGTCGGCGGGAATCATGTCCATGGACAAATTCGCCGACAAAGTCCGCCGTGGCGCGGAGGAGATTGAGCGCGTCGCGCAAGAATTCCCGCAATTGTTCGACGACGTGCGAACCTTGGCCGAAAGGATGGAGTTGCTCGAACAAAACGCCGTTTCCTATTTCCGCAGGGCCCGGCGGGTAACGGAGACGGCGGCGACCTTGGCGGGACAGGTGGAAAGAAGTACTGCTCGACTTCAATCCGTCGGTGGCGTCACGCGCGAAGTACAACTCAAGGTCAGCGGGATCTACGACCTGGTTGACGGCATCGAGATCGAGGAGTAAACGGCGCGAATGTTGGCGATACAGATCCACGTGGGGAAAGACGCTTACGCCATCGACGTCAGCGACGTTCTCGAGGTGATCCCCATGGTTCGTCTCCGATCGGTTCCGCGCGCGCCGGCGCACGTCGCCGGAATATTCTCCTATCGCGGCGCGGTGGTTCCCGTGGTCGATGTTTGCCGATTGATCGACAGGCGCGAATGTGATCGGAAATGGAGCACGCGAATCGTGCTCGTGCGAATCGCTGGCGCGAACGGCGAGCCGGATCGAATACTTGGTCTCTTGGCCGAACGGGTTACCGAGTTAACCCGGTTCGACGTCCAGGAACTGCAGCGAGTGGAATTGGGAATGGGCGCCGCGGGTTACCTGGGCGCGGTCATCGCCGATGGCCGGGACATGATCCAGTTTCTCCATGTCGAGCGGATCTTGACCGAGGATGTACGGCAGCAGCTACTCGTGGATGAGGTGGCGCAAGCGTGAGATGGATGTCCGCGATCGAAGAGCGACTTCACCGCGAGATTGGTCTCGACGTGGATTCCGTCGGCCCGCTCGCGATCGGAGCCGCGGTGCGTAAACGAATGGAATGCCGCGGGCTGGAAACCATCGACCAATACGCCGCGTTGCTGGAGAGTTCGCAGGCGGAATGCGCCTCGTTGATCGACGAAGTGGTCGTCGGCGAGACTTGGTTTTTTCGAGACGGCGCACCGTTCGAGCTGCTTCGCGAGCAGGCGACGGCATGGCGTGCGGCCAACGGCGGTGGGCAACCGCTTCATATCCTTAGCGTGCCATGCGCCACCGGTGAAGAGCCGTATTCGGTCGCCATGGTGCTGCTGGACGCAGGATTAAAGCCCGCAGATTTTTACGTGGATGCCGTCGATGTCAGTGGCCGGGCTTTGGAGCGTGCAAAGCTGGGTGAATATCGAGAGTCGTCCTTCCGCGGTGACATCCGTTTTCTCAAAGATCACTATTTCGAACGACGGGGCGACGTATTCGTCGTGCTGCCGGAGGTTCGTACGAGCGTCCGTTTCCATCAAGGCAACTTGACGCAAGCCCATTTTTTGACCGGCATGGGGCCTTACGACTTGGTGTTCTGCCGAAATCTCCTCATTTATCTGGGCCCGGAGGCGCGACGGCGAGCGCTCGATAATCTGTGTCGCAAGTTGACTCGACAAGGGGTGTTATTTCTCGGTCACGCCGAGTCCGCGGCGGTGCGACGACCGCAGTTTTCACCGATCGGGACGCCGGGCGCGTTCGCGTTTCGACGTTCTCCCTCCACCGAGGATGCAAGCGGTCCGATCGCTGGCTCAACCGCGTCAAGTGGTCAATCTCGAAGAAGAATCTCTTCCGCAAGAACATCGACGCAGCGGCGTCCGAACGAAGAAGAACGTCCGGTCGATCTTCATCGGGCGAATGGTGATTCGGAACCTCGCCCCGCCGCGGTAAAGCCGGAGTCCTTGTTGAAGCAGGCGACGGATCTAGCCAATCAAGGGCGAGTCAAAGAGGCGGCGAAGCTTTGCGAGACCTACATTGAGGACCACGGTCCCAATGCCGCCGCTTACTATCTGCTTGGACTATCGCGGCATGCCGCCGGACTGATCGGAGACGCGGAGGATTGCTTTCGCAAGGCGGTCTATCTCGATGAAGAGCACTATGACGCATTGATTCATTTGGCGTTGCTCCATGAACAGCGAGGAGACGTTCGGCATGCGGCGAATTTTCGCCGCCGCGCCGACAAAGCGGCAAGCGCGAAACGAGGACTTGCATGAACATCGAGCGTCCTCCTGGAAGCCGCGAAGATTGCTGGAACGACGTCGGCGTCGCCGGTTCCGGGACTTGTCCCGTATTGACAGTTGTCTCCCATTGCCGAAGTTGCCCGGTGCTATTGACGGCGGGATCGAAGCTTTTTGAGCGCGAACCTCCGGACGACTATCTGGTGGAATGGACGGAGGTTCTCGCGCGGCCGGAGGAAACGCGCGAGGAAGAATGCGTATCCCTCGTTTTGTTTCGTCTTGGTGCGGAATGGCTGGCGTTGCCCACGGAGGTGGTCTCCGAAGTGACGCCGCTCCCGCCCGTCCATCGCGTTCCGCATCGTTCCGGGAAAGTATTTCGCGGAATCGTCAGCATTCGGGGCGAACTGCATCTATGTGCCTCCTTTCACGGGCTTTTGCACGTGGACGAGGAAGAGTTTCCCCCCGCGTCGGAGGACTCCTTCACGCGGCAGGCGCCTCCACGAATGATGGTCATCGAGCGGAGTGGCCAACGCTGGGCCCTGCCGGTGGACGAAATGCACGGCACGCACCGCGTGTCGGCGGGGGGGGGGGGTCAGTGGGGCGCGGCGCCGCAACGGGGGGCGCCCACGAGCCGGTCCTTCACTCGCGCGCTCGTGCAATGGCAAGGGTGGTCGGTCGGAGTTTTGGATGACGAACTGGTCTTTTCCGCCCTGGCGAGGAGCCTGCAGTAATGGCTGAAAGCGATTATTCAGGATTTTCGCTCTTCGATCTATTTCGCCAGGAAGTTGAGCTTCACTCCGTCAGTTTAAGCGAGGCTCTCCTGAGCCTCGAGACGGACCCGTCCGATCCGGCGAGCCTCGAAAAGGCCATGCGCGCCGCCCACTCCGTCAAGGGAGCGGGACGCATCGTAGGCGTCGAGATTGGCGTGCAATTGGCGCATGCGATGGAAGACTGTTTCGTGGCGGCCCAGGAGGGGCGGATCCAGATTTCCAGTGATGCCATCGACATACTCTTGCGGGCCACTGATACGCTCCGTTCCCTCGGTACGTGTAGTGAAGATCAGATAGACGAATGGAAATCACGTCAGTCGGCGATGCTTGCCCAACTTCTCGAAGCCTTGGCGGTGATAAAGCGTGGGGATACGATTCCCCAAACCTGTTTGGCGACCAGCGACAAATCGGCTCTGGAGTTTGGCACCGACTTGCGGAGAACCGACGATCCTTTGCTTCCCACGGAAATCGATTCGTCACCGGCACCTGCGGGAAGTGACGAGATGCTTTCCGGCGAATCTCCGACCAATCAGGCCGGCGTGATCGTGCCCGTGTCCGCTTCGGAATACGATTCGGGACAAAATTCCGGAGCCACCGCCGCCGAGATCGACGAGCGGGTACGGGTGGTGCGGGTCACCGCGGAAAACCTCGATCGACTGATGGCTCTTTCCGGCGAGTCCTTGGTCGAAGCGCGTCGGCTGCGTCCGTACGCCGATTCCCTCTACGTGCTCAAGGAAGCGCAGGATCGATTGACGAGTCAATTGCAGCGAGTCAATTCCCTCTGGAATGACCAGACGGCGGATCAACGAGATCCGGAGCAGATCCAAACCATGCTCAAGAGCGCGCTCCAATGGGCTCGTTCATGCCGGCAAATGTTGGGTGAGCGAATGGAAACGCTCGAAGACCTCGCGCATCGTGCGGAGGATCTTTCGGAGCGGCTATACCGGGAGGCGATCGCCAGCCGCATGAGGCCGATAGGGGACGCGCTCGCGGGTTTTCCTCGCCTCGTTCGCGACCTCGCCCGTGAGTTGGGAAAAAACGTCAAGCTAACCATCTTGGGGGATCGAACCCGGGCCGATCGTGACATCTTGGAAAAGCTGGAAGCGCCGCTCAATCACCTCCTCCGTAACGCGGTCGATCACGGCATAGAACGGGAGGCGGATCGATTGGCGTCGGGGAAGCCGCCTGGTGGGACGATACGTTTCGAGGCGGCACATGTTGCGGGCATGCTCGCCATCTCGATCACGGATGACGGTCGGGGCATCGATCCGGAGATGATCCGCCAAAAGATTGTCGATCGGAAATTGGTGACGTCGGCCATGGCGGCCGATCTTTCCGTGCCGGAATTGATGGAGTTTCTATTCCTTCCGGGATTTTCGACGGCACGCTCGGTCACGGAGATTTCGGGTCGGGGAGTCGGGCTGGATGTGGTCCGCAACATGGTGCAAGAGGTTCGCGGGACCGTCCGGGTGACCTCCAGGCCGGGAATCGGAACTACTTTTCAAATGCACCTGCCGACGACGCTTTCGGTGATACGGGCTGCGATCGTCGAAATTGCGGGCGAGCCGTACGCCTTTCCGTTGGCGAGCATCGACCGAATCGTTTCGGTCAAACCCGAACAGATCGCCATGGTGGAGGATCGCCAACATTTCCTGCTTGATGGGGAAAGTGTCGGACTTGTTTCCGCGCATCAGGTGCTCCAGGTCGAGGAAAGCGTCCAATCGCGGGATGTGTACTGCATCGTCGTAGTACGCGATCGGGAAAGTCGATACGGGGTTTTCGTCGACGAATTCTTGGGGAGCGTCTTCGTGGGTGGTTCGGCCGCTCGATCGCCGCCTGGGAAAGGTTCCGGGATTAATCCTGGCCGCGCGCTTCGAGAAGATGGGACCCCTTACTGATTATCGACGTCGAGGATATGATTCGATCGGTGGAGTCATTGCTCAATGTGGGACGAGCGTGCGGGTGAGACAGAGGTCCATTCCGGTGGCGGCCAGAGCGAGAAAACGGGTGCTGGTGGTCGATGACTCGATCACCGCGCGAGGTGCAGCGTCGACTATGCTTGAAAACCATGGTTACGAAGTGACGTGGCCGTGGACGGATGGATGGTTGGAACGCCGTCCGAGGTCAGGATTATTCGCTGGTCATCAGCGACGTGGACATGCCGAGAATGAACGGCATTGAACTGGTGAGTTCCATCAAGAAGGATCCGCGATGCGCGATTCCCGTCATGATCGTTTCCTACAAAGACCGCGAGGAAGATCGACTTCGCGGACTGGAAGCTGGGGCAAATTACTATCTCGCCAAGAGTAGTTTTCATGACAACACGCTGATCGATAAAGTCCACGATTTGATCGGTGAGGCTTCATGAGAATAGGAATTGTCAATGCCGTGAAGGTTACGGTCGAACTGCTGCGACGCATCGTCACCGGGTCTCCGGGGCGAACATCAGATCGCCTGGGTTGCCTCCGACGGTTCGGACGTGCGGCGGCAAGGCGGCTGCCGACCGGCCCGATCTCATCCTCATGGAAATCCTGCTTCCAGGAGTGGACGGTGCCGAGGCGACGCGGCAAATCATGACCAATTCTCCTTGTGCCGTTCTCATCGTTACGTCGTCGATCGCGGGCCAAGCGAACAAAGTGTATCAGTCCCTGGGATTTGGCGCTTTGGATTCTGTCCAAACGCCTTGCTTCGGCCCGGACGGCAGGATCCATGGAGCCAATGACCTGCTGGCGAAGTCGGGAGACCATCGGGCGAATCGTGGGGCCGTGTAGTTCCGCGGTTCGGCGCGGGGGAAGAACAGTGAGCCGTCCGCGACGACGAAAATGCTGCCCCCTTGGTGGTGGTGGGTTCAACGGGTGGGCCGCATTGCCGAGATGTTTGCGTCCCTTCCCGCGGATTTTCCCGCCGCCATCATCGTTGCCCAGCACGTGGACGAAAGCTCTTTGTTGCGGACTTGGCCGACTGGCTGGCGACCCAGATGAAGCTTCGCGTACGGCTCGCCTCAAACGGGTGATTTGCCGGAGAAGGGACGAAGCGTTTCGCCGGCACCAACGACTACTTGATTCTCGATGCTTCGGGGACGTGGCTTACACGGCGGACCCGCGGGAGACACCGTATCGTCCTTCCGTCGACGTAGAAATGCCCAAAGTGTCCCGCGAGGGCGCGAGCCTGGATCGAAGCGTCTTGCTTGATGTGGGGCATGGCAAGGACGGCGTGCAGGGATCAAGTCATTGTATCCGCGGTTGGCATACGATCGCCCAGGACGAGAAGACGAGCGTCGTCTACGGCATGCCGAAGGCCGCCGCCATGTGCGACGCTGCCGTCCGAATCCTTCCCATCGACAAGATTGCCGACGGCATTCGCGCTCATCTCTGCTATTGCCGAAATCTGTCCCGGGGCCACCAAACTAGAGCGATTTCGGCGAATCAGCCGTTAGGGCAAGCGGGGATCAGGAAGTACGTGTGCATGGTTCCTTTCCCCTTCACGGAGATATCTCCGCGATCCTCGAATTGAAAACGCTCGCGTAGCAGTTCATAAGAAGCGGGCGAGACGTGGATCCGGCCGGGTACGCCGTGGGACTCCATGCGGCTGGCCGTGTTGACGGTGTCGCCCCAGAGATCGTAGATGAACTTATTCTTTCCGATCACCCCCGCGACCACCGGGCCGGAATGGATGCCGATGCGCATCTGGAGGTCCAGGCCGTGTTGACGATTGATTGTGTCGATGGCCGTGAGCATGTCGATGGCCAGTTCGGCGATGGCGATGGCATGGTCGGCACGTGGCGTCGGCAATCCAGCGACCGCGAGATACGCGTCTCCGATCGTCTTAATCTTCTCCACATCGCGGATTTCCGTCAATTGGTCGAATGCCGTGAATACTCCATTGAGCATGTCGATGAGCTCTTTGGCGGAACGACGCGCGGAAAGCTCCGTGAAGCCACAAATGTCCCCGAAAAGCGATGCTCGCGTCGGGAAAGCTCTGCGATCGTGTTCTCGCCTCGTTTGAGACGTTCGGCGATGGGGTGCAGGATATTGAGGAGCAGGCGTTCCGATTTCTCCTGTTCCACGCGAAGCTGTTCAAGCGGAATGCTCCAGGCCAAGTGGTGAACGCTTCGTTACGTTCCAAAAGATGAATGTAGCCACGGGAGTGGTACCGGATCTCGGCGCTAATAGTTCGAGTTTGTCCGGTAATTTCACGAGATAGTCATTGGCACCGATCGCGAATGCTTCCGCCTTCACCTTCGCTTCCTCCTGCGGGAGACGATGATGGGGTCTCGCGGTTTGGTATCAGCGCGGTAGAATCGGCGAGGTCAGGCCGTCGACATCGGCATCAATAGAGATCCTGAAGGATCACGGTGGGGGAAACTCATTGGCGACGGCGATCGCCTTGGTTGCCTCCCTACATACTTGGAAGTCGATGTCGGGCTGGTCCTGGAGCATCCTGCGTAAGGCTTCGGCGATGATTGCCTGATCGTCGACCAGTAGAACCCGAATGCGGTGCTCGGTGAGCACCGTGCTTGCAATCGACGGGTTGAATCCACTCGTGGACATGGGGGTCAAGGTTCTCTTTTCACGACGACCGCGGTCAAGTCGTCCAGTTGGTTCGATCCGTCGGCGAATTCGAGCACCGCTTGGTGGAGCAGTTCGATGATGGCTTGGGCGGGCTTTCCCGATTCCTTTTGCAGGCCTCCGCAAGCCGTTGCGTGCCGAACATTTCTCCCGCGGGGTTTGCCCATTCAAAGAAACCGTCCGTGACGAGAATGACAATGTCGCCCGGCGCCATGGTTACCGCCGTCGCCGAGGAGAACTCCATATCATCCTGAATCCCCATGGGAGGACCATGCGTTGGCAGATTCTCCACTTGGCCATTCGCCGAACGAACCAGCAGCAGCGGACCTTGTCCCGCCGATTTATAAAGGAGTTGATGGTCCACCGGCGAAAGCACGCCGATGAACTCGGTCACCATCCGGTCCGGAGGCAAGTCGTCGCAGAGGAGAGCGTTCACCCTCGCGACCGCGAGATCGAGATCATTGGTCAAGGACATGGTCGCCCGCAAGGAAGAATGGCACATGGCAGCGACAAGCGAAGGACCGATACCGTGTCCGGTCACGTCTCCGAGAGAGATGGCGAGTCTCCCGTCTTGAAGGTGCTGGAAATCGAAAAAATCGCCCCCGGTCTGGTCCGCGGGCTGGCTCCATCCCGCGATGTCATAGCCTGGCACGGTCGGGGGGGTCTTGGGGAGTACCTCTTGCTGAATTGTTTTAGCGATGTCTAGATCCCTCTCCAGGCGTTGTTTTTCCGCGAACTCTTCGAGCAACCCATGTCGTTGCAGCGCGACGCCCGCTTGGGCACCGTAGTTATGCACCAGCGACACGTCCCAATTGGTGAACGCGCCCCCACGCTTGTTGAGCACTTGCAAAACGCCGATGGGAACGTCATCGATCCCCACCAGCGGGAAAGTAAGCATGTTTCTCGTGCGAAATCCGGTCTTCTTGTCGATCTCTGGATTGAAGCGAGAATCGGCATAGGCATCGAGAATATTGATGGCGGTGGAAGTTTGAAAAGCTTGCCCGGCAATCCCTTTTTTGGCGGAAAAGCGGATCTCCGTCACTCCCGTCCCCACGTTGCTGTAGAGTTCGTCCGTTTTCGCGTCGTAGAGGAAAACCGTCGCGCGCTCGCAATCGAGGACTTTGAGCGCGGATTCTTCGATCGACTTGAGAAGTTGGATCAGATCGGTCGTGGCGGCGAGTTGCCTGGACACCTTGAGCACGGCGAGCAAGTCTTCGATCTTTCGTTCCGGCGTGGGCACGCCCGGCACTTTGTCCGATTTCCCGACAGAGTTTGTCATGCGCGTCCGTTTTCCCGAGGCTTCGACCAGACCTCAATTCGCGCGGGTGATCCGCGCGGAGGGTGTAGGATCGTCGCCGATGGTTCCTTGAAATTGTATTCCTTCCCCACGTTCCATGTCGGTTACTTCGCCTTGTTGCGACAAAGTCCCCATGGGCTGGAGCGCCAAGCTCGGGAACGATCACCGCATCGTCAGGCGTTCCCTGGCTGACAATCCTTTCCCGTTGGCGTCTGAAGCATACCACGCCCGGAAAACGAACGGCAAACACATTGCCTGGCGGGCGGGCTGATTCGCAATCTCCGACAACGAGTCGAACCGAGCCGCCTCCTCGATTCCCCAGACAACGGGACCCACCGGTTTTTGCGCATAGCCGGCACAATCGACAGCCGCGAAAGCAATTGGTTTGACGCTTGTCGTTGAATATCTTGCGACGGCGTTTCCCGCCGATTACCATCAATCTTTATCCATTATGCCGAGATTTCCAAGACAAGGGTTCGCCGTGGTCGTTTTCGCGGCTCGCGGGTAGCAAATACAAGGAGCGTCTACATGCGGTCACTCAGTCAGTTTCGCCATCGATGGGGATGGCTTGCTCTCGTCGCTCTGATGGCATTCGGGGGTCCTGCAAGTGTCGTGGTCGCGCAGGAGAAGCCGGCGGACAAGCCCCAGGAGAAGAAGCCGGAAAAGAAGTTCCCCGAGTGGGAGGAAGTGGTCAAGGGAACGACGAAGCTGCCTGGTTTGCTTCCCCTGTATTTTGACGAGAAAGAGCAAAAGCTCTTCATGGAGATCTCCGCGGACAAGTATGAAAGGGACTTCATTTGTCCGATCGCGATCGCGCGGGGCGCCGGGCGGATGTATCTCGGAGGCGATACGCTGAATTTCGGCGATCAATGGGTGCTCAGCTTCCGCAGGGTCGCGGACCGGATCCTCGTCATCCGCCGAAACGTTTACTTCAAAGCGTCCAGCGGCTCACCCCAAGCGGACGCGGTCAAAGTCTCTTACAACGACAGTGTTATTGCCGCTTTGCCCGTCAAGTCCGAGCAGCATGAGGGAAAGCAGGTCCTGGTCGATTTGGCGGACCTCTTCATGACCGACCTGGCCAACATCGGCATCATGCCGGACCGGGCTCGGAGCACGTGGGGCAAAGTGAAGGCTTATCCGGAGAACGTCGAAATCGAAGTGAACGCCGTCTCCGCCAGAGGAATGTTCTCTTTCTTCTTTGGCCAGGATGAGTCGATTCCCGATGCCCGTGGCACACAGGTCGTGGTGCATTACGGCCTGTCGCTACTCCCTTCGGAAGGCTCGTACAAGCCCCGTCTGGCGGACGACCGCGTCGGCCACTTCTTGAGCGTCGTCAAGGACTTTTCAAGCGACCTGGACCAAACCGCCTTCCAGCGGTACGTGACGCGTTGGAAATTAGAGAAGAATGACGAATCCGCCGAGAAGTCTCCCCCCAAGGAGCCGATCATTTTCTGGATCGAGAAGACGGTTCCACGCGAGTACCGACCGTACGTGAAAGCCGGCATTCTCGAGTGGAACAAGGCGTTTGAAAAGATCGGATTCCTGGACGCCATTCAGGTTCGTGACCAACAGGCCGGCGATGACTTCGAGCCGGAGGACATTCGTTACAACACCTTCCGCTGGATCACGACGTCCTCCTCGTTCGCCATGGGGCCGTCACGAACAAATCCACGAACCGGGCAAATCCTCGACGCGGACATCGTCTTCGATGAATCGATGGTTCGGTATTGGCGATCCGACTTTCTGCAGTTGGTCGGCGTGCCCCAGGGTTTCGAATTGCTGGCAACCGGGCAACGGCAGGCATGGTTCCGGATCCATGCGGCGGACATTCCTTGGATCGTCCAATCCGGGACCGAGGCCATCAAGATGCGCCAGCGTGCGGAAGCCATGATGCTCGCAACCCAGCAAACGCCGGAAAGCGAACAAAGTCGGGAATGGCGCCGGCGAACGCTGTGTAAAGACGGCTGCATGTTGGGAACGGGCATGAGCCGGCAAATGGGATTGATGGCGGCCATCCTGCAGGCCCAGGGGAAAGCGCCAGGAGGGAAAATCCCCGAGGAGTATATCGGCCAAGGGATCAAGGAAGTGGTCATGCATGAAGTAGGCCATACGCTCGGGCTACGGCACAACTTCAAGGCGAGCACCATGCTGAGCCTGGCGGATGCGAATAATCCAGAGATCACGCGCGCCAAGGGAATGGCTGGTTCTGTCATGGACTACCTCCCCGCCAACTTCGTGACCAAGGATCAGAAGCAGGGAGACTATTTCTCGACGACGATCGGCCCCTACGACTACTGGGCGATCGAATACGCCTATTCACCGGTGAAGGGTGACGAAAAGGCCGAGTTGGCGAAGATCGCCGCCAAGCTCGCGGAACCAGGCCATGATTTTGGCACCGACGAGGATTTGTACGCCAATCCCGATCCACGCATCAATCTTTTCGATCTTGGCGATCCGTTGGAATTCTCCAAACAACGGGCGCAACTCGTTCGCGAGAGTCTGCAGAATCTTGCGGAACGAGTGGTCGAGAACGGTGAAGGTTGGCAGCGGGCGCGCACGGCGTTCGGCAACCTCCTGGGCGAGTTGGCCAACGCCACCGTGCTCGCCGTCGAATACGTGGGCGCGGAATACAGTCATCGGGATCATCGAGGCGACCCCAACGCCCGGCTCCCCTTCGAGGCGATCCCCGCCGAGAAGCAGCGGCAGGCGATCAGGTTCGTGCAAGACAACGTCTTCGCCGACAAGGCGTTCGACTTCTCGCCCGACCTCTTGAACAAGCTCGCGCCGGAACATTTCCGCCATTGGGGACTCTATGGCTACAACCGACAACCCGTCCGGGTCTATGACCAGATCCTCGCCTTGCAGCAGATCGCCTTGTCCCGACTGCTTGACGGCGACGTTCTTGCCCGTGTCCAGAACGCGGAACTCCAAGCCAAGGGGGACGCGGACGTCGTCCGCATGCCCGAAATCTTCGATTCCGTGACCAGTTCGATCTGGTCGGAAATCCCCAAGGAGGATCAGACGGTGGGCAAGGACTCGGTCACCATTTCCACCGTCCGGCGCAATTTGCAGCGAGAGCACGTTCGCAAATTGTCCCGATTGGTCCTCGGACCGAAGGATAGCGATCTGTTTTATTTCTTCGAGGACTATTCCGAGGATGCCCCGGCGGACGCCAAGAGCTTGGCCCGGCTTCACCTTAAAAGGATCGATGCCGGCATCGAGAGGGTTCTAAAGGCGAATGGAGCCGGTAAGGATCCTTATACGCTGGCGCATCTCGAAGAACTGCATCAACGGATTGGCAAGGTTCTCGACGCTTCGTTGGAACTGAGCAATCCATGAGCTCCCTCGATGAATAAAGCGTTTCTCAAAGAACCGGACCTAACCGGGGACGTCCCCTGTCCCCGGTGCGGCGCCCGCGGCCAAAGCGTGGGCGCCGAGACCTTGCGCACCCACGTTCCTCCTTCGTCTTTGTCAGAGATTTCGGAAACGGGGTTCTTTTGCCCCACTCCCACCTGTTCGGTAGCGTATTTCGATATGTTCCAACGGGTGGTCGAAGCCGATGCGTTGAACGGTCCGGTGTATCCCAAGGATCCCGACGCGCCGATTTGCGCCTGTTTTGCTTTTACTTGGGAGGAAGTCGAGGAGGAGGCGAAACAGGGGGGGCCGCCGCTTCGCATCCGCGCTTTGCTGGAGAAATCCAAGTCATCGGAAGCTCGCTGTTCGCAGTTGGCCGCCAACGGGCAATGCTGCATGCCGGAAATTCAGCGGCTCTTCATGAAGTTCCGTTCCGCTCGCTAGAACGTTCAATAAGCGGCTCCGCCAAACCTAAAACTCCCGCCGATTTGCCCCCTCGTCCATCGGGATAAGTCAGCGAGCGATGATAGAGACGTTTATGCCGGGTGGCATGTCCCACGCTTGCGTGTGATTTCACGCGTTGCGCCGCCGGTCCACCCTTGCGAATCCTTGGACCGGGAGGGCCGCAACCTGTGAGCGAAGCGCGAAGCCCTGGTAAACGCTAAATCAGCTGGTTTTGTCGAGGACAAAGGGGCCCATGATTAAGGAGTCGAGGCCGGTGGTGAAGAAGGTGCGCATCGCTTGGTGAGGTTCGCAGGCCATGGGGTCGTTGTACGCGTTCAGGCTCGTATTGATCACCATGGGGGCGCCCGTCTCCTTGGCGAACCGACGAATGAGTTCGTGATAAAGCGGATTGGTGTCCGCGTGCACCGATTGGAGCCTGCAGGTGCCGTCCGCGTGCACCACGCCGGGGATCTCGCGTTCCGTCTTTGCGGTCGCGGTGAACGTTTGCGTCATATAAGGTCCGTCGGCGTAGTTCTCGAAGTACTCGCTCGCGGATTCGTGCAGCACGGAGGGAGCGACCGGGCGGAATTCTTCGCGAAACTTCACCTTCTGGTTGATCAGATCCTTCATTGCTTCACTCCGAGGGTCGGCGAGAATGCTCCTGGAGCCGAGGGCGCGTGGGCCATACTCCATTCGACCCTGAAACCAGCCGATGACCTTTCCCTCCGCGGTCCTCGCGGCTAGCCGCCGGGTCGGTCGTCTCGCGATAACGGACGCCGGCCCGGTCAAGCACGAAGCGGATTTCCCGCTTCGCCGTATTCCGGTCCCCAGTAGGCGTGAGGCAGTGGTTTTGTTTTCCCCCGTTCAAGCGTGCCGAGATAGGCGGCGCCGAGCATGGCCGGCATCACTACGAACCGGAGGGCATGGAGGGCTGCGCGTGATTCCGGAGGATTTCGCGGACCTTTTGGTTCATGAGGCAATTGAGGGCGACGCCACCCGCGAGACAGACGCGGCTGAGCCCCGTCTTGGCGGAATAGTGCTTGACCATTTGCACGACCGCTCGTTCCAGTTGCCTTTGGCCGGAGGCGGCGATGTCGAAATGGGTCTGCGTGATCAGGCTGCCGGGGACGCGTGGGGAAGGGGAGCTGCGGGAATTTCTCGAAGGGGCTCTTGCTTCGAGCGGAAGTGCACGCCAACGCCGACGCCTCTGAGGAAGCCCGTGTTGAACTTGTAGCCGGTCTCGGTGATGGCGAGGATGTCGAAAAGTCGTATTTCGGCTCGCCGTACGCCGCCATTCCCATGACCTTGTGTTCGTCACTATCCTTTTGAAAGCCAGGTACTGGGTGACGGTGGAGTAATAGATGCCCGGATTCCAGCTTGGGGAGTTCGCTTAGAGTCTCGAATGTCGTGCCGCGGGCAGCGCGGACCGTGGTCGAGTTGCCGTCGCCCGAGAAGTCCATGGTGATGACGAGGGCACTGTCCCAACCAGCGGAGCCAAAGTACGCGGCTGCCGCGTACGCCGCGTGGTGATCGACCAGGCAAAACCCGCGCGGCCGCCAGCCCGTTGAAATTCGAAGCCGTAGCACCACCAGCAGTTCCTCGAAGCCGACGTAAGTGGCCCCGGAAAGACGACCAGGTCGATGTCGCGGATCGAGCTTTTGGGAGTCGAGGCAATAGCGAATCGCGGCTCTTGGGTAATAGACCGTTGGCGAATTTGATGCCCGTGAAACGTTCTTCTTCGGCGGCGGCAGCCAAACAACCGTCCATCATGAGGCCGCGGATCCATCTTGGTTACCCCGCCTTCACGCCACCACAAATCCCGAGAATCTTCATTCCTTGCCAGTAGCTCCTTCCCATATTGTCCGATGCAATGAACGGTCGATGTCTCGTTCCCCGCCGGGCGTTGTTGCCTATTCGGCTGGCATCCCCACAGGTATCGATGCGGTCGCATCCGTTGGAAACGGACTCAACGGGCCGAGGAAACGGCGTGGTCCGCTGGATGTTTTCCTTTTAAAAGCGGCAATCGCGCCGCCGTTATTGCCAACCAACTGGCGACCAAGCGGCGGCAATCCGAGCGATACGAGGGGCTGTAATCGTAACTGCTTCGACTTGTAAAATAACTCTCGAACTGTTTGCCGAAATAAACTGACCCCGACTTCGTGGCCTTCGTAAGAGGCGGCGGCAGGCAAATAGATCAACGCGGAGAGCAAGGGAACGTCGGCAAGCCCGACGGCGAATGAGACGGCCGATCGTAACGAGGAACAAATCGGCTACCGATGATCGAGGCCTTCGCTCTTGGCGATCCATATCTTGCGCCGGCTGAAATGCTCTGCACGAACCATTTGAATGGGGCGCTGGAGTCCCCAGCGGCCGAGAGTATCGACCGGCGAGGAAGTAGAACAGTCGAGATCCCATCATGACGCCAGTGGGCATGCGGTCGATCTCCTGAAAGCGACATGATCCGGCCGATGATTACCCGCGGCCATCTTCCAGCGAGGAAGACCTTCCACCAGTCCAGCGATCTCGAAAATGCGCCATATTCGTAGGCCGGCCCGTTCCACCTGGCGAAGGCTCACCGCCGATGGGCGCTGTTTCCAGGCCATCCAGGTTCCAGCGCGACGAAGTCGCTCTTCCTCGTCCCCTTGACGCCCACGTCGGGTTCGTTCGGCCAGGTGTTCAATGCTCCGTCGTAGGATCGTGTCGGCCGGTCGTAGCGCACGCAAGGGCGTGCGCTGGCAGCGGCTGGTGGCATGTCCTCGACATCCTGCATCAGCGAAATCCTTCACTTTCCCCGCTCCGCCACACCGAGCCAAGGGGATGAAGCGCGTCGGAGACCTGTCGAATCGGTTGATGTCGTACCCTTCCATGGTCCCATCCCGGTCGATCGCGTTGAGCAGGTTCGCCCGCCTTCATGTCTTGCATCCGGAGGGCCCAATCCCGAGGATTCAATCCGTTCCTTTGGAGCCCCCTTGGGTCATGACTTCGTAGGTGCCGTCCGGTTGCGTTTCGCGTCGATGGATACGACGATGCATTGGCTGTAAAATATCCGAACCCTCCGGATCAGGTTCGGGTTCTCGACCGCGTGCGAGTTAATGACGATTCAGTCGGCGGCGAGCGGAACGTGGCGGAGATATCCTCACCGATCGGATCTCCCCGGTCAAAGGCATACAAAGGCTTCTTCGGCGATCTCGGAGACGAATTCCGTCAGGGGCGCGCGGCGTTCCTTGGTCGCGGCAATGTCCAGCAACATTAATTCGTCGACGTTTCGTCCATTGAAAACCCGAACCGCGTTGTTCGTTCTCCAGTGCCTTTTTGAGAACTCGCGGAAGCGGATGCTCTTTCGATCCCCCAATTCCGCGAAAGAACAGACAAGGTGACGCGCGTTTAAGCATGGGTTTTCAGTTGATAAAATTCCGCAGGAGTTGGAACCCGTATTGGTATCTTTTCATGGAATTGGTGCCGATGATGTTTTCCTTTTGAACGGCCGAGGCGTAGTCGCTGCCGTAATGGGTAGTCGCGAGTACGTCGCCGTCATCCATGCATCGAACCGCATAGGAATGGGCGAAATAGAAACAGGAACCGGACGGGACTCCACGGGTGATGGCATGTTCCTTCCGCCAAACGACCTCGTTCCAGCCGATATGCGGAATCCTCAGGGGCGACTCGGGGGGGAACTTGAACCGGCGCGTTTCCGCGTCAATCCAGGCGAGCCCAGCCGCGTCTCCCTCCTCGCTGTATCGCGTAAACATTTGCAATCCCAGGCAGATTCCCAGGATTGGCGTCTTTTTCACCAGCACCTTCTCGTTGAGCACGTCAATGAGATTTCGGTCACGGAGATTGTCCTGGCCACCACTTTCAAGCGATCCGACGCCGGAAGGAGGAGCTTTTCCGCCGGCAATCATCATCCGCCCGGATGAAGTCGTACGGTTTCCCCAGTTTCAGACGTCATCGCGACCGAAATGAGATTACCTGCACCGTAATCGATAATGGTTATCATCAGCGTAAACGCACACGAATGACGACTACGTGGGGAGCGGCGCGTCAAACTGTATTGGGTCGCCGACGCCGAGGTAAACGGTCATTGGCGCTGGAATTGCCGAGTATAACTGTCATGACCGTCAAGGATTCGATCGCAATCGCTCGATTTCACGTCTTTGTTATCCGGCGTACGGCTCTTCCGTTCGCGGGCTGTCGATCCGAATCCGATTTCCTGACTCGAGCATTCCCGTCTTGTAGAGCGTGTGCGCGAGCATTTGAGGAGGGGATTCCAGTAAAACCGATGCCCCGGCGTCCACATGGCGTCGCAATAGAGTCACCATGGTCGCGACCGCGATTGGATCAATCTCTTCGACCTCGGACATATCCACATAAAGGTTCTGGCTTGGCTCGGCGAGATAAAAGTCCCAAAAGTTTTCCAGGCAGTGGCATTTCGTTCCATCCACGTCCCCACGAATCGCGACGCGAAAACCTTCGGAAGTGATTTGATGCTGATTTCGCTGGCTGTTCGCGGTAAAGCCGCCATTCCGTCTACTGCTTTTCAGGATTCCAATGCCGCTTGCGCGGGGCGGAAGGCTCGACGGCAGTAGGCCAATTGGCTCTCCGGCCCCGGCATTTGAAGCCTGGAGCTCAATAGGTCGCGAGCGGAAGGCCTTGGACGCACATTCGGAAGAACAACCTTCTTGTAGTCCACCGCCGTGAAGGTTACAAGATTTACTGCCGATCACCAGGACTGGGACATCCCATGGCCCCAGTTCCGCGCCAGCCTTCCCATCGGCTTGCCCGGTGCGCGGGGACAAGGATTAAAGGTGGGTGCTTCGCCCGGGAATTCGAGCATTGGCTTCTGAAGGTAGATAAATCGACGATGAAGATTACGCAAATTCTCTGTCAAGTGTTGCGCGTCAAGTCGGTGGCAGCCAAAACGGCGAGTTGCCAAGACGTATCCCTGGTTCGGGTTCGCACCGACACCGGTTTGGAAGGCATTGGCGAGGCGGACGCATCCCCCGAAGTGATCAAAGCGATCATTGACGCGCCGTTCAGTCACAACATTGCCTGCGGCCTCCGAGAGCTTCTCGTCGGGGAGAATCCTCTAGAGACCGACCGGCTTTGGCAAAAGATGTATCGGCGGACCATGTATTATGGCCGCAAAGGGGTAGGGATTGCCGCCATGTCCGCAGTGGACATGGCGCTCTGGGACCTCAAGGGGAAACATTACGGCGAACCGATCCACCGCTTGCTTGGTGGAAAACAGCACGCTCGCATTCCCGCGTACGCGTCCATCCTGTTCGGCAAGGATGGGAAGGAAACGACGGAAATCGGTCGGCGTTGGGTGGAGGCGGGATACCGCGCGGTCAAGTTTGGTTGGGAGCCGATGGGGCAGAGCGAAGCCCTGGACATCGAACTGGTTCGCGGAGCACGGGCGGGCGTGGGCGACGCCACACTCCTTATTGACGCTGGCTGCATCTGGGATGCGCGAACGGCGCTGCGCCGCGCGCATTCCTTTGCCGAGTTCAACATCGGTTGGCTGGAGGAGCCGTTGCGCCAGGATGACATCGAGGGATACGCCTGGCTTCGGGATCGTTCTCCCGTCCCTATTGCCGCCGGCGAAGGGGAGTGTGGCCGGGAGTCGTTCCGCCCCTTTATCGATCAAAGAGCGCTCGACGTGTATCAAGTCGATCTGGCACGCAACGGCTTCACGGACGCCAACTACATTCGCCAGCGAGTGGAAGAGATCGGCGCTCGATTGTGCAATCATTGCTACACCAGTCCGATCACAGTGGCGGCGAGCATTCAGTGGCTTTGCACCTGTCGCGACGCGTACATTTTCGAGGATTGCGTCGAAGATTCCCCCATTCGACATGAGCTGACGCAGGAACGATTCATGGCGGAAAAGGGTGTCATCCACGTGCCCGATCGCCCGGGGTTGGGTCTCACGCTGAACGAGGGGTTCGTAAAGTCCCATTTGATTGCCGAGTCCGGGTGATTCAGGCCACGAGGAGATGTAACTGCGCTAAAAAACATCCGCGGAGGTTCTGTCGAAGATGGGAATGGACCGTCGCAGTGAGCCTGAACCTGGGAACGAAAAACCGACCTGGGTTCGTTGGCGGATCTTGGCGCTCCTTTTTCTCTTCGTCGGACTGGGGCATTTCAATCGCATAAGCATGTCGGTCGCTCGGCCGGAAATTCAGGCGGTCTACAATTTCACCGACACGCAGATGGGGGCGATCTACTCCGCGTTCCTCGCTGCCTACACCATTTGCATGGCTCCCGGCGGCTGGCTCATCGACCGGTTCGGGCCGAAGATCGCGCTCGCGGGACTTGGCTTGGGTTCGGCGGTCTTCGTGTCGCTGACCGGCATGGGGGGGCTTGGAACGATTAGCGTCGCCGGCGCGATTCTCTCTTTCGAGTGGATCCGCATTGCCGCCGGAAGTTTCAACGCGCGCTCCATCCCGCCACCAGCCGCATGATTCACCAATGGTTTCCCGGTTCTCAGCGCAGCCTGGCAAACGGCATTGCCACCGGAGCGGCACCTCTAGGGATTGCGTTGACGTATGTTCTCTTTGCCGCGTCATCCAACTGGTCTGGCTGGCGGTTTGCCTTCGTCGTCAACGGCTCCGTATCGCTCGCGCTGACGTTGCTTTGGCTGACCTATGCGAAAGACGACCCGCGCGGGCATCCCGGCGTGAACCAGCGAGAACTGGAATTAATCGCTTATTCCGGCGTTTCTCAGCGAGCGATCAGTGACGAAAAGAGGCCTGTTGAGAATGCGACGCCCTGGAGCCAGTTTCTGCGCAATCGGGGATTGATGCTGATCACCGCCAGCTATGTTTCGATTGGCTATTTCCAATACCTCCTCTTCTATTGGATCGAGACTTATTTTCGGGACAAAGCGAAGTTCAGCGCATCGCAGAGCCAATACTTCTCGACGATCGCGACGCTTTCGATGGTGATCACCATGCCGCTGGGGGGATGGGTGGCGGACAAGTTATCCGTCCGTTTCGGACGCGGGTTATCGCGAAAAGTCGTGGTCATGGGAGGCATGACGGCGGCGAGTGGTTTCCTTCTACTGGCGATTCAAACCCAGTCGGCACTGCCAATGGTGATCTGTTTTTCTTTGTCGCTCGGCTCTCTTGGGCTAGCCGAGGGGCCGTTCTGGACGACCGCGGTCGAACTGGGTGGAAAGATGGGAGGAACGTCGGCGGCGATTTTCAACACGGGGGGGAACGTTGGCGGGATTGTCGCTCCCTATCTTTCCCCATGGCTCGGCGAAAACTACGGCTGGAACGTGAGCATGGGAGTGGGGAGTTTGATCTGCCTCTTGGGAGTTGTTTTCTGGATCTGGATTTCGCCGCCGGCGGAAGATTCTGCCTCCAACAATTAGGTGGCCGAATCAGGATGAGATTGACGAATGGGGAGCATTTTTTCAGACTAACCGACGGGTGACGAGTGCTGCAGGATAACCGATCTCGATGAACGAAACCTTGATCGATCGAATTCTTGGGACGGACGTCGATTACGTGACGGCCGCCGTGCCCCTCTTTTTCGCGCTGGCGGCGATCGAGTTTTTGTGCGCCTGGGTCGCGAGATTCCCGACCTTTCGCCTGAACGACTCCATCAGCGACCTGGGCTGTGGCATTATCGACCAGACCCTTAAAGTCTTCGTTCATGGCGTGGTATTGTTGGCCTACATCTACATCTACGAGCATTTTCGCATTTTCGAAGTGCAGCAGTTCAGCCCCGCGGGAAAATGGGTGGCGGCGTTTCTGCTGTTTCTCGGCGTCGATTTCTGTTTCTATTGGCACCACCGTTTCGGGCATGAGTGGGCCGTTCCCTGGGCGACGCATGTCGTTCATCACCAGAGTGAGGAATTCAATCTTATCGTCGCGCTGCGGCAAAGCGCCTTTGAACACTACCTGCTCGCGTTTTTCTATTTTCCCCTGGCGCTGATCGGATTCCCCCCCGCCTGGTATGTCTCCATGTGGGGGTTCAACCTCATTTGGCAATTCTGGTGTCATACCCGGCTCGTGGGAAAGCTCGGACCGATGGAATGGATTTTCAACACCCCCTCGCATCACCGCGTGCACCACGGACGCAATCCGAAGTACCTCGACAAGAATTACGCGGGGACGCTCATCATTTGGGACCGCCTATTCGGCACGTTCATTGAAGAACAGGAAGAACCGGTCTATGGCATCACCAAGCCGCTGCGGAGCATGAATCCGGTCTGGGCCAATTTTCACATGTGGGTGGAATTGGCGGAGGATGCGCGGAAAGCCCCGTACTGGTGGGACAAGATCAAGATCTGGTTCATGCCGCTCGGTTGGCTTCCCCGCGGGTTGCCAGAGAAGCCGCGCGCTACGGAAGTATCGCGCGACAGCGTCGTGAAATATGATCCACAGGTTCCCACGGGACTCAGTCTGTACATTTTGGTTCAGTTTCTCTCTGTTCTAGGGGTCGGTCTCTTCATCACCGAGAACGAACAAGGAACACCGCTCGTTCAATTGGCGTTGCCCGCCGCCTACATCATCTTCTCGATGCTCCCGATCTCCGGCTTGTTCGAGCGCAAGCCTTGGGTGCTGCCTTTGGAGATCGCTCGGCTACAGTTGTTCGCTTTCGGCCTCGTTTGGCATTTTCTCGGGACCCCTTGGGTGGCGTGGGTGACGGTCGGAGCCGTGCTCTATGATCTCGTTTCCTTGTTTTGGCTTTGGTGGTACCGAAGAGCAATCCTCGACGAGACCCAAGCGGCGTCGGCTGCTCCCTCCTTGAGCGAGCCAATCCTCGCGGCCGGCCGCCATTCGTAGTCGGATAGTTATGGAAAAGTGGGACGAATATGCAACGCATCGCAATGTTGGGGCTCTGTTTTGTCGTCGCGAACCTTAGTTATGCCGAGGATGTTGTCCTGGACAAGGATATTTCCTTCTGCAAGGTCGACGGCATCGAGTTGAAGCTCGATCTTTACCGACCGAAATCGCACGTCGAGAACGACTCTTCGAAACAGCCCTGCGTGGTCGCAATTTTTGGGGGCGGTTTTCATGTCGGAAGCAAGGAAATGATGAGGATGTTCTGCGAGCAGTTCGCACGCGCGGGTTACGTCGTGATTGCTCCGAACTACAGACTCGTCCCGCAAGCCCATTTTCCCGCACCCATTGAAGACTGCAAGTGCGCGGTTCGTTGGATACGGGCGCATGCCGACGAATATCGCGTGCAAGCGGATAAGATTGGCGCTATGGGAATCTCTGCGGGTGGCTATTTGTCGATGATGCTCGGATACACGGATCCTTCCGATGGATTTGAAGGGAACGGGGGGAACGAGGAGCATTCGAGCAAAGTCCAGGCGGCCGTCAATTACGCCGGTGCCTTCGATTTAACGCTCCGCGATTGGGAACCGAAACACGAGCCCAAGATCGTGAATTTCGTCGGCTGTTCCATCGACGAAGATCTCGACCGATATCGAAAGGCTTCGCCACGGACCTATGTTCATGCGAATGATGCACCCACCTTGTCGCTCCACGGGACCCGGGACATGGTGGTCCCCTATGGACAGGCGGTCCTGGTGGATGCCACGCTCAAGTCCATCGGGGTCGCGTCCGACCTCAAACTGGTTCCCGGCGCCTCCCATGGTTGGCTGGGAAAAGAGCTTCAAGAAACGCAGCGTCTCGTGATTCAATTCCTGGATCACCATCTTCGTGGACATGCGTCCGATGCAGCCCAGGCACAATAGCAGGATTCCATGAAAATCACTCGCATCGAATGCCATGTGCTCATGGTCCCTAATTACGACGCCAGTGCCTGTTCGTCGGCGCAGGACGACCTGATCGTGGAAATCCACACGGACGAGGGAATCGTCGGCGTGGGAGAGACCGATACCAACCCTTGGGTCGCGCGCGAGTGCATCCGCGCTCGCGGCACTCATTGCATGGGACTCGGCCTCGAAGAAATGCTCCTGGGGGAAAACCCGCTTGAGCCGGAGAGACTCTGGAATAAAGTCTATTCCGGTTCAAAGATGACCGGTCGCCGCGGCGCCTTGATCTGTGCCATGGGTGCCATCGACATGGCGCTTTGGGATATCAAGGGGAAGGCGGCAGGGATGCCGACCTATCGGCTTTTCGGTCCTGCCCGGCGGAGTGAAGTCATTCCGTACGCCTCCTTGTTGCCCGACGGGGGGACCGTGGATGAATATCAGGAATCGCTGGTAATGAAGGTTCGTCGCGCGCGAGAACTAGGCTTTGCCGCCGCCAAACTCGAAATCTGCATTCAAGGTCCTTACAGTCATGGCGGGCTTCAGGAGCCGAATGAACGGGTCGTGGAGATGGTCCGCGCTTGCCGGGACGCGGTCGGGCAGGAAATGGTCCTGATGATGGATGTTGCCTATGCCTGGCCGAATGCAAGAGCCGCTCTCGCCGTCCTCGAGAAACTCGTTCCCTACAACCTGTATTTCTGCGAAACCCCCATCGACATTGACGACCTGGCGGGCCATGCGTTTCTGCACGAGCATTCTCCCATTCCCATCGCCGCCGGCGAATGGCAGAACACCCATTTTGAGTTCTTGGACCTTGCGGACATCGGCAGAATTGACGTCTTGCAACCAGACGTGGGACGGGTGGGAGGCTTCACAGAAGCCATCAAGGTCAGTCAATTGGCCGAAAAACGGGGGTTGAGAATCGTACCCCATTGTTGGAAGAGCGGCATCGGCATAGCCGCGAGCGTGCATTTGGCTTCCGCTTCCCCCTGTTGTCCGTTCATTGAATATCTCCCGTCGGAGCTGGCGGAGTCCGCGCTTCGTAAGGAGCTTCTGCTACGCGAACCCCCTTTGAAGAACGGTACATTGCCACTTCCTGCCGAGCCGGGATTGGGTGTGGAACTCCGACGGGAGGCACTCGAGAAATTCCGCGTTCCTTAACGTTGGAACGTTTCGCGAAGCGCCCGGATCTTTTCTCACTATCTTGGCCGTGAATCCGTGATATCGGCGGAAGCACGATTTTCTCAATGTCGTTCATTTTCCGGAGAGACGACGCGCGTTCCGGCCATTTGTGAAGTCCATTCGTCGCCGAACTGCCGGGCAGAACTAGGGTTGGGAGATGTCGGCTTGGCGCGGCGGTGAATTTGGGTATTTTAGGAGTAGCTGCCGCGCCAACGTTCGTTGCTCCATCGGCAGTAGTAAAGGTTGTTCGTTCACCGAATTGGGGAAACGGTATGTGGAGTCAGAAAACTAAGGCGTGGGGACAGTGGTTCTGGCGGGAATGGGCCAAGCCCTGTTTAATCGTCTTGGTGGTCGTCAGCACGCTTCGGTCGGCGATTGCCGATTGGAACGACGTTCCCACGGGCTCGATGAAGCCGACGATCCTCGAGGGGGATCGGATTTTCGTCAACAAGCTCGCGTTTGATCTGAAGGTTCCCTTCACCACCTGGCGAATTGCGTCCTGGTCCGCGCCCCATCGTGGGGACGTCATCGTGCTCTTTTCACCGCACGACGAGACGCGACTTGTGAAGCGCGTCGTCGGAGTGCCCGGCGACCGAGTGCAGATGATTGACGGGCAATTGTTCGTGAACGGAAAAGCCGCGGAATACGAGCCGTTGGACCAGGACACCATCGATCAGATCGATGGTCGCGAACAACCGAATTACCGGTTCGCGTCCGAGGAAGTCGAAGGTCGAGCGCACGCGGTCATGCTTTCGAAATTTGAGTCGCTCGCCCGATCCTTCGATGAAATGACCATTCCCGAAGGAAAATACTTCGTCATGGGGGACAACCGCGACCATAGTTTTGATTCGCGGTTTTTCGGTCTGGTGGACATGCGCCGCATCGTCGGACGTGCCACGGGGGTGGCGGGTTCCGTGGATCCCGAGCATTCTTACCGCCCACGCTGGGACCGTTTCTTCCGCCCGCTGAATTGATCGTTCGCATCAAGCGTTCGCTCAAACATCCTCAGTCTCGCTGGTAACGTTCCACCGCCAGTATCGGAGCGTGCCGGAGATGGAGTTGATGCGTTGTCGTCGGGCGCATTTCCCTCTCGAAAACGTCAGCTCTTGCACATAGCCGTCTGCGGTCGACCGCCATGAATACGGGGAATGCAGGCGGCCAGGCGCTTACACCAACGGCCTGGATTCGATAAGATGTCCCCCGGGTCAGGTCTTGGGCGGCGCCCGGCATCGTGGAGATGGCGGGGTTGCTCGTGACGAGGAAGGGGGAGTCGGGAATGACGTCCAACGAAGTTCTCAAGCGA